>JAXJPW010000001.1:0-1672 GCA_036311465.1 Agathobacter sp.
ATGATAGGTGTTGTATATTCCATTAAATTTATATGGAATTTATAGAGTAAAATACTTCCAATTAAAGCATAGGAGATTACGCCTGCTCCGATTACATCACTTGCTTTTTTTGCTCGAATTTGAATATAATTTGCCATAGTCTGTTGATATTTAATGTTGTTATTTATCACAAAATTATTTACTGTTTCTCAATGGTGATAATTAACTGCAATAAATCGTTCGAATTTTAACAAAAAATAGCCCAAAGTATGAAATGGTACTCTAAAATGGTACTATAAGTCATACTTAGGGCATTTTAATCGTAGATTTATGACCTTTATTCCTTTCTAGTCAATGATATTTTGTTACTTGCTTCACGTTTGTTACTATCCACAGGTTTCATATATCTCTGGGTAGTTGTAATACTCCTGTGGGCCATCATACTTTGTATGGTACGGATGTCTGTTCCAGCTGCACCTTGAAGGGTAGCAAATGTTCTGCGGTAGGAGTGAAAGGTTATGTGCTTGGTAATACCAGCCGAACGAATCCATTCTTTCATTGGCTGTTGAACCCAACTTCTTTTCAAACCCTCAAATACTCTACCTTTTTTCTTGGGGGAATATCCAATGAGTTCCAAAGCTTCATCGCTGATAGGAATGATGTCTTCGGTCTTTGTCTTTTCACAAATGGTGTGTACGCATTTCCCGCCAGCTGCAAAATCAACAATCTCTTCCCAACGAAGTGAAAGGATGTCACCAAGACGCAAACTGGTCAGACATGAAAATAGTGATGCGTTCTTTAGTACGGGCTTTTTGCATGGAGTCTCCGCCAGAGCAAACAATTCTTCTACACTCAGATAGTCTTTGATTACATCTTCGGTTTCAATTTTATCTAGATAATCATTGACATTGGTCTTGATCATTCTACTGCGATATAGAATCTTCAAGAAACCTCTGAATGTTGACCAATAACCCGAAGCGGAGTTCTTTGTAACCTTTCTGTCGGGATGTCTAAGTTGTTTTGCGGATAGCAAGTATTCTCGGAATTTGTTGCAGAAGTCTACATCAATGTCTTCAAAGGTACATTTACCATGGGCAAAATTATTGAAGTGCTGATACACAAATCCCCATTTCTGATCATGCTTTCCAAGTTGACTTCGATAATATTCCAAAAAATCGGCTTTGAATTTTCGCTTATCGAAGAAATCATAACGTTCGTTTACGATAGCTTCATAACGTCTGCAACGGATTGCTTCAGCCTTCTCATACATTGTGGTGTTGAAGTCACGTTCGCGTTGGTTCTTGGGATTGGCATATATATAAATGTTTAATCCCTCATGACGAATAGTCTTCATTGTTTCTTGTTCACGATAACCAGGATAATAATCCAAATAAAAGGAAATCATTCCATTCTTTAATGGACGCGTTCTAAGAGTTACAGTTTTACACTCTGCCATACTTGATAAATTTAAATTGTTAATAACTAGGGTTTTCTGTTTGTTTCTGTCGCAAAGGTGAATAATGAAAACATACAGAAATCATTCAGCATGAAATAATTTTATAATTTCTGTAGTCATTTGGAATTTCTGCTATTTTTTCACTCCCAGTACGCGGTCAAAGTCCACTTTCAGGAACTTAACAAAGCGTCCTTTCTTCTCTCTCTTGATTTGGTGGAAGGAAAGAGTGTTGTAAAC
>JAXJPW010000002.1:0-5985 GCA_036311465.1 Agathobacter sp.
ATAACTATCTTACATATTCAATAGTCCCTATAGCGGCCAGCGAACCAAAATCGCTGGCTACTTTTGTCTTTTTCACACTGCTTCTGCAAAAAAGCAGGAAAATCCTTCACATCCTCCGCCAAGGTCAAATACCCTTCCCTATCCATGAAGGCATTGGCAAACTCCACAGGTTCCAATTCAGCCTTAACCTCCGCCCAATCCACACTATCTAGTTCCTGCAAATTCCTCTCTGCCTGCTGAACATTATCTGCCAGCACTATGCCCTGCATATCAATCATTATATATCACCTGCCATATTTTCATCGCAATCTCCATACGCTATGACAAAATTTTGGTACAATTAAATGCTCTCGCCATCTATAAATATTTCTCTATTTCCCTGACGCACTTCATAACATCCTTCTTTATGTCACTTTCCCAAAACCGCAATACCAGCCACCCTTCTGCTAGCAAAGCATCATTCACTTCTTTGTCACGCTCTACATTTCTTGACAGCTTGGGAACCCAATATCCCCTGTTTGTTTTGATTTGCTCACCTGGCTTATCCTGATGATTCCGTGCATGCCAAAAATCGCCATCCACAAAAATGGCGATTTTTCTTTTCGTAATGGCTATATCAGGCGTTCCCGGCAATTTTTTATAATTTTTCCTATAGCGTATGCCACAATGCCAAAGAGCCTTACGGAACATTATCTCCGGCGTCGTATCCTTAGATTTTATATGCGACATATTATTATGCCGTTTTGCCTCAACCAACACGCCAGCCATAAAAACACCCCAGATTTAAGAATAATTTAACCTATGCAATATTATCTCATGCCTATAGGTCCACTTAGCACTACAATTCCTTAATACCGCATGACAATAAATACTGGTAAATAGCATCATAATATCCCCTATTTCTCGTGATATCTTCTTCACAATCAACACCTTTAGGAACAAAAATTATCATTCCTTGCCTTGCCCTTGTAAGTAAAACACGATAAGAATTTACTAAATACCTTTGTTGTTCCACCTTTCTTCTTTTATTCCATTTAGAACCCCTAAAAGAATAATAATCCCACTCTTTTCCATTTTTGCTACGCCTAAGATCTGCATCCCAGCAGACAACTGCCCAATCTATTTCCAACCCCTGAACTTTAAATTCGCTAGCTACAACCTCCATCATATTAGATGACCTTAAGTCATTACTTGCGGCAAGAAACCAATTTTTAACATCAATATCTTTAGACACATATATGCCTTCTGGCCTTAACCTCTGTGCACTGCTGCAGGCAAGAACGCCACACCGTTGCGAACCTCGTACTTGAGCTTTTGCCCACTTTTTTGCAACATGAATGTCTCTAGTGATGTATATCGGGTATTTTCTAGATATAATATCATATATATCTTTAGCCATAGCTGGCTCATTAGCTAAAAGTGAATCTACAAATTGGCACTGCTTATCAGCCCTAAAGGAGCGAATAGACGTCTCCAAATGCAATTCGTTCATTGCATGGCATCTATCACAATTCTTAATCGCACTTATATCAATATTTTCATCTTCTATCTGCGTAAAAATTGATGGCGAATAATACATATCCCAGCTAGGGAAATCTTCAATACCACACCTGAACCATTCATTTATTCCTACTTCTCCATCATAAATATCTTGTCCCAAGCCAACTAAGCAAATCATGACAGCCCAATCAGTGTGCCTATCCATGATGCTATACAGCAAATGAGGTTCACTCACAGACATGCCTGGAGCATTATTGTGCTTATGCGCCATTTTTTCTCTATTCCAAACCCTTTGTGCCTCATCAAATATGAGAACATTTTCGGGAGTTTGCCTATTATGTTGAGAATTGTCCCTCTTAAATGCAAAACTACTTTGAATAAGGGTATCAATAGCAACTTTGGTTTGATTATTAAATTTTATTTTTTTATCTACTTTGGCTTTTGCCTTAACACTTTGTTTAAGTGCTTCTCGCAATACTTCGACCAAGGGACCATTGCCAGATAAATATACACTAAGATTTTCTCGGCCACTGCCAAGGTTTTTCGCAACAACATCTAAACCCACTAGTGTCTTGCCCGCGCCAGGTACACCAGTTACAAAACAAACACATTTCTTCTTATTTGCTTTTGCATAAGATATTATTTCATATATTTTTAATTCACAAGCATTTATATTATCTTGTCCTGCCTCTGAATTAGCAATTTGACTCAAATTATGTGAGCTATATGCTTCTACAGCAGCTGAAATAATTGTCGGCGTAGGGTAATATGGCGAATTAAACCACTTTGCAAAATCTATATTTTCATTATCCCCATACCGTTCACACAAGCTAGTAACTTTAGGAATAACCGTCTCGATATTCTCACGCTGAAGATAAATCTGTTTGTCAGGATAGCAATCCAATGATTGCTCTTTTGCATATTCAGGAGCATGTGTTGCTATCAAAATTGGGCATACATACAGGTCCTCAGATTCTTTATGGAAATTTTTGATATCCAAAGCATAATCTTCCGCTTGTTGCGCATCTTGGACTGTAAAAACTTTTTTGCCATTCTTAAATTCTAGCGAAAATACCATGTGACGAATCAGTAAAATAACATCAATTCTCTTGCCAAGGCGAACAATATCATATTCAAAAATAATATCCCCTTCTATACCACACGCCTCAAGCCTAGATTGCAGTTCCGATATCTGATATTCCCATGCGTTAGATTGCTCCTTATTAACATCGAACGATTTCTTGACCAAATGCCCAATTATGGATGTAGAATCATCCCTAATAAATCCCGGTATAGAATTACAATAATATGCCTTTCCAGTTTGGATCGAAAAACTATATTTGTTCATCATAATCCCCCAACTCCAATATGCCCCAACCCATTCTCCTGTACCATTCAACACTTTCCAATAAACATTAGCCATCGCCATAGCAGCCAGCAAACAAAAATCGTCGACTGCTTTTACTATTTTGCACCACTTTTCCCACCGATAATTCTCAGTCAATATTCCTGCAATTTTGCAATTAATCCTAAATCTGCTGGAAGCCAATCAACACTATTCAATTCCGAGCGAAGTAGCCACTTAGCAGCTTCATGCTCCTTTAACACATAATCCTTCTGTTTTAATTTACACAAAAAACAATGCATCGTCAGATGAAAACTAGGATAATCATATTCCACTGTTTCAAATAATTCCCCTATTTCAACCTCCATATCAAGTTCTTCTTTCAACTCACGGGCTAATGCCGTTTCTTTACTCTCTCCAGGTTCTATTTTTCCACCTGGAAATTCCCAGCCATCCTTAAATTCACCGTAACCACGCTGAGTAGCAAAAATCTTTTCCCCATCCTGAACAATCGCAGCAACAACCTCTATCTTTTTCAAAGCTCAAAACCTCACTCAACATACATAAATTACCACATCGCAATGGACACAAATATAACGAAATGATATATTATCAAATAACCTCACTGGTTATATAATCATAAATATCTTCTCGTACCGGCACATCCAATTGCCAAAAAATCTCTACAGCCGAAGTTCCGGCCATTGTAATTTCTTCGCATCCGTAGGCACTCATGCGCCCCAAATAATAAAAACTCTTAGCTTCTTTAT
Source organism: Agathobacter sp. (assembly GCA_036311465.1). Classification (GTDB taxonomy): domain Bacteria; phylum Bacillota; class Clostridia; order Lachnospirales; family Lachnospiraceae; genus Roseburia. The sequence continues at coordinate 3,616 of JAXJPW010000002.1, forward strand.
CATCTTTATTTTTGCGCACAAATAAATCAACTGCCGTGCCATTTTCCTTGGCATGTAGAAACTTCTTTACATCCTCTGACTCCTTGGTACGTTTATTTTTAGAAATAGCAATCAGCTGGCTATTGTTCTCAAACCTATCATGATATGCTGTAGTTTCACTGATATTATCTGCTTTATCATAATTTATAAACACAGGAAACGTATTAGTATCGCCATCATATTTATAGCCACCAATATTTAATGAAACTACATTTTTCGACCAATCCAAAAGTCTGCAAACATCCTCTGGTCCTATGTCAAGATTTAGTACAACATAAAATGAGAAATTTTAATTATTTTCAGCTTACCAATAGTGATTCTCTAGCAACGCTCGCATTGTAAAGTTTTTCGAAGTCATCTGGCGAAAGATATCCACAATGGCTGTGAATCCGCTTTGTATTATAAAATGCTTCAATATACTCAAAAATTAGGCTGTAAGCATGATTAAAATCCCGGATTCTAAAGCGGTTCAGCCATTCACGCTTTATCAATGCGTGAAATGACTCGATACAGGCATTATCCCATGGATAAGCTTTCTTGGAATAGCTCCGCTGCATTCGTGCGGTGGCCTTCTTATATTCTTTAGCTACGTATTGGCTGCCTCGGTCTGAGTGGATAATCAGTGGTAAATCGAGGTTGCGGCGTAATTTCGCTTTTTGAATTGTTTCCGTTACGCAGCTTACTTCTAAGCTGTCAGAAAGCGTCCATGCGATGATTTTGCGAGAGTACAAGTCCATAATGCTGGTCAAGTATACAAATCCGTCAATTGTCCATACATAAGTGATGTCTGAGCACCAAACCGCATTAGGCCGTTCTGGATTAAATTGTTCATCCAAGATGTTCTGTAGACTGTCACTGAAGTCTGGATCAACGGTAGTTGGGACCCAGGGCTTAACCCATTGAGCACGAAGCCCCATCTGGCGCATATATTGACCTACAGTCCTTTCAGAGATGATTTCTCCGGCTTTACGCAGTTCTGATGTGATTTTAGGCGCACCATAATTTTGATGAGACTCATCGTAGATTCGCTGGATTTGTTCTTTTACTTCCTGTCGTCTTATTGATGTGTCTGATGGCAGACGATGGCGCCAAGCGTTATAGCCCGAGCGTGAAACGCCAAGTTTTCGCAGCATTCCGGAGACGGAAATAGGGCGTCCTTCTTCTTTTGCAATTTCCGCCTGTTCAGAGACCTGAAGATAAATGGCCTCTGTTATTTTCCCAGAATGCTGATGGCTTTTTTTAACACGTCAAGTGCGTCTTTCGTATCGCGCAATTCACGGCGTAATCTGGCAATTTCTTTCTGCTCATCTGATTCGTAGTTGCCGGAACCTCTTACAACGATATCGCCGGAGTCACGAAGTTCTTTCCGCCACTTGGTCAAAGTGCTGTAACCGATGCCTAAGTTATTGGCGCAGCCACGCAAGCCAAGCTCCTTATGATCTTCGTAATATTGAATTGCGTCAAGTTTAAACTGTTTGTCATGTTGTTTAGCCATTCTGAAATCCTCCTCAAGATAGGTACATATATTGTACCATGTCATGAACTTATTTAGGATTTCTCATTTTGACTTGTACTATTTATATTCTAACTCCACATAACTTTGCCCTGTCAAGGATTTTGTAGTAAAATAGTAGGTAATAGTTTTGCAGCTGAAATGAAAGGATGAGATAGATATGGCTAAGATTAGTACAGGCTATACTCCTGAGATGGGAGCGAAGATGCGCAGCATGCCGGAAATTCATGCCCGGTATCAGCAGTGCTGCCAGAAATACAAGCAGTTCAGAAATTGCAGTGCGGAGTTTCGTGAGCAGAAGGTGATGATTTACTCGGAGCTGAAAACCCTGGGCTGGGTGCTGGGGAAGTCAGACCGGCAGGTAAATCAGGAAGCGAATTTTTGATGCAATGATTTTAGTTTTAGCTTAGATTTAGTTTAGTTTAACTACAACAAAGGGGATTGATTATGCAGGTAAATGATATTATACATGGTTTCAGGCTGCTGCGGCAGGAGCAGGTGAAGGAAGCGGCTTCTGACGCTTTTGAGTTTCAGCATGTGAAAAGCGGGGCGCGGCTTTTGTATCTGAAAAATACCGATGACAACAAGGTGTTTTCCATTTCCTTCCGCACGCCGCCGTCGGATGATACAGGTGTGCCGCATATTATTGAGCACTCTACCCTGTGCGGCTCCCGCAAATTTCCGTTGAAGGAGCCTTTTGTGGAGCTGGTGAAGGGCTCATTGAATACCTTCCTCAATGCCATGACCTACCCGGACAAGACCATGTATCCGGTGGCAAGCTGCAATGACAAGGATTTTCACAACCTGATGGATGTGTA
>JAXJPW010000003.1:0-7149 GCA_036311465.1 Agathobacter sp.
TTCAGTACAAGATACTATGACTGTCATGCACTGTTAGCTCTGTTTTAAGAGGTAAATATTTAAAGAAAAGCCCATAAAATCAATGATTTAGGGCTTGACATTATAGGAAGGATGAATGAAATATGAAAAAAAGAATAAGTGTCATCATGGTATTCTGTTTGATATGTAGTATGTTTACAATTAGTAATCCTAAAATGGTAGAAGCCAAAGGTTTTAATCCGGGAAAAGCAACTGTAACAGGAATTCAGAATGGATTAAAGGTGAATTTTTATAATGCATCAGAGGTGGCCACCTGGGTAGTGTATTATTCTACATCAAAAAAGTTCAATAATAATACCCCAAGAGTTGCCACATTTCTTAGCAAGAGTTTTATTGATCAAAGTAATTCTAGAGGTTATTCGGGCGGAACATTATATATTAATGGACTTAAAGCAAATAAAACGTATTATGTCAGAATTGAAGCATACGATTATATTAATGGAAGTCCAACAGTAAAGAAGATAAATAAGACATATAAAGTAAAAACAGGAAAACCAAATAAACTGAAAAATGGGGAATATTGTACATATTTTTCTTGGGTGAATACTAAGTCTTTCTGCAAAAAAATGAAGAGTCCAGGAATAAAAAGAGCATATATTTATAGAAATTATCTTTATCTGGATGGATCTTTTTCAAAGTATAACTCAAAGTCAGGAAAGATAAGTTCACCTTGTTCATATAAGTATAGAGTATATAAGGTATCAAAGAATTGCAAGATTTTTGGTGTTGATGGAGGATTATATAAATTTAGTAAGAAGGAATTTAACAGAATGAATGCAGAAGACTGTGGTTTTGATATGCATTTTATTATAAAAAACAATTGTGTTACTAAAATTTATTTGTCTGCATAAATAGTTATGGGAATTGTACAACCACAAGTAGCTGATTCATAATTGAATTGGCTCAATAAATTGACAAGCTTGAAAATAGAATGTATTATAAGTGTTAGAAATATAGGTGTGTTGGTAGTATTAGTAATATATATTTGGGTGCAAGATATGTTACATGAAATAACAGTCAATTTAATATTAAAATGAAGGGATTAAGGCATTACGGTTTTTTATTGGGTAATGCCTTTTTTGTGGTGTTGAGATGAAAAATTACAAAACAATAAGAAATATTATATTGATAGCACTATTTTTAGTGGTAGCTATTTCTGGAATTATTTTTGGAAGGAATCAAGTATATGCATCTGTTGAGGTGTATTATGCTGATAAAAATCTCTTAGATGATTCGTCTGGAAATTGGAAATACAAAGTAATTAATTCAAAAAGCAAAGAGGTTCGTGTGTATCCTTCTAGCAAAAATAAGGGTTTGGCTAGTGCTAAAAAAAGTGTAACGATTCCTGAAAAAATTGTTAGCAAGGATAAGAAGACCACATATAAAGTTACTGAAATTACTGGTTTTGCCGGAACTAAAATAGAAAAAGTTATAATACCACCAACATGTAAAAAAATTGTTTCATGTAAAAGTGATTATGATGATGGGGATTATTATGATTATGGAGCTTTTGAATTTTCCAATCTATCAAAAGTAGTGTTTAAGGATATTAGGAATAGCAAATTAGAAGTAATTGGAGATGATGCTTTTGATGATTCGTGTATTACAGAGATTGTAATTCCAGCAAGCTGTAACCAAATATCAAAATGTGCGTTTAGTACAGAGGCGCTTGAAAAGGTATCATTTGAAAACATAAAAAATAGTAAGCTGAAAAGTATAGATGAGTATGCTTTTTATTATTCAAGTATTGAGTCAATTACTATTCCAGATAGTTGTAAGTCTATTGGTGAAGGTGCATTTGAAGAGTGCCCATATCTGACTAAAGTTCATTTTGGAAATAACAGTGTATTAGAAGAAATTGGCGACGGAGCATTTAATAATTGGGACGACGATGGTTGTGATAGCAAGATAGATAAAATTGTTATTCCTTCAAAAAAGCTAAAGAAAATTTATGGCGAACCATTTTGTTATCATGTTGAAATTTGGGTAGCTGATAAGAATATTCGTGAGAAAATTCTAAAAAAAGGCTATTATGAGTCACAAGTCTCTTGTCTTAATTATACAATTGAATATGTGGCAAATGTAAATGGAAAAGAGAAAGTAATTAAAACGGAAAACCACAAATATGATGATGCGTTCAACATATATGCTTCTAAAGTAAATAGAAAAGCTGGATACGGTGAAAGATGGTATTCAAAGGAGGAAAAAAAGCGTTTTGACGAAGGTGAAAAAGTATCTGCATTAACAAAGAAAGGTTATATTAAGTTAAAGCAAGAAACTTTTCCGTATGATTATTATGTAGCATATTCATTCAATGGAAGGAAATATTTACATGATTACGGAAAATATGGCATTAAGAAGTATTTCGATGGAAAAACATATAACGACTGTTGGTATTATTTGGGAATATATAGTGTATTTGATAAAATACTCGTTGGATGGGATATAAACCCAAAACAAACACCAGATAAAGTGAAATATAAAATGGGACAGATTGTAGAGTTTGATTATGTGCCGAAGAAAAATGGCGATATATTAACTCTTTATCCTATTTGGAAAGATGCTGCATACAATATCACATTTAATTCTAATGATGGAAAAAAGAACAAAGTAGTAAAAAAAATTCCATTTTTATACAATAATATTATTGGAAAAATAAGAGACTATTCTAAGCCATATATTTGGAATGATTCTTTCGATTACGAAAAATTCTTTACGAGAGCAAATTATAAAATTGTAGCAATTAGAGATGAAAACTCAAAGGTTTATAATATTAACACAGATAAGCCTTGGGGAATTCCTATTAAAAAAGATACTAGTTTTGATGTAATATGGGCTCAGACAGCAGTTACAATTAATTATAAGCCAGATGGAGGATCTGGTTATATGGATAGTGCTACATTTGATATCAATGACGGTTATAAAGTTGGAGAATGTGAATTTAGCAAATCAGGATCAGAATTTATTGGTTGGAGACTAGTGGATGAGAATGAATATAATTTGATTCATGATAATCTTCAGGAAGAGAACAATGTTAATATAATAACACCAGGAACAACAGTTACACAGAAAAAGCTATTATATGAGCTGTTGAATATACAGGAACAGAGACGAAGATTATATCAAAAGGGATTGTATACAAACTATAAAGATATTAATGAAATAGACCTTACTGGTCAGGTTAATCTGTATCCTGTTTGGGGAAGAGGTTCATATAAAATAAAATATATGAAAAACGGTGCATCTGGTGGAGATATGTCATTTGACAAAGCCTATTTTGATACTCCGTTTAAGCTTCCTGATTGTGCATACTATAAGAAGGGCTATAAGTTTATTGGATGGTCAACAAAGAGCAGTGATAAGACTCCGGAATATGGAAAAGGTGATTCAATTACAAAGAGTCAGGGAACAAATCTCGTAACTCTTTATGCAATTTGGAGTCCAATAACATATAAAGTTCATTATGATTCCAATGGCGGAGAGGGCTATATGGGGGATAGTACATTTACATATAATGAACCAGGTACACTTAAGCCAAACGCCTTTTTGAAAACTGGTAGCACATTCGCTGGATGGATAGTTCATTCCAGTGAAGGTGAAATAACTTATGAAGAACAGGCAGTTGTTCAGAATCTTGCTTTTAATGAAGGTGATGTTGTAACCTTATCAGCGAAATGGGATGCGGCTTCTGTAAAGATAAATCTTAATCCTAATGGTGGTATTTGTTCTGTATCATGTATAGAAGCTTATTTTGGGGAATCCTTTGGTGAGTTACCCTCTGCAACAAAAGCGGGGGCAGTTTTTGAGGGATGGTTTACCGCTCCAACAGGTGGACAGCAGATTTTGCAATCATCAACAGTAAATGCAACAAGCGATATTACCTTATATGCACATTGGAAGGAGAATACAATTACTATTACATTCAACCCTATGGGTGGAAATATAGAGAAGGGAAAATACAGTATTAATTGTGTTGCAAATACACCTGTGGGAATACTTCCAAATGCAGCAAAGAAGAATAATCGTTTTAAAGGATGGTTTTCAGCAAAGAAGGGTGGAACAAAGCTTACTTCGACTACAAAACTACAGACTTCTCAGACCTTTTATGCTCAGTGGGAAGAAAAAGAGCCTGGAACTAAGACAGTAATGGTAGTGTTAAAACCTAAAGCCTATAAGAATGCATCTGGCTATGTTGTTCAGTATTCAACTAGCAGATCCTTTAGCAGATCAAAAACATCTTCGGTTTCAATAAAGAAAAGCTCTGGAAAGCGCATTACTGTAAAAATACCTAATGTTAAGCTAGGTAAAACATATTATTTTAGAGTAAGAGGTTATAAAACAAAAAAGAATGGCAAGAAGTCATATGGAGCATACAGTGCTGTAGAAAAAAGAACATTTAAAAAGTAAGAAGGATTTATATGAGAAAAAGAATTATATCAATTGTTTTATCAATAGCAATTATGCTTAGTTGCATTTTGTTTATTTCAGATAGTGGAATAATTAAAGCAGCTTCAATAGATACCAGTGGAAATTGGAGTTGTACTATTCTTGATAAATCAAAGAAAACAATTTCAATAAAACCGGCAAAATCAGGTGTAAGTAAAGTAAGTAAAGGTGATGTTGTTATACCTGCTACACTAAAGATTAACTCAACAACATATAATGTTACAGGACTTACAGAGTCTGGCTGGAAGGATAATAAAAGTATTACATCTGTTACTATGGGAAAGAAACTTACAAAGATAAATACAAAAGCATTTTATGGGTGTACAGCACTTACTAAGGTTTCTTTTTCAGCAGCAACAAGTCTTACCACTATCTCAGATTATGCATTTAGTTCCTGCTCAAAGCTTAAGACCGTAACAGGACTGGCATCGACTAAGGTAAAGACTATTGGAAAAAATGCATTTTATAAGGATAAACTTTTAGTAGGTAACAGCTCAAGTGTTATTGACTTGCCAAGTACACTGACAAGCATTGGCGCCTCATGTTTTTATGGTTGCAGTACAAAAACTACAATTAATGCTAAGACAGCAAGTATTTCTTCAATAGGAGCCAACGCCTTTTACGGAATGAGCAGCAACTCCAAGATATATGTAAAAAATGCTACTGTTTATAATCTGCTTACAAAGTCAGGAACTATAGCTGCAGATAAAATTGCATGGAATTATACAGTATATTATTCTGGAAATGGACAGACTTCTGGAAGTACTGCAGCAACTCAAATGGTATACGGGACATCAAAAAACATAGCTGCAAATGGATTTGGTAAAACTGGATACTTATTTTCGTCTTGGAATACAAGAGGTGATGGAACAGGGACTTCAATTGGTGCGGGCTCATCTAGAAGTAATTTAACTAAAACAGGATCAATTACTTTATATGCAATTTGGAAGGCAAATACATATTATATTTCATTTAATGGTAATGGCCAGACAGCAGGGACAACAGCTAGAAAAACTATGACTTACAATAAGGCAGATACTCTTACCAGTAATGGATTTACAAAGACTGGATACTATTTCTCAAAATGGAATACAAAAGCAGATGGAACAGGTTCAAGCTATGCTAATAATGCAACAGTAAAAAATCTTTCGGCTACAAATAATGCAACAGTAGCACTGTATGCAATATGGAATCCTAATCCATATTCAATAATATTTATTGGAAACGGTCATACATCAGGGACAACAGCAAGAAAAGAAATGACATATGATAAAGCGGACAAGCTTACAAAATTAGGGTATCTGAAAAAGGGGTATTCATTTGTAAATTGGAATACAAAACCTGATGGAACTGGCACATCATACGGAGAAAGTGCAACAGTAAAAAATCTTACTTCAATCAAAGACGGAATTGTTTATTTGCATGCGATATGGAAGCCTAATAAATATAAAATCATCTTTGATCCAAATGGTGGAGTGGGAGAAGAACAACAAACTGAGGCTACATATGATTTGGAAAAAACGTTGCCTCTTTGTTCGGCCAAAAAGAAAGGCTATTCATTTGTAAATTGGAATACAAAACCTGATGGAACAGGAAAATCATATGAATCATATGAAAGTGTGAAGAATCTGACAGATGAAGAAAATGGTTCAGTTATTTTGTATGCTATATGGCGTCCGATTGAATATAATATAGAGTTTAATATTAAGGATGCAACAGGTTATGCTCCTGATATATTATACAATGTTAAGTATGGAGAGAAGATAAAAATACCAGAATATGATGCTTCTCGATATAGTAAGTTCGGTTATTCGTTTTTAGGATGGACGACCAAGGAAGACGGTTCGGGAGATTTATTTGAAGCTGGAAAAGAGTACGATATGAAATTATCGGAAGAGGATGGAGATACGGTTGTTCTTTATGCCTTATGGTCTCCTATTGAGTTTACGCTTGAATTCGTAAATGCATATTCGGATAAGTTTAAACCAATAAAGTTTAAAATAACTGATATTGTTTATCTTGATACACCTAGTCGAGATGGTTACAATTTTACAGGCTGGTACGACAATGCGGAATGTACTGGAAAAAAATATAGTAGTGGAGTATTTAATCCAAAGGATACAAATGCAAAGACTGCAATAAAAAAAGTACTGGAAAAAAACAATGGAACTGTAATAAAAATGTATGCGGCATGGGAACCAAAAACATATACTGTATTTTTGAATGATACGATAGCTAATGGTAGTCGTTCTATATATATGAAATACAATACAGCATTTACTCAGTTGCCAAAATTATCTACTGAAGGTTATACATTTTTAGGTTGGACTACTACAAATAATGGAAAAGTGTATGTAAAAAATGGTGATTTATTCAAATATACAACAGATATATCACTTTATGCAAAATGGCAAATTAACACTTATGAGGTAAAATTTGATGCAAATAAAGGAAAAATATCAGGAAAAACAAAGATTACAAAGAAATATAAGTATGAAGAACGATTATACTCTAAATTTAGTAAGTCTAACGTGCCAGAAGTCAAGTCCATATTTGTGTGTAAATTCATCTTCCAGCTATATCAAGTTTGTTTATGCTGCTTTTATCTTCAGTAATGTCTTTTGAATGGAGTTTAGCTTGTCATAGTATTCTTTCATATCAAAA
>JAXJPW010000004.1:0-18410 GCA_036311465.1 Agathobacter sp.
CATGCGGGTGTAGTTCAATGGTAGAACACTAGCCTTCCAAGCTAGATACGTGGGTTCGATTCCCATCACCCGCTTTTTTTGTACCCAAAATTAAATAGAAACCAACAAAAAAATCCAGCTTTCGCTGGATTTTTTATGTATGACATAATATTAGAATAAATCAACACGACCACTGAATTTGTCATTAATTACATAGTAAGCTGAATATTCTTCTGGCTTAACATAAATGTTAACAGCCTTAATATCACTAGCCTTATGTCCTTCAGATACAAACTGTGCCTTTACTCTTTCTTCAACCTTTGTCATATCAACTTCCTGGTTCTGATACTGAACAACGGTTGTTGTCTTAACCTCTGCTTCCTTCTTAGCAGTAGTCTTTGTTGCAGCCTTTGTCTCCTTCTTAGCTGCTGGCTTTGCTGCAGTCTTTGTTTCCTTCTTTGCTGCTGGCTTTGCTGTAGCCTTTGTCTCAGTCTTTGCTGTAGTCTTTGTCTCAGCCTTAGCTGCTGGCTTTACCTCAGCTACCTTTTCAACTTCCTTTAAACTATCCTTTGCCATAACATCCTCCTATTCTTATGCTTATTCGCATACTAAAAATTTTTCAATTGCTACAAGAGCTTCCTGCTCGTCGTTGCCTGATGTCACAATGTCTACTGACATTCCATCTGAAGGATTGAATGCCATAATTCCCATAATACTCTTGGCATTAATTCTGCGATTATTACTCTCCAATACAATTTCACTATCAAACTTGCACGCCACTTGAACAAGCTCAGCGATTGGATTATCATGCCCTTCAGATACATTAGATACAATAATACTCTTCTTACTCATATAATCTCCTCTAATAGTCAAGCCATTATTTATCAATATCGAATATATCTCACTTGGCCCCCTTTTGCAATACAAAAGGCCTATTTCTGTTAAAGTTTCACGAAGTATAATCAAATTATAATAAGTAATTATGCAATATTACAGTAGTTCCAATGAACTATTTTATCTGTCGATATATGTGAAGAAACGATAGCCACCTCGTAAAAACATCTTATTGGCCTCCTCAAAGGTCTTGGATTCAGTCTTTCCGCTTGCTGGATTATAATAGTGCACATGAGTCGTAGAATATCCTATTACCAGCACTGCTGATTTATTACCTGTCATACCAAATACAGGACTTCCCTCGCTTACATAGAACAGTATGTCCTCTGATTTACATCCTGACACATCAAGAACTACTGAATCGGTAAGTGCCTGCTCAAGTACTTCCTTAGCAGTCATTCCTGAATTAAGCATTTCTGATACGCTTATACTTATTTCTTTTCTCATAAGCATTGCACTGATTCCCTTTGCCACATTAGAAGCATTTTTATCTGCATCACTAGGCTTCATGCCTGTGAATGACTGAGCATATGTCTTTCTGGCACGCTGCCATACGTACTGCTGCTTTGAATCAACAACCACACCCATTTTCTCATTAGCATTTGAAATAGCTTCTGAGATGCTGTCTGTTGCAAGGATTACGTCACCCTTAACATATACATAGAAACGCTCGTCCTTTTCTGATTCCTTGATATTAACGGTTCTGTCATTCTCCACCAAAATTCCCTGGGAGCTAATGAGCTTACACTTTGTCGCCTTTTCCGGTACGCTGATTGTAAGCACAATCTCACTCATTTTATCCGGAGAAGAAACTCTGTCTACAACAATCGAGGTCTCTGCATCAGCCTCATGATTCATAATTGCATCTGTTCCTGCAGGAAGATACTGCTGCCCTGATGCCTTAATCAGATTAACTGTAACTGTATAATCATCAATGTCTATACTTTCAACATACCCCTTTGCCGGCTTGTACTCCTTGAGCATCTCATAGCGGTCCTCCGAGGTGTTTAGTATCTTCAGACTGCTCATTGCAAAAGTGGTATAACCCGCTGCATCAGTTTTAACCTTGGAGGTTTCAGCCACTCCATAAATAAAGTCCTGATCAATAAATCCCATTGGCTTAACATATCTGCCTGAATCCTCTGAAATATCCTTAACCTCCTCAGTCTGGAGATTCATAATATGAAGTGTATTACTGGAGTACTGTTTCTCAGTTTCAACCCAGGCAAAATACTTATTATTCTCTGATACCGCATAGCAGCCAGAGCCTAAGCCAGTAATCATTTTGTCCACCTTAAGGGTATTCATATCAATGGTATATACATTACCCTCAAGCATAAAGAAAAGCGTTCCTTTATCGTTTTCGTACATAAGGCGTCCCATCTCAGCCTTAAGAACCTCGTAGGAGGTATTAGATGGAATAAAGGCTTCCTCCTCTATAGTATATGCAAGTCCATCATAGTGGAACACTGAGGCACCTACCTGTCCCTCATGCTCACCCCTGTTCATATATCCGTACACGATAAAATCAATACTGCCGGCTTCATCAATTCTTACTATCTTAATGTCATGCTGATCCCAGTTCTCTCTGTCATCAATTCCTTCTGGTCCTCTAAAGCTGAATACCTTTGCAATCTCGCTGGTATCTTTGTTATAGCTCCAAAGCTCACCCTCCTGAACGAAGCATACAATACTTCCGGACTCAGAGCTCATGTACTCCACATCTTCGTCTCTCATTCCAAGTGTCAGCTTATTATTCTCTGTAACAAAAGTATTTGAACCTGAGAAAATCTGATTAGCACGTCGCTCATAATTTAGCACATACATTCTCTCTTCTGAATATCTCAGACGGAAGTATTCTTCTACATTGACAAACTCTGTCTCTCCCTTGTCCGTAACATTAGATACCACTGACTTAATGGTTATAACATTATATGAATCGTTAATCTCTTTAAACTCAATAATAGGCTTATTAACTGGTTTGCCCTTGTAATCTCCCCATCTGATCTGGCTGAGAGTACAGCTAAGGTCAACATAATCAAGCCTGTCCGTCTGGCCATTTGTTGCATCCATGTAGGTTGGAAAATATTTCGAAGATTTCTCTTCAAAAGTCTTTTCATGGAATTCCCTGGCAAAGGCAAGGCACTGTTCTACGTTACAGTCGTTTGTCTGAATTATTCTGGAATAGTAATAAATATTTCTATCCCCTGAGACAATCCTGAATATCATCAGATACTCCTGCTCCAACTCAAGGGCATTTGGAATATCTAAAGCAATACTAATCTTGTTTTGCTTAACCTTGTAGTCGTTTAACTGTCCCTCTGCCACCAGTCTCTCATTGTCAAGACTTCGTATCTCATAGCTTATTCCATCAATTCCCTCGCCGTATGTCTTGATTGAGCAGTTAAGCTTTCTCTTGGAATCAATTGGAATAATACTGTCTCTCATTTCAAGAGCATCCATCTCCTGCAAATAACCATGGAGGGCATTAACCTCCGTATCCCCATTGTAAAAACTAATAATAGGAATACTGGCCTCCGACATAGCCACCGTCATGTCTTCGTTTACTTTATTAGTTGTTATGCTAAAAATAATACACGATACCAGGAACACAGTCCCCAGCACCAATGCTCTTATTGTTGTTTTCTTCATTATATCCGCCTTTTCAAAAAAGGAGCCTGCTCTCCTTAGCCAGAGCAGACCACTATTGTATCGTGGTCCCTCCGGCTAAGAAAACACAGCCCTGTAATCTACCACCATCTGCAGCATCTTCTGTGTCTGCAGCGTCTTTTGTATATCTCATTAACAAAAATAATACTAACCAGACTTGTTATAGTATCAAAGTATATCTTTTTTTCGGAAAGTTGTCTACAGATGCCATCTATCTCCATCTGCAGCATTGTACGATCTGGTTCTTCATCAAAGATTCTGCTTCCCTCGTACTCCAGCTCATCACACCTTTTTTCTACCTCAACTAATATGCTTGAAACCTCATTAGGGTAAAGAGCCTTCATTCTCTCTATATCCCTCTCATATTCCATCTCCATAACATACAGGTTTTGCATTGGAAATGTCATGTAAAAGGGTACTTTTTCAATAAAACTGTCTCTGTTATCCATCGACAACTCCAAAGTTTTTATTATATTTTATGCTGATTCGGTTAGTTTGTGCTATAAAACTGTAACCTTAACACTGCGATACTTCTCATATCCCTCATGGAGCATATCTGTTTTAAGCGGTCCATCCGGTGACACCTCAAACCTATACAGATTATATTCTCCCTCCTGATATTTGTAATCCTCGCCATTATCCTGATAATGCTGGCATACTCCACCTTCAGGAGTTGTAAGAAGGCATAGTGTATCAAGAGGCTTTTCACCTATATAATTCATTGGCTCATAGGTAGGGATAAGGCTGCCTGCCTTAATATAGACAGGGCAAATATCAAGTGGTGCTTCTCTTAATATATATGATGCCCCTTCAACTACTTCACCTGTCCAGTAATCATACCAGGTTCCCTCTGGAAGATATATCATTCTTCTTCTTGCCCCCTGCTCTACAACCGGTGCCACAAGAATATTCTCTCCAACCAGGAACTCATCATTGATTTCTCTTGTATTCTCATCATTTTCATAGTGTAATACAAGAGGTCTCATAACTGGAAGACCTGTCTTCTCTCCCTGATAGAATAAATCATAGATGTATGGAATAAACTTATATCTAAGCTCTACATATTTGCGGTAAATATCAACCACTTGGTCACCAAACTGCCATGGCTCCTGTAATCTTGAGCCTCTTGAGCTGTGATTTCTGTATAATGGTGAAAATACTGCTGCCTGTATCCAGCGAATAAGCAACTCAGGAGTGGCATCTGCACCAAAGCCTCCAATATCTGCTCCACAGAATGCAAAACCACTCATTCCCAGGTTGCAAAGCTGTGGAATACTCATCTGAAGATGTGACCAAAGACTCTGATTATCTCCAGTCCAGACAGTAGTGTACTTCTGACTGCCTGCATAGCATGCTCTTGTAATCACAAATGGTCGCTTTCCAGAATTTTTCCTAATTCCTTCATACGTTGCCTTACCCATAAAATGACCATAGATATTGTGCATCTGGGCATGGTCAATCTCTCTGTCCTCGTCATGGAATACAACATCCATTGGAAGTGGGCCATTAAAGCTGGCTGGCTCATTCATATCATTCCAGATTCCGCTTACACCCATATCCATAAGAATCTTGGTTTTGTCTGCCCACCAGGCTCTTACTTCACTTTTTCCAAAATCAGGGAATACTGATTCACCTGGCCATACCTCATTTACATAAATATTGCCGTCCTTATCCTTGGCAAAGTAATCCTTGGCCACGCCTTCCTCATACATGAAGTAGTCCTTTTCCTTCTTTGTACCAGGGTCAATAATCACAACAGGCTTTATTCCCTGCTCTTTAACCTCACTAAGAAGCTCTCCAGTTGGTCCATACTCCTTCTCGTCCCATGTAAACACCTTAAAATTATCCATATAGTCAATGTCAAAATGGATTGAATCACAAGGTATCTTCTTCTCCTTCAGCTTACTGAGGACTTCTCTGATATCCTCCTTGCATTCGTAGCCCCATCTTGACTGCTGGTATCCTAAGGTCCATCTCTGTGGCAAAGGTGTGCGGCCTGTAAGATAAGTGTAGTTCTCAATGAGCTTAGCCAGTGTACCGTCACCAATAAAATAATAATCAAGGTTACCGTCATCTGCTCCATAGTAGAAGTAATCCTGGGACTCTTTTCCAAGATTCAGATAACTATGGAAGGTATTGTCAAAGAACAATCCATAGGCCCCCTTTTCCTTAAGGCACATAAGAAAAGGAATGGACTTGTATAAGGCTCTGTAATCCTCATTATGGGCCTGTGGAATGTCTGAATTCCAATTCTCATAAGCATAGCTTCTCTTATTCAGAAAGCCTGTCTTATCACCTAATCCATAGAAGGAATCCTTCTTATCCAGCTGCATTATTGTCATTACTGGATAAGTAGTCTTACCTATGCTGGATACATCATGACCCTCAGCCTCAAGAAGTTTGATAAATTTCTGGCTCACAGGTTCTCCCGGCCTGCGCTCGCCAGTAAACTCTCTAAGGAGTTCATTATTATCTTTGTCATAGAATGATAGCTCACCATTTTTCTTAACAGTCAGTCGAATTGCGGAGGTCGCTATAGTAATCTGCTGCTGGCCCTCCTCAACTGAATAATCTGTAGCAAGAGCCTTATCTCCCTCAATTGCCTTTGAATAATGCTCCTGACTCATGTAGGGAACAAATACATTGATAATTTCATCTGTAATAACAGATACAATCAGCTTGTTTTGTTCAAACTCAAAAGTTACACCTTTTCCATTGTCTTTGTAATTCTTTAAAAACCCTAAATCCATTTTACACCTCTACATTCTATATAAAAAAGTTAATATCTCAAGTGCAACCACAATTGTTGTGGCTCCACCAATAAGCTTAGGGGATGGCTTTTCCTTGAAAAGCAGCATGCAGATTCCCATTGCAAACAATATGTCCAGTCTGTTAAGTCTGACTGCTGCAGTATGGCTTCTGCTTCCTAAAAGCGTCATTGCTCTTTCGTAGGCAATTGTCGAACCCTTAAAAGCAAATCCTGCAAAAAGAATAAGCATTCCATGTGCAAAAGTAAGCGATTTAAAGGTCTCACCATTTTTCTTAACCAGTGAAATCATTAGAAAAATAAAGAGAGAAATCATATGGCTTATGCATACATGCAGTGGTCCTCTGTCAATTACGTTGCTCTCAACGGAATAACATGCTGTATACAGACAGGCCGCCATTAATGCATTAAACAGCCACTCTGTACTTTCGCTTCCCACCAGCATCAGAATAATTCCGCCTAAAAACAGAACCATTGCAACTACAACCGGAACTGGAAACTTCTGCTTATTAACAAGAATGCTAATAACTGGTATTAAAATCAAATACAGCTTTGCCATTGAAAGTACCCTTGTAGCATCTCCTGTTTTTAACGCCATAAACAGGAATAACCATGCAAGTCCAAGGAAAAAACCTACAATAAGAATATCCAGCCAATGATCCTGCTTAATTTTGCCAACAGCCTCCAAAGAAAAGGTCTTTCTTCCAAGAAAAAGCTCCAAAGAGCATACTGCACTGCAGAATATTGTTGCTGCAAGTGTAGCATCAGTATCCTTTCCACCTTTTTTTGCCAGGCAAACAGACAGTGCCATTGCCGCTGCCGCCACTAAGTCCATAATTATCCAATTCATTCTTTTGTTCCCTACCCTTTTTATTTTTATCCATTTTCACTAAATCATTTGTTTTCAACTGAGATAAAACCCCGAACTATCGTCCGAGGTTTTAATTTAATCTAATCTATTCTGCTTCCTCCAGGAATTCGCTACTAACGTATCCAATCTGACCATCATAATCAACCTTTGTCCATCCATTCTCTTCTGAAATAAACTTAAGTGGGTCTCCTGGTGGGCATACTGCAAGAATTGGTGCATCTGTGCTTGGCTGCTCTCTAAGTCTTACACCTTCTATAGCAGTAACATATCTTGTTCCATCAGACTTATCATTATTATCATTATTACTATTCTGTCCATCTCCAGACTGGCTGTCAGACTTCTGTGTATCTCCTGTCTGGCTGTCCTGGGTCTGGCTGTCCTGGGTCTGACTGTCTTTATTCTTATCAAGATCTGAAACAATTGGAACATCAACATTGTCCTGCTGAGATTCTGTCTGCTGAGACTCCTTAGCAATCTTCTTCCCCGGAGTAATCAGCATTACAACTCCCACAATAATTCCAATTAGTGCTAAACATATAAATGCAAAAATAATTCTAGCAATAATTACGTCTTTTCTATGACTAGGCTTCATAACTTTCTCTTCCTTTACGTTTTGTACTATGATTATATCCAAAACAGCACAAAAAAACAAGGCGAGTTATCTCTAACTCGCCCTGCCTAATATATTATCTTAAAAATCCTGATAAGTTGCTCAACATTCCTAATGCTCCAGATAAGAAAGTATTAACATAGAACTTTGAAATAATTACTAATGCAATAACTGCAAAGATGAAAATGCCTGCTGCAAAAATGTGTGTTAATAAATCTTCGCTCTGTGGATTAGCAATTGGGTTAGACTTAATTAATACAATAAGTCCCCAAATACTTGCAAGGAAGAATAAACTAATTCCCCAGCTTGGAGCAATTAATACTAAAATAACTGATAAAAGAATAACAGGGCAAAGAACAATGCTTCTGTTACCAACAACGCACAATGCAGACTTAACAGAAATTGGATTCTTGCAGATAGCGTTTGCTGCCATTACAACTCCAAATAACATTGCGCTGAATAAAACTGAACCAAAAAGTGTTCCAAAGAAAATCTTTGCATACATACCACCGTCTGCATAATCACCCATAAACTTAACAGTAGTTACCATAGCAAAAATTGTTGAAAGAAGTGCCTGAAGTACAACATATATTACACTTACAATGAACTTCTCTCCTTTAACAAGCTCCTGTCCCTTTGTTACTGGAGCCTTCATGATATCAACAAATGCTGCAAGTGTATCCTTCATTACAGCGTCAAACTGTGATGGAGCTTTCTGCTGCATGTAAGGCTGTCCCTGTGGTGCCATCTGTGGCTGTCCCTGTGGTGCCATCTGTGGCTGTCCCTGTGGTGCCATCTGTGGCTGTCCCTGTGGTGCCATCTGTGGCTGTCCCTGTGGTGCCATCTGTGGCTGTCCCTGTGGCGCCATCTGTGGCTGTCCCTGTGGCATTGGCGCTGCCTGTGGCATTGGGGCTGCCTGTGGCATTGGCGCTGCCTGAGCTGGATTAATCTGTGGAGCTGCCTGACAGTTACATACCTCACCATCAGCTAATGGACGTCCACACTTAGTACAAAAATTTCCCATTCCTAAATATCCTCCTGTAATAAAAATAAAATTTTAATGTAATATTAACAAAATTTTTCCACTTTGTCTAGAATACCTTTTAAATGTGCAATTGTCACACCATAATTTGTCATTGGAGTTTTTGACAATTTAGCCTTATCTATTCTTGACAGGACATACTTTCTATTGAACATACATGCACCGCACTGAATTACAAGATCATATCCTGACAAATCCTCTGGAAAATCGGTTCCACTTACTATATCCACAGTAAGTCCTTTTCCAAATCGCTTTTTCAACATTGCAGGAATTTTTTCACGGCCAATATCCTCAGAAAGTGGTGCATGGGTACAGCACTCTGCAATTAGAACCCTTGATTCTTCTGTGAGGGCATCAATGGCCTTAGCGCTTTCTACATAATACTCAATATCCCCCTTGTAGGCAGCAAAAAGGACAGAAAATGAAGTAAGCATGCTTTCCTTTGGTTTGTTTTCATATACGTAATCAAATACCTGTGAATCTGTAATGATAAGCTTGGGAGCCCTTGATAAAACCTTTAGTGAACTTACCAGCTTATCTGTTGTCACACTCATTACAATACATTTCTTATCCAGAAGCTCCCTGATAGTCTGAACCTGTGGGAGAATAAGTCTTCCCTTTGGGGCCTGAATATCCTGTGGCATTACAAGCAGAACCAGATCATCCTCCTCCACCAGCTTCCCTGTGATTGTTGTGGCATCATAATCCTCTGGAAGAAGTCTTGCCAATGAGCTTTTAAGCTGGCCGATTCCCTGACCACTCTTACAGTTTACCTCTACTATATTGGCATTCTTATCTTTCCAAAAGCTGGCAGTGTCCTGGTCTGAGCCGTCGTCATACCTATTAATTACTATAAGTACTGGTGTTTTTCGACAAGTAAAATCCATGTAAAATTCATACTCTGAGGAGTTTTCATCACACAGGTCTTTAGCGGATACAACAATTATTGCTATATCTGTCTTCTGAGCAGCCAGCCTGGTCTTTTCCAGTCTTTGGGCTCCCAGCTGAGTGTGGTCGTCAAAACCTGCAGTATCTATAAGAACACAGGGACCCAGGGGATTTATTTCCATAGGCTTATATACCGGATCAGTAGTTGTTCCTGCCTGGTCTGCTACTATGGAAATATTCTGACCGGTAAGAGCATTAATCAGTGATGACTTTCCACTGTTTGTTCTGCCAAATATTCCAATATGTATTCTGTTACTGCCTGGCGTCTCGTTTAATGTTGACATAGCCACCTCCTAGAATCTGAAATCACGTTTACCTTCAGCAATATTGTGAATATACTCTGAAGCCTTCTCCTTTACCTTTGGATTAGGAATTTTCTCAAGTTCTCTCTCTATCATTTCAATTCCTATTTCTTTTGTCTCTGGTGAGGCATAATCCTCCAAATATTCTTTAAGCGTCATAAGTGCATTTGGATGACAGCAGTTTAATATCTGCTTGCTCTTACAAAGAGCCATAAATCTGTCCCCGGTTCTTCCTTCTCTGTAGCATGCTGTACAAAAGCTTGGAAGGTATCCCAGTTTCATTAGCCAGTTAACTACTTCGTCTAAGGTTCTCTGGTCACTTACGTCAAACTGGGCAGAGTTTTCCTCCTCTGGCTCTGGCTCAACATAACCGCCCACACTTGTCTTGGAACCACCACTTATCTGTGATATTCCAAGTTCAAGAGCCTTTGCTCTAACCTCTTTGCTCTCTCTTGTTGAAATAATCATTCCTGTATATGGAACTGCAACCCTGATAAGAGCTATTATTTTTTCAAAAATCTCGTCGCTTATTCCGTTGTCAAATGCATCCGGATCAATGTCATCTGCCTTCTTAACTCTTGGAACACTGATTGTATGAGGTCCAACCCCATGTACTGCCTCAAGATGCTCTGCGTGCATGAGAATTCCTGCAAATTCGTATCGGTACATTTCAAGACCAAAAAGTACTCCCAAACCTACATCATCAATTCCACCCTCCATGGCTCTGTCCATTGCCTCTGTATGGTACGCATAATCATGCTTTGGTCCTGTTGGATGAAGCTGTTCATATGACTCTCTGTTATAGGTTTCCTGGAAAAGAATATAGGTTCCTATTCCTGCTTCCTTAAGCTTTCTGTAATTCTCAACAGTTGTTGCAGCTATATTAACATTTACTCGTCTGATATCTCCGTTTTTATGCTTGATATCATAGATGGTCTTAATACTCTCCAGTACATACTCAATTGGATTGTTAACTGGATCCTCTCCCAGCTCAATTGCAAGACGCTTGTGTCCCATATCCTGAAGGGCAATTACCTCTGCACGAATTTCCTCCTGAGTAAGCTTCTTTCGTGCAATGTGCTTGTTTTTCAAATGATATGGACAGTATACGCAACCGTTAATACAGTAATTTGACAAATAAAGTGGCGCAAACATTACTATTCTGTTGCCATAGTAATCCTGCTTTATCTGTCTTGCCAGTTCATATACTTCCTCTAACTTTTCTTCATTCTCACAGGCCAAAAGCACAGATGCCTCTCTGTGATTAAGACCTTTTCCAAGCTTGGCCTTTGCAATTATCTCATCTATCAGCTGCCAGTTTTCCTTGTTGGCATCAGCATATGCTAATGTTTCTTTTATCTCCTGATCCGAAATAAATTCCTCTGCTTTAAGTGACTTTGCGTTATACATAATTACCTCCTTTATAATCGCCTCTATCTGTTACTACCTCATAGCCTATCTGCTTCATTCTATTCTGCATGCAGGCTCTGCACTCTGCCGCCTCATCTCCGGTACATATCTTGTTGTCATACAGCTGATATTTCTCCCGCACCTCTGTAGGCGAAAGATTGGGCATTACGACATTTGCGCCTGCCTTAATCCCTAATTCTCTTCCCTGGGGATGTATTGTTCCCAAGGCTGTTGTTGAAGGAAGAAGAACATGGGGATTCATTAATCTGATAATTGAAAGAAGTCTAAGGGTTTCCTCCAGCCCACCAGCCTTTTCCTTGGAAAAAGGGGTAGCATGCTGGGGAATAAAGGGACCTATTCCAACCATGTGTGGTTTGAAATCTTTAATAAACTGCAAATCCTCATAGAGGTTGTCAATTGTCTGATATGGTGAGCCCACCATAAAGCCGCAACCTACCTGAAATCCAATCTCCTTAAGGTCCCTGAGACATCTTTTCCTGTTATCCAGTGACATATCCCGGGGATGAAGTCTACTGTAATGCTCCCGGTTAGCTGTCTCATGCCTGAGAAGATATCTGTCCGCTCCTGCCTCAAAATATTGCTTATAGCTTTCCCTGCTTTTCTCCCCTATGGAAAGGGTTAGAGCACAGTCCGGGTAGTTATCCTTTATTTGGCCTACCAGGCTACAGATTTTCTCATCTGTATAATATGGGTCCTCGCCACCCTGAAGCACAAAGGTTCTAAACCCTAGCTCGTATCCCGCATCGCAGCATTCAAGAATCTCCTTTTCCGATAATCTGTATCTGTCAGCGGTTTTATTGCTTCTTCTTATTCCACAGTACAGACAGTCATTTTTACAATAATTAGTAAATTCAATGAGTCCTCTAATGTATACCTTATTTCCGTATATTTCATCAGTTACCTGTCTTGCAGCTTTGTGTAAGTACTCTATATCTGACTCATTATCAGAAGACATTATTCCTGCCAGCTGTTCCTGAGTAATATTTTGTTTTTCTCTTATCTGGTCAACCCATTCTCTTATTTCCATTAATTATCCTCTGTTCCATAAATATTTGAATAAGTTGTCTTGGCCGATATTCCATCAAGCCTTCCGATTTTGCCGGAAAGAGTATTAATCTTATCCTGTGGTGCATCGATTGCAATACTGATTATACTAATTCCACGCTTGGCATAAGGCAATCCCATTCTGCCTATTATATACTCACTATAGTTGTGAAGAATCTTGTTTAGTTCCTCCACATTTTCAGCTTTTTCAACTATTATTCCAATTAGTGCTACTCTGGTTTCCATTTACCCTCCTTTAACCCGGCTTATACTTAATCCTTTTCGTCAAGTGCTATGTTGGTAAGAATCAGAGCTTTTTGAGTAACTAAAAAATGCTGTATCTGAAATTCAGATACAGCATTAAAGAACGCCCTCCAGCCTTCATATACTCTGTCTTATTCACGTCGCTGCATCTTTCACCTTAACTCCGTTTCAGTGTCAGATTTCCTCCCTTGATAATATCACGTGAAGCAGATATAAACAAGCTTGTATTTACTTTTGTACCTTTTTCTTTTTTCTTCTTTTGTTGGCATACATATCCTTATCCGCAAAAGCTATCATTTTCCTAATATCCAGGCTCTCGAAGTCTTCCTCCTTCTGGTATCCAATACTTGCAGAAAGCCTGTGGTATACATCGCTTTTATTAAATCGGTCAATTGCATCTTCTATTCGCTGAATGCTGTCTTCAATATCCTTATCCTTCTCATAGCTGGAAATCATGATATACTCATCGCCTCCATAGCGGACTACTATATCATCAGCTGCACTTCCGTGAAGCAGAATATCAGCCATGGACTTAATATATACGTCCCCCTCCTCGTGACCAAATTCATCGTTAACCTTCTTTAGGCCATCAAGATCTATGAAAAATACTGCCAACTTGCGATTATCTGAATGTATCTTGGCTATATAGGGCTCAAGCTTCTGCCATAAGCCTGCCCTGTTATATATTCCAGTAAGCTCATCATATATCCAGCGCTCATTAATTCTGGCAAACATTGTATTCTTGATATCATTCTCGCGAATGTTCCCCAAGGCATTGTTTATGTCGATAATAAAATGTGGAATAAACCTCTGCTTTCGCGTCTCTCTTAATATTCCGATAACACAATATCCCATACAGAAGTTGCCGTAATGAAGAGGCACTACCAAATAATATTCCCCTGTCTTTCTACATTCCTCTGGCAGAATCTGATTCAGACTAAACTCCATATAGGAAGTCCACCTGCCCCGCTCATAAGCCAGGGGAATAGTTCCATACTTTGTGTACTTGCCTATATCCCTCTCAAGCTCCTTTCCCGAAGCAATGGAATCAATCTCAGAAAAGTACTTATCCCTGTCTCCGCACAGACACAGATAGAAATAGTCAAAATTATACTCCTCAACATATCTTTGCAGCTTCATAGAAAATTCTGAAAATGAGGTTATATTGGAAAAGTCAATTGTTGTAGATTTAAGTATCTCCAAGTGATTTTCCATATATACCTTTTCTTCTGTTAACTCATTAATTATTCCAAGCTTATGCTTTTTCTTACAGGCACGGCAACCACATGAGGCACCATAGACATTTTCTCCCATTAATATAATCGGCTTTTGCTTTTTCTGTTCCTTAATGGTTTTGTCCAGAACCCTGAATGCTTCTTTTCCTGCTTTAAAGGTATCTCTTGCGACTGTTGTAAGTCGTGGATGAATATACTCCGCCATTGCACAATTGTCGTACCCTGTTACTATTACGTCCTGGGGTACACGAAGACCTGCCTTCTTCAGGCCATTCATAACTCCTATTGCCATATAGTCATTAGCTGCAACTATTGCATCCGGAAGGAAACGCTTGTTGGTAAGAAAATATTCTATGGCCTTTTGTCCACTCAGATATTGAAAATCCCCATAGAAAATATTATCCTGGTCAAAATCTATTCCGTTATCCTTAAGCGCCTCAAGAAAAGCCTCCTTGCGCTCAATTGCATCACTACTGTTAATGGGGCCCGAAACATAGAAAAACTCCTTGGCATTATGCTCCTTAACCAGGTGCTTTACTATATTGTGGATTCCTGTTCTGTTCTCAAGAGAAATTGTTGTTATCTTATCTCCCTTAATAGGGTAATTTATTGACACGCAAGGAATATTACTGTTCTTCACTCTCTGAATTAATGAGCTCCTTGCTTTATCATTGCGAATACTGTCAAGATCTATAATCAGACCATCAAATCTGTTTAGGTCCGGAAGATTATATATATTATACTCCCCCTCTTCGAAATGAGTATTCCTGCAATCCTTCCAGCCCTCTGTGGTAAAAAGGAAAACATTTACTCCTCTTTTGACAGCAAGCGCCAGTATTCCATCCATCATGTTCTTGTGACTGATGTATCCTATTTCCCCAAACATTACTGCTATATCCATATTCTACCTATCTCATTCCCTCAAGCTGTTAACTGTAATACTAATGTAATAATTATATCACTTATGTGGAAAAATAGAAAAAAATACTTAAAAACTAATCTTTTTTCTCATTTTATTTAGAAGTCCCAAAAGCCCCTTCTCCTTAATTATGGCAATCCCATTTCCTTCATCTCCAAGGACAATAAGATTATCCCCTGGATTAATATCAAAAATTTTCCTTGCCTTTGCAGGAATTACAATCTGTCCCTTGTCGCCAACCTTTACCATGCCAAAAATATGTTTTCCCTTAGGCGGAACCCCAAGCCCCATACTTTCTTCATCATTTTTGTCATAAGAAATAAGGTCATCCACTGTAACAGAAAAAGCCTCTGCCAGCTGCTTACATTTCTCTATGTCAGGCAAAGATTCTCCTGTCTCATATTTAGACAGGGTCTGGCGGGACACTCCAATAAGCTCCGCCAGCTGCTCCTGTGAGAAATTATGATATTTCCTAAGTTCAATCAAATTGTCTGCAAAACTCATATGCTATTTCTCCTTTTTAATTCCTAACAGACACCATCGGATCACTGGAATTCTGCTTGCCAGCTCATACAAGAGGTAAGCTCCTGCAAAGCCAGATATTCCACCCAGTATATAAACAAGAACTGGTGCAAGCTCTGGTACACACTTTCTCAGATACCATGCACTCACGGCAATTGGTAAGTAGTGGAACACGTATAAGCCCCAGGATTTTCTCTTCATCCAATTTGTAAATGAATTCTCAAAGTCGCCCCATTTTTGCA
The DNA here is from genome assembly GCA_036311465.1 of Agathobacter sp. Taxonomy (GTDB): domain Bacteria; phylum Bacillota; class Clostridia; order Lachnospirales; family Lachnospiraceae; genus Roseburia. Next base: position 15,741 of record JAXJPW010000004.1, read on the forward strand.
TAAAAGCAAGTACTCCGAGACTTCCAAGCCAGGCAAATACATTACACATCAATGTATCAAGGACCTTATGCTCAGGATATGGCTGTCCCCAGTACATTAGCACAAATGCAATGCCGGCAATAACTGCCAGAAGCCCCATAATAATCCACTGTTTTCCCAGCTTTTCCATTACCTGGTCATGGCACATTACAAAATATCCTATAAAGAAGCCTGCTCCGTAGATTCCAAATCTGTACACTACAATAACTGGTGTATTAAGTATCTGGGCAGCACCGAATATTACTATTGTAAACAAGAGAAGAACCACCACATTGGCTTTGGCTCCCAGTCTGTAAAGTCTGTCCTTCTCGATTTTACGGACAAGGACCAGTACCATGCATAATACCCAAAGCACCTGAATATACCACAGTACTCCACATCCACTTACGCTCATAATAAGGTAAAGAACCGGCTTTGGTACTTTATCCATCTTGTCAAGAGCACCGCTTATCATCATGTTGTAGTATCCCAGAATCCAGCCCCCAACCAGAAGACCGATTGTGGAAGGAACAAGAAGCTTCCTTGTCTTTGCCCTGATAAATTCCTTTGTGGTCTTTAGCTCCAGCTCATATCTGGCAGACATTCCCGATACCACAAAAAGCAACAGCATGAACCATGGATATACCATGTACTGAAATACATCCTGTGGCTGAGTGTCTGAAAATGGGCCGATAACCCCCGCAGTGGATACACCATTGAACATATATATCACATGGTATATAACAACAATTACTACAGTAATCCAACGCACATTGTCTAAGTATGTCTTTCTCATAATTATACCACCTTTGCAATTATTTTTAACACTGTTTTCATGGTCATTATATAAAAAGAAACCCCGCTATTCTACCAAGCGGGGTTAACACTTTTTGCCTTTTTTTGTTAAAATTTGTTGCAAATGGCTTATTTACTTGTCTCACCCAGTCTTTTTCCAAGGATAAGTACAAATAATACAAGTATCACACTGATTCCTGCAAAGATTCTGCCTAGTCCAAAATAATCAGCCAAAAGCCCTGCTATTGGGAATATTATTATCATTCCTATGGAGAAAAACATGCTGTTAATTGATATTAAGGTTGCCCTTTGCTCTGACGGAATCATTTTATTAAGCATGCCTGACTGAATTGGATAAAGCAGGGAGGTGACATACTCTCACCACTTAAATCTATGATTTTGAAGTGGGAGCTTCCTACTCAATGCTTCTAATGAAGCAAGTATCAATAGGCTATCCTCGTGTGCCCCACGATTCTATTTCCCAATTACGGGCAGTTTTGTCCAGCTATGGACAGTTTTGCACTACTATGCGATTAGTATTCTTCTCGCTTCTTCTCTTATATTTATTGCTGCGTTTTTATCTCGATCCATTTTATTTCCGCAATTACAAATATATACTCTTTCTGATAATTGTAATTCTTTTTTGACCTTTCCGCATTTACAGCATCTTTTACTTGAAGGAAAAAATCTTTCTATCTTTACCATTTTCTTTCCCTGATGGTCCAGCTTGTATGTCAGAATATCTCGAAACATTCCATAACTGTTATCCATAACACTTTTTCCAAAGTTTAGACTCTGACTCATTGCTTTCATGTCAATATCTTCGACTCCAACCGCATCATATTCATCAGCTATTCTTTTAGTTAGCTTATGTATATAATCTTTTCTCTGGTTCTTGATTTTTTCATGACACAAGGCCACTTTTCTCTTTTGCTTATAATAATTCCTACTTCCCTGTATGCACCTTGACAGCTTTCTTTGTTCTTTTGTCAGTCTGTCCTGTGACTCTCTGAAATATCTGTGATAATCAAAGGATATGTCATCTGAAAATACTGCCAGCCCATTCATCGCATAATCAATCCCAAGTATTCTAGCCTGTACGTATGAAATATTATCCGTTTGGTTTTCACTTCTATATTCATACAGCACACTTGCATAGTATTTCCCTGATGGTTCACGGCTTACTGTTACCGATTTCAATTTATAATCAGAAGGGATCTCTCTATGCTGCTTAACCTTTACTTCTTTTAATTTAGGAAGTTTTAGTTTGCCATTTTTTAGTTCAATATTTCCGTTTACCAGGTTTGTTGTATAGGTGCTATGATTTTTGTGTTTTGACTTGTATTTTGGAAAGCCAACTGATGGGTTTCTAAAGAAATTCTTATATGCCTGCTCTAGGTTGAGTTGAACATTTGCCAATGCAAGTGAGTCTACTTCTTTTAGAAATTCATAAGAGTTTTTGTACTTTGCAGGAGTGTTATGTAACATCTTCCCAGTAGCCTCGTATTCCTTTATCTTATCTGAAAGCATGATATTATAAAGAAATCTGCAACACCCAAAAGTCTTTGCAAGAAGGGTTTCCTGCCACTTTGTTGGATAAATTCGAAACCTGTATGCTATATGCCGTAAAAGCCCTTGCTCCATTATTTCTCCCCCTGACTTTCAATATACTTACGTATCACTTCAATTGGAGCACCTCCGGTTGTTATCAGACAAAAACTCTGGCTCCAAAACGCTTCTTTCCATAGCTTTGACCTGATTTGCGGATATTCCTTTTTTATCAATCTACTACTGGCACTTTTATAGGCATTGATAAATTTTGATATCTCGGTTTTCGGTTGTGCACGAAACATCACA
>JAXJPW010000005.1:0-57488 GCA_036311465.1 Agathobacter sp.
GTACTAATGAGATACCATCCTGAGCATTTGAAGAAGCCTTGTTAAGACCCTTGATCTGGCTTCTCATCTTCTCTGAGATTGAAAGACCAGCTGCATCATCTGCTGCACGGTTAACTCTGTAGCCTGAAGATAACTTCTCTGTTGACTTAGAAAGTGTGTTTACTGTTACTCCTAACTGTCTGTTAGCGTTTAATGCTGACATATTGTGCTGTACTACCATAAATTTTCCTCCTTGATTTTAAGATGTAGCATCCTTGCTACAAATCTGTTTGTTTGTGTGTGACTTCCTATTCTCCGGCCGTACGCTCCATGGAATCTCCATCACGGTTAAGTAAGTTGTTTACTTGTATTATATATCGGAGGCAGGCTCCGAAACTTAATACCTCTTGCCAAAAATATTTTAGCACTTTTTTCCTAGTATGATAATCCACTAGTTCTTGTTGTCCAGAAATTGTGGACCTACACTATCTAGCTTTGACATACTCTTATAGTATTTGTCTGCCACATTCATTCCTGTCCTTACCTGCTTTACCTGCTGCTTAATAATCGCAAATTTCTTGGTCATCAGGTCCTTGTTTCTAGCTTCCTGGGTCTGAATATCGATGCTTTTGTCTGTGATGCTCTTAATATGTCCCTGCATGCTCTTGATCTTCTCCGCATACTTTGCCTTATCCTTCTCCAGTTCATCCTTAACTCTCTGGAAGAGCTTCTCAAAGCCACTATCCAGCTGCTCAAGCTGTTCAATAAGCTCAGCCTTGGCCTCAACTGTCTCGTCGAACTCCTCAGGTGTAAGCTCCGGATTCTCCAGACCATCTCTCTGCTTAATATTAAGTCGTATTATTTCGTCTAAAATATTTTCCTTTTTCTCCAGTGACTGGAGCATGATGTCTACATATGTGTCCGCCATTTCTTCTCCTATGATACATTCAGATTAGTTCCGTTATTTGTAAGTCGCATGACTTCCTTCCAGGTATCTCTCATAGTTCGAAGATGCTGTAAAACCTCCTCGAGCATTTCCTTATCCTTATTCATATTGGCCTCACGCAATCTGTACATAATATAATCATATACATTGTCAAAGTGCTCCGCAACCTGATACTTATGGTTTAGGGCCCCCTGGAATTCCTCGATTATATGCTCTGTCTTCATAATGTTAACATGAGCCTTCTCAATATCCCCTTTTTCAATTGCCATAATTGCAACATTACAAAATTTGATAGCTCCCTCATACAGCATTAAGGTAAGCTCTGCCGGTGAAGCAGTCATTATCTTATTGTCTTTGTATGCCGCATATGCCTGATTTGGTAACATAGTTCAATTCCTCCTTGATAACTTTTGGTTACTAACTATTTGAAATAACCGCTTAGAGAATTCTGTGTGCTGTTAAGAGACGCCATAGCCTTCTCCATTGCGGTAAACTTGTTGTAATAGTAGTCTTCCTTGGCACTTATTTTAGCTTCCCACTCTTTAATAAGCTTCGTATAATTGTCATAGTCCTTCTTCATCTGCTTGTCGTTGTAGATAGTATAGCTTGAGCTAAGTGTAGTCATCTTCATCTTATCACCAACGGCATCATATAAATCAGAGGTCAGCTTCTGGAAAAATGACATTACTGTCTCCGGATCCTCGCTAATTGCTTTCATCAAGCTATCCTTGTTTCCTGATGTATTAGCGTCATCCTCATCACCGTCTATATGATATGCATACTGTTCATTGGCAGCTGCATTCAAATATCCCAGTGTATGAATTCCAAAATTTACTAAACTATAATTTTTACCATCAATCTCAATTGCCTTGGACATTGCAGTGGTCATTGCCGTCATTACTCCGTTAAGGGTAGTATCTGACCTGAGCAATGAATCTTTAATTTTCTGCTCCCACTTCTCGATTTCCTTATCGGACATTTCCTCTTTCTCTTCGTCTGTAAGTGGCTCATAGCCCTTTGCTGAAGACGCAGTGTACAGCTTGGTAATCTCGTTAATTACACTGTTATACTCTGTAAGGAAATCCTTAATCTTATCGTATATTCCCTGTACATCTGTTGATGTAGTGATTGATATTGCATTATCATCTCCATCTCCAGTTACAGATAATGCATTGATTGTTAATCCATTAATGCTAAAACTGTTGCTTGTTGATGTATATGTTACACCATTTAGCTTAATCTCAGCATCTGCACCTGATACCTTTGTTGCTGCCTGTTCTGCTGTCACAGAAGAATCTCCCGCAATAGCTGCTGCTGCTGCGTTAACCTGTCCAACCATCTTAGCTACTGCTTCATCCAGCTTAACCGGATCTTTAATGCCTGCAAGACTTGAAACAGCTTCATTTTCTTCCATCACTTCCCTGGCTTCGCTTTGGGTAATCTTCAGCTCATTAATCTTCTCTGCAAAGCCGGCAACAAGTGTTGTTGCATCCGATGCAGCATGTACCTGTGCCTTTATTTCAGCCTTGCTGTTATTTCCTGTGTCTGTTGCTCCGGATTCAAAGCTGTTAACTACTGCCAGATTTTTCTGATAAGTTGCAAGAGCTGAATTAGCCTCATCTTCACTCATTCCACCATCTATGAGTTCCTGCTTATATCTATCGTACGCATCTGTTACCTTTTCAAGGTTATTTATTTCTGTAGCAGTTGGCTCATATGAATAGTTGGCCATGATTTTGATTTTGTCATTCTCATCTGACACATTTACATACTGTCCTGCCTTGGAATCACACTTATAGGTCTTACCGTCTTTGACAAATGAATAGGTTGTCTTGCCCTCTGCGTCTGTTGTCTCTGTAATTGCCGGTGTTCCCTCTAATTCATTTCCGTTTATTGCATAGCTTACATGCTCCCGGGCACTGAAGTATTTCACCTGCTCCTGGAGTTCACTTGTATCACCATTGTAATAGTAATCTGCATCCCCCTCGGAAGCACCCTGCTTTACATACTTTCCTTCTTCATTCTTGGTGTATATATCTGCACCGTGCTTATATGTAACAACCTTTGATACATATGTGGAATTTCCATCAGCGTCTTTTCTTGACACGATTGCATTTCCATCATTGTCCTTGAGAGAGGTTGCCTGATAGATGTTTCCGTCAGCATCTACTACTGCTCCGGAGCTGCTAGAATAATTGGCTATAACTGCCTCATATTTGTCCTTGTTCACAGAAGTTCCACTGGTATTGTAGAATTCCTTAGCTGCTGCATATGCCCTGGCATATGACATTCCTGCTGTAAGATTACTAATCTGAGTAGTTGTGGATGTAACTGTATTTGAGGCTGTCTTGTAACGTCCTAATGCATCTCTGATGTTAGCCTCTGTCTCTGCGTCTGTTGCACCCTTATAATCAGCATATACCTTGTAATCTTTTCCAGCGTCTGTTATGCTTCCTCCTGCTCCTGTCAGCTTAGTATATAATCCCAGGCTGATTAATGCATTTGTAGCATTGGCATCTGCCCCCATAAGCTCGAAGTCGTTCTCTACTCCTGACTCCTTGGCACTTACGAAATATCTTGAATTGTTCTCGTCAAAGTTGGCATTTAGTCCTGCCTCCTTTAACTGGTCCGCAATATCCTGTAATGTTGACGAACTGCTTACCCGAACTGTTCCTGATACTGTTCCATCCTTTTTCACAACATTGAAGCTTGTATCAGCACCAACATATCCAAGCTCTGCCAAAGTAGAATTTGCCTTTGTTCCTTTATCCAGCTTTCCACCTGTAAGGCTGGCAGCCTGTGCTGTTGCCAGGACATTCAACTTCTGTGTTCCGTTAACTGCAGTGTTTGAAGCAGTTACTGTTGCCTTTGTCTGGTCAGAAGATGTTGTTTTTCTCACACTATATGCAGATGAAAATCTTAGTGATGAAACATTGGTATATAGACTATATACCTTAGTATTCAAAGATTTCCAAGCATCCTGCTTCCACTCCAGCTTAGTCTTTGCCTTTTCGTATTTTACTTTTTTCTGACTATAGCCTGTTACAAGCGCCTTTACTATGGCATCTGTATCGAGACCTGAGTTCATACCTGATAATCTGATTGGCATGTTATCACTCCTTTACTACCGTTTTTCGTCTACCGTTTTTCGTCTACCATAATTCCAGCCATCTCCCATACCTTGGCAATCATATCCAGTGTCTTCTCAGGAGGATATTCTTTGATTACTTCCTTGGTTTTCTTATCTACTATTTTGATTGTTACCCTGTTGGTAGCATCATGTATACCAAAGATAGCTTCCGAATGGTTTCCGCTTACACTTCTATTTATCTCCTCCACAGCTTTCTTAATCTGCGAGTTCTGGTCCATCTGCTGATTTGGAGTCTGTGATCCGCCTCCATCTGCTGATGTCTGCTTTGTGGATAATGTCATGGTTTCTTTTGCAATCTGCTCAGATGCCATGCCGTTACTGCTGCTCTCAACTCTTGCCTGAGTTTCTGTCTGTACCTGCATGTTTGACACACTTCCCTGATATGTCATTCCTGCTCCGCTTACGCCTTCTACTGCCATATGAATTTACCTCCTTGTACATATTTAGTCGACTTTTCTGATGTCTATATCGGCACTTTAGTCCCAAACATTAACTATTACATTAAAAAAACATCCTCTTCCTAAGGAAGAGGATATTTTTATTTTACGGTTTTAGCTAAATTAATAGTGTTCTCATCAAATCCCATACTTAAAATACTTTTTCATTATATTTATCGTATAGATTCCCAAAATACATTAATCCCCTTAGCGACATGTTGGGATTATCCGAACTTTGTTGCTCCCACAATGTCAAATTTATTTTTTATTCAAAAGCCAATTTTTGCAAAAAGAAAGGCATAAAATCTAATGATTATGCCTTTCATGGTATATAAAACTATGTTTACTTATCTTCATATTCTTCCTAGGCAAGCAGCCTTCTTAAAATAATTCCTTAAGCACATCTGCACTTGCCACTTTTCCTGCAGCCTCATTCTCTTCCTGAATCTGAAGATATACTTCCTTACGATATATTGGAACATCCTTAGGTGCTGTGATGCCAATTTTAATCTGGTCGCCTCTGATTTCCAAAACAGTGATTTCGATATTGTTATTGATTACAAGAGACTCTCCCTTTTTTCTTGTTAATGCTAACATATCTTATTCACCTGCCTTTCTATTTCTAAGCAGGTCATAAATTGGCAGCTTTATTGGATAATTATTATCCACAATCACCTGTACTGCTTTGTTATTATCAGAGTTGATTACAATCGGTGCCTGTAGATTACAGGTAAGCTTTGTAATATCTTTAGGAACCGTAACCGTAACGAGCATATAGGTATTCTCTTCTGTAAGCTCTCCTAGTGGTGATATAATCTCATCACTAACTGTTGGTTTGTAATCCTCCTGAACCAGTCCTGGAGTAATTACCGGAAATGCAATATCTCCATCATCCATAGACTGTAGCCACATAATGGTACGACTGCCTTCTTCCCTCTCCTTGTCGAAGATCAAAGCAAAATGCTTATAATCCGGAAAGCCTATCATTCCCTTCTCCATGGTAATGACTTTGTCGTCTTCAATGTCAATAGTGCCAAAAATTCTTGTTTCTGCCTTCATGGCCATTCCTCCTTTTCGCTCCGCGATTTTATACATTATATTTATTTCCTATAAGTAATTCAGCAAGGTCTGTTCTCCAACTCTGCTGGCCGAAGTAAGACTTGCCTGATACGCATTATAGGCTGCGTAATAATCAATAATAATATCTGAGATATCTCTATCCTCGTTTGCTGACTTAAGCTCTTCGATAGTTGTCTGCTGGTTCTCAACTCGATTTCTTGTAAGGTCAAGTCGAATCTGTGTTGTACCTACATTGGTAATAGCAAGATTAACATTTTCCAGATACTTGTCAAAATTGCCAATATACTGGCTATAGGTCTTCTGCAAATTATTATCAGCATAGTCGGCTTCCTTTTTGGCAGCCTCCAGATAGCTTTTCAAAATTTCCTGACGAGCAGGATCGGAATTCTGCTCCTCCTTCATCATGCCCTCTATATCCTTCACCCTGTCATGGGCTGCAATAGCATCACTTACAATGCCTATCATTTCTTTTACATCACGCTTAATGCTTGTATCAAATACATCGCTGGCTTGTGTATTTACAACAAGCGATGTGTTAGCAGCAATGGAATAGATTATCTCCTGGTTTTCCTTAGTATAATCAATGGCATTCTGCTCCACCAGGTCATCGTCAAGTTCCCCGTCTGCATTGTAGCAGCCGGTAAGGTCTCTACAATCATAGTAGAATTCCGGTCTGGCATCCCCACTCTCAAAGCCTGTCTTGTTATAGCTTACATTAATCTGGGCCTTTCCATCTGCCATATCCTTGTAGATGTCATCCCCCATGATTACTTCGCCAGTCTCTCTTATTACCACTATCTCATTGGCATCAACAATCTGTCCGCCCGTTGCATTTTCCCAATCCAGATAAGTATCATAGGTATTAACTACACCATAGCTGTCATCCTCATAGATAATGACGTTGTCATCCTCATCTACGAATTCACGATAGGAACCAATTGTTCCGTTTTCAAAATCTATTGTCAGCTCTGTTCCATCCTCCAGAGTAGCATCAATAGAGTTCACATCATCAATACTTCCATATCCCAGTCTCAGTCGATTATAGCTACGCTCTGATATCTCTACATCACACTTTTCATCCCCTGGAGATACTGTTGTTGGAACCTCTACGTTTCCTGAATAATACCTCTTCTCCTGGAAATCCTTGTAGGAAAAGTTCTGTGTTATCTCGTATGAAATATCCTTTTCCTCCTGGTTAAAAGTAAGGCTTGAGGATGTCCTATATCCTGTAAAAACAGTCCTTCCGGCATAGTCTGCGTTTCCCTCTGTATATACCTGACTAGCCATTGCAGTTAACTGCTTAAGAATAGTATTTCTATCAGAATCTGTCAGAGTATCTGTTGATCCGTTAACACACTGTGTTCTAATATCCGTAAGAATAGTCTTCATGTTGTTAAGTGCTGTAAATGTAACATCCAGCCAACTGTCGGCATCACCTATATTAGTTGAAAACTGATCTAAATGTGTAAGACTTGTAGATAGTCTAAGTGATCTGATTGCAACTACCGGATTCTCAGAAGCCTTTGAAATCTTCTTCTGAGTTGTCATCTGTGTATTATATTTATCTACCAAAACCTTATTGCTGTTAATGTTTGTCTTGGTATTTCCCACAATCATGTTATTGGTAATACGCATTTAGAAACCCCCTTTATACCCCGGTCTCATTAATTAATTTATCATATATCTCAGACATTACTGAGATAAGCTTTGAAGCCATGTTATATGCATTCTGAAAACGAATTAAATTCAGACCCTCTTCGTCCTCATCTACTCCAGATACTGAGGTTCTCTGGTTACCTATGATAGACTCAAGGTTTGTATAGTTCTTGCAATATATATCGGCTTTTTCTGTGTCAACCGATACATCTGAAATTAAAGTTTCCAAAAATTTTCCTGCATTGTCACCACGGAACATGTTAACATCTTTTTCCAGAGTCTTTAACTTGGTTATTATGTCATAGGCACCCACTCCATCGATGATGGATGTAGCTGTTGCCATAAGTCGTGGATCCCTGAGCATATCAGGATTAATAGAGACATTAGATGCTGTCATTCTGTAGTATGAACCCTCCATACTGCTTACGATTCTGTCGTCTGCATCTTCCTTCCACTCTAAGAAATCAAACATATCTCCACTTGCATTTAGGGCTACAAACACCTCTGGTGCTGTCTCTCCGTTAAGATTCATTCCTGTAGTCTCTATGTCATTAAAGAGCATTGCAAAGGTTCTTACAAACTGATTAATCTGTGCCTGATAATATGGTACTCCCATGGCATCCACAGCTGAACCACTCTCTAACATAGCCCCTTCAATCTGGTTGGCAAACACGTCAGATACTTCCTGATTCAGATTAAATGTAATACTCTCTATATTACCTTCCTCATCCAGATTTGCCTCCCATGAATCATATCTGAGTACCTTATTACAAACCTTTACTGTACCATCATAATCTGCAAGGTTAAGTGCCTTGAGATCTGTAATACTTAAGTTTGTTACTGTAATAGCCTGATGATCATCTGTCATATGTACTGTTCCCTTCAGGTTGTCACAGTGATCTCCGTCCCTTATGGAAAACAGCGCCTTAAGGGTTCCCCCTGCTGTTCCTGTATTAGCAGCAAAGTCATCCTTGGTATCAGACCAGATAAGCTTATACAAACCATCTATATCTGTAAGGTTTGACTTTGTCTCCTGTGATACGTATTCAATTGTTCTGGCGTCTCCATTATCAACTAAAAGCTGTCCATTAATTACTACTCTGAAAATTGTTCCACCAAGATCATTGTCATAGTTTGAATTCTTTATTGGATATTCCTCAGTCTCAACATTAACCAATGCTGAAAGCTCATCCAAAAGATTTGCTCTCTCATCTCTTAGTTCACTTGCATATGCACCCGTTCCTGTCTCAATCTGATTTATCTCCTTATTTAACAGGGACAGCTTCTTGGATATTGCATTTATCTGATCAACTGTTGTTCTTATCTCTTCGTTACAGTCCTCCTGAATATTCTTTAGATTCTCAGAAAGTGACTTGAAATATGTACAAAGGTTCTGACCCGCATTTAGAAACTGGTTTCTTGCATTCAAATCTGCCGGACCATTACTTATCAAAGTATCCATACTGCTGAACATCTTTGTAAAAATGCTGGAAAATCCTGTCTGGATACTGTCATCTGCAAACACGGTCTGTATCTGATCAAGATAATACAGCTTCTGATCGAAATATCCCCTGTTAGATTCGTTCTCACGATACTTTGTATCATAATAGAGATTTCTCTCCTGCTTAATTGCTGTTACCTCAACACCGGTTCCGGTACTTCCATAGCGGGCTGTAACTCTAAGAGGATTAGAAGCTCTCATACTTGCATACTGTCTTGAGTATCCCTTTGTCTTTACATTTGATATGTTATTGGCTGTTGTATTAATTCCTACCTGAAATGCATTAAGTGCATTTTTGCCAATATTTAATCCAAAAAAAGTTGAACTCATAGGCCTTTCCTTTCTAGATTAATCCCACTATATTAACCCCACTATCAGTTCTGTCATCTGATTAATTACTGTTATATATCTACTTGCAGCATTGTATGCTGACTGGAATTTAATCATATGTGTAAGTTCCTCATCTGATGATACCCCTGTTACCTGCTGGCGCTGGTTATCAATAGATGTTGCTGTATCTGTCAATGTCTTGTTGGCACTGTCATATACACTTCCCTTTGTTCCAAGGTTACTTAATATCTTGTTATAATAATTCTCAAAATTACATGGGGATGCATCATATGGATTTATGTACATTATATTTTCCTGCCATGCATCCGACAGCTTCTTACCCATGGCATAATCTACCTGGCCATTTGCGGTAAAAGCCGGCATCTTTGTTATTGTCTTGGCCAACTCCGGATTGATTGAGATACTTCCCAAAGCATACCAGGTTGATGTATCTCCAGGGTACTCTTCGTTATAGATATAGTAGGTATTTCCCTCATCATCTGTTACTGTTGTATATCTGTCCGCTCCAACCCTTACAAATAACTCCTGAGGTGGAAGCTCTCCGTCTGTTCCAACAGAGGCTTTTTCCTTATCTAATACAATAGTCTCCCAATTAATCTCGTATTCATTACCCTGGGCATCATGTGCGATAATTGTATCCCCTTCTTCCAAATCCAGCGCCTCCTGTGCTGTAACATTTGGACAGAAAATATCATTCATTGAAATAACGATATTTCTCAGAAGGTAATCTATCTGTGCCTGGGTTTCCATACATGCACAATCCTCGATCTGATCATATCTGCCATCATCAAGGTCACTGTACCTGCCGTAAGTCTCTCCTCTTTGAATGAGAAGTGCTTTAACACTTCCTATATCATTGTTAAGTAATGTTGAGATTTCCTCGTCTGTCTTAAATACTTTATAGTATTCTTCTGCGTTAACATTAGACAGTTGAGGCCAGTATGGAGTATAGAATCCTGTTCCTTTTTCAGGGTTTAAGCCTATCTCGTTGCATTTGCCATCATCTACAAAGGATACACTTTCTACTTCTACATAGAGGAATCCTGTACTATCCTCTCTAACTTCCACCTTGCCAAAAGTGGCGAGTTCGTCAATCAGTGCATCTCTCTCGTCTCTAAGTGTCATGGCAGTCTCTACGTGACCAGACTCTATCTTCTGAATTTCAAGATTCAGCTGATATACTCTTTTGCCAATCTCATTCATACGATTAACTTCATCTTTAATTTGCTGATTAATGTTGGATTGATAATTTTGAAGATTAGTATAAAGCGCCTGACCTCGACTAAGTATTAACTCGCCCTTCTGAAGCAACAGATTCTGATTAGTAGAATCCGATGGATCCTTGGCAAATTCCTGAACTGCAATCCAGAGATCAGAAATACTCTGCTTGAATTCCTCTCCGTCCAATTCCTGGAACATGTCCTCAATATATGATGTCACGTTATAGCATTCATCATAGAAGTTCTGTCTACCTGTCTCCAGTCTAAATGCTTTATCTAAAAATATGTCCCTCGCATGTGCCACATCTCCAATTGAAACACCAAGTCCGCTCTGCTGCATATTGGTGCGAGAGGTTGGATTATTGCGAGTTATGTAATGTCTGTCTGCAAAACGTACCTGCTCTCGAACATAGCCGGTTGTATTAACATTAGCTAAGTTATTAGCAGTTACATTTAACGCATTCTGAGCGTACTGCAAGCCTGAATTCCCAACATAAAAGCTTCCGAATCCATTTGCCATATGACTTCCTCCTTACTACTGTTTTGCATCGAAGCCACTGCTACCTAATATAGCTCCTGTATTACAGGCTCTATTATTATAGTTAGCAGTTTCAGGGGCTTGTCGCATGCTCTTAAACAGAGTAATGTCAAATTCAGCCATTTCAATAGCTTGTTGAATTAGAACTGTATTTCGCTGGTTTATTGTCTGTACTTTCTGTGCAGTCTCAAGTAAATTCTCTTTGGCCTGAATAAGCTTCTTCTGCATATCAGGCTGTGTGTCTAAGTATCCAATCAGCTTAGTAACTGTCATCTGCTCCTGGGTCTTACCAAGCACTGTGGCAATGTCATTAAGGAGAGATGCCTGCTTGTTACTCTTAACAAGCAGGGCATCACTAGCTTCCTGTTCAAGGGCTGTAAGCTTCTCTAGAGCTCCAATATCTGCAGCTATTACTATCTGCTTTTTTTGTTCACCAAAATCCAATAACTTTCCATATATAGTATTTTCTTCTACTAGAACATTAACGAGCTCTTCAACTAAACTGGCCACACCCAAACCTCACTTTACATAATAGAATTATACTTCTCCAGTAACTTGCTGGCGAAATCCTCAGCAGTTACTTCATAAGTTCCAGAATCAACCATCTGTTTAAGCTGTGCGACTTTATCCTCCCTGATGTCTGAAGCTTCAGATACTGCATTCTTTGCGATCTGATAATCGCGTCCAGCCTGCGATATAGACAATTGATCTGATCCAGAATATGCTTTCTGAGTCTTCTGTGTCTTGGCTGACTGCTGAACACCATATACTTTTGCGATTTGATTATATGCATCTATACGCATAACAGCATCTCCTTTCTTCCTTGAAATTAAGCTTTCTACACTATTTATCGGACGGTTTTTTCTTTTCTTTAGAGTAAAATGAGATTTATTTTAAAAAGATTATTCTTCTGGTTCCTCGTCGTCTTGTGGTTCAACCTCAGTTACTACTGCATTTTCTCCAACAAACTCATAAACCACATTCTGAAGAAGCAGATATCTTACATTATCCTCTCCACCATATGCCTCAAAGAGATCTGCTTCTGTTTCATAGCCGTCTTCTTCCATAGCCTCTTGTACAGAAGCCTTAAAGTCTTCGTCTGATACACTCAGGCCTTCTTTCTCTGCAATTGCCCTAATAACGATTTCCTCATTAACTCTTGTAGTGATTTCAGCATTAACATCATCCTCTGTCATTTCAGCTGTTTCATAGAACTCTTCAAGAGTTTCAATTCCGAACATTTGAGCCTGCATTAAACACTCTTCCTCAAAAAGCTTCTTATGCTTGTCATACATTTCCTGAGGATAGTCTGTAATCTTTGAAGCCTCAACTACTTTTCCAATTGCTTCTAACTGCATATTATAAAGTGAATTCTCTTCCGATTCTTCCTCTATCTCAGCTTTTATCTTATCCTTCATGTCCTGCTCTGATTCATATCCTAAGGTATTAATTATAAAATCGTCATTAAGCTCTGGAGTATAAATCTTGTTAACAACTGAAATTTTAACAACATAGTCAACCTTTTTGCCGGCTAAGAATGGGAACATATTGTCCTCATCGTACTTAACTGAAAACTTTACAGTGTCTCCCTTCTTATGTCCTATAAGTTTGTTATCAAATTCCTCACCAAAGCTGGCCTCACCAATTGATAAGGCTGTTTCTTCGTCACCAAAATCCTCTATTTTGTTTCCATCTGCTTTAGCATCAATAGTGGCATATACAACGTTTCCATTTTCTATTGGTTTGTCATACTCTTTCTCTTCAGCGTGCTCTTCTAGCAGCATATTGATTCTGTCGCTGATTTCCTGATCTGTTACCACTACCTTCTCTTTATTAGCTTCTACACCCTTATAAGCACCAAGCTCAACTGTTCCATATTCATTCTTGATTACGCCACCATTTTCTTCACTGGTAAGCTCTGGTGACTCTGTATTTCCGCCTTTTCCACTACAGGCTGTCATTGATAAAGCTGCAACTGCTAATAAAACTAAAATACTTTTCTTTTTCACTTTTTCCTCCTATATGCCCTATCTGAGGGCAAGTCTGTTAATTTGTGTTGCCATATATCCGGCACCATATCCATTATCAATATTCACCACTGCTATTCCATTAGCACATGAATTGATCATTGTTAATAAAGCAGATACCCCATGAAAGCTTGCTCCGTAGCCTACCGAAGTAGGTACTGCAATAACCGGTTTGTCTACAAGACCACCCAGCACGCTTGCCAGAGCTCCTTCCATTCCTGCAACCGCTACTATACAGTTGGCATTTTGAATGTCCTCAAGCTTTGAAAGCACTCTGTGAATTCCACTCACTCCCACATCGTAGATTCGATCTACGCAGGCGCCGAAGAACTCCGCTGTCTGTGCAGCTTCCTCTGCCACCGGAATGTCTGCTGTTCCCGCTGAGCACACAGCAATCCTGCCCTTGTGCTCCTTTCCAGTTTTTTCCA
Source organism: Agathobacter sp. (assembly GCA_036311465.1). Classification (GTDB taxonomy): domain Bacteria; phylum Bacillota; class Clostridia; order Lachnospirales; family Lachnospiraceae; genus Roseburia. The sequence goes on from JAXJPW010000005.1 coordinate 13,315, forward strand.
CTTTCATAATACGAGAAATCGGGTCGTACTCCACCTGTGGAATACGACCTGAAATAAGTTCGAACTGTTCCTTTGAGGCTCTGGTTCCCATAACCTCTCCGTCCCGCTCATATAATCTCTCAAAGATGCTAAGCAGATGTTCATCTGCCTTGCCACTGCAAAACACAACCTCTGCAATCCCGGATCTAACCTTTCTATGCATGTCAAGCTTTGCATATCCCATCTCTTCAAAGGGCTGCCTCTTGAAAAAACTTTCAGCCTCCTCTACTGATATGTCTCCGGCCTTTAACTTTTCCAGGACCTCTCTAGTATCCATACCTTTTCTCCCTATCCAATTGATATAATCCAAGGTGCTGGCTGCGTACTGTATGTATTCTTGCTTGTAAGCTTTGATACTGTAATCTGCATAACCTCCGGTTCCTGAATTCCCATCTTCTTACAGAATTCCGGCATTGACGCTGCCACAATAAAATCAAGGGTATATATCACAAATTTCATTTCAGGATTAATTCTCAAAAGACACTGTATCTCCTGCTCCATGCTGGCAGATGCCACAAGCATTGTAACATCAGGTACTGGAAGGTCCTTCAATGTATTATCATCCACATGGTCGATAATTGTTACATTGTTTAATCCAAATCTGTCTACATTGTCCTCAAGAGTATTTCTGTCATTCTCATTATATTCAACTGCAATAACATCCCCTTCACCGTCAAGAATTGCTGCTTCTACGGCTATTGACTCTCCTGAGATAACACAGATGTTCTTGCCTTCATTAATCTGCATCTTGGAAAGAATAACTGAACGAATCTCCGAACCCACATAACGAACAGAGCCACTTGAAAACTCAGTATTGTCCATTCCAAACTTAATTGTACTTCTTGCATTTGGATTATGAATAAGCATTCCTGCAGAAGCATTGATTCCCCGGTCTATCATATTACAAACCTTATCTGTTTTGATAGGACCCTCCGGATTGCTTCCCTCGTTGTATATAACTGTGCACTCACCAAGGCCTGCATTGTACATGCGGTAGAAGATATCATCATGGCCGGCTTCTGTAAATACCAGGACATTATGGTGCGCTTCTACAGCAGGAATAAGATTCTTGTTCTTACGAGTTATATCAAGAATCTTCACATGCTCCAAATCCACCTCCGTATTGTCTGAAAAATACTGCAGCCAGGCAATAACATTCTTGTTGTTAAAAATATAGTTCTCCATATAATGTCCCCCGATCAAGTTATTTTATTATTAATATATGTCTAATCTGTGATTTGACACTGATTAGTCTAAAATCATTGACATGCTGCCATAGATACCAGCATCATTTCCTAAGCCTGCAAGTACAAATTTGGCCTCCTTACATGCATGGAAGGATGTCTCTACAAAATGCTTCTGAATTGTATCTGTAAGGATTGCTCCTGCCTTTGATACTCCTCCTCCAATTACGATTACCTCTGGATTAACAACACATGCCATATTAGAAAGTGCAGATCCAAGAATTCTTCCAAGTTCATCTACAAGTCCTAATGCTACTTTGTCCCCTTCCTTAGCACAATCAAAGATATCCTTGGCTGTAAGGTTCTCAATTGAGCGAAGTGCTGTCTCGTCTGCTGACTTTGCAAGTTTTCTCTTGGCCATTCTTACTATTCCTGTAGCTGAAGTGTACTGCTCAAGACATCCATACTGTCCACAGTTACATGGCTCAATCTCCTCACTGTTTACAGTGATATGTCCAATTTCTCCACCTGCACCATTGGCTCCGGCAACAATATTACCGTCGATAATTACACCACCGCCAACACCTGTTCCAAGTGTTACCATGATAACGTCTCTGCTTCCCTTTGCAGCTCCCATCCACATTTCTCCAAGAGCAGCAACATTGGCATCATTTCCTACTTTTACAGGAAGTCCTGTTAAGCCTGAAAGCTCCTTGGCTACATCCCTGACACCCCAGCCAAGGTTAACGCACTTATTAACTACTCCTGCACTTGTTACAGGTCCTGGAACTCCAATTCCAATTCCCTGAACCTGGTCCTTTGAGATTCTCTCCTGTGCCAGCTTGTTATCAATTGCCTTTGCTACGTCTGAAAGTATTTCGCTTCCTTCATTATCTGTGTTTGTCTTGATTTCCCACTTATCTATAAGCTTTCCTGAGGTCTCAAAAAAACCAACCTTGATTGTTGTTCCTCCAATGTCTACTCCAAAACCATATTTCTGCATTTTATATTCCTCCATCTATGCTTTTTTATCTTTGTTAATTTTGTGGCTGAACCGGATTATCCGGCTTGTCTGGATTGTCCGGGTCATCCGGGTTATCCGGATTATCTGGATTATCCGGATCCTTATCCGGGTCATCCGGATTATCTGGATTATCCGGCTTTAATGGGTCATCCTGATTATCGTCCTGATTCTGATCCTTATCTGAATCCTGATTATTGTCTGGGTCCTTATCCTTATCTGAATCCTGATTATCATCCTGATTCTGATCCTTATCCTTATCCTTGTTCTCGTCTTTATCCTTGTCTTTGTCTTGGTCCTCAGAATCTTTGTCCTTATCCTTGTTCTTAATATCATCTGATATCTGAGCATAAGGAGCAAATTCTATTGGTTTTAATCCCTCATGTATCTCTGACATATAGGAATTCCATATTCTGCCCGGATAAGACGCACCTTGAAGACCATCAACCTTCTTAGGAATATCCATACCTACCCACACTGCTGTTGTATAGTATCTTGTAAATCCACAGAACCATCCGTCCTTTTGTGAGTTAGTAGTTCCTGTCTTACCTGCACTAGGCATTTTACCAAGACCAAGGCTCCTTCCTGTTCCTGACTTCATTACCTCTGTCAGGCAGCTTACCATCATTCTTGATGCCTTCTCTGAATATATTATTGTCTCCATCTGTTCGGCAGTATAAATTATATTCTCGTGGGAATCAACTATTGACTTCACACAGGTGGGCGTCCTATACAACCCATCATTTACAATGGTTGCATATGCAGATGCCATCTCCAGTGGGGATACTCCATTGGTAAATCCTCCAAGAGATGTGGCAAGCACCTTGTCTGCCTCCACTATTTTGGAAAAATTCATGTTCTGAATATATGAAAGTCCCTTTTCCGGAGTAATTTCATCATACAGCTGCCATGCTACTGAGTTGAGAGAATGAGCAACTGCATACTTCATTGAGACTTTTCCTGCGAAAGAATTAGATGACTGATTAGGTCCTCCCTTTATCTTCTTATCCTCCACAATTGAATCAGGGTCATACTTGCCTGTCTCAAAGGCAGGTGTATATACAATCAGTGGCTTAATTGAACTTCCTGGCTGACGATGACTCTGATATGCCCTGTTGAGAGTATATCCGGAAAAATCCTGACTTCTGCTTCCAACGATTGCAGCTACATAACCTGTATCATTGTCTATGGTTACTGCTGCCCCCTGCATCTTATATATTCCGTCCTCGTCCTTATCCTTGAAGCTCTTGAGGCCGTCATCCACCGACTTCTGTAGACTTTTCTGCAGCTTTGAATTAATTGATGTATAAATCTTATACCCTTCTGTATAGAGCTTTTTCTGACAATAAGAATACATCTCATCATACTCTTCGTTGTATTCCTTCTTATCCTCCTCCGATTCAAAGCTTGTCTTAAATTCAAAGCCATTACTCTCCATCAGTGCCTTTGTAGCACAATAGAGCACAAATGTGTCTACAGAGCTGTTCTTAGGCTTGTCCTTTTTCTTCTTGGGAATCTTAAGCTTAATCTCTTCCCTGGTTGCGCTCTCATATGCGGCAATATCTATCATATTGTCCTCATACATCTGCTTAAGTATTCTGTCTCTTCTTCCCAAGGTATTCTCCATATTGGTTAATGGATCATATATTGTTGGATTGTTGGGAATTGCACACAGGAATGCTGTCTGAGAAAGGCTTAGTTCACTAAGCTCACAGTCGAAGTATCCTTTGCAGGCGGAGCTTATTCCATAATATCCATTTGCAAAATAAATATTATTGAGATAAAACTCCATAATCTGATTCTTGCTATAAATCTTTTCCAACTCCAGGGCGATGTACATCTCCTTGACCTTACGCTGCCAGTTCTTACTTGTGTCCAGATAAATATTTCTGGCCAGCTGCATTGTAATTGTACTACCTCCCTGACTAATTCTTCTATCCTGAATAATTGCCTTGGCTGCTCTCAGGATTGCCTTATAGTCTATTCCATTATGGCTATAAAACTTCTTATCCTCTATGGCCACCATAGCAGCCGAAAAATATGGTGGTATATCCTGATACTCTACATATTCTGCATCCTTTGCACCTTTTAATTCCGAAAGGACCTTGCCCTCTGCATCATATATAGTACTGGTTCTTCCCGGTATAAATGTATTCTTATCGGATTCAACAACCAGCTTAATAGCCTCGTTCCTAAGCTGTTGAACCTGCTCACCATAGCCTGCATAGAAATAGTATCCTACGCCGGCACCTACTATAAGCATTAAGAAAAACTGTAGCTTTACAATAAACCAGAAGACCGAATGTTTTTTCTTCTTTTTATTTTGTGCCATAAAAAATCTCCTTTATGACATTTTATCCTTTTTGGCCTTATTGTGCAATTGTATAGCCCCCATTTATGCCCTGAAAACCAAAAAAAGGAGTCTTAACGACTCCTTATTTATCACTGCTCCTGTTTTCCTTTTTCCTTGGTTTTATGATTAAATTTGTAGAGAGTGTATCCACACATGGCTGCTACGGCAAAACCAAATACAATAAAGTATATATCAAGGGTACACTGTGAGAAAAAACAAAGGATTATCAAAGCTATCACAAATATACTAATTACAATAATATCAAGCGTTTTCATCTTCCACCTCATTCTCTTTCTTTGCCAGTACAATTCTGGCAATGGTGTAGCATACAAGACTCAGACATAACAGCATTACTATTACGTGTATAGTGCAGTTATCCTCCTTTGCGCCCTCCGGAATATCCTGTTCTGGGATATCCACTGTTTCAGATTCTGTTGACACTTGCTGCGTTGATACACTTTCCGAATCAGCCTTCTGTGAGCTTGGGATTTCTGCGGTCTCTGTTGTAGCCTGGCTATCACCATCCTTCTCAGAGGACTGGCTGCCCTTGTTCTCCTGCTCACTGTCCCTTTGACTGTCATCATTGTTACCGTCGTTCTTATTGCTGTCGTCCTTGTTGCTGTCGTCCCTGTTGCTGTCGTCCTTATTATCGTTCTTATTTCCGTCGTTCTTATTGCCGTCCTTATGCGGCTTCTTCTCTTCTTCCTTCTCTTCTATCTTCTCAGGCTTATCCTTATCAGGCTTATCTACGTCCACCTTTATCTTCTTGGAGCTGTATACCGCATAGACTGTAATGTCATCTGTTACACGAACTACCTGGTTGCCCTTGTCATCTGCCCACATCTTGAATTTATATGTATAATTATCATCAGACGGCTTCGTAGCAACCGGAAGCTCCTCGCTTTCCAAAAGAGCATTATACTCATACACCAGCATTCCTATTATATTACCCTCATTTACAAAGGTTACTGAACACTGTGTTTCAGTTCCCTCAGCCCTGATATTTTCTGTAAAACCACACCCCAACAGTAGTATTACAGCCAATAGAACTATTATATTTTTCTTACCCTTCTCCATACCCTTTTCCTTTCAAAGGTCACACAGTTACGTTTGTTTTATTTTCTCACGTTTGTGTGACCTTTTCAAGCTATTCCATAATTTTTCCGAAAAAAAAGCCTGCCGTTCGTACTATTTCCAGCGCTGCATCCTGGTTCCAGTTTTTCCCTCCATGCGGATTTTTATCCATAATAACCAGCCCCACAGCATCTCCATTGCTGATTATTGTTGCAAAAGCAGTTTCATTATCCGAGCCAAAAAGCCTATCATCCAGGTTTGAAAGCTGATTCTTTGTCAGTGCTTTTCCTACCTCCTGGCTGCTTTGGGGCCCTGCTGCCGCTATAACTGCTTCTCTGTCTGTTATTACAACTCTGTGACCTGTTGCCTGTGACACTGAATATGCATAGTCCTGGGCAAACTCTCCCAATTCGCCAATGGGAGAATATTTTTTCAGCATTATCTCTCCTGAATGGCTGGTATATATTTCCATTGGATCGCTTTCTCTTATTCGCTGTGTTCTTCGTATTTCCTTGGGAATTACAATTCTTCCCAGGTCATCTATTCTTCTAACAATACCTGTAGCCTTCATATATTTCCTCCAAATTATCTGCATTTACAATAGTATCTGTCACAGTTAATTATTTTATGCTATAATTACGCAGGTATATTCTTTTAATAAAAATACGAGGTATTATTATGCTTGTTTATGTTTGTGATGATTCGCCGGAAGAGCTTCGTAAACTTGAATTCAATCTCAAAAAATTTTCAGATGAGATTTCACTTGATTTCGACATCAGATTCTTTCAGTCAGGAGATGAGGTTCTCGAATGCTTTTCTGGCAACAATCCGGTTCCGGATTTACTGTTTTTGGATATTTATATGCATGGAATTAACGGAGATGAGGTTGCTAAGGAGCTTCGTTCCAAGGGTATAAAAAGTGGTATTATTTTCACCACCTCTTCCATGGAACATGCTATGGCAAGCTACGAGGTTAATGCTCTATATTATCTTCAGAAGCCATACACCTATGACAACTTCAGGGCCGCCATGGAGAGATGTCATTCAATATTTGACGCGGTTGACCAAAGCTACACCATTTCTGTACATGGTCACAATATTACACTTGCTCATAAGGACATTACCTTCTTTGAGACCGGTAACCACAACGTTATTGTACACACACCCCAGAATCAGTACAATTTCTCCAGCAGTATAGCTAAGGTTGCCCGGGAACTGGCGCATAAAAATAGCTTCCTCACATGTGGAAGAAGCTATATTATTAATCTTGATCATGTTATTGATTTTTGCGACGGTGATCTGATTCTGGACAGTCAGGATATTGTCACCGTTCCATTTAGAGAGCGTGAACGAATCCGCCAGGTTCTGTTAGAGCGTGGCATTCACACTACTTTATAGTAATTATTTGTCGCTAGCATGCACTATTCGCTTTCGCTGATACATCTTCTTGTCAGCCATAAGCAGATAGTCATCTAGCGTTTTTTCTTCATTTGGGTCAGTTATTATTATTCCCGCACTGGCCATTACATCTATTTTCTTTAATTCCTCTTCTATCACGGCCTTATACTGCTGCACCCTTTCCTCATTGGCATCCGGGAAAAATACAACAAACTCATCCCCGCCAAATCTATAGGAATACCCGCCTGCCGGCTCGTTCCTGAGAAGAATCTCAGCAATGCTTTTCAAAATCTCGTCCCCATATCTATGGCCCTTTGTGTCATTGATTATCTTGAAATTATCCACATCAAAAAATGCCAGAGCACATGGTTCCCCCTGAGTTGTACACTTTTTATAGAGAGGCACTATCATCTCCTGATATGCAACCCTGTTATACAGACCTGTAAGCTGATCCCTGTCATACACTTCCCTAATCTTAAGCATTGCATGTTCAAGCTGTGTATGTCGGTACAGGCTCTCCAGATAATTGGAAAAGGTCTTATTTATATCATAATACTTGGTATTTTCCTCCAGAAACCTTCCATTCTTGATAACTGATACTCCCACTGCCAGATTACGGAAATGAATAGGTGTAAAAAAGTAACACTCACCTGCTCCCTTTCTGTCTAAATGTGCAAACAGCTCCTGAACTGACCCAAATTTCAGATCCTGTCCATTTTCGTGAGCAGCTGCCACTATCATATGGTTAAAATCATATCCTTCGGTAGAAAACTCCATATCTGATTCAGGTTCCACAAGCTTCTTATTGGCCAGAAAATAAAATCCGTCACATTTCATTTCCATCAGAAAGCTTGTCATTACCTTAAAGGCGTCCTGAAAATTGTCACATTCTGCCAGCTCATCCTCCAGCAGTCCTACTCTTGCATCATATGTATCAAAAGCAACCTGTCTTACTATGACATCTCTTGCATGATCCCTGTATTCCACCAGGTGATTGTTTCCACAGCCACAGCTCTCAGCCGCAATAAAGTGAGACGCAAGCTTCTGTTCTCTGGGAACCTCCTGTCCTCTCCAGATATTGAAAAGCATGTCCATTGCTTTAAAGCCAATATCCTCCCGGTTCTGACTGACTGTTGCAATCTGGGGCTTGAAATACAAAGCCTTGTCCAGATTATCAAAGCCTGTAACCTTGAAATCCTCTGGAACTCTGTACCCCATTTCTATAGCCTTTGCACACAGACCTGCTGCAATATTATCATTGGCACAGACAAATGCATGGGGCATAGGCTTGCCGGATTGTACATACTGGAAAAACTCCTTCTCTCCTGTGCCAAAATCAAAGTCACCATACAGATACATATCTGCCGACTCTTCTATTCCAAATTCCTGCATACATTCACTGAAGGCTTTTCTTCTGGCAATATTCTCGTAGTTACTCAGGGGGCCTCCTGCCCACACAAAGCTACGGCAGCCATGCTCCCTGTACAGGTGATGCACTATCTCCTTCATTCTTGCATCATTGTCTATTCCAACGTAGTAGAATTCCTCTATTCTTCGACCAATACTTACTACCGGAACCCCAGCCGCTCCTATGCAGTCAACAATCTTATCCAGTTCGTTTTGGTCGACAACATTATTACAGTCCAGAATAATTCCGTCAAAATGTGAAAAATCCGGAAAATTAATAATGTTGTATTCCCCCTGATTAAACTTGTAGTCTTTACTCCAGTTACCATAACTCTGGTACTGATACAGACACACTTCCTCCTTCGCCCACTGTATCCTGTCCAATATCCCCTTGGTCCAGGCATACGTAGTTGAACGTTTCCACCCGTCTGTAACTAGTGCAACTCTCTCCATAACTTTCTCCTACCGTATTTGAATCTAATTCATTCCCCCGCCTTTAGAAGTTATCATTCATCATATCATCCTGCTGTTCTCTTTGAACTTCTTCTTCAGTCATGTATTTTCTGAATATTTTTTCCATAATAGCATTATACAAAATATACTTAACTGCAGGGGCAAGGAAAATCAGCACAGGAATGTACATGCAGGCCACAGCAGTACCTGCAAATATTGCCAAAATCAGTAAGCTCCATGGCAGGTGTGCTACTGCAAGAATTGCTGCATTCTTGAGAATTCCTTTCTTTGTCTGGACAAATCTTGCCTCATAGCAGCAGGCATAAATAATCCAGATCCATACCAGAAACCATGCAACTAAGAAAAAGTAATATAATAGACCAAAGGTTCCACCATTCTTTAACTCATTTCCCAGTATGGCCACATCTCCTGTAATTACCAAAAGAACAGCAAACTGAATAAGCCATACTACTGTGGACTTCTTAAAGTTTTCTTTGAAGGCTTCAAAAAATGTCTTGGACACATAGCCCTTTCCATTTCTCACTACCTTGTGTACAGTGTAATACATTGCCGCTGAAGACGCTCCAATTGTAAAAATTGGAATGCTGCAAAAAATCCACAATACACTTAAAATACAACAGTCTACTATTTTTCCTAATGCCGAAAAAAACTTATTGTCATAATTCAAATAATTACTCATTTCAAACTCCTACTTATGAAAAAAACTTCTCTTTCACTTCCTCTACAGGCATGTCCTGTCCTGTATATAATTTGAAGGCTGCTACCCCTTGCCACAGAAGCATTCCCTTGCCGCCTACACATGTACATCCGGCTTCTCTTGCTTCTCTTAAGAGCTTTGTCTCTTCAGGATTATATACCACGTCACATACCACAAGATCTTTTCTGAATACAGATGTATCTTTTATTACACTCTGATCATCCATTGGCTTCATTCCAACAATTGTTCCATTGATGAAAATCTCAGCACTGTTAATCTCCTCTGTCATCTTGTCAATATCATCAATATCATATACATTTACAAGACATCCAGGAAGCTTCTTCATAATCTTCTCTGCTGTGTCCACAGATCTCTGGAAGAATGCGTCCTTCTTGTTGAAAATAGTAATTTCTCTTGCTCCGTCTAATGCACACTGACACTGGATTGCTGTAGCTGCTCCGCCACCTCCTGCGATTACGAGCTTTTTGCCGGCAACCTCAACTCCGTGTTCCTTGAGATTTCTAACGAAACCAACTCCATCTGTATTATGCCCTGTGAGGTGTCCCTTATCATTTACGATAGTATTTACTGCACCAATAAGCTCTGCTGCAGGTGAAAGCTCATCCATGAACTTAACTGCAATGTTTTTGCCTGGCATAGTAACATTACAACCTCTCATGTTAAAAAGCTTCATGGCTTCAATGGCCTGCTCCATGCCCTCTTCCTTTACATCAAATGCAACATATGCGTAATCAAGTCCAAGCTTTTCAAAGCTGTAGTTGTACATAGCTGGTGAAGCTGAATGGCCTACCGGCGATCCAAGAAGTGCTAATAACTGTGTGTGTCCTGTTATTCTTTTTTCCATTTTCATAGTCCTCCTGTTTATTAGTGATTTGACTACTGCTTAGCAGCTTATTCTGTTTATATAAGCGACAATAATTCTATTGGACGTTCTATCATTTCTACAGCGCCCTGTTCACGTAGAAAGGCTTCGTCTCTAAAGCCCCATGTAACTGAAATGCACTTCATTCCAGCATTCCGGGCAGTCATTATATCCACCTCTGAATCTCCTACATAGACGGCTCTGGATGCCTTGACTCCAAGCTCATTGAGAGCCTTGTTGACTGTATCCGGAGCGGGCTTTCTCTTAACGCCCTCCATCTCACCTATTGCAGATGAAACGTATTCCTTAAAATAAAGCTGGTTAAGCTCCTTAACCGCTGAATCTATTTTGTTTGAGACAATGGCCATCTTGATTCCTCTTGCAGCCAGTTCCTTCATCAAACACTCTATTCCATAATATGGCTTTGTATTGTCATTGCAATGCAGGGCATAATATTTCTTAAATTCCTCAAAGGCTTCCTCAAATCTCGGATTCTCCTCCCCCTCTGGTACAGCTCTGATCATCAGCTTTCTTACACCGTTTCCTACATACTGCCTAACCTCTTCTAAAGTGCATAAAGGCATATCACACTTCTTTAAGGCAGCATTGACAGCATTCTTAAGATCCTCAAGTGTGTCAAGCAGGGTTCCATCTAAATCAAATATTACAGCCTCGTATTCATTCATATCATCCTTTTTCCTTGGTTGTCTGTATTCCTCCACGAATTGCCCTCTGGATAATGTCTCAAGATTATATGGCTTTCGCCCATGGGCTATCAGCATATCTCCTGCCTTTCCTGTAATATATGCATTTTCATCCCACTGGCTAAATACCTTAACCTTGTGATCGAGCATTTTGCCCAGTACCTCTTTCTTATTGGCTGGAATACACACCGTTGACATCTCCAGAAGAGATATCACCTTGCCCTCTCTGTCATTTATCTTGATTGTAGGCTTATATTCTGCATCCATTGCATCAAATTTCCAGCCCGGATAGATTCTATACTTCTCACAGAACCTTGGATCTGTGTTAAGTTCCACATTGCCGTTTCTGTCAATTACAAATCGAAGTCCTCCTCTTATCTCTGCGTCAATATCGCCGGAGTAAGTTCTGACCGTTACAAGTGTACCCTCAGAAGCAATATCTGTTGCATCCACGTAACATATTGGAAGCGGCTTTTTAATATATTTGGTCATATCGCCGTCCTTTATATCATAGGTGCTGCTGTAGATTATCTCAGTATCTGCAAAATAATCCACCATTCTTTTCTCCAATAGAGACTTAATGGCTGAGTCTGTTGGATACTGCTGGGTTCCATTAACATTATATCTCATTCTTGGGGTAAAGCCCTGTTTCTCACAGAAGTTCAGATATTCCGGAATCAGAAGCTCCATCTGAACAAAGCCTCCTGCTTTGGTTAAATGTCCTCCACCTGAGCCGATTCCTCTGCATATCTCTTCTGCCAGCTCATTGGCCTTTACTTCCTTAACACAGCTTCGCACTGACAGCTTAACTCCAAGCTCGCTTACACTAAACACCAGACACACATCAATGGCATCCACTCCCAGCACCAGATCACTAATTATACCTAGAACATTTGGGTCACACTCTCCTGCCTTTACAATTGCAAAGCGCTGATCCTCTACAAAATCACTTCTGAGCAATGCTGTTCCTGCAATCTCAAGCTCCTCAAGAGACATATTGGCATTGCGCAGACGATTAACCACATTCTTGTCGAACTTTGCCATATCTCGCAAATCTCGGTCCAGGGGATGAGATATCTCCGTAAAGCTGTTAGTATCCGCATACAGACCATAGTACAAGGCTGTGGCAAGGGCCTCATTGCTGTTTATATCTATTCCTTCATCCCGAAGTAGCTGCCAGACCAGTGTGGAGCAGGATCCCAGCGTATCTCTTACCTCATGCAGCTTAGGAAGAGCTCCCAAAACCTTATGATGATCTATCACTGCCACATTCTGAGCCTTATGCTTTGTGACATTCCCCTCCCCGTACTGACAGTCAACCGTTATAAGCAGCTCCGGCTTTTTAATTTCCGTAGTATACTTAATTGGAATATCCAGTTCATCCACCATCATTACAAGATTACTTTTTCTAATAATATTTCTTCCACTATATACAAGTGAAACCTTTTTCCCCTTCTCCCCAAAATAAGTGTACAATGCAAATCCACTTGCTATTGCATCAGCATCCGGATTGTCGTGACATTGAATTACAATTTCACTAAACTCCAGTAATTCACTTAATTTCATGTTATATCTCCTTAATATGGGAAAAATTTATTACTTCTATTTTTTTCATCAAACATGGAATTGTATTGCAGTATCTGATACTTCTGTATCCATTCTGCTTCCTCTCCCTTGGCATCCTCAAGATGCCTGTATCCGCCAGCCTGCTTTGAATAATATCCGCTGGCATTTAGTGCCGGTACCTGTTCCATCATATCTGCAAGGAACTGATTATATGCCGGCAAATCTATATTAGCCTTCTGAAGTGTCATGGTTGACAGGTAGTTAAGGCTGGATATTTCGATTTCTTTCTCCTCGGTGTCATAATTGGTCCATATAAAAAATGGTACTGTATATAAGTTCTCCAGCTGGGTTAATGTAAGTCCTGATACACCTTTTCCATTGAGGAGCTTATAAAACTTAGAATACAGACCCGGCTGATGATCTCCGAAAAATACTATCTCAACCGGCTCCTCCACTGTCTTAAAATAGGAAATCAGATTCTGCAATGCTTTATCACTTTCGTTTATAAGTGACAAGTACTGATTTGCATCGGAATATGAGGTTCCCATCTTGTGGACTTTGCCTGAAAAGTTGTCGTATTTCTTTACATAACCACCATGGTTCTGCATTGTTATACCAAATATACAAAGTCTCTCGTCTTCTTTTTTATCCTCGAAACGCTTTATCAGCTTATCATACATTTCCTGATCGGTTATATACTCCCTGATAACCTTATCCTGATCAAAATCCTCTATAAAGTGCATCTCATCAAATCCCATGTTTGGATACACTGTGTTACGGCTCCACCCTGTTTCATAATATGGATGCATGGCAACACATGTATAATCCTCCTGCTTCAGGGTACTAATCAGAGATGACGGATTTTCGCTGATATACTGCTGATAAACCACTGCTCCACTGGGAACAAAGGCCATGGAATTGCCTGTCAGATATTCCCATTCCGAGTTAGGAGTCTTAGCCCCATACACTGATGCCAGGGCGTAGCCTCTGGTTGTGTTCTCCTTAAGGGAATCCAAAAATGGAGTCACTGGTGTATTGGTCTGAAAACTGCCCACCTTTTTCAAATCACAAAAGGATTCATTCATTATCACAATAATAGTTGGATGATCAACCTGGGCCTTTGAATAAGCCTCTGATTTTTCCGGATACTGCTGCTCTAATTCCTCCACAGCCTCAACAGAATACAGCTCCGGTTCAGATACAATGCTGTCCCTGACCTCAAGCACAAAGTTAAGAATAAAGCCATTCTGGTAGGAGCCCTTCTTTTCCCAGGTCTCGGCATTCACATTGTCAGCTCCCAGTGTTACGATAATTGCCGAAAGGGTTATTAGAAGAAAAGTAATTCCTTTAAGCTGAAGCTTTTTCCTGGTATACTTTACTTTTATTCTGGTACAGGCCCAAATAAACACAGCAGATACTATCAGCACAACTATGCATCTATGGTTTACTGAAAACTTGTACTTGGATGCAACACTTAATCCAGTTCCAACTGACTGCAAATCTGCAAAAGATAATTCATTTCCTCTGAATTCATATACAAAATAATCCGCAAAGCCAATGGCTATAATAAGCAAATGTGATATTATTGCGCTTATTCCCGGCCTGTATGTAATAAACAAAATTGTCAGATACAGTATCAAGCAGCATAGTATGTTAAGAAAGAGCTTATACTCAGAGGTCTTAACAAAATGCTTCCAGTCCAGTATCAGATACTGTATAGAAAACATACTTAAGGTTGCTGCCAGGATATAAAATATTCCTATCCACAAATGTGGGTATTTCTTAAATATCTCCCTTTTCATGTTTTTTCCTCACTTATCCCCTTATCTTACAACAAAAAATCGCAAAAGAAAAGTGTTGTGGTATAATAAGTATATCAATTTACTAAGGAGTTATTATGCCTGGATTTACAACACATTATCTTTTTGGAGTAGATGCATATAAGAGAATCACTATCCCTAAGCTAAAGCAGAACATAGGTGACCACCACTGCGCTTTTGCACTTGGACTTCAGGGACCTGATGTATTCTTTTACTATCTGCCCTCCTATTATCTTTGTCCCAAGGGGTTAGGGGATTTGGCCCACCACAAGGACACAGGTTTGTTTTTTGCCAATCTTCTTGACAGTCGCCAGCTTTTTCAGGGGGATTCCTTTAAACAGGCCATTGCAGATGCCTACATTATTGGCTTTATCGGGCATTACACTTTGGACTGCATAGTTCATCCTTATGTGTATGCCTTTACCAAATACAACCCAAAAGAGCCTAAGAAGCTTACAGAATATTTTGGTCAGCACACATATTTTGAGACTGAGATTGACAATGAGCTGCTTTTTATGAAGAAGACTATTTATCCTTCCAAATTTCATCAGGACCATACTATTGCCCTGACCTCCGAAGAGCAGCAGGTTATTGCAGAAATGGTTACTTATGCATACAACAACACCTATTCTGGGGTTCACATCAGAAAGCGCAATGTTATCAATGCCTCAAAGTGGATGAAGCTTGGCTCCAAGCTGCTTAACGATCCCTCAGGTCGTAAAAAGGTTCTGGTTCGTTCTGTTGAAAAGCTGCTAATTGGCAATCCTTTTATCTCACCAATGGTGGCCAGCGATACCTGTCGCTTTGTGGACGACCCTATGAACCTGGCCCATCGTTGCTGGCATCATCCATGGACCCATAAGCCTTCTGAGGAATCCTTTATTGATTTGTACAAAAAAGCAGAACTCCTGTATCACCAGCGTATCTGTGATTTCCATAAGCTTATCAGCAATGGTTTCACAGAACAGGGGCGAATGGAATTCTGCCACTCATACGGCAACCGCTCCTTCTTAAGCGGCCAGCCATTATAATATTTGATTTATTCAAGAGGAAGATTAAAGTATTCCTTTATCTGTCCTGCAATAATACCCATAAGGCGTGTGCGGGCCTCAATGCTTGCCCACGCAATATGTGGTGTTATGAGCAGTCTCTCGCTATCCTTGATATTCTTAAGAGGATTATCTGCTTTCATTGGCTCATCTGCCAGCACATCAAGACCAGCCGCCGCTATTACTCCTGTATTAAGGGCCTCTGCCAAATCTGCCTCATTTACTATTGGACCTCTTCCCAGATTCAGAAAAATTGCACTGCTTTTCATTCTTGAGAAGGCTTCTGCATTCATAAGGCCTCTTGTCTCTGCCGTAAGTGGTGCATGAACTGACACAACATCAGCCATTCCCAGAAGCTCCTCCAACTCAACTCTTTCATAGCCAGGCTGATTGTTCTTACCTGATGTGGAATAGTATACCACCTTACAGCCAAAGGCTCTGGCAATATCTGCTACACGTCTTCCAATGTTTCCCATTCCAATAATTCCCCAGGTCATGCCTGAAAGCTCATGAAATACATGGTCAAAGTGTGTAAAGCACACATCATCTACATATTTTTCTTCCTTAACGTAATCATCATAATATCTGAGCTTCTCCATCAGATAAAACAATAAAGCAAAGGTATGCTGTGCCACCGACTCTGTGGAATAGCCTGCTACATTGCGCCATTCAATTCCTCTTTCTGCCAGATAATCCTTGTCCAGATTATTGGTTCCTGTAGCCGTTACACACACCAACTTAAGCTGCGCTGCCTCTCCGATGGACTTCTCATTAACCTCCACCTTGTTAAGGACAATAACATCAGCATCCCTTGTTCTCTCACGAGCCTGCTCTGATGTGGAAAAATCATACTTTATTACCTCTCCAAGGGCATCAAATGCACTTAAGTCTATATCCTCTCCTATTGTTTTTACATCAAGAAATACTATCTTCATCTCTATCTCGCTTTTCTTCAAATTAATATTACCGACTCATCTTGCAGCATTATCTTACAGTAAAATGATGAATAGTTCTGGACTCAAATGGAACATTTGCCTCTGTTACCGGTCTGACAAAATGCTCATCATTGATTGAATTTGGGAAGAACTGTGTCTCAAGACAGAAGGCCTCTCTTGGACTGTGCTTTACTCCTCGCTTTCCAATCTGTCCCCCAATAAAGTTTGCTGTATACAACTGAATTCCCACACAGTCTGTCAGGATATCCATCTGAATTCCACTCTCTGGTGAATATGCCGATGCTGCTATCTCTACATCCTCTGTTGTCTTATCAAGTGCAAAGTTATGATCATAGCCTCCAACAAACTTAAGCTGCTCATTATCCGCTTCAATATCCTGACCAATGGTTTTTGCTACAGTAAAGTCAAATGGCGTTCCCGCTACTGGTGCAATCTCACCTGTTGGAATTGCTTTGCCATCCTTAACAGGAGTATAGCCTGAAGCATAAAGCTTAAGCTCAGTGTCATAGACACTTCCTCCGTCAAATCCCTTCAGGTTATAGTAATTGTGATTTGTCATGTTAAAGGTTGTCTTCTTATCAGATACTGCATGATAATCTATTATAAAATCATTATTCTCTGTAATTGAATATGTAACCTGAATTGTTGCATTTCCTGGAAATCCCTGCTCAAGATCCTTGCTCAGATACTCAAATGTGATGCTGTCAGCCTTGTGCTCCTTAACCTGCCAAAGCTTTCTTGATATTCCATTCATACCACTGTGAAGATTATTCTCGTTGTCATTAGCCTCCAGCACATACTCCACTCCGTCAATTGTAATTCTGGCATTAGCAATTCTATTGGCATATCTTCCAACTGTTGCACCAAAATAACAGCCCTGCTTCTCATATGAAGAAGCCTCATCATATCCTAGGACTACGTCTCGAAGCTTTCCATCCTTATCCTTTACAAAAAGTGATACATTTGCAGCTCCAAAATCTGTTAAAACCGCCCTCATTCCTTTGGAATTTTCTATCTCGTAGGCACTTGCCATTGTACCGTCTGACAACTGTCCAAAATCATATTTTTTCATGTATACCCTCCTTATTTTCAGCTTTTTTTATTGTACCTTGTTTAGTTTTATAATTCAAGACTGTCAAGGCTTAAGAATTATGCAGTTTCAACCGATATAGTTTACATATTAAGGAGGTGTGCTATGGCTACAGTATCATCTGGAACAAGTTTATCCGCCAACTATTTTCTTAGAAAATTCTATGAATCTAACAGGGATGCAATAAAAGGTTCAACACGCAATAACTACTCGTCTTCCGAGCTTTCCTACGAGGATGCAAGAGCCCTTCATCGTGCCGCAAAGGCTCTGGATAATTATGGTTACGACGAAAACGACAACAAAGAAAATGTTAATGCTACCATCAAAGCCTTAGTCTCTACCTACAACAATGCCCTGGATTCCACCAAAAAAGGTGACTCTCCAGAAGTGGAAAGATATACCCGCCGCCTGAAGAATCTTATGAAACAGTACAGCGATGAATTCGAGGATATTGGTGTCACCTTTAAGGCTGACGGAAAACTTTCCTGCAATGACAACTTGCTCAAAAGCTCAAAGATTGATACAGTAAAAGAGATCTTTGGCAAGGATTCCGGTTTCACCAGGCAGCTTAAACAAATATCAAAGGGATTAAACACAGCTTCTCTCAATGATATTTATACTGCTCTTACTGGAAAAGGCCAGCAGATTAATATTACATTGTAGAAGGAATAATCATGAGCGAAATAAAGACAGTGTGTCTCTATGACAGAGATGCTTATGCAACAGATTTTGAAGCAACTGTTATTTCCTGTCAGGAGATAACAAAAGAGGACCGCAGACTTTATGCTGTAGTTCTCGATCAGACACTTTTCTTTCCTGAGGAGGGGGGACAAAGCCCTGACAAAGGAGTCATTAATGATATCCAGGTAACTGATGTTCAGATTAATAATGATATTATCACCCATTACCTGGAGTCTGCCATTTCTGCAGGTTCTAAGGTTAAGGGAAGTATTGACTGGACTCACCGCTTTAACAATATGCAGCAGCATTCCGGAGAGCATGTTTTTTCCGGAATCGTACACAACAAGTACGGTTATGATAACGTGGGCTTTCACCTTTCTGATCAGGTGGTAACAATGGATTTCAATGGAGTTCTTAGCGCTGACCAGGTTGCTGAGATTGAGTGGGAGGTTAATCAGGCCATTGCCCAAAATGTTGAGATTCTTGTTACTTACCCTTCCAAAGAAGAGCTTGCTTCCATGGAATACCGTAGCAAAATCGACATTGATGGACAGGTTAGAATAGTTACTGTTACAGGATATGACGTGTGCGCCTGCTGCGCTCCTCATGTTAGAAGAACCGGTGAGATTGGGGGCCTTAAGGTTATGAACCTTCAGAATTACAAGGGCGGTGTTCGAATCAGCATTCTCTGCGGTCTTAGGGCTTTAGCGGCATTCTGTGAGAAATGCTCCATTGTTTCAGACCTTACTGCTTTTCTTACAACCGGACAGGAAAATCTTGTAACTACTGTTAAAAAGCTTAAAGCTTCCAATCAGGCTCTCTCTTCTGAGCTTTCAGCCTCCAAGCAGCAGCTTCTTAACCATAAGCTTTCGGATATCCCAAAGGAGCAGGCTGATGTTATTATTTTTGAAAGTGGAATTGACACAAAAATAGTCCGCAATGTTGTTAACGGACTTGTGGAAAAGCATTCTGGTATCTGCGGTCTTTTTGTTGGCTCAGACTCAGAAGGCTACAACTATGTTATTGGAAGCAGCAGCCAGGATTGTAAAATCCTTGCCAATACTCTTCGTGAAAAGCTTGGTGCTAAAGGTGGCGGAAGCCCTCAGATGATTCAGGGCTCCGTAAAGGCTGCTGCTACAGATATACAGGCTTTGTTTGGCTAATCTAATCTATCCTGAATTCGCTGACTGACCTGTATTGGCTGGCTAGTCAGACAGTCTGGTGGCCTAGTCAGACAGTCTGGTGGCCTAGTCAGACAGTCTGGTGGCCACTTCAATTAGTTGGGGGGTAAGCTCCTGCAGGTTGATTCCATACAACTCCTGTAAATACCCCTCAGTATATATCTCATTTGGTGAGCCAATTCGATCAAGCTTTCCATCCTTAAAGCAGGCAATCTGATTGGATACGGCTTTTGCTAATTCCACCTCATGAAGTGACATTATTACTGTCAACTTCTTTTCCACCGCCAGTTTCTTAAGGACTGCCAAAAATTCCAGCTTGTGCTTTATATCAAGAAATGAGGTTGGTTCGTCCAGCACAATAATATCCGGCTGCTGAGCAAGGGCTCTTGCCAGCATTACACGCTGTCTCTGTCCGTCACTTATTCTGGTAAAATCCATGTCCTTTATATTCTTAACATGAATCATTTCCATTGCTTCATTTACAATTCTTCGGTCCTGTTCACTTAGTTTTCCAAAAGGACCGGTATATGGATAACGGCCTGTTTCCACCACATTTTCAACTGTCATCATCTCTGACCTTAGTGGTGTGGTAAGTACTACCGCCATTTTCCGGGCAAGCTCCTTTGGGTTCATCTCGTTAATTGCTTCCCGCTCAATATACACCACACCAGCCATTGGTTTTAGCTGTCGTATTATACTTTTTAGTATTGTGGTTTTGCCTGCACCGTTTGGTCCGATTAGGGTTAAAATCTCTCCTCTGTTAATGCCAATCTCAACCTCCGACACTACGGGCTTTTCCTCGTACCCCACTGTAAGGCTCTTTGTACTAAAATAGTAATCCATGCTACACCTCACTTTTCTTGCCCTTCACCAGGATGTATATCACTACTGGTGCACCAAACACCGCTGTAATTGTGCTCACCGATATTTCTGTTGGTGAGAAAAGCATTCTGCTCAAAAAGTCACATAACATGCAAAAGCTTCCTCCTGCCAGAAAACATGCTGGAATCATTATAATTGGCTTCGTAGTCTTAAACAGACTTTTAACAAGGTGTGGCACTGCTATTCCCACAAAGGAAATTGGTCCTGCAAAAGCAGTAACACAGGCTGATAACACACTTGACAAAAGCACCAGCTGAAGTCGGAAGGCTCTGATGTTCACTCCCATATTTGCTGCATAAGCCTCTCCCAGCTGATATGCACTCATAGGTTTTGCCATAAATATTACAAGTACAAGGCATATAAACACCACTGCTGTCATAACTGCTACATTTTCCCAGCTAATACCGGAAAAGCTGCCCAGAGACCAGTTATGAAGATTTACTATATTTGAATCATCTGCAAAGGTTACTACAAATTCTGTAATTGCAGAACATATATACCCAATCATAACCCCCGCCACTATAAGTAAGGCCATTCTGTCCACCGCCTTTGATACCAGAAGAACAAATCCCATGGAAATCATTGCTCCCACAAAAGCAGCAAGAATCATTACAAAGGAGGTTATCTTAATGCCGTATCCTAATGCAAATACCATGGTAAGTGCTACCACCATTTTTGCTCCTGAGGATATCCCCAACACAAATGGTCCAGCTATTGGATTATGGAAAAAGTTCTGAAGCATATATCCCGACAATGCCAGTCCCCCCCCCAGTATCAGAGCAGCCAATGTCCTTGGAAAACGTATCTGCATAACAATATCACTGTTTATACTCTGATTATCTTGTCTCGCCAGAATTGACATCACCTCCTTAAGAGGAATGCTGACACTTCCAATGCATATATTAATGGTAAGTAAAATCACTACACTGATTGTCAATACACTAAATCCAAATACGAACCGTTTCATTTTTCTCCTCGCTGGCCCACGTTATCCACTTCTGCTACCTCTTCTACCTTCTTTCGTGGGCCTATTTATGTTTTTCCTTCTCTACGGCCCACGTCCTTCTACTATTTCTCCTCTTCTGGCTTCCTACCTGGGCCTATCTTTGATTTCTCTTCTCTACGGCCCACATCCTTCTACTATTTCTCCTCTTCTGGCTTCCTACCTGGGCCTATCTTTGATTTCTCTTCTCTACAGCCCACTTCCTTCTACTATTTCTCCTCTTCTGGCTTCCTACCTGGGCCTATCTTTGATTTTTCTTCTCTACGGCCCACTTCCTTCTACTATTTCGCCTCTTCTGGCTTCCTACCTGGGCCTATCTTTGATTTTCCTTCACGCCAGTCCACGTCATCCTCTTATTTCGCCTCTTCCAGTTCCTAACATGGACCTATTTAAGCTTAAAAATATATTTCATATCCTCATTATAGCTTAACATTTTATTAATGTCCTCTATTATCGTCCCTATCTCCATTGTGGATTGGTACACATTCTGAGAGGTACAGAATACATTTCCATTTTTTACTGCTTTGAGATTGGCAATAAGCTTGTGCTTTCCTTTAAGCTCTTCCAATGTCTGCAGCTCTCCCTCTACTGTACTGTTATATATTATAAAGTCCGCCTCGGAGGCAATGGAATAAAACTCCTCCATGGTGATATTTACTGTTGAGGATTTGTTCTCATCCTGCTCTTTCGCATCATCAAGAATGTATTCGCCACCTGCCATCTGTATCATCTTTGGAATGTAATCATTTGCTTTTCTGATTTTGACACTTCCGTTGGCCGCTATATAGAAAAATGCAACCTTAGGAGTTTCCTTTGGTGCCTTTAGATTCTTGAATTTCGCTATCTGCTCCTCATAAATTCCTAAAGCTTTCTCTTCTTTATTCATTAGCGCACCATAAAGCTTGACCCACTCCATTCTTCCAAAGGGATGCTTCTCGTAGCTTGAATGGTCCACCATTACAGGGATGTCAAAACTCTCCAGCTGCTCCTTTACCTCTGGAGAATGATATATCATGGTATTTTCGATTGCCAGATCACATCCTCCTGATACTATCATTTCATAATCCGGTGCCGAGTATTTTCCGGCATACTTTAGCTGTCCTGACTTCATTCGCTGGGCAGCCTCCGGAATGTACCAGTCCTTTTCCTTAATAGGGGAATATTTTACCTGATCCATAGCCTCCAAGGCATTAAACATATCCATTGTCTGGGTTGCAACCAGATAGATTGCTTTGGGACTGCTTATTGGTGTTATACCCTCGGGCAATTCATCAGGCGCCTTTTCACCTTCTGGAATAAGAAGATACTGGGCATCTCCCACTATGGAAAAAAGCTTATACTCTGCCTCTGTTCCCTCCTTGACATAGTAGTCTACAGAGAATTCAGTGGCATAGCTAAGCTCCATTGATTTTTCCCAGACAAGGCCGTCTCCCAGCTTATCCGGCTTTTCAATTTTTTCTTTACTGCTGCAGGCGGTCAGGGATGCCAGCATTGCTGCTGACATAGCCACTGACATTACCACTGCAGTTACTTTTCTAATCCTATTTAACAACATGTACCTTTACCTTATGATCGTACCATTTTCCTTTTTTTCCGATTAATGCTACATCAAATTCCTGATCAAGAACTAGAACAGGAATATCAAATCCGTATACTGTGTCTGTTGTTCCGTCATCATATTTTACTTGGTCCTCTGTTGGCTGGAGAATTACTGCGCCCTCCTTCTGGGCATCCTCAGCCAGTCCTACGAAAAGATTAAGTATTCCTTTACTTGCAAGAGTAACGTGGATTGTCATCTTACCGTCCTTGACAATAAGCTTTCCCTGATTGTTCATTGTCTCGTTAACATGGAACATTTTGCTGTCTGTTGTAAACTCTGCTGTATATTCTCCATCCTCTAAATCTAAAGCTGTCTGAGAGCTTGATGCTGAGGTACTGATTGACTTACCATTGCTGATTGCCTCTGCTGTATGGTCTACATATACCTTCTGCACTGCCTCAATTGATCCAAGTCCTGTAAGCTGTGCTTCTACTGAATCGAATTTGCCAGAAGCAGTAAACATACTCTTCCATGATTCTGCCTCATCTCCTGCCATATCATTATATGCATGGTCTCCTGCTACTACCATAAGTGGACGAAGAATTACTTTTTTGTATCCTGCCTTTGTTGCCGCTTCGATTACCTTTTCACAGGCAGTCTCCTCTGGCTCACCCTCTACAGTTCCAATAAAGACATTCTTGTATCCCAGCTTGATTAACTGTGTCTGCATCTGGTTATAGGATACTTTTGCTGTATGTGAGGTTCCATGTCCGAAAAGAACTAAGGCTGTGCCCTCCTCTGCCATTTTTCCAATGGACCCTGCATTGGCATCCTTTACTGCTGCTTCTACCACTGCCTCAGCTACGACTTTCTTATCAGCGTTGATAACCTTTGCCTCCTCTCCAACTTCGCCAAGGAGAGTCTCTGCTATCTTAATTGTCTCGAATTTATCTGTGTACTTTTCCACAGAAGACATAAGCTCTTCGTACTCAATTCCATGCATAAGATGAGTTGGCTGTATCACAAGGTTTTTAACACCGTTGGCAACTGCACGCTCAAGCGCCTGATCCATATTATCGATTTTCTCACCGTCACGAGCCTGAACATGATTAATAATAATCTGCGCTGTAAATGCTCTTCTTACTGACCAGTCCGGATTGGCCGTTGCAATGGCCTTCTCTATTCCTCCAATATCCTTTGCACGGCTGTCATTAAAGGATGTGCCAAAGCTTACTACAAGAATCTCATTCTCGCCTATATCATCACCATTTAATGGGTCATCTGCTGATGCATCTCCTGTGTCTCTTCCGAAATAATCAGGATCTGCATATTCTCCTTTTACCAGTGCCTTCTGTGCATCTGTAAGTGCATCCCAGGCCTCCTTTGCTGCCCTACACTGGGCATCTGTCTCCTCGGTCCACTTCTGAACATAAATTGCATCAATAAGGTCTGCCACCTGCTGGGCAGCCTCCTCATCTGACAGAGCCTCTGTCTGGGCTGACTGACTTGGTTGATTTGACTGTGTGTCCTTTTCGGCAGAGTTGCCACATGCTGCCAACATTAAAACAGAAAGTGTTGCCACGCATAATAAAGTAATAATCTTCTTTCTCATTTTTTCCTCCTAAAATATAAAAGCTCCAGACCCTCTAATCGGTTTGGAGCTACTAAAAAGCGCACTTTAACAGCTGCACATTTCTGTGCAGTATCCAACAAACCAATTACTCGTGGTCGTCTCTTCTTCATTTAAGGCAGGTCTCCTGACTCTAAGATCTACGTATCTGGCTGTCTTCCCAATAACTCAGTGACATCATAGCCGATACTCCCTTATCACAGTGACGAGTTCGTACAGGTCTCTCACCTGTTTCCCTTTTCACCGGAACCAAAGTGCTAACTTCTTCCGACACCTTAAATGTATTTAATTCGTTACTATTTTAAAGGTGTTTTACAAAAAAATCAACAAAAAATTCATTTGAAGGGTAATATAAGTGTGGATAACCCCAGAATTTGTTATGGCCTACGTGGATACATTCCCAGTTTTTCCCTGTTGCTGGTTTTGTGGCAATACAGCCTGTTCCATTGCTGTCACTTTCGTAATAATGGAACTCATGAGCCTTAATTGGAGCACCTCCCAGATAGAGTGGCTCCTTTTCTGTCACCTCCACATATCCAAATCTTACAAGATGTCCTGTATATCTGCATGTGCCCGGTACTGCTCCAACCAGTCTGTGCTCCTGTCCTTCTTCATCTATCAGCTTCTCATGAAGGTACATAAACCCACCACACTCAGCTATGGATGGCTTTCCGGCTCTAATGAAATCCCTTACTGACTGAAGCATTTCTGTATTAGCGGCAAGCTCTGACGCTTTCAGCTCAGGATATCCGCCTCCCAGAATCATCCCATCTGCGTTTTTCGGGATTTCCCTGTCATGCAGTGGTGAGAAATAAACAAGCTCAACCCCTGCCTGCTGTAAAAGCCTAAGATTATCCTCGTAATAAAAGCAAAAAGCCTCATCCATGGCCACTGCTACCCGTTTTCTGACACACTTTGTCTCCTCTTTTTCACTGTCCGAAGGTGCCTGCTTTTTCTCATAGACTAATCCACGCTGGCCTGCTATTTCCAGTAGCTTTTCCACATCTATATTGTTGTTAACCACTTCTGCTGCTAATTCCACCTGTTCTCTCAGGCCCTCAATTTCCTCAGGCATTTTCAGTCCAAGATGCCTGCTCTCCAGCTTTATTCCATTTATTTTTGGGAAAAAGCCAAGTACCTGAAGCCCCAGCTCCTTTTGGATTTCTTCTGATATGGTCTCATAATATCCTTTGGAAATTCTATTTAATATTACCCCAGCTATTCTTTTATCCACATCATACTGCATAATTCCAGCTAGTACAGCAATCATGGTTCTCCCCATTCCGTGAGCATCCAGCACCAGAACCACCGGAAGGTCCAGAGTTTGGGCTAGATGGTAGGCAGAGCCTTCCTCCTTAACGCCTCCAAGACCATCGTAAAGTCCCATTACCCCTTCTATTACGGATATTTCCTCCTCTGCTCTTCCCTGAATGTACAGGTCTCTGATTTTTTCAGGCCCCGCAAAAAAGGTATCAAGATTCCTTGATTCTACACCTATCACCCGCTTGTGAAACATTGGGTCTATATAATCCGGTCCACACTTAAAGGCAGACAGTTTTA
This sequence comes from Agathobacter sp., assembly GCA_036311465.1. Taxonomy (GTDB): domain Bacteria; phylum Bacillota; class Clostridia; order Lachnospirales; family Lachnospiraceae; genus Roseburia. The sequence continues at coordinate 39,507 of JAXJPW010000005.1, forward strand.
TCCCTCTTTGCTTTAAGGCTTCAAGTATTGCACATGTAATTGTGGTTTTTCCGCTACCGCTTTTTATTGCAGCAATCAAAAATCCTTTTGTCTTCAAACTTTTTCTCCTGATTCCTTGAAATTAAGCGAGAAAATATATACCGGGTTCTCCGCAGTCATTAAATCATAAGAACCAGCCTTCCTGTTTCTGCTAACCGCCATTTGTACCACCTCATAATTCTCAAGGGGCACCAGCTCCTCCTGTATTATGGAAAATGTCTCCTGTATGGTCTGAAGACTTATGGCATTTATTACCACCCGCATTCTGCAATTTTTCTCATAAAGCAGCTGTATTATTTCCTTTAGATTACCACTGCTTCCTCCAATAAAGGCATAGCCCGGAACCTCCAGTTCTTTTAGGGCTTCTGGCGCTTTTCCCTGGATTACCTCCACATTACTCACATCAAATCTCTGGCAGTTCTCCTTAATCAGCTGTACTGCTTCAGGCTTTTGCTCGATAGCATAAACTTTAACTGTTGGGGAAGCCACTGCCATTTCTATGGCAATTGAGCCTGTACCACTTCCTATATCGTATACTACTGCCCCCTGGCAAAGCCCAAGCTTTCTTATGGATACTGCACGGATTTCCTCCTTGGTCATTGGAACCTTATCTCTGATAAAGTCCTGGTCCCTAAGACCTGAGGCTACAGCTTCTGGAATAAATTTGTCATTACAGATAATAAGGGTATAAAGCCCCTGGTCTGTGAGACTTTTACTGTCCTTTGAATCCAGCGTAAAAATCTGTTCGTTGTCATATGACAGATTATATCCAACCCATATTCGGCATGGCAAATCTTCCAATGTCTCAGCAATCCCCTTAACATCCTGCAAGCCTGACGTGATTACATGAACATATGGATTGTGTTTTACCAAATACTTTATCTGTCCTCTGCACATGCCGTCAAAAACTTTTCCATGGGTGCTAAACAACTTTCCGTTCTGCCATGGCAGGCCGATTTTTGCTGACATATACACAATAGATGATATTCCAGGCTCCACATGTATATTAGAGTATCCAGCCTTTTCAAGTTGATCTCTCAGCTTTGTACATCCGCTATAGAAGCCAACATCGCCAGAAAATAAAATCGTAACATAATATTTCTTAGAAGCGTTTTCAAGCCTGTTTAATTCAGGCAAAATATCCTTCGCCAGATAGCAGTCCTTTTTAATACCTTTTGCTGATACACTGTCTAACAGTCTCTGGGCACCGAAGATATAATCAGCTCTCTCGATACACTTTCTCGCTCCCTGGGTAAGTGTATTTTCATCCCCCATGCCAATTCCGACAAGGGATATATTTATCCTCGCCTTATGCTCAACATTATCATACTCGATATACTCATGCTCAATACTCTTATGCTCAACATTCCTATGCTCAATACTCTCACGCTCAATATTCTTATGGCATATCTGGCATAATTTCTCAAGCACTTCACTTTGATTAAGGCCATCCTCCCTGTCTGGGTTGCCAATAAGTAAGGTTTCTATTCCACATTCTGCCGCAGCCTCCAGCTTTTCTGTAAGGCCTCCGGTTCTTCCTGATTCCTTTGTAACCAGTGTCTCTATATTATACTGCTTTATGAGTGCAAGGTTCATTTCCCTGGAAAAAGGCCCCTGCATGGCAATTATTCTCGCACCCGGGATGCCTGCCTTCTGACATAATTCAAGGCTTTCCATTCCCGGTAGAACACGCACCACAAGCCGTTCCTTAATATCCTTATCCTGACAGAAGGCAGAAAGTTCCTTACTTCCTGTTGTAAGTAAAATTCTTCCCCGGGTTTTTCGCAAAGCATTTACGCATTCCTCTATACTCTCATAAACTCTTACATTGTCAGAGCTCTCATGCCCTGTATCCCGCTTAAGTCTGATATAAGGTACCTCTCCAACACTTTCTCTGATATTTCGCGATACCTCCGTAGCAAAAGGATGTGTTGCGTCAACAACCGCCACTACATTCTCCTCTGCTATAAGTTCAGCCATGTCCTTTGGCGAAAGACGCCCTGTTCTCAAGTCTAGGTTTTCCAGCTCCGGCATAGTCTGCTTACCATATTCAGTTGCCACACATACTATGCAGGACACCCCATTTTCTGACAGAACTGTTGCCAGCTGTCTGCCCTCTGTTGTCCCTGCAAATATCAGCACTTTTATCATATTTTGTAACCTCTGTCTGTTACCAGTTTGCCTTTAATTATCCTAGTTCTTGAATTACCAATAAATACGGTAGTGAACATATTAACCTGAGCCTCCCTAAGCTGACTAATGGTACAGGTGGTCGCTTTTGTTCCGTCTCTTCCTATGTTTTCCACATATCCACAGGCTCTGTGTGCCTCTACCCCTGCCTCCATTAGAATGTCACAGGCCTTCTGCAAATAATCTGCTCTTTTCTTACTTGAAGGATTGTAGATTGCAATTGTAAAATCCCCCATTGCTGCTGCCTGCAGTCTTCTCTCGATCAGCTCCCATGGAGTAAGCAGGTCACTTAGGCTTATGACACAGAAATCATGATTAAGAGGTGCTCCAAGTACTGCGGCGCCACTGCTTGCCGCTGTTATTCCTGGAATAACCTCAAGCTCACAATCCGTATACTCCTGCCCTATTTCATACATAAGTGATGCCATTCCATAAATCCCTGCATCTCCACTGCAGATCATAGAGACCTGTTTGCCTTCCATTGCCTTCTCAAAACAGATTCTGCAACGCTGCACCTCCTGTTTCATTGGTGTAGAAAGCAGCTCTTTATCACCAAATTCTTCACTTAGCAGGTCCAGATAGACCTTATATCCAACAATTACGTCGCAGCGTCTCAAAGCCTCTACCGCTTCTGCTGTCATCATCTCTTCTTTACCTGGGCCCATTCCAATTACGTATATCTTACTCAAAATTATATCTCCATTTATTTTTTATTAGAGCTATTGTTATACCATTTTTTGACTGTTTTTTAAGAACAATTTCCCCCTGCAGGTCTGTGGCCTTCATGGCCGCCCTCTCACAGACATTATCAACTCCCACTTTACTCCTCACAAAATCAGAAGCTGTAAAGTCCCCTTGAAGCTCCATAAGCTCCTGGGCAGTAAATGTTACAAATTCAAGCCTGTTACGGTTGCAAAACTGTACAATTCCCTGTTCCTGCGCCTTTATATCAATGGATGCAACCTTTGACACCTTCTCCAATTCAATGTTTTGTTCCTGAATCAGCTCCTCTATCTCATGACAGGTTTTGCCTTTTTGGCATCCGATTCCCAGAATAAATTCTTTGGGACACAGTGAAAGCTTTGCAAGATGGTCATAGCTTCGCTCAGTTGAAATTACTACATCCACCAAGTCCTTTGGTGGATAATCTACAATCAAAATTTCTTTGGGAATAGTCCCTTTTTCTCTTGTTTTAGCTGTATTTGTTAAGTTTATCTCATTTGTTAACTCTAAATTATAGTTTTGCACACTAAGAGAAATCCTATCTCCTGCCAGAACTTTCCCCGATACTGGGGCTATCCCCTCCTTATTCACAATCATAAGATTATTCTTCCTGGCAAAAACATCTATGGCAAAGCTATTATGTAAATCCGTAGCGGTTGTAATCACCGGTTCAGCCCCTATTGTCACTGCTATCCTTCCTGCCAGTTCATTGGCGCCTCCCACATGACCTGAAAGAACAGGAATCACATGCATCCCCATTTCATCCACAACTATCACAGGACTGTCCTCCAGCTTGTTTTTTACCAGAGGGGCTATTGCCCTTACTGCAATTCCCATGGCTCCCACAAAAACCAGTGCAGATTTTTCCTGAAAAGCTCTGCAGCTCCATTCCTCCAGCGATTCCTCTGGGGCTCTGTATTCTATTGTATCCTTATCCCAGTAATCAAAGATCCTGTGAGCGGTCTTTCTTCCCTTGTCAGTAAATGCAGCTACTGCTATTTTCATCTTATTCTCCTGACCTTTTCTCCTGACATTTTCTCATGGCTTTTTGCCATATCTATTCTTTATTCTTAGGTTTTCGAAATTCTGTGGCAAAATCTGCTGCATACAGACGGGATTTCTCATAGTTTGGATGCAGTATTACATCCCCAACCAGTACAATCGCAGTCTTTGTAATGTTATGTTTCTTTGCAACAGCTTCCAGTTCGCATACTTTGCATATATATGCTTCTTCCTCCGGCCAGGTCGCCTTATAGACTAAAGCAGCAGGAGTATCCTCCCTGTAACCGCCTTTTATAAGTCGTCTGCTCAGCTCTCCAAGCATTCCTGTGCTAAGGTAAATCGCCATGGAGCACTTATGGGCAGCAAAGCTTTCTATGCTCTCAAGCTCCGGCACCGAAGTCCTGCCCTCCATCCTTGTAATTACCAGAGATTGGGAAACTTCTGGCAAAGTATATTCAAGATTTAACATTGACGCAGCCCCGAAACAGGCACTTACACCTGGACAGCTATCGTATTTTATGTCCATTTTATCAAGTGCATCCATCTGTTCTCGCACAGCGCCATAGATACTTGGCTCACCTGTATGCAGCCTCACTATTTCCATGCCTTTTTCTTCCGACTTATTGATTACATCAAGTATCTCCTCCAGTGTCATTGTTGCACTGTTATATATTTCACATTCCTTTTTTGCATAATCCAATAGCTCTGGATTCACAAGAGAGCCCGCATATATTATCACATCTGCCTTTTCCAGCAGGCGCATTCCTCTTACCGTAATAAGATCAACTGCTCCGCTTCCTGCTCCAACAAAATGTACCATAACTTATTTTACCTCCTGTAAAAAAGCCTCAGCTCCTTCACTTTTTGCCAGTTCTCCATATTCATTGGAGTACATAATGCACTCAACCTGAAGTCTGTCACCGGCTCTTTTATTAAGATAGAGCATTATCTGCTCCATTATTTTCCTCATTGTCTGCTTAAGCAGCTCCTTATTATCAAACCTTGCAATGGCATCCTCAGTTGTAACGCATTCCAGAATTTGCCTGCACAACCGGGCATCTGCTCCTGCTTTGATTGCTGCCGCAGCCATAAGCTCCATTCTGCAGTCCCCTTCCTTAGAATGAGTATTCATTATTCCACCGGATACCTTAATCAGCTTGCCAATATGACCTGTCAGAAGCATTTTTCTAAAGCCCAGCTCCCCTGCCATATCAATTGTGTCTCCTATGAAATTACTACATTTGACACTTGTATCCAAATCATATCCGTATTGTTTTTTCATAAAATCCATTCCGTAATTGCCTGGGGATACTGCTGCAATCTGGTGTCCCTGGGCTTTCTTCTGGGACAGCTCCACCCTGATTGTATCCAACAGTGCCTGCGTACTCATTGGCTCTACTATTCCTGAGGTTCCCAGTATTGATATTCCTCCCACAATTCCCAGTCTTGGATTAAAGGTTTTTTCCGCAAGGGCCTCCCCTGTTGGAACATATATTACCACCTCAAGTGCCCCCTGATAGTCGCAAAGTTCGCAGACCTCAAGCACTTCCTTTTGAATCATTTCCCTTGGTACATGGTTGATTGCCGCATGACCTATGGGCTGATCCAGTCCCGGCCTGGTTACCCTTCCTACGCCCTGACCCCCGTCGATTCGTATCCTTGGTTTCTTATTATCAGACTCGCCATAGGATACCCGTGAAAAAATGTATGCCCCGCTAGTAATATCGGGATCATCCCCCCCGTCCTTTATTACAGCACAGCTAACCTGATTCTCCTGCCGTTCAATGTCTACTATTTCTGCTTCATAATCAATACCCTTGGGAGTCTCTATTCTTATTCTGTTTTTACATTTTCCAGTGAGAAGCATATAAGCGGCTGCCTTGGAAGCAGCTGCCGCACAACTGCCTGTTGTAAACCCATATCTCATTAATTTCTCCTGCTATAGCTGATACAAGATAGCATTACATATTGCCGCAGCCACATTACTTCCGCCCTTTCGCCCTCTGTTAACAATATAAGGAACCTCCCTTGTCATAATAAGCTCCTTTGCCGCCTCAACATTTACGAAGCCCACAGGCACACCTATTACAAATGCTGGTTTCCAATTTGTCTTCTCCATTATTTCATATAAAGACACAAGGGCTGTAGGGGCATTTCCTATTGCAAAAATCACAGGTTTATCCAGCTTTGCAGCTCTTTCCATACTAATGGTTGCTCTTGTAACCTGTCTATCTTTTGCCTCCCGTGCCACATCCTCATCTGCCATAAAGCAGTGTGCATGGCCGCCAAATTTTGCCAGAGTTTTCCTGCTGATACCAGCCAGTGCCATATTTGTGTCAGTCACTATGTCTGCCCCCTTGCGGATCAGCTCTTTAGCTATTTCTACTGCATTCTCGGAATAGCACAAGGTCTTTGCATAATCAAAATCTGCGCTGGTATGGATTGCTCTCATTGTAACCAGTCGCTGTTCCTCCGGAAGAACTATTTTCTTTTCCTGTAATTCACCTGCAATTATCTCAAAGCTTCTTTTTTCAATGTCTGCCGGTAACACATATTCCAGCTTTATCTCATTATCCTTCATTTAACACTTTCCTTATTGCCTCAATAAGCCTATGGTTATCCTCATGGTTCTTAACAGCAATCCTGTAATATCCCGGTCCAAGAAGACGATAGTTTGCACAGTTACGTATCAGAATTTTCTGCTTTAATAATTCCTGATATAGCTCCACGTCCGTTTTGAACATAATATAATTTGCCTGACCATCAAATATTCTGACAGACTTTCCAGCCTCTGAAAATACTCTTTTCAGTTCCTGCTCCAGAAATTTTCTCTCTATAGCTATCAGATTAATTGTATTGCTATAATAATCCTTACTGTTTAAGGCCGCAACTCCAGCTCTTTGTGCTATAGAAGAAACATTCCACTCTGGAAGATGAAGCTTAAGGTTCATAAGCATTCTGGCATCTCCCGAAAGTGCATATCCAAGTCTAACCCCTGGTATTCCGTAGTATTTTGTAAAAGCTTTAATCACGATCAAACGTTTATATCTTTCTATAAGTTCACCCAGTCCCTTGTCTGGTCGGATAAAATCCATAAAGCAGTTATCTAAAACCAGCCAGGTTCTTTTTTCTTCGCAGAGCTCTATAATCTTAGCCAGCAAACGACCATTTAACAATGCTCCTGTAGGGTTACCCGGATTACAGATAAATACCATATCATATCCATTCTCCAGCTCCCAGATAATATCTGATTCAATTTTAAAATCATTTTCCTCTTTCAAATGCCAGAATTTCACTGCTGCACCTGAACCTATTGTGGCTCTCTCATATCCTGAAAATGTGGGAACAGGAATGAGAATCTTCTTTGGCTTAATAGAATGAACTAATCCCAGTATTATTTCTGAGGCTCCATTTCCACACACTACATGATTAGCTTTAACCCCATGTTCTCTGGCAATTGCTTCTCGCAATTCCACATATTCAGGGTCCGGATATAATGAACAATCCTCATTTATTTTATTAAAGCTATCTTTAATTTCTTGTGAAACCCCAATAGGATTAACACTTACAGAAAAATCTAACTCCACTTCATTCCTATAAACATCTCCACCATGCATTCCAAACATATTATTCCTGCCTTCCATTTATCTAACTATTATTATCCCTAGTATCATTGCCAAAATACAAATTCCGGCACATATAAAAGATGTAGCATACATCAAATTATTGGCTCTTTTTATATCATCATACTCTATTTCTCTATATGCTTCTCCTATATATGGTTTGCTACATTTCTTTCCAAAGTAGTACGCATCCCCAGCCAGCTGGATTTCAAGAGCTCCGGCACAGGCAGCCTCTGTCTGTGCTGAATTAGGACTTGCATGATTAAACCTGTCCCTTCTAAAAATCACCCCTGCATTTTTACCCTTGTAATGCTTATCAAATATTCCAACAATATAAGCCGCAAATATCATTAATATGCCACTTATTCTTGCTGGCAGATAATTAACCCTGTCATCCAAAAAAGCTGCTGCTCTTCCAAAATCCAGATACTTTTCATTCTTATATCCTACCATAGAATCCATTGTATTGATTGCCTTATAGGCAAATCCTAACACGGGCCCTCCAATAGCTGTATATATCATTGGTGCTATTACACCATCTGATGTATTTTCTGCCACTGTTTCAATGGCGGCTTTTGCAACACCTATTTCGTCAAGTATCTCCGTATCTCTTCCAACTATCATTGAAACAGCCTGTCTTGCCTCCTGTAGTGTTCCTTCCTTCAGAGCACTGTACACCTTCATACTCTCCACCTTCAGACATTTCATGGCCAGAATCTGATATGTCATTATGGCCTCTACTACCGTACCCAAAACCGGATGAATCAAATATGCTCCCAGAATAATCCCCGTTGTAACAATGATAGTCATCACTAATACCAGCATAACCATACAGGCTCCTTTTTTTAGCCTGTAGCCCTGGTCTTTTTCTTTTTTATTCCATTTATTTTCCAGAGTCGATATTAACTTTCCAATTAATCGAACAGGATGATACAGGAAAAAAGGGTCTCCCAGAATCAGGTCCAGTACACATCCTGTCACAAATGCCAGCAAATGATATTTCATTATATTTCCTCAATTTCTATTAGCCTTGCTGCTTCCCCAAGCTCAACTATACATCTATACCCTTTTCCTGGTTTTATCTGATAATCAAAGTAATTCCCTTCACCAATAGTGCTCAAAATCGACATAATATTGCCCCCATGTAATACAATGGCCCCATTGGTGCAGTCTCTGCTACAGATTATTTCGCATATTTGGTGAAAGCACTCCATGGATCTGGAGATAAAATCTTCCCGACTCTCCCCTCCAGGAAAAGCTATTGTTCCACCACTGTCTATCCATGCCTGATATTCCATATTTCCATCAAGCTCAAGGTGATTTTTCCCTTCGAATTCACCAAAATCAATTTCTGTCATTTTGTCTATTATAATACTATCTCTTCCGGGAAAAAGAATTTCTTTTGTCTCCTGACACCTTATCATGGGCCCACAGAATACCAGCTGAACTCCTCTGCCAATTTTTTCAAATACTTCTGCCCGTTCACCAAGCTCTGACCTTCCTTCTTCTGTCAAAGGTTCATCAGTAAGGCCTCTGTACCTGTGCTCCATATTTCCTTTTGTTTTTCCATGTCGAATAAAGTATAGCTCAATTATTTTTCCTGTCACTTTATTCTCTGTCCCAGTCCACATGTTACTCTCTCCACTCTTGTTGCTTTCTGTGCAACCTTAGTCAGGATTCGGCCAACCTCTTCCCGATATCGTCTCTCAAAAGGATCAATTGGAACAATTCCGTTGCCAACCTCATCACATATAAGGATACACTCCGGATTTTTGTCAATGAACTCCATTACTACTTCCTCTGCGTTCTCTCCGTCCTTCAGAAGCTTCTTTATCCAGATATGCAAATCATTAACTATTGATTCTTCTTGGTTTGGGTATTTTGTTAAAACATATTTTAACTTTCCTTGTTTGTATCCACCAATGTACAATTCCACTAAATCAATCCTCCAACTGCTGTAATTATTACTATTACTCCCTCGCAAAGGGTTACAAAATATCCTGCCAGATCTCCTGTTATTCCACCGAATTCCTTCTTACTTTTCCATGCGTAGTATGCATAGGTCAGGCCTGCTCCTGCAACAGTCATTGCACCAGTTCTAACATTAATCATCAACATAAGAGCAATGCATATAATCAGCTGTAATGCCAGCACCACCTTAACCACTTTTTCACTGGCACTTGTTGCAAATGTGTGTAGCATTCCGTCATTTTTTGCCGACTTAAGGGTAACCACGCCAATGCCGCTGAGTATTCTTGACATGTAAAAACCCAGACAAAATACTGCAAAGCCTTCCCTTCCTGCCACCATGGAATATGCTCCCACGTAAATCAGGTAGTATACCAAAAGCATTATTACCGCAAAAGCTCCTACATGGGAATCCTTCAATATCTCCAGCTTCTTTTCTCTTGGCTGATATGAATGAAGGGCATCCATAGTATCCATGTAGCCGTCCACATGAAATCCGCCTGATACAATAACAGGAATAGCAGCAGCAACACAGCACACTGCAATCTTGTCAATATAAAAGCAAAATGCCAGCCACAGCCATAAATATTCCAGCAGGCCTATCACAGCTCCAACCCATGGAAAAAAGCACAGGGAATACTCCATATCCTTCTCCTTCCACTCAAATTGTGGCATGGGTATCTTGGAATATATTGAAAATGCTATAAAAAATGATTTAATTACCGTCATCCTTACTCCTTGATTACTATTGGTATTCCCACCACAACCTCTACAACCCTGTCAGCAATTTCTGAAATTCTCACGTTAAAATCTGAAATTGCTTTGATATAAGCCATTGTTGTGGAGTCATATTCTATACCATCCTCTGACACATTATTGGAAATTATCACCAGCTGACTTACCTTTGAAGCAAGATATTGTATATCCTTAAGTAGCTTGGCAGTCACCTCTTCAGCACTTTTGGCCTGACTGTGCTCAAACATTTCATTAGCCACCAGATTGGACATACACTCCAGAAGCACAACTGCCGAACCGTCCTCCGGCAGGCTCACTGCAACAGTATCAATGTTACGTGAGCATTCAATGGTTTCAAAGCCTTTATCCTTGCGAAGCTCTCTGTGTCTGTCAACTCTTTTCTGAGCCTCCTGGTCATTGACTATCATGGTTGCCAGATAGTATTTGTTTTTGTCATACTCTGAAAGCAGATCCTCTGCATATGCAGACTTTCCACTACCGCTTCCGCCTATTACTAAAGTTATCATTGATACCTCTCATATTGTTCTATCTGCATCTCCCCAAAGGAAGTGTCTGACTCATACAAAGCCATTGCAACATCCAACAGTGAAAACAGCATCACAGTTCCTGTTCCTTCCCCAAGAGCCAGCTGGCCATCTATTACCGGATAAGCGCCCAGTCGATTAAATATTTCGTTTACTGCAGGTTCCTTGCTTCTGTGGGAGGCAAGCATAAATTCCTTTGTCCCAGGAATTATTGCCTCAGCAACCAATGCTGCCACTGCACTGATAACCCCATCTATCACTATAGGTACGCCATATACTGCTCCACCTATGAAAACACCGGTCAGTCCAGCTATATCTAGTCCTCCAACTGTGGTGAGAACCTCCAGAGCCTCGGTTTTTTCTGTGAAACCATACTTTTCTATGGCCTGTTTTATTACCTCAATCTTACGGCATAAGCCTGAATCACTAAGGCCTGCACCTCTTCCAGTAACTGACTCAACAGAGCATCCCAGCAAAACTGCTGCAATAGCACTGCTGGTTGTTGTGTTTCCTATTCCCATCTCGCCAGTTCCAATAAGCTCATATCCCTCATCCTTCAGCTGCTTTACCATATCTATTCCAATACTTATTGCCTGAAGAACCTGGCCGGTAGTCATAGCTGGTTCCACAAGAAAATCTCTTGTTCCCATAACCACCTTGTGCTGTATTACTCCTTCAAACTGCTGCTCTGAATTGATACCTATGTCTACTGGAAAAATATCTGCGCCTGCCACCTTAGCCATCTTTCCCACTGAGGAAGCATTTTTGCCCATAAACTCTGTTACTATTGAAGTAACCTCCTGACCTGACTGGCTAACACCTTCATTTACAATTCCATTGTCTGCGCACATTGTAATTACAGCACGCTTTTTGATACTTACCTTATCAGTTCCTGTAATTGCACCTATTCTTGCAATCATTTCCTCAAATCGCCCCAGTCCATTAAGGGGTTTTGCAACATTATCCCAGTTTCTTTTTACCTGTTCGTATACTCTATTATCTATTTTTTTAATAACAATATTTTTTAAATCCTGTTTTGATTTTAACATCATTCGCCTGTATTACTGTCTTTCATTCCCATCATTTCATATAGACCTGCTATATCAACAGATTCTCTTATTCCCTCTGCCAGCTTGTCATACTGACTCTCTTTAAAAGCATTATAATCATATTCTGAGAGTTCATCTATGGTAATTCCCTTTTTATATGCCAGTACTTCAACAATACTTCTGGCAATATTTCCATTGTCAAAGATTCCGTGAACGTAGGTTCCATATACATTTCCCTTATGACATACAACCTGTGGTTCCCTGCCCTTTTCATCAACAGTCACCCCCATGTGAATCTCATAGCCCTTGTATTCCATACCTCCAAGGCTCTTAAAAGGCCCCTCAAGCTCGTTTATCACTCCTGAGCACTGAAATGTCTGCTTATTGGTTCTAAGCTCTGTATTAAGGGATAAGAGCTCCATACCAGCCAGTTCTCCGCCTGCCTCGATTCCATTTGGATCTGACAGACGATTTCCTAACATCTGATATCCACCACATATTCCAAACACAGGTGTATTCTCAGATAAACGCTTAATAACTGCTTCCATTCCATTTTGTCTCATCCACCTTAGGTCACCTAAAGTATTCTTACTTCCAGGAATAATAATCATATCAGGACGCCCCATTTTCGTCGGAGCATCTACATATCTTACCTGTGCCCCATGTATCTGGTCAAACACATCGAAATCTGTAAAATTAGATATTCTTGGCAGCCTTACAACCGCTATATCAATAAGCCCCTTTTCTCCATGTCCAAGTCTGCTGCTAAGGCTGTCCTCATCATCCACTTCCACCTGCATATATGGAACAAGGCCTACTACTTTTACACCTGATTTTTCCTCAAGCATCTCAATACCAGGATCAAGAATTGACTTATCCCCTCTGAATTTGTTAATTATTAATCCTTTTACCCTGGCTTTTTCCTTATCCTCCAGTAACATTAAGGTCCCTAGAAGCTGGGCAAAAACGCCACCTCTGTCTATATCTCCAACCAGAACAACCGGTGCGTCCACAAGCTCTGCCAGTCCCATATTTACAATATCGTTTTCTTTAAGATTTATCTCCGCCGGACTTCCGGCTCCTTCTATTACAATAATATCAGCTATCTTCTCCAGTTCAGAAAAAGCATGCATTATGTCTGGAATCAGTTTCTTCTTATAGGCAAAATATTCTTTTGCAGACATATTGCCAATAGGTTTTCCATTAACAATAACCTGAGAGCCCACATCATTGGTTGGTTTTAACAAAATTGGGTTCATATACATATTAGGCTTAACCCCAGAAGCCTCTGCCTGCATAACCTGGGCTCTTCCCATTTCCAGCCCATCCTCCGTAATAAAAGAGTTAAGTGCCATGTTCTGAGACTTAAATGGCACTACTTTATATCCATCCTGATTAAATACTCTGCAAAGTCCTGCTACAATAAGACTTTTTCCTGCATTTGACATGGTACCCTGTACCATAATAACCTTAGCCACCTGTTTCCTCCATTTTAAATGCTTCTGGCAATTGTGCCAGGGATATCCGCCAGATTTTCTGACCTTTTCCTCAGCCACATTGTACCATATTCTTGAAAATAAGCAAAAAAAAGACAGCCTTTCGATCTGCTGTCTTTTTAGGAGAAGGTATTTTACTATGGGGATAGTAAAAATATATAATGTATTGGGGGGTTTTTACAAGAATTATATTACCACGTTTATATAAATAAGTGTGCACAAAGTTTATTTTTTATTAAGAAAGTTTTTGTGCACTTTATATTACATTTTTCCAGTTTTGTTACCATAGTCTTATCCAAAAATTGCTTTTGTTTATAATTCTTGTTGTCAAAAAAATATTCTCATATTATACCTTTTTTTATGATGCTATTACTTTTTTCCTATATATGTGATATAATCTCTTATATGCTGTGGGGGATTTGATATGAAGTATTTCTTTTCAAACATTCTTATTCTGAATGCCATAGCCACAATTTTCCTAATTATTGATTATTGGGTAAGGCACAGACGATATAAACTTGAAAATATAATACTTTACATATTCGCACTTGCAAGTGCAATATGGAGCTTCGGATTTGGTATGCTTTTTATACAGACCACTGTATCTGGAGCTTATTTTTGGCGCTCATTTGGAATTTTGGGAACAATGATGTTCATGGTTACCTCTCAGTTTTTAGTTGGGCGTATTTCTCAGATTGATATTAAGCTTCGTACTTATTTTGAAGTCTTTTCTTTTGCAGGATTTATTGTTTTTTTCCTGTCTATTCAACCGGATCAGACAAAGTTTTCTATGTCTCCATGGGGCATGACATATGAATTTGTGCCAGGCCTTGTAAACAATTTGTATACAGGCTATTTCATTGTTGCAACATGTCACATTGTTTACGTCATTTCCCAGATGATAAGACATTCTCATCTGAAACGCATCCAAAGATTTGGAAAACATTTTTTATTTGTTATTTTCTTTATTGTAGTAGGAACCGTTTTTGATATGATAGTTCCTGCCCTTGGATATGTAGCCCTTCCAGGAAGTAATGTTACTCAGTTCTGGGGACTTCTTATTATCATGTATGCAATGAATGCCATTGACAAGAATGATGTTACTGTATCCAATATGTCAGAGTTTATTTATTATTCTCTTTCAGCACCTATTCTTGTTTATGCCTTTGATAAAACCCTTCGTATAGCCAATGAAAGTGCTATTGAGAGATTTAGAATTACAGATATTTCATCTGATATTTCCGAGGTTCATTTATACAATATTTTTGACCTTGAGAAGGAGGATCCATTTGACAATGAAACATATTCAGTAGATACCTTTACTTCAACCAACCATATTCCTTACAATCTCTCACTAAGCAATATTTATGATCCATATGGTGATATTATTGGTTACATTATCATCTGTAGGGATTTGTCGGAACGTTTCAAATATATTAATCAGCTGGAGCAGGCAAAGGAAGCAGCAGATTTATCAAATTCAGCCAAGAGTAGATTTCTTGCCAATATGTCTCATGAGATTAGAACTCCTATGAATGCGATTATCGGATTTTCAGAGCTTGCATTGCAGGAAAATGTCTCGCCTGTAATTAGGGACTATCTGTATGATATCAAAAGTTCTTCTCATCATTTGATGATACTAATTAACGATATCTTAGATATTTCCAAAATCGAATCAGGACATATGAAGCTTGTCTGTGTAGAATACAAGCTTTCAACTATACTACATGATGTTTACCAGATGATACTTACTCAAACCAATAAGAAAGGTCTTGATTTCAATTTGGAAATCAACTCAAAGGTTCCAAGCATTATTTCAGGAGACTGTAACCGTATACAAAGTATATTAATCAATCTTCTCAACAATGCCGTAAAGTATACACCTTCTGGTTACATCAAGCTTGTTGTGGACGTTTTATCTAATGAGAATAACAAAATAATGCTACAGTTTCAGGTTATTGACTCAGGTATTGGAATCAAAGTCGAAGATACGGACACTTTATTTGAAGCATTCTCTCAGTTTGATCAGTCCAAAAACTATGGCATTGAAGGCACCGGATTAGGTCTTGCGCTTGTTAAAAATATTTGCGAGCTTATGAATGGAAGTATTAGAGTTGAAAGCGAATATGGAAAAGGCTCAAACTTTATTGCAGAAATTGAACAGGATGTTGTTGATCCTACTCTTACTGAGTTAAATATTGATACCAGCAATTCGTCAACTGATGAATTTACCCTTGGAACAATGAAGCTTCACAATGTTAATGCCTTAGTAGTTGACGATAATCCAGTTAACCTGAAGGTTATTTCCAAAAGCCTTTCATTTTACGGTATGACTGTTGAGTGTGTTTCCAGTGGGGCTGAGTCCATCGAGTTATGTAAGAAAAATGAATACGATTTTATCTTTATGGATCAGATGATGCCAGAAATGGACGGAGTTGAGGCAATGAAGATAATTCGTAAATCTATTACACACTATTTTAATAACGGATATATCATTGCACTTACCGCAAATGCCATATCTGGTGTAAAGCAGGAGCTTTTGAAGGAGGGTTTTGATGAATATATTTCAAAACCTATTGTTTATCCAGAGTTAGAGGAAATTTTCAAAAAATATATTAATCCTACACAAATTACCTACGAGGAATCAGCTTCAGACGAAGTGGATCAGAATATGTTGTCAAAGCTTTTACCATCAATAAATGTAGGGGACGGTTTATCTCACTGTGCAAATAACATTGATTCTTTTGTAGAGGTGCTTCCTATTTTCCTAAGATCAGGCAAGGAACAGATTGAAAAACTAAGAAAATCCAAAGAAGACAACAACCTCAAGGATTTCGCCATATATGCCCATGCCTTCAAAGGTGGATGTCTTAATATAGGGGCTTCCTTACTGGCAGAAAAAGCAAAAGGTCTGGAGTTAGCAGGCAAGGCAGATGACAGCTCATATATTGATAGCAATTTCGAGGAATATATTAGTGAATTTGAAAAATTCCTGGCTGAAATTGATTCTGCAATTGACAGGCTTGGACTAAATTCTTCTAATAACCAGACTTCTGACATTCAGGCTTCTGACTTTCAAGCTTCTGACAATGACAAGAATCCTTCTTATCAGCTACTTGTCCAGGTCAAGAAAGCTCTAGACGACTACGATTTTGCTACAGCCACAAATCTTCTTAAGGATATAAAAACTGACTAGCCCATAAACATGGTGCTAGTCAGTTCTATTTTATTCTTCCATATCCTCTTCACTATTATATAAGGCCGTATATTTTTTCTTATCCCAGAAAATAAGAACAACACTTCCTATTACAGCTACTGTTAGGATTGATAAAATAAATATCCAGGCAACGGTTGAACCCTTTAAATCATACAGTCTACCAGTAATCAATATAACAATTCCCGACAAAAGTCCCTGAACAATTGTCATAAAACCATTTACGCGGCCTCTGTGACTCTGCGGAATTCTTAACGTAAGGTATGGTCCATTAGAAATAGTAGTAAGTATTTCTCCAAATGTAAACAAAGTTATCGCCACGTAATAAAATGGAATATAACCTAACATCAACAGAAATACTGCATATCCAATAACAAGCAAAAGCTCACCTAATAGGTTCATCTTTGTATGAGTAAGCTTTGCAAATATCTTTGTAAAAATAGGTGTGAAAACAACAACCACAATACAATTCAGACTTGAAACACTTCCATAAATAATCGCGCCCTTATCGCCCCCATGAACCCTTCCAAGATCTAATGGCATTAATGTTCCATACTGTCCATATGCACACCAGTATAAGCCCATTATAAGCACGTACAGTATAATTATCTTGTTCTCAGAGAGAATCTTGAAAATTGAAGCGTCACCCTTACTTTTCTGGTATTTGCTGGATTCATCATGCTCCTCTACAGGTGTAATATCCTTAATCCAAAAAAATATCAATACAGTAGACAAACCAATTGCAAGGCCACTGATTAAAAATGATAGCCACAAATACTGCTTAAACATAAATCCTGCCAGAATTGGAGATGCTACTAAACCAATGTTGGCACCAAGATATGATAATGAATACGCTCTTTCTCTATCCTTAGATCCTGTAATATCCGCAATCAGAGCATTGTATGAAGGATTTTCCATATTTTGAAAAGCCGCTGCTGCTACAATTAAAACAATCGTTACATACGATATCGGTATAAAAGCACATATGATATAAAAAATAATCGATATGGTATCACAGTATACAATAACCATTTTCTTATTAAATCTATCTGCAAATACCCCTCCAATGAGACCTATTGGAAGAAAAATCAGACCAGACAAAATATCAACAAAAGCAATCTGTGTCGCGTTAAGTCCAAGCTTCTTATTCAATATAAAAGTAAGAATGGGCCAAACCATTGCTCCCATATTAGTTACAATTCTTCCAATAAAAAGAATATAATTCTCTCTTCTAAGACCTCCATATTGTTTAATTAAATTCATTTGTCATACCTCTTCCCTCTCTATTTCTATAAAAAAACTCGAAGAGCTTACTCTTCGAGGACTGATTTCTGATATTAAAAATGCCCAGTTCCGGAATCGAACCAGAGACACGAGGATTTTCAGTCCTCTGCTCTA
>JAXJPW010000006.1:0-47899 GCA_036311465.1 Agathobacter sp.
GCACGTCCCTCGGCAAGGCCCTCAGCATGACCTTCAGCAAGGCCTTCCGCACGTCCTTCAGCATGTCCCTCAGCATGACCTTCAGCACGTCCTTCAGCAAGACCTTCCGCTTTTCCAGCTTTGAACTTGTCATTTAATAATTCTTCCAACTTCATATAGCTTGCACCCATTTCTCGACTGTTTCTGATTTTCTCAACAGATTTCTGCAGCTTAGATACGAATTCATCCTGGTAATCCTCGGATGCTTTTTCCTTATCTGCGCCTGCAAATTTTAGAAAGTTTCTGAGTGATTCCGATACCTCATCATCATTTGTTCCCTTGGTACTTAGTAATACAGTGCGGCACCCATCGTCGTATTCATAGCTTGGAGCTTCAGCCACTATCTGCTTCATGGTGTACTTATATTTTCCAAGTCCTAATGGATCGAAATCACATATGAAGATAACGTAGGTATTGGGCAGATTCGCATAATCGGTTCCGGCCAGAAGTAGTTCCATGTCTATCTGGCTGTGGTAATATCTTGCCCTCTTTTTAATTTCCTCATTTGCTACCTGCATTTCTACATCAAAGTGTGTTCCTTGTTGGTCCTTTACGTATACATCAAGTCTTACGCCCTTGTACTCCGGGTTGTAGACTATGCTTTTCTCGTAGGATACCTCCACTCGGGATATTTCTATTCCAAGAGTTCTTTCCAGAACGCCCTTGGCTATATCCTCATCCATCATGACGGCAGCAAACATAAAGTTATCTTTAAATACTAGATCTTTAATGGTTTTCCCCAAATCAGTTCCTCCTGTGATATTAGAGAAATCCGTAATTTAATTATATAGGCGGGGGAGGATTTGTTCAATATGATGTTGGGGAATTCTGTTAATTCTGTTAATCAATCTTGAAAAAAGATATAGAAAAGTGCAAAATCATAGAAAAAACCCGGCGGACGAATCCACCGGGTTTCTCTTTAGCGTACGATTATTCATTCAAACAATCGCGTCGAATAAGAGTTTATTCGCGATTTATTTAACAACGACCTTAATAGTCTTTGTTACTGATTTAGAAAGGTAATAAGATGTAGCAGCGGCTGTAATCTTAACCTTAATTGTGTAAGTACCCTTCTTAGTTCCCTTCTTAACTGTTACCTTTCCTGTGCTAGAAACTGTAATGTTCTTAGAACCAGAAGTCTTCTTGTATGTAATCTTGCCCTTTGCCTTAGCATTAATGCTGAATGTTGCAGCTTTCTTCTTAAGGCTAGATGCCTTGAATGTCTTGCTTACAACTGCCTTTGTAATGCTCTGAGCAGCCTTCTTGATTACGAATGATTTTGTAACTGTTCCCTTGTAAGAACCGATACCTGTGATAACAACCTTAGCTTTACCTGGCTTAATGTTATTGCTGTATGCAACCTTGTAATCCTTGTTAAGAACAAGAGTCTTACCGTTTACTACAACCTTAACTACAGGCTTAAATGCCTTACCGTTGTATGTTACAGTCTTAAGACCAGTAACTGTTGCCTTAGAGATATCTACCTTAACTACAGGTGTCTCTTTCTTTGTAATCTTGAATGTCTTTTCAACTGTTCCAGTATAGTTACTGATACCAGTAATTTTAACTGTAGCTGTACCAGGATTTACGTTGTTAGAGTATGATACCTTGTAATCCTTACCAAGTGTAAGAACAAGTCCGTTAGGTGATGTTACTACAAGGTTCTGAGTAATAGCCTTACCTGTGTATTCTGCATCCTTAATTCCTTCAACTGTAGTTGTTGCAATAGAAGCAGCTTTGATGTTGAAATAAACCTCGAATGTATACTTACCTTCATCATAGAACTTATTATCCTTTGGAACATTTACAGTAATATTAGCATATGCTAAGTCAGTAGAAACATTGAAGTTCTCTCTATAGTAGTTTACTGTAATCCAATCGCTTGGAATATTTGTTCCAGCAGCAACCTTAATTGATGGTTCAAGAACTTCATTGGCAAAAATCTGGTCATCAATAGTAAATGCTGAGTAGTTGTAATGCATATCCCTAATATCGTTCTTTGTAAACTTAAACTTTCTTTCGAAAATGCCTGAATATTTTGCGTTTGCTGTATCTTTGATTCTTAATTTTGCAACATTTTCCTTAGTAGGATCTCCATCCCAAGCAGTATCTATTGAAACTACCTCAAAATCATCTGATTCTAATCCAAATGTATTAGCTCCTACATAAACATAATCAATCTTAGATAATGAACCAGCATAAGGAATAACATTTTCTTCAGAACAATATTTACTCCACAACTCAACACTAAGAGTTTTAACCTGTTCCTCTGTTAATTCAGACGCTGTAATCTCGAAGGAAACAGATTTTCCAGCTGTCTTTGATACATAGTTCTCAGCAGCTTCGACTGTTGCTGTATATTTTCCTACATCTTTTGGAAGAATATAATTTCCAGCTGCGTCTTTTAAGACTTTACCAGTTGCATCTCTATATACTACGTTGTAATGTGTACCTTCAATATAGTTTTCTGTAGTTGAAACAGTTGCACCAATTCCGCTTCCAGAGTATGCACATTCTGCAACAGAAGGTGCCTTAAGGTAAACCTTGCTTAAGTCTATTTCGATAGCACTAAGAGTAATTGGAACTTTAATAGTACCTACATAATTTCCAGAGAATGTAAACTTAACATATGGCTCATTGCCAGCAGTAGGTTTAACCTTTGATTCTGGAATGACATATTTTGCAGAGTAAGAAGCAACAGACTTTCCATCAACGCTTACTGATTTAATAATATCAGAATCTGGCTGAGTATTGTCACTAATTGTACCAAATACAAATGAAGACTTATTTAATTCAATCTTTGTATTATTAGTGTTAACAGTCTTTGCAACAATAGTAATAGTTTTCTCAATTCCATCTGTATTAGCTTTATAATTGTTGCTTGTGCTCTTAAACTTAATTAAATAATTTACTGTATCACCAACGGTAGTTACAGTTTGGCCTGGTACTAATTCAACTGAATAATCAGATGAAGTGAATGCGTACTTTTTAGTTGTTCCTGAAGCCTTAATTGTAATATTCTTAGAAATATCATCTGGTGTACCTGGCTTAAACTCTCTGAGACTAGCAGAAGGCTCAACAATAGCAAAGTCTCCTTCTGCTACTGTATGTTTATTAATAGTAAATGTCTTTGATACAGTTCCTTTATAGTTTCCTTTACCTGTAAGAGTAACAGTTGCTGTACCAGCATTAATGTTATTAGAACATGAAACAGTATAATCAGTACTTGTTAAAGCATCTGAATAGAGATTAGGATCAGCCACTACACTAACGCTTGGCTCAATCTTATTTCCACTATAAGAATAAGTCTCATCGTCAACTTCATTATCATCACTATCCAATAGTTTAACTGAATCTTTCAAATCAGCAATATCTCGCTGCACTACAGTTAACTTGGCTGATTTAGAACCGATGACCTGATCATTTGCACTGTCAATTGTAAATGAGATATCAGTTCCCAAATCTCCAAGAGTTTTTCCAGCTGTTGCGCATTCGATGTGAGAGATATTGTATACAGAAGAATCAATCTTCTTTCCGCCAACAGTCACTGTGATATATTTGCTAAGCTCAGTCTCTGTATAACCGCTCAGTCCTGCTGGAATAGAACCTGTAATAACTGCATTAGTTAAGTCAAAGCTTCCAGCATCTACTGAAAGTCCACTTACAGTTAATGAACCTGTATAATTTCCTTTTCCAGTAACAGTAATTTCTTTTAATGTTCCTGAAGTAATATTTGAAGCAGTAACTTCACAATCAGCAGCTGATAATGTTGCAATTGTCTTTGTTCCTTCCATTATCTTTACTGAAGTATAGTCAACAGTACCACCCTGATAGTAGTTTCCTGCCTTAATTCCAGTAACTTCAGCTTTATATTTTGGTGAAGCATCAGTACTAGTTACATCAATTGCAAATGGCTTAATTTTAAATATAGCCTTTGCTGTTCTTCCAGCATATAATCCTTTTCCTCTGATATTTGCAATTGCTCCTGCAATAACGTTTCCGCTCGAATCACGAGTTACGTTAGTATTGTTTTCCCATGATACTACTTCGTAATCAGGATCAACGACTGATTCTTTAGTATAAAATAACTTTTGTGCACCACTTTCAGTTGACACCTTCTTTGTTAATTCACCAAGGAAACTTGCACCTGGCTTTTTAGCAATGCCATCAAAGTCTATACTATAATTTGATGTATACTCTTTTGCTGTTTCTGCAGCAGATACGGTAAATGTATACTTAATTGAACCAGTATATGGAGCTGACTCTGATATTGGTTCAATTGTTGCTTCAATTTTAGAGCCTACAATACTCAATTTCGCAGCATCAGCAGAAGCGATAGTAGCTTTATACTCTGGAGTAGTAACTGAATTTAAAGTTTTTCCATTACATACAACCTTAAGTGCGCTTGCAATATCTCCCACAGCTGTTCCAGCAGCAATTGCACCATTAGCTAGTGTTACAGTAGCTTTTGAAAGATCTGCCTTAGTAATTGCATATGCATTAACAGAATTTGATATATCTGTATCAAAGTTCTTAACATCATCAGCAGCTTCAATATGAACCGTATATGTGGTTGGATTTACTGAATTATTAGCAGTTGCATCATAAACAACCTTATAATCAGTTGAAGGAATTTCTTTTGCTCCTAATGTACCTGAAAAATATGCTTTTCCAGTAATTGTAGGTCTCTGATCTTTTCCATTATATTCTACAGTAACAGAATTTGGGACAAATGCTGCAGCTGATAAACTAGCCTTACCAATTTCAAATGGAACTTCAGCAGTACCAGTAAAGTTCTTCGAATCTGCTTTGGCCTCGATAACAACCTTTGCTGTTCCAGCATTTACGTTATCTTTATATCCCTTGATGGAAACATTAGTCTTTGCAAATTCCTTAGTTGTATCATTTTTTTTGAACTTAAAAGAAATATTATCTGACAATTCAGGCTTTTGTGCTTCTGC
Source organism: Agathobacter sp. (assembly GCA_036311465.1). Classification (GTDB taxonomy): domain Bacteria; phylum Bacillota; class Clostridia; order Lachnospirales; family Lachnospiraceae; genus Roseburia. The sequence goes on from JAXJPW010000006.1 coordinate 5,001, forward strand.
ATTGTATTTTAAATTAAGTCCAGCGATACTAGAAGAGTCAAATTCCAACGTAGCAAGATTTCTCTTTGCAATCTTAACTTTTTCATTATAAATAACTACTTCTTTATCAGCGCTAACATGTGCTGTAATCTTAACACTATATTCTTCGCCGGCATCTCCACTAGCACCTGTAGGTGGTGTAACAAGTACAGAATATTCACCAACTCCGGTTCCATTTGCTACAACCTCATTGCCATTTCTTAATACAACAGTGTTTGCAATTACTTTATTTTCATTAAGTACATCACCATCGTATACAAATTTTGATGTATCTACACTAGCTGTGTAATTTGCTACTTCTTCTGGAGCAACAATTTCAAATGGGATTGGTTTAAACACTGCTCCTGCATAGTTTCCAATACCAGTAATAATAGCCAAAGCAGATCCTACATTTGAAGTGTTTGCCTTAACTGTATAGTCTTTTCCACGATAAAGAACCAGTCCGTCATTAACTGTAATACTAGCCAACTCATCTACTTTGCTTAAATCAGGCACCTTTCCTGTCCAAACCTGATTTGGAATAGTACAACCAACTGCAGTGTAAGGATTCTGCGCGGTTCCTGGATTTGTTGATGATACATCTGTTCCTGATACGGTTTCGGAAGCATAAGTTGTATCAATGCCACCCAGCGGACTCACACCAACACTAGTGATTGTCATTGCTGCGGCTAACATCATAGCTAGCCAACGTTTCTTGTTTCTCATTCTGTCTTCTCCTTCCATAACGTTAAAAATTTTTGTGCTTTGGGAATTTATAACGCTATATGAACAACTCTTACTCTTTTACGCTAAAGATTTCCCGCTGCTTGATGCGGTTGCATCATTCATAGAAAACGCCAGGACCACGTATTCTCATCCCCCTACCACATAATTGGAATTATGTGGTAAATCGACACTGTTGTAGTCCTTTTGTTTTTCTACGTCTGTTACCATTGTACTAGACCTTATTTCCCATGTCAACACTAAAACCGGATTTTTTTGGTACCACAGTACAGCATTGTTGTAATACCAGAGAACCACAAATAAGCCACAACTATATATTGTATAATTGTGGCTTATGTATGCTATATTTTGGTAATATGGTCCTATTTTTCTCCCAAAAAAATTATCAGGATAACAATAATCCCAGCTGTTCCAGACTCTTTTTATGCTCAAGTCCTGTGCTCATTATATATATTCTTGTGGTATCTACACTACTGTGTCCCAAAAGGTCTGCCAGCTTGGCTACATCTCTTTCCATATTGTAATATGTTCTTGCAAATAATTTTCTAAGGGCATGTGGATATATCTTACTAAGCTCCACCCTGGCCTTCTCCCCCAGCTGCTTTAATTCCTTCCATATATTACTGCGATCCAGGTTTTTTCCTGTTCTTGTCACAAAGAGCATTCCTGTTTTGATGCCATTCTTCCTAGCATACTTTCTCAGCATCCTACACAGCTTCTGGGGAATAAAGATCTTTCTTATCTTATTCTTGCACTTTACGTTTATCTCTCCAGCTTTTGCTGCCTCCACTGTAAAATACTTTAATTCTGATATTCTTATTCCTGTTGCTGCTATTGTTTCCATTACAAGCTGAAGCCTTCTATTGCCTTTTGCCGCTTCAACCAGTCTCTTATATTCAGCTTTAGTTAACTGCTTTTTCTCATTGCAGAATAGTTCCTTTTGGGTTTTTATTCGCTTGACCTTTAGCTCCGGTCGCTGTAGATATTCTAAGAAATTGTTGATTGCTGATAGCATTGAATTGATACTTGATGGGGCATAGCCCCCCTTAAGGAGCTCTGCCTTATACTGAATTACTTTTTCTTTGGTTAGCTTGCTGTTACCTAAGTATTCCATAAAATGCCTTACATCCCTTAGGTACTTTTCTATGGTTACCTGACTTTTTTCTTCCTCAAACAATTCCAGCTCCCATCTTTTTATTTTTGCCTCGTATGCTCTAGTCATTATGTCACCTCTATACTTTTTGATAGAACCCCCATTTTTCTATGTGCCAGGGCTTATTCCCCTTCTTGGTCAATATACATTCCCAGCCTCCATATTCTTCTCCTGATATTACTTTATCATTACTTGCCCATGGGAGTACCACAAATTTGGTTTTGAAGACTATTGCCTTATCTGCTTTTTTCTTCTTTTTGTAATGCTTTGCTGTCTTTTGGGATTTTTCCTGGTCGTACTCCAGCTTTATCAGTATACAGCCTCTGAATTCTTCCCTGAAGGTGGTCTTCATTAAGGAAAAGGCCTGGTCCATCTCCTCTGTGGTATAGGCATCTGTCTTCTGACTTTGTTCCATACAAAAAAGAGTAATCCCCCTGTATTTTATGGCATACAAATAATAGCCTATCATCAGCAGTAACATTACTATTATTAATATCTGCCGGTGTTCAAGCTTTATTGCCAATTCCTTTACCTTGTCTGCATCAGTTGGCTTACTCTCTTCTTCTTTTTTTGCTTCCTGTAACTTTGCCAGTTCATCGCAACAGTCATCACATACTGCTATGTGCGCTTCTACTGCCTTCTTACTCGCATCACTTGCCGAATCATTTATGTACTCCGGCATTAAATCCCTTATTATGTCACATTTCATAACTTATACCCTCACGATGTCATGTGGATATGTAGAATTCATTTCAAGTCCGAGTACAGGATGTTATCCCTTTTTATGTTGTTCTACTCCCTATACAATATAATAAGGCTACACTTTGTCTTTGTGTAGCCTTTTTGCAAATTTATTATTTGGTTTTACGCTCTTCCTATAAGTCTCATCTTGAACTCGCGGATTTTCATCATTGCGCCTGTTACATACAGTATTCCGAAGATCATTGATACCAATGTTATTCCGGTTGTTGCTCCCTCGATAAAGCCTACCCAGAAGACTTCCGGCAGGTCAAAGAATCTCATTCCCTCATTAATTACCAGTGACACTATTCCTAATACGAAATATACCAGTGTCATCCTTGCCATTTTTCTCTTTTCCTCGTTGCTGTACTCTGCTACCTTCATTACTGTTTCTTTCATTTCTTCATTCATTTTCTCTTTCTTCCTTTCTCCATCTAATAATTCCCGGAGATCCACCTCATAATAATCTGACATTTCTATAAGGATATCCAAATCTGGCATGTTGCTTCCGGTCTCCCAGCGTGATACTGTTCTTCGGGATACATTGAATATCTCTGCCATCTGTTCCTGTGTCAGTTCTCTTTCTTTTCTTAGTTCCTTAATAAAATTGCCTACTTTGTTTTGGTTCATGTTTGTGACCTCCTTGCAAAGTCAAATCTATATGAAAATGAATGTTTGTTACAGGACATGGTGCGAGCATTTCCTTGTTTTTTCCTGTTTTTTCTAATGGGACATGGTGTGTCTCACTTGTTTTTGGGGTCTATTGTTGGCTTTTTCCCAGTGCTATTCTGACGGCCAGGCATGCTGCTGCCATTCCTATCATGCACATTCCTATTAGTGCATAGGTCATTGGGTTTTGTGCTTTGGCTACATCTATAAAGACTTTTCTCCCCAAGAGCTCAAACAATGAGGTTAGGCAGAAGCTTATTCCAATCACTCTTCCTATATACTTTTTATCTACTCTTTCCTGTAGATGAATTATGTATATCAGTTTGTAGCATGCCATGGCTGTGCTCTGTAATATTATTGCCACCATGAGCAGATTTGCATTTTCTGCCTGCATTAATATCCTTATTATTACTATTGCGGCTCCTGATGTCAGCATCATTATTCCCTGGGCCAGCTCCTTGTCTTTTTGGAGTATTGCCAAGCTAACCAGCACTGCTATTATGCCTGCTACTATTTGATATATTCCTAAATTGGCATACAGGCTTCTGGCGTATTCCGGGCCCTGGCTTAAGGCTGTATCCTGCGCTAGCCCCATACTTAATACAAGGCTATATCCATATTCCAGGAAATATATCACTAAATAATATGCTATTAGTAACAGTATTCTCCACTCTCTTGCCAGATACAAGAGCCCCTGCCACAGGTCTTCTATACAATTGTTTTTCTCTTCTTGCTTAAGCTGTGGGTCCGTTTGGGGAAGCTCTATTTTGCTATCCATATATACTGACAGTAGGAAGAGGATTGCACTCAGCGCAAACAATATTCTAAATATTCCTAATCCTGTGCCTTTCAATATTATTGATGCTATTATGGCTCCTCCTAAGGCTACAAGCTGACAGCCTATGCTACTTATGCAGTTCCATTTGCCTATTCTGTCCTTGGGGGTCAGGTCTTTTATTAATGTAATGAAGGCTACATTTCTAAATGCGGTTACTACTGCAACTCCTAACACTATAAGCATATATGCCCCTGCTGATATTATTTGATCTGCCATTATTGCTATTGCCAGGCAGATTGCGGTTAGCAGAATATCTATTATCTGCAGCACTCGTTTCTTGTTTCTTCTGTCCGTTGTTAGTCCTGCTATTATGCTGGTTACTGCTACCAGTACTCCTGACAATATCTGACAAGAGTTCCACCATGCCATATTGGGTGATGCTATTAATGTCCATACCCTTTGCATCGCCATATCTATTATGGAGAAGCTGCCATGGGTGATCCATCTGCTGCCCCAAAGCAGATGTTCGTTTCTTTTGGTTTCTTTCATAACTAATTCCTCTCTTTCTTTGTAGAAGATTATAGCTTATTGGGTGGGGTGTGGCAACTGTTGGGGGAGTGTCTGGAGGGGGGGGAGTGGCTGGAGGGGGGACTTACGTATTGGAATATCATTTTTCTTCTTTGGGATACGTATTCATCACCTGCATAGAAGATTGATGGCTGGGTTTTACGTATTAAATTATCATTCTGCTTCTTTCCTTTACGTAATTTGCCTCTCTACCATCACTTCTACTCTTCTATTTTCCCCAGCTGTCCTGCCAAGCATCTTACCAATAGGCCTACTGCTGCAACAGCTACTATTCCAACCCCTACTACTACAAAGCTTGTTATGCTTTTCACATCTAATACTGCTGCAAATACAAATGACCCAAGCGGCATACACAATACTGCCACAGTAAATATTATGCTGAAGACCCTGCCAAGGTATTCCTCTGCTACTGAAACCTGTACATGTGACATAAACTGTATGTTGAAGCAGGTCAGCATTGCTCCTGATATTGCAAAAGGTAACAGACACAAGTACAGATTATGTGTACTAGCTACCAATGGCAATATTACCAGCGGTGCTCCTGTTCCTGCTATGAATAGAATCAGTGCTTTTTCTTTGTCTTTTAGTTTGCCAAAGATTTTGGAGCATATCAGTGCCCCTAGTATTCCTCCTACTGCCTGCACTGATAGTGCCTTGCTGAAAAAATTCCTGAAGTTGTCTTCAAGTGCTATGTCTGTATATGGAAGTAACAGATTATAGCCTGCCAGAAAGAAATTGACTAATGCTGCCAGTACTATCAGGAAGAATATATGCTTTTCCCTGAATATATATTTGAAACCTTCTAGAATATCTGACCAGATGCTCTTACGCTGAATTATATTGTTTCTCTGATCTGCCTGTTGTGTGGTGTCTGTGTATTTTGGAGTGTCTGTGTGCTCTGGCCTTTCGTCTATCCTTACCAGCAGTGCCTCTGCCAGTGCTGAGATTACAAATGTTATGGCATCGAATATCAAAGCTCCTCTTGCACCTATTATTTTTACAAGTCCTACTCCAAGTATTGGGCCGGATATTCCTATAAGTTCGGCTCCTACATGGGAGATTGAATTGTAGAAGCCTATTCTGTCTTTTTCTATTACTTGGCGAATAATTGCTTTGTAGGTTGGCGAGTTAAAGGCGTATACTATTGCCAGCAGTGCATTGGCTACTATCATCAGCTCCGCCATATATGGTGTACCCACCCCAAAGCTTAGCACTGCGCATATTATGGCTGCCAGGATATCGGTAATTATGACTATCCTTTTTCTGCTTCCCTTGTCTGCCCTGGCCCCTCCTATTAGATTGAACACAATCTGAATTAGCGTCTCTGAGCTCTGGTATAGGGCTAATATCCATGGTTTTCCTGCAAAGGCGCCTACTATACTTACGCTGTTTGCATAGTCAAATACTATATTTCCAAACCTTGAGGTCCAGCCGCCAAACCATAGTAGCAGCTCATTTCGTTTTATTCGCTTTATTGGTTTTATTCCTTTACTTGTACTCTTATTCTTATTCATAAAAAACCTCCATTAAGATAAGGCAAGTATAACTTATCTCCAATGGAGGTTTCTGCTTTTTGCATATATGCAAATTCTATTTTCTTATTTCTCTTGTTTCTGTGTATTCTTCCATGTCTTTTTTGTAGTTGTCTGCCAGATTCTTGCAGCCAAGCCACTCATATATCTGAATTGCCTGCCGCATCTTTTCTATGCCTGCCTCCGATTCTACGTGGGTCTCCGACTCTGCGTGGGTCTCCGACTCTGCGTGGGTCTCCGACTCTGCGCCGGTCTCCGACTCTATGCCGGAATTTTTCTCACCTGTCTTATACTCATAAAGCCCCACCAGAAAGTGATAAAGGTTCCGTTCATACAGCCTGGTCTCGTCCTTTATCCAGGAAGGAATATTGTCCTTGTAAAAGCCTGCCTCCTCCAGTGCCCCCCGGTGAAGGCAGGTCTCGAATATATTGAGCAGGGTGATTATTGCTACAGTTCTGGTGGTTCCCCTTGTTTCCGGTCTTTTCATTATTTCCATACCCATTCTATGCAGCACCGGAATGTCGAAGAACAGATAAATGTTTCCTATCAGTATTAATTCATAGGTTTTCCACTCTTCTATCATGAAGAGATAGTCTGCCACTTCATCTATGTATTCCTTGGGAAAAGGAATCTGTGGATCACATTTGCTGATAAAGCTTTGTGCCAGTATCATGTTCAAGTGGTACTGATATACTGAGGGGTTTTCCTGGAATTTCTGCCTTTGTTGGTCTCTGAGAATTCGGAAACCCTCTACATCCCTCTTGTATTCTAATGGTATAAGCCTGCTCATGAAGTCTATATTTTCAGATGGCTGTTGTGCCTGAAGCATTGCCATAAATTCATCCATTTCTATCTTCATGTTGGACAGAGCAATAAGGAATTTGCTGACGGACAAATCGCTTTCGCCTCTCTCGAAACGGGAAAGCTGGGATATGGATACATTCTCATCTGCCACCTGCTTCAGGGATATATTTCGGTTTATTCTCAGATCGTGAAATGCTTTTCCAATTTTGTCCTGTCCCTGCATTTTCCATGCCCTCCTTTATTTTGCGCTGCCTGGTCTTTACGACAGGCTTATCATCCACTTGCGCTTCTTAAACACGATTAATGAGATAACTAATCTGACGATTTCCTCGGTTGTCAGAAGCGTATATACTCCGACTATTCCCCAGTTTAATACGTATGCTGCGAAAAAGCAAAGTGGGATTCCCACGAACCAGGTTCCCAACAGGTCTATTACCAGAATGGTTCGGGTGTCGCCTCCGCTTTTGATTATTCCTCCGCCTATTATCATATTTTCCACCTTGACTGGTATGTATAGTGCGAAAACTATGAGGATTATTACTCCAAGGTCCTTTACGTGCTGGCTCACCTTGTAGAAGCCCACATAATAACTTGAGAAAATAATAAGGATTGTTGCTACAACCAGTGAACCTGCCATTCCTGCATACATGATTTTCTTGGATTCGGAATAGGCTTGGTCGTACTCTTTCTTGCCAAGTCTTTTGCCAATTAATACTCCTGCAGCTGCTGAAAGTCCACTAAGCGCACCTACCATAAGCCCCTGCACTGGGCAGGTCAGGGTGTAGGCTGCCAGGTTTTGGGTACCCAGGTGTCCGTATACTGCTGACTCCACGTTCTGGCCCAGACTCCACATGAATTCGCTTACAAGAATAGGCATTATCATTGCGATGTATTCTAATGGTGTAATTTTGCTCAGACGAAGGGAAAAAATAAACTTTTCCCGGTCCAGCTTAAGGCAGATAAGAAAGCCCACGATTATTAATACCATATTGAAAAGCTGGGAAACAAGGGTTGCTATTCCTGCTCCTTTTATTCCCATGGCCTCCTGTCCAAACTTGCCAAAGATTAATATATAGTTCAGACCTGTATTTACCAGTACTGCTCCAAGGCTTGCCAGAAATGGTATGGTTGCATGCTCTTTACATCTGAGCCAGGTGGACAGCATCACGCTGATTCCCATAGGTATATATGCAAATGCTATCATTTTAAAATATATGCCTCCTGCAGAGATTATGCTGCTATCCTTGGTATAAAGGCTTAATATCTGCCCTGTAAAGAAAAAGGCTGCTACAAAAAACAGTGTTGAAATAAGCAGACTTACCAGCATACTTATGGAGAAGCTGCTCCAGGCTTCCTTGTGGTCCTCCGAACCCAGAAACTGTGCTATGAGAATTCCTGCGACACCTCCAATCGCTCCTATTACCACTGAAAAAATCAGAGTAAAGCTTCCACCTAATCCTACTGCTGATATATTTGTCTCCCTGAGCTGACCTATCATTATCTGGTCAATAATGGAAAAGGAGGCCTGTAGCATACTCTGCAAGGTTACAGGTATTGCTATTTTGCATAATGATTTCATAAATTGTGACATTTTAATTCCCCCGTACTTTCTCTTTCTATTAATTTGACTGGAAGGACAATTTGATTCTGACATTCTCTTCCATCCCGAAGGGCTTCTATGCACTCAATGGTCATCTGTGCCCTTAATTCTGCATCCTGGTGGATGGTTGTAAGCAGTGGTACACACTCCCTGCTTGCTGCATTATCGTCAAAGCCTATTATCTGCACCTGTTCTGGTACTCTTATTCCATTAGACTGTAGAAAATGCATAAAATCCAAAGCATAATAATCTGATACTGCAAATACTGCAGTGATTTCCTGCTGTAGAAATTCAGGCAGCATCTCCTTATAGAAATTATGGCGTTCCTTCAGGGTGGCAGGAATCTCCCAACGATATACTTGTCCCGGACTAAAGGCCTTCGCAAATCCATCCATGCGCTCCTTATCCATAAAAATGTTGTTATCTGCAATGCAAAGTGCCTTCCTGTGGCCAAGCTCTCTATAATAATTTCCGGCCTGGTAGCCCCCATCATAATGATCAATTACCAGATTTACGATTTTGGAATTGCTTTCTATGTAACCGTCATAGACTACGAATGGAATCCTCATCTGGCTTCTCAACCGCTCATAATCAGCCTCGCAAAAGCCCATTGCTACTAATCCATCCATATTCCACATTGACGCAAAAACAGGAATATCATCGATTTCTCTTGTGGTCTTGATCATGAGAAAGTATCCCTTTTCATTTACTTCCTTGGAGAGGGCATTTAAGGAGGCCATAACAAATCCGTCTTCTAATACTCTTCCCTCATACTTCTCGTTGTCATTGATTACCACTCCAATAATTCGTGAATTATTCCGGGCCAGCAATATGCCCGCCATATTGGGTATGTAGCCGGATTCCTCCAGCTCCTGTTGAACCCGCTTGACGGTTTCATCAGATATCTTCCTGGTTTTTCCATGGATAACATTGGATACTGTTGCTGTGCTAAGCCCAAGCTTGTCTGCAATATCCACCATTCTTACTCTGCTTTGTCCCATTTATCCACTTGTCCTTCCCTGTGTCGTATATACATTTATTCTGTAAATATTTATTTTGTATAGGTTTATCTTGTATACATTTATTTTGTGCACACTCATATGGTAGCTCAAGAATATTGTATTATCAATGGTTAAACGCGTAACCCATTACAAATTATTGTCGCTATTTTTATGCACATTTTACATGGTTTATCTTTCAAATACAGCCTTTTTTCTATATTAGAACATAATAATATTAGAACATAATAATAGCCAGAAACCGTTATTCTACTAGGTTTCTGGCTATTATGAAATTGCTTGAACTAAAAACATTAATTATACAATAAACTTATACTTCCCTTTTCCTGCTCCTTCAACCTTTACTATAATCTGTAACTTCTCGTACATGCGATTGATATACTTTGTGGCAGTGGTTTCAGAGCAGCCAAGTATTTCAACAATTCTTGAATTTCCAAAAACCTCTGTTCCTACCTGATCATATATTCTCATGAAGTTTTGCTTTGTTGCATTTGTATAACCAGAACTCAATATTCTTTGCCTAATATCTTGGGTTTGGCCTTCAATCCCAAGTTTTTTGTTGGGTTTGGTTCCTTCTTTTATCGCCTTATATTCTTCACTAACCGTAATAACAACAGAAGTTACATTATCCATTGTATCAAAGACTTTATAAAATAACTCAGGCGAACCATTATTTTCAAGTGCTCTTTTCGCCTCTCCAATTCCAGTCCCAAAAGATTCAATAATTCCTAACGCCTTAAACATATCTCTAATCTCAGGATTTTCTGTATCTCTCTCATTAAAGAATGTTCTTTCATTCAAGTCTTGAAGTTTAAGTGGTGGTAAGGGTTTGTTATAGTTTACAACATTAATCTGGTTTTCCGACACATATATCTGTATTGGTTTACCATTCTCGTAATTATTATGAACAATTGCATTCGCAACAAGCTCCTCAATAGCAACAAATGGAAAGTTTGATACTTTTCTATTGGTAGCCTCTCCGTCCTCTCTTAGTACCAATGTATTCAAGAAATTATCATTAATATAATTTACCACTGCATAATACTGCTTCCATATTGGGCCTTTAAAATACTTTGACTCCATTTTTCTTTTTGAACCAAATAAATCAATAATTAATTCAACATACGCATACGGAACATAATCCTCTGGCTTATTTGCAAACATAAGGACAGCAAAATTTTTCACCTTTTTCTCCATCGGATCATTTTTATCCACTAAATGCAGAGATTTTGCCATTTGAACCTTACTAAGCCCTTCCATGATTTCTCTGTCACTGGTTCCTGCAATATATTCGTTGATATAATCTACGTCCAAATCATCTATCGTTGCATCTGCATTTGTTAACGATGAATAATGAAAATTAGCAAATTTTCGTAGCAAATCATATTCTTCATCAACCCTTGCCAGCCTACTATCTGATTCTACTCGTACATATCTTCCAGCTTTTAATTTGATTTTCTTATCTTTTTCGGCTTTCTCGCTTACCATAAAAGGACCACCAGTCTGTCGCCAAACCACAATCAGCAAATAAAATGTTCCATTAAGCTGATTCGTAATAATGTCAAATGCCACATTTGGATACAAAAATGGTCTTAAACTATTTATCTCATTTTTACACTTCTCGAGGCTTCCCTCTTCTATTCCTTTAATTGGCAACTTTGGAATTGCCTTATTGTTGCCATCATTAATTTCTTCTACCCCAACAAAAATATACTGAATATCATTGTCATAGTAGTTATTTCCATAAGCACATAAAGTCTTTAATAACTTATCAAATTGTTTTGAAGATGCTTTGTATTCAATATAGGTACATTCTGCAGATTGACTTAATAAAATATCGTTTGCCTGTTTTTTTATTCTTTCATAATCCATATATCCACCTCCTCAATCCCAATATATTTTACATCAATCCCAAGTTTTTCTCAAGCAATCCCAACATTATTACCAAACATTATTATTATTTTTTCCTTCTTTTATTCATATCATACCTAGCAATCCCAAGGCTTTAAATCAATCCCCACATTGAATCCCCACCTTACACCTTTCCCATAAAGCAAAATCGAGACGTATGAAACCGTCTCGAAATAAGTCTTACTTATGTGGTACCCTCGCATGGGGAGTGTTAATATGTACTCTATTTTCTTCTTACTTCTGTGACAAGCTCCTCACAGATTTCAATTGTAGACTTGCCATCTGTCTTGATAACAATATCTGCTGCTGCCTCGTATTTGGCTCTACGCTTCTCCATAAGCTCCTGAATAAACTCAACGCTTTTATTATTCTCTAGCAATGGTCTGTCATGGTTGTTCTTGACACGCTCATATATTGTCTCCGGTGTTGCCGAAAGAAGAATTACTTTGCCATTTTTCTTCATCTCTGCTACGTTGACATCTCTCATTGGTACACCACCGCCACAGGAGATTATTACATTCTTCTTGGACTGCATCTCGATAAGAAGATTGGTCTCAAGGTCTCTGAAGTATTCCTCTCCATGTGTATCAAATATCTCGGAAATACTCATTCCCTCTCGCTCTGCAATAAGCTGATCCATCTCCACTACTTCCATATCAAAGATGCGGCTTAGGGTTCTTGCTATGGTGGACTTTCCTGACCCCATAAATCCTATTAATACAATATTGTAATCAAACATTTCACCACTCATACCCATTTTTTCTCGAAGCAGTTTTAATTCTTCCATAATGTATTCTCCTTACTCTTTCTCTCTTTAAAGTAATAAAGTGAGTATTTTTTTAATTATAACAGAAACCTACTCTCTCTACAAGAAGCAACTATTCTAAATATCTTAATATAATCGTTGCAAAATAATCTACTTTTTGTAACAATAGAGACTAGATTAATTTGTAATGAAACCCTTTGTACATGAAAGGACATGGTTATGACTCCAGTAAAGGTTAGAAATATTTCAATCGGGGAAGGAATCCCTAAGATATGTGTTCCTGTCGTAGGTATCACAAGAGAAGAAATTATCACAGAGGCCAAAAGCTTTTCTTCTATTCCTGTAGATCTTGTTGAGTGGCGTGTTGACTGGTTTGAGCAGGTTTTTGATTTGGAAAAAGTCCTTGGCCTTCTTAAGGAATTAAGAGAAGTCCTTGGGGAGCTTCCACTTCTTATGACCTTCCGCACTTCTAAGGAAGGTGGCGAGAAATCTATCTCTGCTTCTGATTATGCCAGGCTCAACATTGAAGCTGCCAAGTCCGGCTATGTTGATTTAATCGATGTTGAGATTTTCACAGGAGATGAAATCGTTAAGGAGATTATTGATGCTGTTCACAGTTATGGTGTTAAGGTTATTGCTTCCAACCATGATTTTGACAAGACTCCTGACAAGGATGATATTGTGGGAAGACTTTGCAAGATGCAGGAGCTTGGTGCCGATATTCCTAAGATTGCTGTTATGCCACAGTCTGCTAAGGATGTGTTAACTCTCTTATCTGCTACAGACGAGATGGTTACAAAGTATGCAGATCGACCAATTATTACAATGTCAATGGCTGGAACGGGCCTTATAAGCCGTCTATGCGGTGAAGTGTTTGGTTCTGCTCTTACCTTCGGTGCAGCCAAGAAGGCTTCTGCTCCCGGTCAGATGGAAGTTAATGATTTAAGCACGGTTTTACAGCTTCTTCACAGCGCACTCTAACCTTATATTTTATTCAATTTTATATCGCAAACGACACTCGAAAAGGCAGTAAGTCAAATCTGACCTACTGCCTTTTTCTATAACCCACGAATTATATTCAAATAATCCTGACGTTGGTCTATAATCGGTTCAATGTCTCTAATCTTGGATACTCTGTATTTCTTATTTAATTCTGTAATTGCATCTGCTGCGGAAATCTTCTTAACTAAGACATCTCTTACTCTTTGGCGGCATTCTGCATCAAATGGCATACTTTCCATTTTGAAGCTAGATTCAATACTACTTACTCTTCTATCAATTGTCATACACGTATCCTTTCTCCTTTCTCTTTCACAGAAAGGTATTCACTCTTTTATAGTGTACCACAAAATACTGCATCTATACTACAATTTCTAACATTATAAATAAAATACTTTTTCAGATGCCCTAATATCACGAATTCTTTCTCATAGTTCTTTGAAGTATCCTCTTTTTTAAGCTCTCCTTCATCATAAATATTATTTATATGCTCATTTATTATAGATTTTGCTTTTTGAATCCGGTGTACAATTTTTGCACTTATTTATCTTTTTTTGTCACAGATACACGCTACTTCTCATCCACCACCTGGAAGATATAAAACTTGAGATAATAACTCTCAGGAACATTGGCTGTATTGGCCCAAAGTATTGGATGGTCTGCCCCCTGTGTTCTAAACTCTACCTGGCGAAGTCTCTTGTGAGTGGCCTTTGCGGCTTCCTTTACCGTCTTGGCAAGCAGCTCCTGTGTCATAAAATGAGAGCAGGAGCATGTGGCCAGATATCCGCCATCCTTCACTAGCTTAAGTCCCTTCATATTTATCTCACGATATCCCTTAATGGCATTCTTAGTTGCCTGTCGTGACTTGGTAAAGGCAGGTGGATCAAGGATTACCACATCATACTTTTCCCCTTCTGCCGCAAGCTTTGGAAGCTCATCCAGTACATTGGCACATCTAAACTTAACCCTACTGTCAAGCTTGTTTCTTACTGCATTGGCTGTGGCCTGCTGCACTGCATACTCTGATATATCAAGGCCTGTCACCTCAGCAGCTCCGGCTATTCCGGCATTGAGGGCAAAGGTTCCCATGTGTGTAAAACAGTCTAATACTCTCTTGCCCTTGCAAAGCCTGTGCATTGCGCGCCGATTATATTTCTGATCCAGGAAAAAGCCTGTCTTCTGTCCATTTACCACATCTATCATGTAGTGTACGCCATTTTCCACTATTTCAACCTCAGGAATCTTAATCTGATCCTGAGCAATTCCCATGTCGTTGATTCCTTTTCTTGCAGCCAGTTCAGGATCACTGCTCCACAGAACGCCCTTGTATCTCCTGATGCCCTCTTTCTCCCGTTCCTTGGCATCGCTTCGCTCATACACAAGTCTTATATTGTGACCGTCCGCCTCCAATACTTCAACTAAAAGCTCTGCAATAGTCTCCTTGAACTGCTCCATTCCAAGGGCAAGACACTCCACCACCAGCACATCCGCATACTTATCCACTGTAAGTCCCGGTAGAAAATCAGCCTCGCCAAATATTACTCTGCAACAGTTAAGGTCTGCGTCCTCCTCCATTACTGACTTACGATATTCCCAGGCATTCTTTACTCTCATTCTCAGGAAGTCTCTGTCCAGCTCCTGGTCCACCTTACGTGTCATCATTCTGATTCTTATCTTGGAATTCTGATTTATATAGCCTTTTCCCATTGGATAGCCGTCAAAATCATGTATCACAACCACCTCTCCGTTCTTGAAGGTTCCTGTGATTGTATCTATTTCGTTGTCAAAAATCCAGGCACCTCCCGCCTTGATTGTTCGTCCTTCGCCTTTTTTCAATGTAACAATTGTATTATTCATTCTTAACCTCTCATTTATATAATCAATTGGTCTCAGTAGAGTTAACTACAAGTATTCCAATACTTACCAGCACAAGTGCTATCAGGCTTTTTATTCCAAGCATTGAGCCTTCTTTTAGGAAAATAGCTGACAGAATTACTCCAAATACCGGATTCATAAATCCAAATACCGCCACCTTTGATACCGGATTATATTTGAGTAGTATTCCCCACAGAGAATAGGCTACAGCTGACACAAGGGCCAGCCACAGGAGCATTCCAATTGCGGGACCCGTCAGCCTGCCAAGACTGCCTCCTGCAATTTTACCACCTATTATCATAATAATTCCACCTATTACAAACTGATATCCGCTAAGCATTACCGGATTATAATCCTTGGAAAGCTTCTTAAGCATAACCGACGAAAATGCATATGCAAATGTCGAAAAGAAGATAAAGCCCTCTCCAAAAAAGCTAAAGCTTACATCCATTCCCTGTGAAAAATTCACCAGTACCACACCTGCAAATCCAACCACACAGCCAAGTATTTTTCTCGCTGTTACCTGCTCCATATGGAATAAATATCCTGAAACCAGTATTGCAACAAATACATTAGTTCCCACTATTATGGAGGATTTCACGCCTGTGGTATGGGCCAGTCCCACATAGAAAAATATGTACTGCAATACTGTCTGCAGCATTGATAATCCAAAAACCTTAGGCAGCGCCTCTACCGTTGGATATAGTAGTCTGCGCTGAAGAAGGCTTCCTATTATCACCGCAAGAATACCAGCAAGTGTAAATCTAAGGCCTGCATACAGAATCTGTGCCGCTGTATCTGCTGCATCAATTTCCATCCATTTATATCCAAGCTTCACACATGGAAACGCACTTCCCCATAGAAAGCAGCATATCAACGCTCCAAGCCAGACCACCCAGGTCTTTTTCATGAATTCCTCTCTCATTTTATCTCCGTTCTCTTTTTATTATTCTCCCCCAATATAGCACAATTTTTATAGGAAAAAAACTACTATTGTAGTAAAATATAACCTGTAGCAGGGAGGGTTTTTATGATAACAGTAAGTCTTTGTATGATAGTCAAAAATGAGGAAGCAGTTCTTGCCCGCTGTCTCGACAGCCTTAAGAATCTTATGGATGAAATTATTATTGTAGATACTGGTTCCACAGACCGTACCAAAGAAATTGCAATGCAATATACAGATAAGATTTATGATTTTAAATGGGTTGATGATTTCTCTGAAGCCAGAAATTTCTCTTTTTCCAAGGCCTCTATGGATTACATCTATGCACCTGATGCGGATGAAGTTCTAGACCAGGAGAATCAGGAGCGTTTTCGTATTCTCAAGGAAGCGATGCTGCCTGAGATTGAGATTGTTCAGATGAAGTACATCACTCCGTCACAATACAACACGGTGGAGAATTCTTCTTATGATATGAGGCCTAAGCTTTTCAAGCGCCTTCGTGAGTTTACCTGGATTAATCCTATTCATGAGACGGTTCGGCTTGATCCGGTAGTTTTCGACAGCGATATAGAGATTCTTCATCTTCCTCAAAGTCTTCATGGCAAAAGGGATTTTGGCATTTTCCAGAAGGCCCTGAAAAAGGATGGGGGTCTGTCCCCTTCCCTTACAACAATGTATGCCAAGGAGCTTTTGAAATGTGGTAATGCTGAGGATTTTGCGGCAGCGTCTCCTTTTTTCAAGGAAAAATACATGAATGAGCCTTCTGAGGAGGCCAGCTGCGTACTTGCCAGACATTATCATTTATGTGGTGAGACAGACAGCTTTTTTGCAGTTTCACTGAAGTCTGTCGCTCAAAACAGCTGTAGTGAGATTTGTTGCGAGTTGGGCTCTTACTATTTCGAGAAGGGGGATTATCAGGAGGCTGAGCTTTGGTTTTACAACGCCGCTTTTGAGACTGCTCCTGTTCTTGATGTTTCAGCAGGAGGCATTATTCCGCTTCAGGGGCTGGCAGATTGTCATGAAAAGCTTGGTAATACAGAGTTGGCTGCTGAATACCGGGGCATGGCTGACAAATGGACCCTTCCGGACAACACACTTACAGACAATATGTCTTGTAAATAGTACTGCAAAATGCTACAATTTATGAAGAATGATATTTATTTAACAAAGTCAATATATATTCAAATTAAAGGAGGATTCCATGAGCATTTTAGAAGAGTACAAGCAGAAGCTTGTGTCAGCTGATGAGGCTGTCAAAGTTATTAAATCTGGCGATTGGGTAGACTATGGTTGGTGTAATGGTACACCAGACGTTCTCGACAAAGCCCTTGCTAAGAGAACAGATGAATTAAAGGATATTAATCTTCGTGGTGGTATTTTACTTAAACCACTCGCTGTTTTTGAGCGCGAAGATGCTGGTGAGCATTTTACATGGAACTCATGGCATATGGGTGGATACGAGAGAAAGCTTATCGCAAGAGGCTGTTCTTTCTATGCTCCAATCCGTTACTCAGAGTTACCACGTTACTATAGAGATGGAGCTGCCAAGGTTAATGTTGCCATGTTCCAGGTTGCACCTATGGATGCACACGGATACTTTAACTTTGGTCCTAACGCTTCTCACCTGGGTGCTGTATGCGAGATGGCAGACGTTATCATTGTTGAGGTTAACAGCAATATGCCTCGTTGTCATGGCGGTACAGAGACAGGCGTACATATTTCTAAGGTTAAATATGTTGTTGAGGGCGAGAACCCGGCAATTGCTGAGCTTGGTGCAGGCGGTCCTGCTACTGAGGTTGATAAGAAGGTTGCTCAGCTTATCGTTGACCAGATTCCAAACGGTGCATGTCTCCAGCTTGGTATTGGTGGAATGCCTAACGCAGTAGGTTCCCTTATTGCAGAATCTGATCTTAAAGACCTTGGTGTTCACACAGAGATGTACGTTGATGCTTTTGTTGACATTGCTAAGGCTGGTAAGATTACTGGTGCCCATAAGGGTATTGACCGTTACCGTCAGGTATATGGTTTTGGTGCCGGTACAAAGAAGATGTACGATTATATGAATGAAAATCCAGAGCTTATGAGCGCTCCAGTTAGCTACACTAACGACATCCGCTCTATCGCTGCTCTTGACAACTTTATCTCAATTAACAACTGTGTTGACCTTGATCTTTTCGGACAGATTTCTTCTGAATCATCAGGAACTAAGCACATTAGTGGTGCAGGCGGACAGCTTGACTTCGTTCTTGGTGCTTACCTTTCTAATGGTGGAAAGAGCTTTATCTGCTGTTCTTCAACATTTACAGACAAGAACGGCGTAATGCATTCACGTATCCGTCCAACACTTGCTGAAGGATCAATCGTTACAGATACTCGTGCCAATACTCATTTTATTGTTACTGAGTATGGTATGGTTAATGTTAAGGGTCTCTCAACATGGGAGAAGGCTGAGGCAATTATTTCAATCGCACATCCTGATTTCCGTGATGAGCTTATCAGGGACGCTGAGAAGATGAACATCTGGAGACGTTCTAACAAATAAGGATAATATTTATGAATATGAAGCAGACAAATCAAGATTTACACAATCATGAATTACACTGTGATGAATCGCACATTCATGAACTACATAGTCATGAACCACATACTCATGAGCATGGTGACCATAATCATGGACATCACCATACCAATACCAAGACCGTAATTAGTCGCATGAATCGTGCAATCGGTCATATGGAGTCAATTAAAACAATGGTTGAATCAGGTCGGGACTGTACTGAGATTCTTGTTCAGATTGCGGCAGTTCGCTCCGCAATCAACAATATTGGTAAGATAATTCTTGAGGATCACATTAACCACTGTATTGTAGACGCAGTGGAGACTGGAGATCAGGCTGCACTTGATAATCTTAACGATGCTATCAAGAAATTCATTAAATAAGAAGAAATAGTCATTTTTACCACTAAAGGCAGGATTTCTATCCTGCCTTTAGTATTTTTGTCCCACTTTTCTATTTTCATATATACTTTATCTAACAAATTCATTTTTTCTTAAGGATTTTTTATAAAAGTTTGCCCTTGTTTTTACCCCTAATATTGACTATATTAGCATATAGTGAATTGGAGGTATAAATATGAAATCGTTTTTTAGAAAAGCTTTTGAACTTCTTTTTGTAAAAAAGACAGTAGAACACTCTGAAAAATATAATAAAGTAATAAATTTCTTAAATAAGTATTCTCTTGGTTTTCATGCTCTTATCGCACTATTCATTGTTTTCATTGTTGAGCTGATATCAAGAAGAAGTCTGATTTCAGCGTTAGCATTTATGGGTACACATACTCTTGCGTACATATATAATTCTTTCCTGGTGTTCAGCTCACTTTTGTTTGTTTATTTGTTTAAGAGAAGAGCTTTTTCACGAGTAATAATCAGTGGTTTCTGGACAGTTCTTGGTATTATCAATGGTTGTGTGCTCTCCAATCGAGTTACTCCATTTGGATATACAGACCTTAAATGTATCCCAGAGTTGCTTGCCATGAACAATACTAATTACTTTACTGCTCAGCAGGCTACTATTGTTGTAATTGGATTAGCATCATTTATCCTTTTCTGTATTATTTTATTTATTAAAGGACCTAAATATCAGGGCAAGATTCATTTTGTTATTATGCCAATAGCAATTTGTGCTACTCTTTTTGTTGCTATTCCGCTTACCACATCAGCTGCTCAGCATACAAATGTAGTGGCAAGCTACTTTGCAAATATTGCTCAGGGCTATTCTGATTATGGCTTTGTTTACTCTTTCTCATCAAGTGTGGTTGATCGTGGTATGAGTAAACCGGAGGATTATTCAGAGGAGAGAATCTCAGAAATTAAATCTGACATTTCTAAATCTGTTAAGAAAACCTCAGTAGATGGCAAGACCGGACCTAATGTAATTTGTGTTCTTCTTGAGTCTTTCTGCGATCCTGATGAGATTAATTTCCTTGAAGTTGACAAGGATCCTATTCCTACTTTCCATAAGTTAGAGAAGGAATATACAAGCGGTTATCTTACAGTTCCTGTAGTTGGTGCAGGAACAGCCAATACTGAATTCGAAGTACTTACAGGTATGAGCATGCAGCACTTCGGTACTGGCGAGTATCCATACAAGACAATCCTTAAGCAGACAGACTGCGAGAGTATTGCTTCTGATCTTTCTAAGATTGGTTATGGAACACATGTAGTTCACAATAACGGTGGTAATTTCTACAGCCGTACAAATGCTTTTTCAATGTTTGGTTTTGACACTTTCACAAGCAAGGAGCTTATGGGAATTAAAGAGTGGACACCAAACGGTAGCTGGTCATCTGATGATATTCTCGTACCTGAGACAATTAAGTCACTTGACGCTACACCAGATCAGGCAGATTTTACTTACACTATTACAGTTAGTACACATGGTGACTATCCTAAGGAAGCAGTTATCGAGAATCCTCGTTTTAATGTTTCCGGCTGTGAAGATGAGGCTACAACAAATCAGTGGACATATTATGTTAACCAGCTTAATGCTTGTGACAGATTCATTGATAATCTTATCAAAGAACTTAGTCAGCGTGATGAGGACACTATCGTAGTTATGTTTGGTGATCATCTTCCAACAATGGGTCTTGAAGACAGCGATATGAAGTCAGAAAGCATTTACAAGACTAAGTACATTACATGGAACAACTTCGGTCTTGAGAAAAAGGATGCAGACCTTTATGCATATCAGTTACTTGCTTACGCTACTGATGTTGCCGGCATCCATGAAGGAACAATGTTCACATACCATCAGACACAGGAGCCACTTCTTCCAGAGGCTGGATACCTTGATGGTGTTAAGAATCTTCAGTATGATCTTCTCTATGGTAAGAGATACTTCTATGAAGGAGAGGACCTTTACCCAGCAAGTGATTTAGTAATGGGTATTGATGATGTAACCATTGAAGATGCTTATCTTTCTTATGATCAGGAGCATCTTATTGTAAGAGGAAGTAACTTCACTAACTGGAGTTCAGTTTATATAAATGATACAAAGGTTAAGACAGGCTACATTAACAATGCAATGCTTCAGATTGACCTTTCTGATATTTCAGATGGTGATACTATTGTTGTTAACCAGTTAGGCTCAGGTAATACAATATTCAGAAGCTCCAATGAATTTGTTTATAAGGATCCTAACTCTACAGAGACTGAGATACCTTCTGAGTCTGAGACATCTTCTGAGACAGAAACTTCTTCTGATAAATAGTATTTAGTATTTAAAAAGACTTCGCGGTTTGCGAAGTCTTTTCTTATATCTGTCAGTATTTATTTTATATTAGTATTATAATATACCCCTATTGTTCTATTTTAGGGCCTCTAAGGCCTCAAAACCAGCCTCAAGGTACTTGTTATC
Source organism: Agathobacter sp. (assembly GCA_036311465.1). Classification (GTDB taxonomy): domain Bacteria; phylum Bacillota; class Clostridia; order Lachnospirales; family Lachnospiraceae; genus Roseburia. The sequence continues at coordinate 26,560 of JAXJPW010000006.1, forward strand.
AACCTTATAGAACATTCCTTCGTCTGCCGCCTCTGCATAGCTTGGATCAAGAGGCATCTTTCCTAACACCTTTATTCCCAGCTCTGCGGCTGTCTCATCAATATTACTCTCTCCAAACAGCTTTATCTCCTTGCCACAGTCCGGACACTTAAGATAACTGAAGTTCTCTACAAGTCCAAGTACCGGAATATTCATCATTCCTGCCATATTGTAGGCTTTTTTCACTATCATCTGCACTAATTCCTGTGGAGATGTTACGATTACTATTCCATTTACCGGAAGAGACTGAAATACTGTAAGAGGAACATCACCTGTTCCTGGTGGCATATCTACAAAGAGATAATCTATATCTCCCCATACTACCTCATTCCAAAACTGCTTAACTACACCTGCTATTACAGGGCCTCTCCACACTACAGGAGCCTCTTCGTTGTCCATTAATAGGTTAATTGATACTATCTTAATGCCATCCTCTGTCTCATATGGAAGCATTCCTCTCTCATCACCAACAATCTGATCATGAGCTCCAAACATCTTTGGAATTGATGGGCCTGTTATATCCGCATCAAGAATTCCAACCTTATATCCTGCTTTTGCCATTCTTGCTGCAAGGGAAGCTGTTACAAAGGATTTACCTACGCCTCCTTTACCACTGACAACACCGATTACATTCTTAATATTTGAAAACGCATTCTGCTCTACAAGAAAGCTCTGTGTTCCTCCATTATTACTTGGGCATCCCTCACAGCTCTCCTTTGAGCAGCCTGATGCGCTGCTGCAGCCTGACTTATCTGCCATTTCAAATTCCTCCTTAAAATTACTCTAATAATCCAAATCTATTGAAAGGATAATATATTAATACAGCTTTTGCAATTATTTTATCCCTATGCACATATGTATTTGTCCAATAGCGTGCATCAAGAGAATCATTTCTGTTATCTCCCAACACCAGATAGCAGTCTTCCGGCACCTCAAATTCAAATGGGCCTGTTGCACGTGTCCAGGCTTCCTTGATGTAGTCTTCCTCAAGCTCCTTGCCATCAATGTATACCTTGGCCTCATCTATTGTGACCTTCTCTCCTGGAAGTCCAATTATACGCTTAACGTATTTCTCTTCCTCGTTGTCGGGATATTTAAAAATAATAATGTCCCCACGCTTTGGGTCTGAGTTAATATATGCAAGCCTGTTACCAAACAGATTGGACTCACTCATAATTGTATTCTCCATTGATCCGGTTGGTACAACTGCATTTATTATTATAAAGTTCTTCAGTATAAGAGCAACAAGAATTGCCAATGAGAAAGTTAAAATCCAGCTTAGAATTTCTCTTGCAATCGACGTCTGCTCTTTCTCTTTTCTTTTCTCTTTTTTGCTATTTTCTTTTTTGCTATTATCTTTTGTAGGCTTTCCCTTAGAAGGAGCCTCTTTATCATTGCTATTCATTATTTCCGGGTCCAGCTGATAATCATCGCAATCCTCATACTCCTTATACTCTGCATATCCATCCTTGTTCAGAATTGAATCGTCAAAGTCATCTTCTTTATTGAAGTCAATTAAGTCATCATCTCTATTCATCAATATACTCTCCTATCTCTCTGCCTATCTCTCTGGCGGTAACCACCAGCTTATAAAATCTTCTTCTGTAAAGTATAAACTTGTCAGACCATATTTGGCAAGCTCTTGGGGAGTTAGCCTTTGGGCAACAAGTTGATTAATCTTGAATGCAAAGTCTTTTTCCAGACACCATATTGACTGAATGCTTAAGTCCTTGTCGGAATTCCATTCATCAATAATCTGTCCTCCATAATCTATCAGCTTATCCAGGCCACGATTCTGAGCCATTTTAATACGCTGCTTTATGTTCTCAATTATCATTGTCTGAAGATTGCGAACCTTGATGTGACTATTTGCCTTAATCAAAAGCTGCGCATTTCGATTATAAGGATTAATCACTACCTCAAATGGAGACTTTCTCTCGTTGGCTACAAAACAGAATACAGATGGTTCATCACAGCCTTCTGGATATATGTCCGGACGGCTGCTAAAGATACCATGCTTTTTCTTCATATTCATGTCTATCTGAAGCTCTGTATATATTATACCTGGTGTTTCTCCAATTATATATCGCTTAACACTTACACATGGAAGTACAAATTGCATAAAATATGGCATGTTCTTTTCAAATACCACTGCGTCATATCCATTCAGAAATTTTTTAAAGTCATAAGGATAACTGCTTCGATAATAATGAAACAGACTTTGAGAGATTATTGCCACTCGAATTTTCTGTCCATCGAAGCCCTTGAGAAATGTTCTGACAGGTATCTGAACCTCTTTGCCCTTGATATACACTCCTATCTGAACAACGCGACTGACAAATTCATTCTCTGCCTCAAAATTGGAAAAAATATTGTCAATCCCCTCTGCCATATACTGTCCCAAAATCATAGGATTATTGGAAAATTGATTAATTATTGCCTTTCCAATCTGCTCTCTAAGGTTAACAAGTCCCTCGTCCCTTGCGGCTGAAGTCCTTGGCAAATTCATATTAAGAATTCTCTGCTTTACATTGAGATAAAAAGCAAAATTACTCAGCCACATTGGCTTTAGCTCAAGATCATCTACATATTCTGTCACCAGAATATTCTGCTGATATAATTCTGACTTTATGTTCACATGCTTATGTCTTGAGTTAAAAAGCACCATATAGCCTTCCAGATATTCGTTATCTATCTGTATTGCTGTTATTCCCAGAACATTAAGATAAGGCATATCCCAGGAAGGTTTTGGCTGAGATATAATCCTGGTCTCTCCATCGCATATTACTGTGATTGGTATGGGCTGATACATTGTATAGTGCATTATACTTTCTACCAGAAAATCCATGTCTATCCTGTTGGCAAATTCTGTCTTCAGGGGAAGAGACACCTTAGTTCCAGGCTTTGTCCGCTTGGAGGTTGTGTATTCAATTTCTGTGCTGTTTTCAAACCATTTAGCCACAATTGGCTCCAGCTGCTGTGGATCTGATACGTTCCAGGCAGTATTGACTGCATGATCCTTCTTGGATTCAATTAGAATTGCACGGGATACCATAAAGCATGAAATAAGGCCTATTCCATGTCTTGAAATAGGCTGGTATTTCAGTCTTTGTTCCTTAAAGACCTCACTGTTATAAAAGCTCTCTCCCATCTTAGCCACGTAATTTACAAGGTCATTTTCATTAATCCCAATTCCATTATCCTCAATTGACAATACTCTGGAGTTTGAATCATAGGAGATAATAATCTCACACTTAAAGGGCTCTCTGATTGCCTTAAGGGATTCCGCCGTCTCTATCTCCAGGAATTCTGTACCCCAACTCCATTCAAGGGCCTGCTTGGTATTGCAGGCATCAAAAGCATTCTGCAAAAGCTCACGCATAAACACATGCCAGGAATCATAGAACTGATCGCTGACCAGCTTAGTCATTATGTTCTCTTTGTCTATGTGTATTTTGTTCATAAAGATATTATACTCTTCTCAGGCTTCTTTTTCTATAGTGTCATAGCTTTTTCCACATACAGCTAACACTGTTCTTCCCAGTGTCAACGCCTCTCCAATAAGACTAAATTGTCTAACACTTCTGAGATTATATTTCATTTTCTCAGCATTTACCCACTACCTCTTTAACGTTTTCAATAATATATTCTACGTCCTCATCGCTAAGTAATGTATGCAATGGAAGGGTTATAAGATTCTCATAATAATCATATGCATTAGGAAAATCCTTAATATCCCAACCCAGCTGCCTATATGCTGTCATCATTGGAAGAGGCTTATAATGTACATTAGTTGGTATTCCCCTTTCTGCAAGTTCTATTATTATCTCTCGACGTTTTTTATCATCCGCACCTGGAATCCTGATAAAGTAAAGATGACCTGAAGAAGTTGCTGTTTCTGAATAATGTGACAGATGTTCTACTCCAAGCTCCCTGCTCATCTCATCATATTTTTCTATTATGGCTCTTCTTTTTGCCAACAATTCAGGATATCGTTCAAACTGTCTTAATCCTATTGCAGCACAAAAATCCAGCATATTGCATTTATACCAGGTTCCAAGGATGTCATATTCCCAGGCTCCCAGCTGGCTCTTGGCAAGGGCGTCCTTGTTCTGACCATGAAGACTGTATAACATAATCTGACGATAGATTTCCTCATCCTCGATTCCTGGTATGCTTCTCCAGGTAGTTGCACCGCCCTCACCCGTTGTAAAATTCTTGACAGCATGGAAGGAGAAGCTTGAAAAATCAGCGATTTCTCCAGACATTTTTCCGTCACGACTTGCTCCAAAGCTGTGTGCAGCATCAGCTACAACAGCCACTCTTCCAAGAGACTTCTGAATTCGTCCTGACAAATCATCTCTTCCCTCTGGCACAAACAAGCCCCTCTTACGCTCTACTGCCTGATAGATTCTATCATAATCACATATTATTCCTGCAATATCCACCGCAACAATTGCCTTGGTATGCTCATTAATTGCCGCCTCTACTGCATCGTAATCCATCTCCGTACTGCCAGGCTGACAGTCAACAAAAACTACCCGGGCACCAGCATGAATAGCTGTTGAGGCCGATGCTGTGTAGGTATATGCAGGAACAATAACTTCATCCCCTTCTCCTATACCCAGTATTCTAAAATTCATCTCCTCAGCTGCTGTAGCCGAGTTAAGGCAGGCTGCTTTACCGGTATGACAAAATTCTGCAATTTTCACTTCCAGAGCTTTGGTTCTAGGCCCTGTTGTCAGCCATCCGGATTTTAGTGTCTTAATTACTTCCTCTATCTCAGCCTCAGTAATATCTGGTGGGCTAAATGAAATCTCTCGTCTTTTCATACGCTTTCTCCTATAGCTTTTCTCCTACAGTTTGTAGGTTGTAACAACCTTTGCAACACGTTCTCTAATATCTGCCACATTCTCGTAGCTTGCTTCCATCAACTCCTGCAGTTGAACAATAAATTCTTCTGCCACAAATGGAATTGGAAGTCCAATATGAATCAGCTTATTAGGTGTGGTTTTAAGCCCCTCCTCTGCCATAAGTTTTTCCTCATATAGCTTTTCTCCTGGTCGTAAACCGGTATATTCTATCCTGATATCTTCATCAGGTTTCAGACCTGACAGCTTAATAAGGTTTCTTGCAAGATCATCTATTTTAACAGGTGCCCCCATATCAAGTACAAATATTTCTCCACCCTTGGCATAGGTTCCAGCCTGTAACACAAGACTAACCGCCTCTGTTATTGTCATAAAATATCTTATTATATCCGGGTGGGTTACTGTAATAGGTCCCCCCTGCTCTATCTGTTTCTTAAAAAGTGGAATTACTGAGCCGTTGCTTCCAAGCACATTTCCAAAGCGGACTGCCACAAATTCTGTGCTGGCATTTCTAAGTGTTTCCGGATCGGCTTTCACATATTCCTCTTTATTTTCATGAACAAACAGCTCTGGAAGCTGGTCAGCTTTTCCAGCCTTTATCATACTGTCAAAGGTCTGAATTACCATCTCACACAGACGTTTGCTTGCGCCCATAATATTTGTTGGATTAACTGCCTTGTCAGTACTTATCAGCACAAATTTCTTGCAGCCATTGGCCAAGGCCGCATATGCCGTCTTGTAGGTTCCTATGGCATTATTTTTTATTGCTTCACAGGGACTGTCCTCCATAAGAGGAACATGCTTATGAGCTGCAGCATGGTATACAATCTCAGGCCTATATTGGCTAAAAGCATCTGCCACAGTTCTTGAATCCCTTACTGACCCAATAAGTGTAATCAAATCCAGATTCGGATACTTTCTCTTTAGCTCCTGCTGTATGCAATAGGCATTATTCTCATATATGTCAAAAATAATTAATCTACCTGGAGAATGGGATGCAATCTGTCTGGCAAGTTCCGAACCAATTGATCCACCACCTCCAGTGATCATAATTGTTTTGCCTTCAATGCTTTTAAGAATCTTCTCCACATCAACCTTAACAGGTTCCCTTCCCAACAGGTCCTCCACATCAACCTTTTTTAGCTGCTGAGTTGTTACCTCTCCAGTCACCAGCTGAATAATTCCCGGAAGATTAATTAGCTTACAGCCTGTTTCCTTGCAGATATTGAGGATGTCCCTTTTTCTAACAGCGGAGACACTAGGCATTGCAAGGCAAATGGTATCTATGGCATAGGCCTTTGCTATTTCCTGTATCCTGTCTGTGCCTCCAACTACCTCAATTCCGTCTATACGCTTGCCTTTTTTGACAGGATCATCATCTATAATGCAGACTACCTTTTTATTGGATACACTTGTGGAATTCATATCTCTTAGAATCATTCTTCCTGCGGAGCCGGCTCCAATAAGCATTACTCTGCTTCGAGGTTCATTAGTTGCGTCTTTGCTGGCTCTTCCTCTTTCAAGACGTACAAATCGATATGAAAAACGCATTGCCACCATCATAATAAACTGAATTGCCATTCCAAAGGCATAATATGTAATTGGCATTCTTTTGAAAAAAAGTGTTATTGCAATAGTATGAAATGCTGAAGTGATAATGGAAGCAAGAATTATTCTTCCAAGTTCATCATAGCTCGCATACTCCCAGATACTCTTATAGAGTCTTAGAAACGCAAAGGTTATCAAACTAAAAACCGTATAAATCGGAATAAAAGCCTTCCAAGGTTGCAAATACTCCACTGGAATAGCTCTGTAATGACAGTCAAACCTTATCCATAGAGCTAAAAGATATGATAAATTAACTGTTACTATATCATACATGAGCAGATATATATTAATCATCCATCCATGTCTAAATAGCTTTTCAAGCAAACCCCGTCTATCCATAGTATTACTTCCCTTACACTTATTTGCTGCCTAATAATACTGCCTGTACAAGAAATCTTACTGTTGGATCACTTGTGCATGTAGATAATGTAATTATATGGCTGTCTTTTCCAACTTCGATTTCTGGCTTGTAATTGCCAGTTGAATCAGCAAGATTGGCAGTTCTCTCAAGATAGCGTACCCGTCCTGTCTCACTTGCAAAATCGTTGGTATTTAGAATGTGAGCATCGTCACCTACATATGTAATGTATATCTCGTATACAAATACCTTCTCCTTTGTGTAGAGATAAACATATCTGTTCTTATCAAAGAACTCTCTATTTTCAAAATCATGAAGTCCCTTAAACATAGTTCCGTTCTTCATGTTATGTCCGTAAATCACTGTATTAAAATCTGAAAAGTCCTTGCTGTTGGCCATCTCAGTATAAATACATCCGGGATACCCCTTTGACCCGTCTATATTATGATTCAAATAATAGCTGTCATCTGAATTACTCTGCAAAACAGGATAATCTACCTTAGTTCCCGGAATATAAATCCAGGCATATATATCCTTGTTTATTCCCTGTAGCTGGCTCCAGTCTAAGTTCTTTTTAGGTACCTCAAGGGTTACTGTTTTCTCTTCCGATGACTCAGTATCATCAACAGTTATTGGAACCTGTGTTGCCTTTGGTGCTTCAGTGCTCTTTGAATCGCTGCCGTAATTAACCATCTGTTGCAAATCTTCATATGCCTTTGCAGATTTGTACTCCTGTAGCTTATCGATTCCAAGCTTTCCCAGAATTACTATTAGTGCAAGCATCAGGATTATGCATAGCATTTTATAGAAATTGGCTTTATTCTTGCCGGTAACCTGTTCTGTTGATTTTGACTGTTCTGTTGATTTTGATTGTTTCGTATGTTTTGTCTTTTTTTCCGCCACTTTAATCACCTATAATGCGCAGAGGCTTTATGCCCCTGCGCCAACCACATGTGTCCTATTGATTCGAATCAACCTTTAATCCGTTAAAGGCTCTTTGCTTTCCTTCCCACTACAGCGATTGCACCTGAAAGAGCAAATACTGCAAGGATTGGTAAAGCCGGAACTGACTGTCCGGTTTTTGGAGAAGTTCTGGCATTGCTTCCTGCGCTGCCTCCTGAATTTCCATTATTTGTGCCGCCAGTGTTGTTCTTGTTGCTGTTGTCATTCTTGTTGTCATTCTTGTTGTCATTCTTGTTGTCATTCTTGTTGTCATTGTCATTATTATTGTCGTTATCAACGTCAACATCAACATCCACATCAACATCCACATTAATGTTTATATTCTGAGATTCACTCTCCTTCTCAGTGTCCTCTTCATCTGCAGGATTTACTTCCTGCGAAGATGGTACCTTAACACTTTTTGGATACTTTACAATAGCGATTGGAGATAATGAGTAAAATGTTGCTCTAATATATCCATTGCCTACGTATGGTACGATTACTTCCCATTTTCCGCTTGGAAGTTTGTGAAGAATGCGAACATTATCGCCCTTCTGAACTCCTGCTACATAAAATGTAAGTGTCACACCTTTTGAGAAATCTGCGTCACTCTTAAGCTCTACAGCTCCAAGTACTTCAGCATCCTCAGAATAACCTGTAGCTTCTTTATTTGCATCTGATAAGTTGTCCGTATCCACTACATCACACTTTACGCTAACTCCGTCTTCAGAGCTGTCTACAGAAGATACAGTATCTCTCAGCTGCTGAGCCTGTTCTTCAAGCGTTGTTCCAGCGCCTGGTGAATCTGCCGCAAATACACTTGTTCCCATAGTGAGAACCATTGCCGCTACAAGCAATCCTGCTAACTTTTTCTTCATGGGCTTCTCCTCCTTTCTTTCTTTGTCGTCATGTGGTTATATATCAATTGCCCCCTACCTCTCGGTAAAACACATTGATAACTAAATCATAAAAAGCGTCCTCATCTACATTGTATTCCTCGAACTCTTTTCCTCTTACAGTCTCTCCCGGAACTGTATACATGTTATCCTCATCAAAATCGTACTCTATCAGCGCTGATACCAATCTTGTAAAATCAACACTTGTAACCGTATATTCCTTTATTCTGTCATATATACTTTCTATTTTTGTCTGTGTAATACCTGATGAATTTTTTACCTGTTTTATAAAGGCTTTGATAAACTGCTCCTGCCTTCTCAGTCTCTTGTCGGCACTGCCATACTCTTCCTTATTTCTTCCCCTCAGGTATTCATATGCCTGCTGGTCAGAAAGAGTAATCTCCTGGCCTTTATGTATATCCCCAATATCCTCAGTTGCCTTAACTTTGACACCACCAACCACATTGTTAATCTGTGGAACCGCGTCCATGTTGATAGCAATATAGCCACTAATTGGAACGTTATAGAAAAGCTTTTCCACAACCTCAACTGTTCTTGTACAGCTAAGCTTCTTTCCATCTCCAAAACCATGCTGCACACAAATCTGAGCTTTATATTTGCCCAGGGAATTTCCCTTTGAATCACAGGTGTTAACATCAACCATTGTATTTCTGTTAATAGACACAATGGACATCTTATGATTTTCCTCATCTGCCACAAGCAAAAACATAGCGTCAGACTGTCCACCCTTTGTATAATCGGTGGCAGCCTCAACCTTACCGCTCCTGTCTACCCCCATAAGCAGATAGACCTTCAGCTGTTCATTATACTTATATTTTTTGCCCTTGTAATCAATGGTTCCTTCCTGCCATTTTTCTGTTGTCATCTCCTGGGAAGAATCCTTTTTGGCAATCCATTGCTCCTGAGTATCAGCTGGTGTATTTACTGTTTCGGTATCAGGAACATTGTTGCGATTCTTTGCCCAGGTGGTAAATCCAATAACCAGAATTCCGATTACTATTACCGACAATACGCCTGCAAGAAAAAACATGATGTTGTTTAACTTCCTGCTCACTTACTCTACTTTTCTCCTTTGCCATAATAGCTACCATAGTATCCACCATAGTAACCGCCATCATAGTTCTTCTTTTTCATTTTTACTTTATTGAGAACAGCTCCAAGTATCTTGACTCCCGACGCTTCAAGCTGCTTCTTAACGTTAAGTATCATTCTGGCTCCTGCCATTCCCTGGGCCACCACCAGAACTGCACCATCACAGTACTTTGCAACTACTGCTGCATCAATAGCTGCACCAAGAGGTGCACAGTCTATAATTATATAATTAAAATGCTCTCGTCCAAACTTAAGCAGTTCTTCAAAATATTTCTTCTCCAGAATCTCTGTAGGATTAGGAACTGATGGACCTGCAAAAACCATAAACAGCCTCTGGATATCTGTTCCATACAGGACATCCTCAAGTCTTTTCTGACCTGATAAATAGTGGGATAATCCACATATCTCTGCCCCTGATGTACACTGGGCTCTAAGTCGTCCTACAAAAACTGATTTTCTCATATCTGTATCAATAAGAAGCACTCTCTTACCTGATTCTGTGAGGGATCTTGCCAGATCCATGGCCACTGTACTTTTTCCCTCATTAGGTACTGCGCTTGTTAACATTATGGTTCTCACATCATCTCCGCAGAACTGAATGTTTGTCTTAAGTGCCCGGAGAGATTCCTTCATGGTATAGCTCTGTTCTTTTATCTTGCCAAATTTAACTGTTTCCACTATCCCTACCTCGTTTTCTTAGACTTTATTGCCTTTTTCTTTATGCGTCTTTCATCTCCATCATCTTCAGCCTCTTCAAGCGGAAGTGTTCCAAGTACATTTATTCCAAGCTTCTTCTCCACATCCTCCGAAGTCATGATGGTATCATTGAATACATACGAGATAAGGATAATTGCAATTGCAATTAATGCTCCAAGAATTGCCCCAATTACTGTATTCTTGATAACACTTGGACTAACCGGTACTCCATCTGCATATCCTTCATGAATTATGGTTGGTGGATCCTGATCCATCTTGGCTGCAATAAATGTAGATGCCACCCGGGCCACCTCATCTGTTATCGCCTTAGCACGGTTGGGATTTTCATCTGTGACGGTAATCTGAAGAATACGGGAATTAGTAGGATTCTTAACCGTAATCTTGTTCAGTATTGTCTTGTAGCTCTCATTTAATCCAAGATTCTGTATAACCTGCTCTATTACCGGTCTCTCAACTACAACTACCATGTAGTCATTGGTCAAGCTTGTTCCTGCCTGAATGTCCGCCAGACTGGTAATTGATGTACTTTTGCTAAGTACATACAGTTCTGACGTTGATTCATATTTTGGCGTCATCAAAAACTTGCTGGCACTAAAAGCTATTCCCCCTACCAGAATCATAGTCAGTACAATCCATTTCCAGTTATTAAGGAGCTCTATAATGAGATCCTTTATGTCAATCTCAATCTGATTATCTGATTCAAACTGGTTCTCCATTTTCCTCTCCTCAGTAGTTTATTTGCTATAATCCTGTGATTTCCGAAATGATTTTGCCAGGGTTACGATTAAACAGCATATCTGCGTAATCCTCATCAAATTTTTTGGCCACATACCTTCTGCACTCTTCCATATTGCAGGCTCTGTGATTAATGCCATGACTGTCACTGGCAATCACATCTGTCCAGCCCTCCTTGAGCAGCTTCTTACAGTATTTCTTAGGACCTCTTCCCTCCAGTCCTAAAACTGCATCTGCATTGTTTTGTATCCAGGCACCCATATCTCTTAGATCTTCCGCCCTTTGAGGTTTCTCCACCATGCACTCATATCTCTCAACATGGGCAATTATAGGAATATAACCATTGCGAAGAGCCTCCTGTGTCATCTGTGCAATATAGGAATACTCAGTCCCATGAGTATATTCTGTGAGAATATATCTGCTATCTCCCAGAGTATGGCATCTGCCTTTGCGAAAATACTCCATCATATAGCTGTTGGCGTTATACTCTGTTCCAGGAAAAATATGTAGACCCAGCTTCTGTGCATATGGCTTAAGGGCCTTGAAATTTTGTTCAATTTTCTCATTATTGTAGGGAAACATGCCGTGTCGATAATGCGGCGTTAGAATTATTGATTCTATCCCCTGTTTCGCTGCCTTCTCCAGCATGCCTACGGATTCTTCAATCGAATCTGCTCCGTCATCCACCCCGAATAACAGATGGCAATGTATGTCTATCATTTTCCCCTCCAAGACATAATTATAGCTAGGTATATTATACTATATCGACAGATTTATCGCAAATTTTATACCATATTATGTGTTTTATATCTTATTATGTAAAACAGACTCTGCTCACCTTCCTCATTATGGGTTTTGAGGGGGTTTACGGGGCAAATCCTCCAATAAGTGTAAATCCAACAGCAACTCCCCGTCCATTCTTTTGTCATTTCAACGCAAAAAAGTCCCATAAACACCAGGTTTATAGGACTTTCAATTTCATTAAGTATTCAATTTCATCTACTGGACGTATAAGTGTTCAATTCTTAGCAAACACCCTGTGCAAGCATAGCATCTACTACCTTTTCAAATCCAGCGATGTTAGCACCTGCTACATAGTCGCCTTCTACACCATAACGCTTTGCAGCGTCTGAAATGTTTGCGTAGATTGTCTCCATGATTCCCTGAAGCTTTCCATCAACTTCCTCGAATGTCCATGAAAGTCTCTCAGAGTTCTGGCTCATCTCAAGTGCTGATGTTGCAACACCACCTGCGTTTGCAGCCTTACCACCAACGAAGAGAACTCCGTTCTCCTGAAGATACTTTGTAGCCTCAATTGTTGTAGGCATGTTAGCTCCCTCTGTTACAGATGTAACACCGTTAGCTACGAGCATCTTAGCATCCTCAAGATCTAACTCGTTCTGTGTAGCACATGGAAGAGCTGCATCTACCTTGTACTGCCATACACCGTGCTCACCATTCTTCTTCTCATGGTACTCAGCTGATGGTCTAGCAGCTGCATACTCTGTAAGACGTGCACGCTTAACTTCCTTAACCTCTTTAAGAAGCTCAACATCGATTCCTTCTGGATCATAAATCCATCCTGTTGAATCTGAACATGTAACGCACTTAGCACCAAGCTGATGTGCCTTCTCGATAGCATAGATTGCAACGTTTCCTGAACCAGAAACTGCACATGTCTTACCTTCAAGGCTCATTCCGTGATCCTTGTATAATGCGTTTGTAAGATATAATAATCCGTATCCTGTTGCCTGTGTACGTGCAAGTGATCCACCCCAAGTAAGTCCCTTACCTGTAAGAACTCCTTCGAATGTTCCCTGAATTCTCTTGTACTGTCCAAACATATATCCGATCTCACGAGCACCTGTTCCGATATCTCCGGCTGGTACGTCAACATCAGCTCCGATATACTTGCTAAGCTCTGTCATAAAGCTCTGGCAGAATGCCATGATCTCTCTATCTGATTTACCCTTAGGATCGAAATCAGAACCACCTTTACCGCCACCGATTGGAAGTGTTGTAAGGGAATTCTTGAAGATCTGCTCGAAGCCTAAGAACTTAATGATTCCTAAATTAACTGAAGGGTGAAGTCTAAGTCCTCCCTTGTATGGTCCAATTGCGTTGTTGAACTGTACACGGAAACCTCTGTTAACCTGTACATTTCCATTATCATCTACCCAAGGAACTCTGAACATAATCTGACGATCTGGCTCAGTAATTCTCTCAAGAATTGCATTCTTTCTATATAACTCTTCGTTTGCATCAATTACAGGTCTTAATGACTCAAGAACCTCTGTTACAGCCTGAAGGAATTCTGGCTGATCTGCGTTTTTCTTCTCGACTACTGCGAGTACTTCATCAACGTATCCCATATTATTAATCTCCTTTATTAATTTAATCACTCTGAACTTTATTTTATTAAAAAGTTTTTTATTATACAAGTAATTTTTTGAATTTTTTGCATAACAAAAATTCATTTTATTTATTATTCTAATTTATAGAAGACCAGTTTTTATATTGATTTTCCTCATTTTCATCAGAATATATACTCTGAAAGTAATCCGTCAATTTTGCAAGTGCAGATATCAAAACCGTCATTTCTTCCTCTGGAAGGCCATCCTTTATATGCTCAATCATCTGTCTGTGAAACTGCTCATGATGATAATATGCTGTCTTTCCCTTGTCAGTAAGAGAGAGTCTCACAACACGCTTATCCCTGTCGCTTCTTTTACGCTCTACATATCCCTTTTTTGTCAGGCCATCTATGGCCTTTGTTAGTGTTCCCATTGTAATAGACATTTTCTTGGCAACCGTACTTGATTTCTGTGGCTCATCAACGCCGATTGCCTCGATAATGTGCATATCATTGTTTGTTATATTCTTGTATTCATCTGTAATAAGGCACTTACCCTCTATTTCCATTAAATCCTTAAACAGTTTTACAAGAAGTTCATTTAACGTATTCTCGAGACTTCTCATTAGTTTATCTTCTGTTTTTCCCATGCTATCCTCTTTCTTAATCTTTCGACGTCAACCGATTCCAGTGAGTTCAAAATGACTCAACTCTAGCAATGGGAGTCTTACTCTACTGAGATATAACACATGCTCCCCAAGTTAATCCCGCACCGAAACCAGCTAAAACAATTTTTTGTCCGGGTTTTATCATACCATCTTTACTTATTTTATCAAGTAAAATTGGAACACTGGCTGCTGAAATATTTCCGCATAATTGTAAGTTAGTTGGGAATTTATCAAGAGGTTGCTTTAATCGCTTTGCCACAGCCTCAATTATTCGTATATTCGCCTGGTGGAGAACAAATAAATCTATGTCATCTGCTGACAGTCCGGCCTCATCAAGGGCCTGCTGAATTGATGCTGGAACTGTTTTAACTGCAAACTTATATACTGCCTGTCCATCCATGCTTACATAACCAGGATTAACCTCTGATTTAGAATATGGATTATTTACTGGTCTTCCTGGACAAAGAAGAGCCTCTCCTCTTGCACCATCTGATCCCTGAACCATTGACAATAAATTATCTGCCTCGTCACTGACTACTACAGCTCCCGCTCCATCTCCAAATAATACACAGGTACTTCTGTCATTCCAGTCCATTATTTTAGATAATACCTCTGCTCCGATTACCAATGCCTTGTGTACTCGGCCAGTTTTCATATATGCATCTGCTGTTGCCAGTCCAAACAGAAAGCCTGAACATGCAGCTCCCATATCAAATGCAAATGCGTTAACAGCTCCAAGCTCCGCCTGAACCTGACATGATAATGTTGGCACAATATTATCTGGTGTAACAGTTGCCGCAATTATAAGATCAAGTTCCTCTGGCTTAACACCTGCCTCCTCAAGAGCTATTCTGGCAGCTGCCACACTGAGACTTGTTGTTGTCTCAGTAGTAGCAAGATGTCTTTCCTTTATTCCTGTTCGTGAAGAAATCCACTCATCAGAAGTATCCATTATCTCAGCAAGCTGATTATTAGTTACTACTTTTTCTGGCAAAGCACTGCCAGTTCCTAATATCTTCATTAAACAATCTCCTTATATTAGAATTTTCTAAATCTTTTGTAACGCTCATCCACCAGTTGCTCTGGTGTCTTCTTATCACATTCCTTTAGAAATTCCTTCATGTTTTTCTTCATGTAATTTCCAATTGAAGATAATGCATCCTGATCAGCTCCGCCATACTCAGGAATAATTTTCTCTACTATTTCAAGCTCCTTAAGGTCCTGGGCTGTTATCTTCATAACACCGGAAGCCTCACGGGCTCTCTTTCCATCCTTCCAGAGAATAGACGCAAATCCCTCTGGAGAGAGAATAGAATATGTGCCATTCTCCATCATCCATACTTCATTTCCAACTGAAAGAGCAAGTGCACCACCTGATCCACCTTCTCCTATCATAAGGCAAAGAATTGGAACCTTGATGCCTGACATCTCATAGAGATTTCTTGCAATTGCCTCGCCCTGACCGTTCTCCTCTGCTTCCATTCCAGGATAAGCACCTGAAGTATTAACAAAAGTAATAATTGGTCTGTTAAACTTCTCCGCCTGCTTCATAAGTCGAAGGGCTTTTCTATATCCCTCCGGTGAAGGCATTCCATAATTTCTATGCATACAGTCAGATAAGTTCTTACCCTTGTGAACACCAATTACAGTAACAGGCTGTCCATCAAGATATGCAAATCCACCAACGATTGCAGGGTCATCTCTAAAATATCTGTCTCCATGCATTTCCATAAAGTCATCAAAAATGTAATTAATGTAGTCTACAGATGCAAGTCGGCTAATCTTTCTTGCAAGTCCTACCTTATCCCATGCCTTAAGAGGACGAGACTTATACTCTCTTTCCTTCATAAGCTCTGTTGGCTCAAGGTTGTCATCCTCTCTAAGTGGGTCGAATTTGGCATATCCCTTGTTGTTATTGTGAATCTTAAGAATCTGGTAAAGTGTCTTCTTAAGCTTATCTCTCTCCACAATCTTGTCTACAAAGCCATGCTCCAGCTGGAACTCTGCTCTCTGGAAGCCTTCTGGAAGCTTCTGTCCGATTGTCTGCTCAATTACTCGAGGTCCCGCAAAGCCAATTAAAGAACCTGGCTCTGCAAGAATAATGTCTCCAAGCATGGCAAAGCTTGCTGTAACTCCGCCAGTTGTTGGATCAGTAAGAACAGGTACGTATAAAAGTCCTGCCTGAGAATGCTTTTTTATTGCAGCTGATGTCTTTGCCATCTGCATCAGTGATACAATTCCCTCCTGCATTCTGGCTCCGCCTGAACAGCAAAACATAATAAATGGTAATTTGAGTTCTGTGGCTTTTTCCACTGCTCGTGTAATTCTTTCACCTACAACGTGCCCCATACTTCCCATAAGGAATCTTGAATCAATTACTCCAAGAACTGTCTCCTCACCGTAGATTTTGGCCTTTCCAACCATTACACCTTCAGTAAGTCCTGTTTTTTCCTGAACCTGTTCAAGCTTCTCCTCATAATTAGGAAACTCCAGTGGGTTCTCTGTCTCCATATCATCGAACCAAAGCTCAAAGCTCTCTTTATCTGCTACCATACGTATTCTGTTCTTGGCTCTCACTCTAAAGTAGTGACCGCACTCATAGCATACGTACTTGTTCTTCTTTACTTCATCTTTGTATAAGCTTTTTCCACATTCAGGACAGACGATCTGCTGTCCATCCTCGACCTTTTTACTAAATAACTTCATTATTTCTCTCCCATTATCCAATGGCAAAGGTAAGCTCTGCCTGACATGCTACGCTGTCACCTACATATGCAACAGCTTTTCCAATTCCAATAGGTCCCTTGATTTTGATAATCTCAGTTTCAAGTCTAAGAACATCACCTGGTACAACCTTTTTCTTAAACTTTGCGCTATTGATTCCTGCGAAGTATGCAGTCTTTCCTTTCCACTTTTCATCAGAAAGAATTGCTACTGCTCCTGTCTGTGCAAGGGCTTCCACAATAAGTACACCTGGCATTACAGGGTTTCCTGGAAAATGTCCTGTGAAAAATGGTTCGTTAAATGTAACATTTTTTCTTGCTACTGCCTTAACTCCAACCTCCATCTCATCTACTGCATCGATAAGTAGAAATGGATGTCTATGTGGAAGTATTTCCATTATTTCATTTATATTTAACTGTGCCATGACTATCCCTCATATTTCTTGATAAGAATACTTGCGTTGTGTCCACCAAATCCCAAAGAATTGCTAAGTGCATAAGGAACTTCCTCTGTATAACTCTCCTTACAGTAATTCAGATCAATTTCCTCATCTGGTGTCTCATAACCTACTGTCTTATGAATAAAGCCTTCTTCAATCTGCTTAACACATGCAATAAACTCTACTGCACCTGCTGCTCCAAGAAGATGTCCTATCATAGACTTTGTAGAATTAATCTTAAGATTCTTTGCAGCCTCTCCAAAAGCAAGCTTGATTGCTCTTGTCTCGAATAAGTCATTGTGGTGTGTTGCTGTTCCGTGTGCATTGATATATGTAATGTCCTCTGCTGATACACCTGCATCCTTCATTGCATATGTCATTGCTTTTGCCGCACCAGAACCATCATCCTGTGGTGAAGTAATATGGTAGGCATCTGATGTAGAGCCGTATCCTACTACCTCGGCATATATTTTGGCGCCTCTTGCCTTAGCATGCTCAAGCTCCTCTAACACAACTACACCTGAGCCTTCACCCATTACAAAACCACTTCTGTTTTTGTCAAATGGAAGTGAACACTTTGTTGGATCATCCTCTGTAGAAAGTGCTGTAAGTGCTCCAAAACCTGCGATTGCTGTAGGACAGACACTTCCTTCTGTTCCACCGGCTACCATTACATCAGCCTCACCGTACTGAATACTTCTGAAGGCTTCACCAATTGTATTTGTTCCTGTAGCACAAGCTGTTACTACATTGATGCTTTTTCCCTTAAGGCCAAACTGAATTGAAACATTTCCTGCAGCCATATTAGAAATCATCATAGGTACAAAAAGAGGATTTACTCTTCCCGGTCCTTTTTCTACTATCTTTGTGTACTCTCTCTCGATAGCCTGAAGACTTCCTATTCCTGATCCAATGGCACATCCAACCATGAATGGATCTTCCTTTTCCATATCAAGTCCGCTATCCTCCATAGCCTCCTTGGCAGCTGCAACTGCATACTGTGAAAATGGCTCCATTCTCTTAGAAGCTCTTCCCTCTATATACTGCTTAGGGTCAAAATCCTTAACCTCAGCAGCCACATGACATTTATACTCTGAAGCGTCAAACTTTGTTATTGTTCCAAAGCCGAGTTTCTCTTCTTTAATTCCCTTCCAAAACTCTTCAACGCTTAATCCGATAGGTGTAATTGCACCCATTCCCGTTACTACTACTCTTCTACTCATTATCCACCTCTTCTTAGATAGCCATTCCGCCATCTACTGAAATAACCTGTCCGGTAATATACCCTGCTGCTTCTGATGCAAGGAAAAGTACTACACCTGCAACCTCTGCCGGAGCTGCAATTCTCTTAAGTGGAATCTGCTCCATAATTGCCTCTTTTGCCTTGTCACTTAAGCACTGTGTCATCTCTGTATCTACAAATCCTGGGGCAACTGCATTAACATTAATTCCTCTGCTTGCAAGCTCTCTTGCTGTTGCCTTGGTAAGACCTATTAATCCTGCCTTACTTGCTGAATAGTTTGCCTGACCGGCATTTCCTAATATTCCTGATACTGAAGAAATGTTAATTATCTTACCACTCTTCTGCTTAAGGAAGAATTTAGACATATGGCGTGTTGTATTGAATGCGCCCTTAAGGTTTGTACTGAGAACCAGGTCAAAGTCCTCCTCAGACATTTTCATAAGAAGGCCATCTCTTGTTATTCCTGCATTGTTAACCAGAATATCAATATGACCGTGAGCTTTTATAAGCTCCTGTATCATCTCGCCACACTTGTCAAAGTCTGACACATCACACTTATATGCTTCGCCTGCTCCGCCTTCTGCCTTAATCTGCTCTACAACCTGATTAGCCTCAGCTTCGCTTCCTCTATAGTTAACTACTACATATGCTCCTTCTTTTGCCAGTGTAAGAGCTATCTCTCTTCCAATTCCTTTTGATGCTCCTGTTACCAGCGCAACTTTATTTGCCAACATAATTCTCCAGGTCCTCCACCTTTTCAATATTTACAGTCTTTACTTCTTTATTGATTTTTCTCATGAATCCAGTTAATGTCTTTCCTGGTCCAATCTCGATAAACTCATCAGCTCCATCAGCAAGCATTCTCTCAATAGTCTGCTGCCAGCATACAGAGGATGAAACCTGTCTCTCAAGAATATCTCGAATGTCATCCTTGTCCGTTACATAATCAGCTGTAACATTTGTAATATATGGAACCTTAATCTCACCAAGCTCAACCTGATCAAGAGTCTCTCTCAGCTGACTTCCTGCTCCTGTAAGCATTTTTGAATGGAATGGTCCGCTTACCTTAAGTGGTAATACTCTCTTGGCACCAGCCTCCTTGCACTCAGCTCCTGCAAGATCAACCATTTCCTTTTCACCGGTAATTACTGTCTGACCTGGACAGTTATAATTGGCAACCGATACAATTCTTCCATTATTATCCGAACTTACCTTTTCACATATTCCCTTAATTGTCTCTGGATCAAGACCTAATACTGCAGACATTGCTCCTCCCTCCGGAACAGCGTTCTGCATATAAATGCCCCTTTTTCTTACTACTGCAAGGGCATCCTCTACTGTCATCACCCCAGCTGCAACCAATGCACCATATTCTCCAAGGCTAAGTCCTGCTGTCATGTCGCAGGCAATTCCCTTAGCCTTTAAGACTTCATAGATTGCAAGTTCTGCTGCAAGCATACAAATCTGTGTATACTCAGTTATGTTAAGCTTGTCATTCTCCTCAAAACAAAGGGCAGCCACATCAAGTCCAGACACCTTTGAAGCTGTATCAAATACTGCCTTTGCCTCTGGATATGTATCATAAAAGTCCTTGGCCATTCCAATGTACTGAGATCCCTGACCTGGAAACATAAACACTTTCTTGCTCATCTTATAACTCCTTTACTGCTGCTATTGCCGCATTACATCCTGACACTACGTCATCAATTATTTCCTGACAGGTTTCCTCTTTCTTAATCATTCCTGAAATCTGTCCTGCCATAACACTTCCGTATACAGCGTCTCCATCCACTACTGCATTTCTTAACGCTCCAAGAGTAAGCTTCTCAAGTTCCTCAAGAGTTGCTCCCTCCTGCTCTTTTTTCAAGTACTCTCTCGTCATCTTATTGCGAAGTACTCGAATTGGATGTCCTGTAGAACGACCTGTAACCTCTGAGTCAATGTCCTTGGCCTTAAGTATCTTGGCCTTATAGTTCTCATGAACAATTGATTCCTTAGCCACTACGAAACGTGTTCCCATCTGAACTGCCTCAGCTCCAAGCATAAGAGCTGCTGCCATTCCTCTTCCGTCGCCAATTCCGCCTGCTGCAATAACAGGAATATTTACTGCGTCCACAACCTGTGGCACAAGAGCCATTGTTGTTGTTGAACCGATATGTCCACCAGACTCAGTTCCCTCTGCAACTACTGCATCTACGCCTGCTCTTTCCATAAGCTTGGCTAATGCTACGCTTGCTACTACAGGAATAATCTTGACTCCGGCTTCCTTCCACATCTCTATATACTTAGCAGGGTTTCCGGCTCCGGTTGTAACTACCTTAACCTTTTCCTCTGCAATTATTTTTGCAATTTCGTCAGCTTCCGGATTCATAAGCATCAGATTTACTCCAAAAGGCTTATCAGTCTTGCTCTTGCACTTCTGAATCTGATCTCTAACCCATTCAGCAGGTGCGCCTCCGGCACCAATGATGCCGAGACCTCCTGCCTCTGAAACTGCGCTGGCTAACTCATAAGTTGCCACCCATGCCATTCCACCCTGAATGACAGGATATTTTATCCCCAATGTTTCAGTTATTCTTGTTTTCATTACGCCTCTACACCCTTAGAAGTTAAATAATCCATAATGTCCTGTAC
>JAXJPW010000007.1:0-71126 GCA_036311465.1 Agathobacter sp.
GACAATTCTATTTTACCATAAACCTTGAGGAGATATTTTATTTTAGAAACAAAAATGTGCCGTATTTATGCGGCTTGTGGCGTTTCGCAAACGCCTAATATTTGATAGAAATGGAGGAAAGAATATGTGGACACGAGCAGAAGTTAAGCAACGCGGAAAAGAAGCGTTTAAAAGAAACTACTGGAAAGTAGTATTGGTAGCAATGCTTTTTACTATATTATCCGGTATTGGTTCCCTTGGAAACGGAATTACCTTCAATATTAACGACAAGGAATTTTCTGTTAGCAATGGTATTACGGAAAATGAAATCATAAAAAGTGAAAATGACAAAACAGAAGAATACTATGATAAATACGAAGAGGATGCCGTAGAAAAATTTTTATCTGGACTTGACGAGGCAGATTCCGATGAAGAAGAATCCATTAAGAAAGCCTTGCCTATGATTATAGTAGTTGCTATCTCTGTGATGATAGTTGCATTAATTGCAATAGCTGTTTCAATGGTAATAAGTGCTATTATTTTCAATCCACTTGAAGTGGGAATCAAGAGATTTAGCATAGTAAACCTTAACAGGAATTCAGAGGTAAAAGAAGTAGCCTTTGGATTTGATAATTGTTATAAGAATGTTGTTAACGTAATGTTCTTTAGAATGTTATACACCTTCCTGTGGTCATTACTTTTTGTAATTCCAGGAATTGTTAAGGCTTATGAGTACAAAATGATTCCTTATCTTCTTGCAGAGAATCCTGGCATGACAAAAGAGCAGGCATTTGCAGAGAGTAAGAGAATGATGACTGGAAACAAGTGGAAAGCATTTGTATTAGACCTTTCATTTATTGGATGGATCTTACTGGCAATCCCAACATGCGGAATAATTATTCCATTCTTCGTATCACCATACATTATGATGACAAATGCAGCGCTTTATGAAAAGCTTTGTTATGGCGGAACATCTCCATATACAGGAAAGACCGCAGAATTTGATTATAATCAGCAGTATGCAAATAACGGGCAGTATGGATACAACCAGCAGTATACAAACAATCAGCAGTATGGATACAACCAGCAGTATACAAATAATCAGCAGTATGTAAATAATGGACAGTATGCAAACAATGAACAGTATACAAGCAATGAACAGCAGGCTGAAGAGCAGCAATTTTCACAGGATAAGGATAT
Organism: Agathobacter sp.; assembly: GCA_036311465.1. Taxonomy (GTDB): domain Bacteria; phylum Bacillota; class Clostridia; order Lachnospirales; family Lachnospiraceae; genus Roseburia. The sequence continues at coordinate 1,180 of JAXJPW010000007.1, forward strand.
GGAGTAGATATGGCTTATACAATATTAATCGCAGATGACGAAAAAGAAATAAGAGATTTACTTAGACTTTATTTGGAAAATGAAAAATATATTGTACTTGAGGCTGAGGATGGGCAGCAGGCATTAGACCTGCTGCACCGTAACTCGGTCAATTTGTGCTTACTGGATATTATGATGCCGAATATGGATGGTTACCAGACTCTTAAAGAAATAAGAAAAGAGAGCAATATTCCAATAATGTTCCTGTCGGCAAAGGATGCCGACGCAGAAAAAATACTGGGTCTAAATCTTGGCGCAGATGATTACATTGCAAAGCCTTTTAATCCACTTGAGCTTGTGGCAAGAGTTAATTCAAATATTAGAAGATTTTGTTCTCTCGGAACAACCGAGACAGGTGAAAGCAAGACAATTAAGGTTAGAGACCTTGTGCTGGACACTGAATCCTGTACCTTAAGTAAAGATGGAAATGAGATAACACTTTCTTCAGTGGAATACAAGATAATGGAGATGTTCATGCTTCACCCGGGCAAGGTATTTACAAAGCAGCAGATATATGAGTACGGCTGGGGAGAGGAATACATAATAGCAGACAACAACATTATGGTGTGCATAAGTAAGCTTAGAGCAAAGCTTGGGGATGAGGACGGAACATACATAAAGACTATTCGTGGTTTGGGATATCGGTTAGAAAAATAAACTGGAGAAGAACGTGAAAAAATATATAGTCAAGAATTTTGTAATCACTGTAATATGTATAGGAATAGCTGAGTATGCCATATCCTTATTACAGAACTATTCGTTTAGTATTTTTTATAAGGAAATACTGGAAGGAACATCTACTATCGACTGGAATGTGGGTGGAGTACAGCTGACAGGATTTATTATTCTGATGTCCTTACAGATGCTGGCAGGAGCATTAGGGTGGAGCTTTATATCAGATGGAGTCAGCAAGCTAATGGTTCATGCGGTTCCATCCTTTAGAGAGCTGACCCAGATAGCTATAAACAGGGAAGACATGACGCTTTTTCTTCTTCTGGCAATAGCATCCCTGGTTTTGTATATTGTACCGTATGCGGTAGGTATATTATTTTTTGCGAAAAGGGTGAGCCGTAAGGTGGCAGAAGTGGAAGCGGAGCATGATAAGGAGAGGATGGAATATGACAGAGGAAGAAATCTGTTGCTGTCCGATATAGCTCACGACCTAAGAACCCCAATTACAACAATAAGCGGATATTCCAGGGCCATAACGGACGGAATGGTGACAGATGAGAAGAAGAAGCGGGAATATCTCTTGGCAATCCAAAAGAAATCCGAGAGAATGGAGGACCTGATAAAGCTCTTGTTCGAATATGTGAAACTTGACAGCGAGGGTTTTGGCCTTGAGAAGGAAAAGGTGGATATATGTGAGCTTTTACGTGAAAATGCAGCATTACTATATCCAGACATGGAAGAAAATCAGATGGAATTTGAGGTTGATATTCCCGATGAAAAGGTTGAGGTTGAATTAGATAAGCTTCAGATTTCCAGGGTAATAACAAATCTTCTGGTGAACGCTATTCGCCACAATAAGCAAGGCACCAGGATTGGACTTTTGGTAAAAATAAGGCCAGGTGTAATAAAAATCGACGTGGCAGATAATGGAGATTCTATTCCAGAGGAGATAAAAGAAAAGATTTTTGAACCATTTTCAAAGGCAGATAAATCAAGAAGTAATGCAGCTGGAAGTGGTCTTGGACTGTCAATCGCCAAGAAAGTAGTAGATATGCATGGGTGGACTCTTGAAATAAATGAGAAAATTGATGCATATACAAAAGCATTTGAAATAATCATTTCATTGTAAAATATGTTTGTTTTGGAAACTGATTGATGTAAAATATAAATATGAGAAATTTAAAGGAGGTGTCCTATGATTCCAGTAGTAATTGTATGGCTGGTTATGGTGATAGTTTTTGTTATTGCGGAACTGGCTACAGTGGGATTATTATCAATCTGGTTTGCAGCAGGCGCACTGGTAGCAATGATAATTGCCATATTTGGAGGTCCGGTTCCATTACAGCTGGCAGCCTTTTTCATAGTATCAATAATATTATTGATTGCTACAAAATCCTGGGCGCAAAAGTACATTAATTCGCGAACCACAAAAACCAATGTAGATAGCCTCATCGGCAAGAGAACTGTTATTACACAAAGAGTAAGTAATTTAGATCAAACCGGAAAAACTGTTCTGTCCGGTCAGGAATGGACAGTAAGATCCGATGATGATAGTGTAACCTTCGAGGAAGGTGAACTTGTAGAGGTTGTCCGCATAAGCGGCGTAAAACTAATTGTTAAGAAAGTTTAAAGGAGGAAAACAAAAATGTTTGAAGAAATGGGAACAGGATTCATTGCCCTAGTGGCAATAGTAATCATTGCACTTATGGTTATTGTAAACTGTGTTAAAATCGTACCACAGGCTCACGCAATGGTTATAGAAAGATTAGGAGGATATCTTACAACTTGGAATGTAGGTCTCCATTTTAAGGTGCCATTCATTGACAGAATTGCTAAAAGAGTATTATTAAAAGAGCAGGTAGTGGACTTCCCTCCACAGCCGGTTATCACTAAGGATAACGTTACAATGCAGATTGATACCGTAGTATATTTCCAGATTACTGATCCAAAGTTATATGCATACGGAGTTGAGAATCCAATTATGGCTATTGAGAATCTTACAGCTACAACACTCCGTAATATTATCGGTGATCTTGAACTTGATGAGACACTTACATCACGTGAGACAATTAACACAAAGATGAGAGCAACACTTGATGTTGCAACGGATCCATGGGGAATCAAGGTTAACCGAGTAGAGCTTAAGAACATTATTCCACCAAAGGCAATCCAGGATGCAATGGAGAAGCAGATGAAGGCAGAGCGTGAAAGACGTGAGGCTATTCTTCGTGCAGAAGGTGAGAAGAAATCTACAATTCTTGTTGCAGAAGGTAACAAAGAGTCAGTTATTCTGGATGCTGAGGCTGAGAAACAGGCAGCGATTCTTAGAGCTGAGGCTAAGAAGGAAGCAACAATCCAGGAGGCAGCTGGTCAGGCAGAGGCTATCCTCAAGATTCAGCAGGCTAACGCAGATGGTCTTCGCATGTTAAAGGAGGCAGCTCCAGATGATGCTGTACTTCAGCTTAAGAGTCTTGAAGCATTTGCCAAGGCTGCAGACGGTAAGGCAACTAAGATTATTATTCCTTCAGAGATTCAGGGAATTGCAGGGCTTACAAAGTCAATTGCAGAGGTTGCTTCAGATAAGCAGGCATAAGAAATACCTTGCAATAATACATTGTAAAAATAAAAGCTCAGGTGCTGTGTGCCTGGGCTTTTTCTAATAATATTGGCTTATGCTATAGCAATAACCGCATAGCTTTATTAAACAGAATGTGGTATACTTTATCATAAGTGTGAGTTTTTATCCAAAGATGGGAGATTGATTGTATGAATAATAAAATCAAATTCAAGGGTAAACTAAAAAGCTATATGAGCTGGCCGCTTTATCTGATAATAGTGTGGGTATGTCTGGATATTCCTATGATTATATATGATAAGAATATCGGATGTTCCTTTGTTGTATTTACAATAATATATTCAATTTTAGTGACTGGATTATACAGGAGAAGTAAGGGGATAATAACTCAGGAGATAATTAATTTTGCTACGAGGTATTCTTCAGTTCAGAAGACACTGCTTTATGAACTTGAGGTGCCATATGCTCTTTTGGATCATTCCAGCAAGGTGTTATGGTGCAATGAAAATTTCGGAGAGCTTACTAAGATTAGCAAGCATTATAATAAGTCGATAACAACAATTTTTCCTATGCTTACCAGAGAACATCTGGAGAAAGCAGATGATATAGATTCCATTGATACAGAATATGATGGACATTATTTCAGGCTGGTTACCCGTAAGCTTCACTTTTCAGATGTAACCAGAGACAACGAGATAATTGATGTTGCACAGGAAGAATTTCTCACAGCCTTATACTTATTTGATGAGACTGAGCTTTACAATTACAAGGCTGAGATAGAGGAGCAGAAGCAGGTTGCTGCCCTTGTATATATTGATAATTATGAGGAAGCATTAGATTCCATTGAGGATGTTAAGCGTTCCCTGCTGGTAGCCTTAATAGACAGAAAAGTTAATCAGTATTTTTCAAAAATGGATGGTCTGGTGCGCAAGATAGAAAAGGACAAATACTTTGTGGTGTTCAAGCATAAGTATTTGGAGGAGATGAAGGAGAACAAATTCCGACTGCTTGAAGAGGTAAAGGGCATTAAGGTAGGAAATGAGATGGCTGTAACTCTCAGTATAGGAATTGGTGTTAACAAAGACTGCTATACAGAGAATTATGAGTATGCCAGAGCTGCCATTGACCTTGCCTTAGGAAGAGGTGGAGACCAGGTAGTCCTTAAAGAAGGCAGTGAGATTCTCTACTATGGCGGAAAAGCAAAGCAGGTAGAGAGTAAGACTCGAGTTAAGGCACGAGTTAAGGCACAGGCCCTGGAGGAGATAATAGAGACCAGTGAAAATGTTCTGATTATGGGACACAGTATCTCTGATGTAGATTCCTTTGGTGCAGGAGTTGGAATATACTGTGCTGCCACATTGCTTGGCAAAAAGGCACAGATTGTAATCAATGACCCAACAAGTTCTATAAGACCGTTAATGGAATACTTTACAGTTGAAGAGGGTTATGCTGAGGATCTGTTTATCAATAGTGAAGAGGCTCTTGAAATGGTAAGCAAATCAACAGTAGTAGTTGTGGTAGATACCAACAGGCCAAGCTATACAGAGTGTCCTGGACTTCTTAATAAGACAGAGAGTATTGTAGTATTTGACCATCACAGACAGACCAGCGAGGTTATTGAGAATCCTATTCTTTCATATATCGAGCCATATGCTTCAAGTGCCTGTGAGATGGTTGCAGAAGTATTACAGTATATTAAGGATGGCGTAAAGCTTAATTCTGTGGAAGCGGACTGTATTTATGCAGGAATACTTATAGATACAAATAACTTTATGACGAAAACCGGTGTAAGAACTTTTGAGGCGGCAGCCTTCCTCAAGCGATCAGGAGCAGAGGTAACAAGAGTTAGAAAGAAGCTTCGAAACGACATGGCATGCTATAAAGCAAGAGCTGAGGCAGTAAGACATGCAGAAGTATACAGGGGAGCATTTGCAATCGCAGTATGTCCAAGTGAGAATGTAGAGAGCCCAACAATAGTTGGCGCCCAGGCTGCCAATGAGCTTCTCAACATTATTGGAATTAAGGCATCCTTTGTATTAACAGAGTTTAACAACAAAATATATATAAGTTCCCGCTCAATAGATGAGATTAATGTTCAGATTATTATGGAACGTCTTGGCGGTGGAGGACATCTGAATGTTGCAGGTGCCCAGCTGACTAATTGTACAATTGTGCAGGCCAAGCATAGAATTCAGGGAATAATAGATGAAATGCTTAAAGAAGGAGACATAGAGGAATGAAAGTAATTTTATTAGAAGATGTAAAAGCCTTAGGTAAAAAGGGAGACGTTGTAAACGTAAGTGATGGATATGCCAGAAATGCAATCCTTCCAAAGAAGCTTGGAGTAGAAGCAACTCCAAAGAATATGAATGATCTTAAGCTTCAGAACCAGCACGCAGATAAGGTGGCTCAGGAGAACTACGAGAATGCCTTAGAGCTTAAGAAGAAGGTTGAGGAAACAACCGTTAATCTTCAGCTAAAGTCAGGAAAAGACGGAAAGGCTTTTGGATCAATTTCTTCAAAGGAAATCTCAGAGGCTATCAAAGAGCAGGCTGGTCTGGAAATCGACAAGAAGAAAATGCACTTAAAGGAATCAATCAAGAATTTAGGAACACATGATGTAACAGTTAAACTTCATCCAAAAGTTACAGCAATTCTTAAAGTAAGAGTTACAGAAGGATAAAAGGGGGAGAATCTGTGGATGAGACAATAATTAAGAGGAAAATGCCTAACAGCTACGAGGCGGAGCAGTCGGTTATTGGTTCAATGATTATGGATCAGGACGCAATAGTCTCAGCCATGGAGATGCTGCTTAAGGAGGATTTCTATCATCAACAGTTTGGTGTGCTGTTTGAGGCAATGGTGGAGCTGTATAACGAAGGACAGCCGGTGGATTTGGTTACACTTCAGAACAAGCTTAAGGAGAAGGATGTGCCAAGTGAGGTGGCAAGCCTTGAGTTTGTAAGTGATATTGTAACAGCAGTACCAACATCTGCTAATGTCAAATATTATGCCAATATTGTTAAGGAAAATGCAATTAAGCGTAAGCTTATAAGGGTAACAGAAAGTATAGAAAATGACTGCTATGCAGGAAAGGAGCCCCTGGAGTCACTGTTGGAAAAGACAGAGCAGGATGTGTTCAAGCTTTTGTCAGTAAGACAGACAGGAGATTTCGTGCCAATCAGACAGGTTGTAATGAATGCTTTGGAGAAAATCGAAAAAGCATCTCAGCAGCAGGGAACAGTAACAGGAATTCCAACAGGCTTTATTGATTTGGATTACAGAACAGCAGGCCTTCAGCCATCAGATCTTATTCTGGTTGCAGCCCGACCTTCAATGGGTAAGACAGCCTTTGTACTTAATATTGCCCAGCATGTGGCTTTTCATGCTAATATGTGCACTGCAATTTTTTCACTGGAAATGTCAAAAGAACAGCTGGTTAACCGTCTGTTCTCACTTGAATCCAGTGTAGACGCACAGCTGCTTAGAACAGGAAATTTATCTGATGCAGATTGGGAGAAGCTGGTAGAGGGAGCTGGAATAATCGGAGATTCAGATCTGATTATTGATGATACTCCGGGTATTTCAATCTCAGAGCTTCGAAGCAAATGTCGTAAGTATAAGCTGGAGCATGATCTAAAGCTAATAATAATCGATTACCTTCAGCTGATGACTGGACCGGGAGAGTCCCGTCAGCAGGAGATTTCGAATATATCACGATCACTGAAAGCACTTGCAAGAGAGCTTAGTGTTCCTGTTGTGGCCCTGTCCCAGTTATCGCGACAGGTAGAGCAGAGACCAGACCACAGACCAATGATGTCTGACCTTCGAGAATCAGGAGCTATCGAGCAGGATGCGGACGTAGTAATGTTTATTTATCGAGATGATTACTACAATAAGGATACAGACTTAAAGGGTATATCAGAGATTATTATAGCTAAGCAGAGAAATGGTCCAATTGGAACTGTAGAGCTTGCATGGTTACCACAGTATACAAAATTTGCAAATTTGGAGCGTTAAAGACCTTTACAGAGCCTTCACTTCGGTGGAGGCTTAATTTTATTTAACGAATAAGCAAAAAATCTAACGAATAGACATTTTTATACACGAATCGATAAAATGATGCTATATTAGTGTAGGGGTAGATGAAAATGAGAAGAATACAGGAAAATATGGGGAGAACTTGACTATATGAAAATGTGAGGGAATAACATGAAAGTGTTAGAGATGTCCATATACTTGTTGACGATTGTGATGATTGCCTATGGGATATGTGGATTAGAGCCACGAGTATTCCAATATTGGCAGTTGAGCATTGTGCCGGTTGTTGCGATTGCAATGATAATATGGACCAATTCAACCAATATAGGGTTAAAAGGAACAATACTGTATGGAGTAATATTCGTTATTTTTATTATGCTATTCGACGAAGGCATAAAGTGTACTATCTTCTTCTCCATACTTATAACGATATTACATGCCCTGCTGATTAATGTTGAGTCAGTAGTATGTGTCACTCTGCTGGAATATGATAGCAACAGTTTAATGATACCATTAAACATTTTATTATTATGTGTTGTATTATCCCTTTGGATAAAGAAGCACTCTCAAGTTAAGCTGAAGGAGATTGGAAAAGGATATCGGATAATACTTTTTCTATCATTTGTTGTGGACGTAATCAGCACCTTGTATCTAGGTGATTATATATTAATATATTATCAATCAAACATATGTGATGCGCTTTATTTCGAAGCTATATATCTGGTTATTGTAATCGGAATAATATTTAAGTTTTTCCTTATGGTAAGGCTGGTGATGGCTAATCAGGTATATCGGGAGAATCAGGTGCTGGCAGAGCGTTTGATAGAGATACAGAGGGAGCATTATGAGTATTTGTGTCAGAGAGAGAAAGAGACCAAGAGCTTTAGACATGATATCAAAAACCATATGGCAGTGATTAAGAAGCTGCTAAAGGATGATTGCAAAGAAGACCTGATAGAATATACAAGAGCCATGGATGAGAAGCTGGAAAGCTTTTCAAATAAGATAAATGTTAATAATAATGTTGCAGATGCAATAATTAACCAGTATTATAAGGAGGCAGAGGAAAAGGGGGTAAGAATTGATGTAGAGGGGCATTTTCCTAATCCCTGCAGAGTATCAACCTACGATTTAAGTATAATAATTTCAAATCTGCTATCTAACGCATTAGAAGCTGAACTCAAGACTGATGAGAATAGAATAAAAGTTGAAATAAGGTACACCGAGACAGAGATTTTCTTTGAGATAACCAACCATGTGTCAGGGGCTCCGAAGATTAGGAACGGAATAATAGAAACCACCAAGACTGACAAAATATACCATGGTTATGGAATGAATAATATTAGAGAAAGTGTAGCAAAATATAAGGGCGAATACATCATAACATCGGATAACACTAGTTTTAGAGCTCTGATTATTTTAGAGAATAGGGAGTTATTAAAATGAGAGTTGCAATAGTGGATGATGAAATAATATTTAGAAAACAAATTCAGCAGGCTTTAGCTGAAATATTAGATATTCAAAGATATACAATAGAGATGTTTGAATCAGGGGATGATTTAATTAATAGCCAGCGTAAATTTGACATTGTTCTTATGGACATAGAGATGCCGGGAATTAATGGGTTTGAAGCTGCCAGAAGGTACAAGATGATTGAGCCAGAGAGCATAATAATTATACTTACAACCCATTCTGAATTAATGGAATACGGCTATATGGTTAATGTGTTCAGATATATTGAGAAAAGTCGCATAGAAGAGCGTCTTTCAGAGGCAATACGCAGTGGGATTAAGCTAATTAACAGAAAGAGGAAGGTTTCTTTGGGATTAAAGGGATATGGCGAAGTAAGCATACCGGTTAAGAGTATTATCTATATAGAGACAGTTAATCGTAAGACAATAATACATACAGCAAAAGAAAGCTTCACATGTACGGAAAAGATGGATGTTATTGAGCAAAAGCTGGAGGATAAAGGGTTTTTCAGATGCCATAGAGGTATTGTGATTAGTCTTGATAATGTGGTAGATTATGATAATTATTCAATCAGGATGAGCAATAATGATATGGTATTATTGAGTGTTAGAAAGGTAAAACCATTTAAGGATGCATACATGAAGAGAAAGTTTGAGTATGCCAATTCCTAGAAATAGGTTATAATAAGTCCATGTGCGAAAAAGAAAACAATTGTCGACAGTTATATTTTGATATAGATATGGAGATCCGTCAGGAAACCAGAGTGGTTACACGTAGAATGTATCCGGATGAAGTAGAAGAATATGAGAACATGATAGAGGATTCCAATCAGTTAAGTATTTTTGACTTTATATAAAATACTGTCGAAAAAATACGAACGAATTTAATTGAATACATGAATGGTCAAACCTATAATTAAAGTATAAGGAGGTCATTCATGGTTGAAAAGGTACGTTACATGATTTCTGATGTGGCAGATATTGTACATGTCGAAACACATGTTTTGCGTTACTGGGAAGAGGAACTCGATTTGAGCATACCTAGAAATGAGGTTGGTCATCGTTACTACACTAGAGAGAACATTCAGGATTTTCTAAGAATAAAGGAGCTAAAGGAACAGGGATATCAGCTTAAGGAGATTAAGGGTATTCTAAGTAATCATGAAAGTTATGAAGTGTCAGTAAGAAGAAAAGAGTGCAATTCAAAAGTGCTGGTGGAGCGTACTCCGGAAGAGAGAATGCAGCAGTTTCAGGAACTGATGAATGATATAGTAGGACATGCAATAGCTTTAAACAATGAAGAACTGTCCCAGCAGTTAGGGCTTGTGGTTCAGGAAAGAGTAATTAAGGAGATGGACTATCTGGTCAGAGAGCAGGATGCTGCCCAGGAAGCCCGATACAAAAAGCTGGATGCTGCAATTAGAGGAAGTGTTCGTCAAAACAGTTTTTGGACAAAGAGAAAGAAGGATGCTGAGAAAAAGCTTGGGGACAAGCCGGCTCATGCATAGAAAAAAGAGGCTGTCGTATAAACGACAGCCTCTTAATGTTCCCATATACTGATAATTACTGCTCGATAGCACCTGTTGGGCAAACACCTGCACAAGTTCCGCAATCAAGACATGTATCAGCGTCGATTACGTACTGAGAATCACCAGCAGAGATAGCTCCAACTGGGCACTCACCAGCGCATGTTCCGCAGCTAACGCAAGAATCGTTAATAACGTATGCCATGATAAAATCCTCCTTATAAAATAATGATCATTATTAGCCACTGTTGGCTTATTTAGTATTATATTACTTATATATAGGCTATTCAAGTATAAAAACATTTTGTATCAACTTTTGGACAATTGCAAAAAACAGTGATATAATCATATTTATGAAAACAGAGATATTATCAATTGAACAACATAATATTGACGAATCTGAGATGAAGAGGGCTGGAGAACTTATTGCTAAAGGAGAACTGGTTGCTTTTCCAACAGAGACAGTTTATGGATTAGGTGGGGATGCGTTGGATCCTGAAGCAGCCAAGAAGATATATGCAGCTAAAGGAAGACCTTCGGATAACCCACTTATTGTGCATATTGCAGACTTTTCCGATATTTACAGAGTGGGGAAAAACATTCCACCACAGGCTAAGCTGCTGGCAGATGCATTTTGGCCAGGCCCATTAACCATAATAGTGGAGAAGTCAGATGAAGTGCCTGAAGCCACAACGGGAGGAATGAACACAGTAGCAGTGAGAATGCCTAATCATCCGGTGGCATTATCATTAATTAGAAACAGCGGATGTTTAATTGCGGCACCAAGTGCAAATACTTCTGGTAGACCAAGTCCATCAGAAGCGGCTCATGTGGCAGAGGATTTATCGGGAAAGATTCCAATGATTATCGACGGAGGTTCTGTCAGCATTGGAATAGAGTCAACCATAATAGACCTGACAGAACAGGTTCCGATGGTCTTAAGACCTGGATACATTACTCCAGAGATGCTTTCAGAGGTTTTGGGTGATGAAGTAATAATTGATCCGGGAATAATCGCGGCAGATGATACAACAAAGCCAAAGGCTCCAGGAATGAAGTATAAGCATTATGCTCCAAAGGCGGATATGGTTATCGTGGAGGGGGCAACAGCAGCAGTTGTCAGCGAGATTAACAGGTTAGTTGCCCAGAAACAGGAAAAAGGCCAAAAGGTTGCAGTGATTGCCACTGAAGAAACTAAGACCTTATATAAGGCAGACGTAGTTCTATGTATTGGCAGACGAGAGGATGAGGATTCAATTGCCTCTCACCTCTACAAGATATTAAGAGAATGTGATGAGCTGAAGGTTCAGTCTATTTATTCAGAGAGTCTGGCTACTCCAAGAATAGGTCAGGCAATAATGAACAGAATGTTAAAAGCAGCAGGGCATCAGGTAATTTGGGCAGTTGAAGAAAATACTTAAAACTGTTAAAATATCTATATCTATATGTGTATAGGGAGAATGTGTTATGAAGCCATTTAACAGAATCATTTTTGTGGCTCAATCGGGAACAAGCAGAGAACCAATGGCGGCGGGAATAATTAAAGACTTTGTATTAAAGAGACCATGTGAAATTCTTGCAAGAGGTCTTGTAGTTCAGTTCCCAGAGCCGATGAATCAGAAGGCTGAAGCCATATTGATAAGTAACGGAATAGATACTGAGGGATTTACATCCAAGCAGCTCAGTGAAGAAGATATTACAGAAGATACACTTATTCTTACAATGGAAAGTATCCATAGAGACAGAATTTTGGAGAAATTTCCAGACATAGACCCAGAACAGGTGGAGGTACTTTCAGAGCTTGTAGGCGATGAACTTGAGATACTTGACCCATATGGGGGACAGCTTCCAAACTATGGATTGTGCTATGAGAGTTTAAAAGTGACAATCAAGAAGCTGGTTAAAATAATAAATGAAGGAGAACAATAGAAAATGGGAAAAGTTGTAGTAATGGACCATCCATTAATTCAGCATAAAATTGGTATTATGAGACGTACCGATACAGGTTCGAAGGATTTTCGAACATTAGTCAGTGAGGTTGCTATGCTTGAATGCTATGAAGCAACAAGAGACCTTGAGCTGGAGGATGTTGAGATTCAGACTCCAATCTGTAAGACAACAGTAAAGGAGCTTAAGGGAAAGAAGCTTGCAGTTGTTCCAATTCTTCGTGCAGGACTTGGAATGGTTGATGGAATGCTTAATATGATTCCAGCAGCTAAGGTTGGTCACATAGGTCTTTACAGAGATCCTGAAACAGCTGAACCAGTAGAGTATTACTGTAAATTACCGGCAGACTGTGCCAACAGAGAAGTGTTTGTGGTTGATCCAATGCTTGCAACAGGAGGCTCTGCAGTGGCAGCTCTTGATATGCTTAAGGCAAAGGGTGTTAAGAATATTCATTTTATGTGTATTATTGCAGCACCAGAGGGTGTTAAGCGCCTTACAGAGGCACATCCTGATATTGATTTGTACGTTGGTGCCCTTGATGAGCATCTTAACGAACACAAGTATATTGTACCTGGTCTCGGTGATGCCGGTGACCGAATCTTCGGAACAAAATAAGGAGACTAGATTATTATGGCAGACTCAAAGAAACGAGAGAACTACATTAGCTGGGACGAGTATTTTATGGGTATTGCCATGCTTTCAGGCATGCGTTCAAAGGATCCTAACACTCAGGTTGGGGCCTGCATTGTAAGTCCGGAGCACAAGATTATGTCAATGGGCTACAATGGATTTCCAAATGGATGTTCAGATGATGAATTTCCATGGGCAAGAGAAGGAGAGGACAATAAGTATTTTTATTCAACTCACAGCGAGCTGAATGCTATTTTGAATTACAGGGGTGGAAGTCTTGAGGGTACAACTATCTATGTAACTCTTTTCCCATGCAATGAATGCGCCAAAGCAATAATCCAGTCAGGAATTAAAGAAATAGTATATGATAGCGATAAGTACGAGCATACACAAGCTGTTATTGCATCTAAGAAGATGTTAAGAGCAGCTGGCGTTGTTTTGCGCCGTTATGAGCATACTAATCGCTCAATTAGTTTTGAGTTATAGGGAAAGCATGGGCTTTCCCTTTTAGTTATATCCATTTAGAGAAGAATCTCACTACAATAAGATTGCTTGAGGGATATTGAACAAAAGGAGTGAAATGGGCAGAAGAGATAAGACAAACAAAAGAGAAGTAGCTAATGCACTAATGATGGTACTTCAGTTCAGCATAAATATGCTGGTGCCCATTTTGGCATGTACCTTTATTGGAGTATATATAGGTGACAGAACAGGTATTAACTGGATTTGCATTCCATTATTTTTTGTAGGAGCGCTGGCTGGCTTTAACAACATTTACAGAATGGTTAAGAAGACAATCGGTGAGGATGAAAGGAATAAAGAACATGATAGGCATGCTAAAAAGAATAAATGAGGCTTTGCCGGGATTGATATTAGGTATAATAATCTATGGGGTGTTTGTACAGCTTACGGGGGTATGGTTTGTAGCTGACAAGGCAGGATATTCCATCGGACTATGGTATGGAATATGTATCGCTATAGGTATGGCAATAAATTTGGCAAAGGTCATATATGATGCAGTCATATATGGCAATTCAGAACACGCCAATCGCAGAGTAATAATTAAATCCTTACTGCGGTATGCAGTGGTAGTTATTCTGTTTTTTATATTGGGCTATTTTAAATTTGGTAATTTGTTTACGGCATTCTTAGGGGTATTAGGGCTAAAAATATCAGCTTACTCGCAACCTTTATTGGGGAAAGCAGCTAACAAATTGATGGGCAGAAGTGATGCGTCTGACCAGGTCGAAATAGTAGAGAATAATAATTGAATAAGGAGGTGAGAATGTGAGTCAAGGAATATTAATGAACGCAGACAATATTGACTTCATGATAAAAGGAATAATTCCAGTTAATTTCTTTGGAAATGAAGTATATATTACCACATCGCACTGTTGTATTATTATTGTCATGGCAATTATGATTGTTTTTGCAATTGTTGCAAGAATTAAGATTAATAAGGCCAAGGAGATTCCTGATGGTTTCCAGAATGTTATTGAGCTGATTATTGAAATGCTGGATGGTATGGTTGCAGGAACCATGGGCAAATGGGCACCAAGGTTTAGAAACTACATCAGTACAATATTCATTTTCATTCTGTTAAGCAATATTTCAGGACTCGTAGGATTAAGACCACCTACAGCGGATTATGGTACAACACTTGCACTTGCGCTGATTACGTTTACAATGATTCATTTCAACAAGATCAAGCATCAGAGCGCTAAGACGATATGGACAGATATGTGTTCACCATTACCACCATGGCTTCCACTTTGGGCGCCAATTAATATTATCAGTGACATCGCCGTTCCAATTTCTCTTTCACTTCGTTTGTTTGCGAATGTATTATCTGGAACAGTTATCATGGCGCTGGTATATGGCCTGTTGGGCAAATTTGCAGCAATATGGCCAGGAGCATTACACGTTTACTTTGATTTGTTCTCAGGAGCAATTCAGACATACGTATTCTGTATGCTTACAATGACATATGTATCACAGTCTTGTGGTATGGATGATTAATAATTAGTTATTTAATTAGTATTAAGGAGGATTTTTTCTATGAATATTTCAGGACAGGATTTAATTAGAGCATGTTCAGCAATCGGTGCAGGTTTAGCAGTTATCGCTGGTATCGGACCTGGTGTTGGACAGGGTATTGCAGCAGGACATGGAGCATCAGCAGTTGGACGTAACCCAGGAGCACAGGGTAAGATTATGTCAACAATGCTTTTAGGACAGGCCGTAGCAGAGACAACAGGTCTTTACGGACTTGTAGTTGCATTACTTTTACTTTTCGTACATCCACTTGGATAATTTATCCTGTTTGGAGAAGACTCCCACTTTATGAGTGGCGAGTAGAATAAATTGTAAATAACGGAAAGGAGAGTAAAGCGTGCTATTAGAAGCGGGAAATTCATTTTTATTTAATTTGGATCCACAGCTACTCTTCGACACAATATTACTTGCAGCAGCAGTACTTGCGCTTTGTTTCTTAATGTCTAGTATTTTATTCAATCCTGCACGTAAGTTCTTAAAGGACAGACAGGACAGAATTGCAAATGACATTAGTACGGCAAAGCAGGATAAGGAAAATGCAGAATTACTTAAGCAGGAATATGAGGAAAAGCTTAAGAATATTGACAAAGAGGCTGAGGCAATTCTCTCAGAAGCAAGACAGAAGGCTATTAAAAATGAGGGAAAGATTATCGATGAAGCAAAGGCAGAGGCTTCACGAATTATCAAGAGAGCGCAGGAAGAAGCCGAACTTGAGAAGAAGCATGCGATGGATGATATGAAGCAGGAGATGATTCAGATTGCATCTCTTATGGCACAGAAGGTTGTTGCTGCTTCTATCAATACAGAAATCCAGGATACATTGGTTGAAGAGACACTTAAGGAGATGGGAGAGTCAACATGGCTAAGCTAGTATCTAACACATACGGTGATGCATTGTTTGAATTGGCCCTCGAGAACAACCAGTTGGACAGTATGTTAGACGAGGTCAAGGCTGTTTCAGCAGCGATTGCTGAAAATGAGGACCTGACCAAACTCATGAATCATCCGAAGATCGTAAAAGAAGAGAAAATCAAAGTGATCGAGGATATTTTCACAGGACAGGTGTCTAGAGAACTTGTTGGACTTATGAGAATGGTTGTAGAAAAAGACCATTATGATGAGCTTGACAGCGTATTGGTATATTTCATTGACAAGGTCAAAGAGTATAAAAATATTGGAACAGCATATGTTACTTCAGCTGCACCACTTTCTGATACCCAGAAGGCAGCAGTGGAACAGAAATTGCTGGAGACAACAAAGTATGTGGAATTTGAAATGCACTTTGATGTTGATGCCACATTAATCGGTGGTATGAAGATTCGTATAGGGGACAGAGTTGTTGATTCTTCTGTGAAGAACAAGCTTAACGACCTGACCCGTGAATTAGGAAAAATACAATTGAAAGTAGGTGAAGGCGCTCCATGAATTTAAAACCAGAAGAAATCAGCTCAGTTATCAAAGAGCAGATTAAAAGATACGCTTCTCAGCTTGAAGTTGCCGACGTCGGAACTGTAATTCAGGTAGCCGATGGTATTGCACGTATCCATGGCCTGGAGAATGCGATGCAGGGAGAACTTCTTGAATTCCCTGGAGAAGTATATGGAATGGTATTGAACCTCGAGGAAGATAATGTTGGTGCCGTTTTACTTGGAGCACAGAAAAATATCAACGAGGGAGATACAGTTAAGACAACAGGACGAGTAGTAGAGGTCCCTGTTGGAGACGCAATGTTAGGACGAGTAGTTAATGCACTTGGTCAGCCAATAGATGGAAAGGGACCAATTGAAACAAGTAAGTATCGCCAGATTGAGAGAGTTGCGTCAGGTGTTATCTCTAGAAAATCAGTAGATACACCATTGCAGACAGGAATTAAGGCTATCGATTCCATGGTACCAATAGGACGTGGACAGCGAGAGCTTATCATTGGTGACAGGCAGACTGGTAAGACTGCTATCGCTATCGATACAATTATCAATCAGAAAGGCCAGAACGTAAAATGTATTTACGTTGCTATCGGTCAGAAAGCATCAACAGTTGCTGCTTTAGTTAAGGAGCTTGAAGAGTATGGTGCTATGAGCTATACCACAGTAGTTGCTGCTACAGCATCAGAGCTTGCACCACTTCAGTACATCGCTCCATATTCAGGATGTGCTATTGGTGAAGAGTGGATGGAGAACGGACAGGATGTTCTTGTTATCTATGATGACCTTAGTAAGCATGCTGCTGCATATCGTACTCTTTCACTTTTGCTTAAGCGTGCACCTGGTCGTGAGGCTTACCCTGGAGATGTATTCTATCTCCATTCAAGACTGCTTGAGCGTGCTGCCCGTCTGTCAGATAAGTTAGGTGGAGGTTCACTTACAGCACTTCCAATTATCGAGACACAGGCTGGTGACGTTTCAGCATATATTCCAACCAATGTAATTTCTATTACAGACGGTCAGATTTACCTTGAGACAGAAATGTTTAACTCTGGTTTCCGTCCAGCTATTAATGCCGGACTATCAGTATCACGAGTTGGAGGTTCTGCTCAGATTAAGGCTATGAAGAAGATTGCTGCTCCTATTCGAGTAGAGCTTGCCCAGTATCGTGAGCTTGCAGCATTTGCCCAGTTTGGTTCAGAACTTGATGCAGCTACTGCTGAACAGCTTGCTCAGGGTGCCAGAATTAAAGAGATTCTTAAGCAGCCACAGTATAAGCCAATGCCAGTAGAGAAGCAGATTATTATTATCTACGCAGCAACTAAGAAATATCTTCTTGATATTGAAGTTGAAGATATCCTTCGTTTCGAACAGGAGCTGTTTGACTTTGTTGATACAAAGTATCCAGAGATTCCTGAGACAATCTCTACAACCAGAGAGATTGACGAAGAGACAGAGGCTAAGCTTATTAAAGCTATTGAGGAGTGTAAAGCTCAGTTTAAGTAGAAAGCAGGTGATTTGAAAAATGGCATCAATGCGTGACATTAAGAGAAGAAAAAGTAGTATTTCCAGTACTCAGCAGATCACCAAGGCTATGAAGCTTGTTTCAACTGTTAAGCTGCAGAAGGCTAAAACACGTGCAGAGCAGACTAATCCTTATTTCAACTATATGTTTAAGACAGTTAGTTCAATGCTGGCAAAAAGTGGTAATATCAGCCATCCTTATCTGACTTCAGCTGAGTCAGACAAAAAGGCCGTGGTAGTAATCACGTCTAACAGAGGATTAGCAGGCGGATATAACAGTAATATTGTGAAGCTAATAACAAGTCAGGATTGGGACAAGGATCAGTTAAATATTTATGCAATTGGAGGAAAGGGTGAAGAAGCTCTTAAATCCAAGGGATACAATATAGTCGAGAGTGCCCCTCACATTATGGAGGACCCAACCTATGAAGATGCATCGGCTCTATGTAACAAGGTATTAGATGCATTTACAGACGGGGAGGTTGGAGAAATCTACCTTGCATATACTCATTTTAAGAACACCGTTACACAGGAGCCACAGCTAATTAAGCTTCTTCCGGTAGAAATCGACGAGGAAGAATTGTCAGCTGAGGAGTCTACAGTAATGATGAACTATGAGCCAAACGAGGAAGAAGCACTCAACAAGATAATTCCAAAATATGTAACCAGTTTGTTCTACGGTGCACTTGTGGAAGCACATGCAAGTGAAAATGGAGCCAGAATGCAGGCAATGGATTCGGCTACAAGTAACGCAGAAGAAATGATTAGTGATCTCACACTTAAATACAATAGAGCACGTCAGGGATCTATTACTCAGGAGCTTACTGAGATTATCGCTGGTGCAAATGCCATTTCCTAGGAATGGCTTGAATAATTAATAGTTAAGGAGAATAAGACAATGGCAGATAAAAATGTTGGTAAGATTACCCAGATTATCAGTGCCGTTCTGGATATCAAATTTACAGAGGGCAACTTGCCTGAGATCAATGATGCGATTGATATTCCACTTAAAGATGGTGGTAAATTAGTTGTTGAGGTTGCTCAGCATCTGGGTGATGATACTGTTAGATGTATTGCCATGGGACCAACTGATGGTTTGGTTCGTGGAATGGATGCCATCGCCACAGGAGCTCCAATTTCAGTTCCAGTTGGAGAGAATACATTGGGTAGAATGTTCAATGTATTAGGTGACCCAATCGATGAGGTTGTACCTCCAACAACTGATGAAAAATGGCCAATTCACAGAAAGGCACCTGCCTTTGAGGAACAGGCTACTTCACAGGAGATTCTTGAGACAGGTATTAAGGTAGTTGATCTTCTTTGTCCATATCAGAAGGGTGGTAAGATAGGTCTTTTCGGAGGAGCTGGTGTAGGTAAGACAGTACTTATCCAGGAGCTTATCCATAATATTGCTACAGAGCATGGTGGATATTCAGTATTCACAGGTGTAGGTGAGCGTACTCGAGAAGGAAACGACCTCTATTATGAGATGAAGGAATCAGGTGTTATTGACAAGACAACAATGGTATTCGGTCAGATGAACGAGCCACCGGGAGCACGTATGAGAGTTGCTCTTACAGGACTTACAATGGCTGAGTACTTCCGTGATAAGGGTGGAAAGGATGTGTTATTATTCATTGACAACATCTTCCGTTTCACACAGGCTGGTTCAGAGGTATCTGCCTTACTTGGACGTATGCCATCAGCCGTTGGTTATCAGCCAACACTTCAGACTGAGATGGGTGCTCTTCAGGAGCGTATTACATCTACCAAAAATGGATCAATTACATCTGTTCAGGCCGTATACGTGCCAGCGGATGACTTAACTGATCCAGCTCCAGCTACAACATTTGCACACTTGGATGCTACAACAGTACTTGAGCGTTCAATTGCTGAGCTTGGTATTTATCCAGCAGTTGATCCTCTTGCTTCAACATCACGAATCCTTGATCCTCGTATCGTAGGAGAAGAGCATTTCAAGGTTGCACGTGGAGTGCAGGAGATTCTTCAGAAGTATAAGGAATTACAGGATATCATTGCAATTCTTGGTATGGACGAGTTAGGCGAGGAAGATAAGCTTGTTGTTAACCGTGCAAGAAAGATTCAGAGATTCTTATCTCAGCCTTTCAATGTAGCAACACAGTTTACAGGACTTGAAGGAAAGTATGTACCAGTTGCAGAGACTATAAGAGGATTTAAGGAGATTCTTGAAGGAAAGCATGATGATGTTCCGGAAGGATATTTCCTTAATGTAGGAAGTATTGATGAAGTACGCGCCAAGATGCAGTAAGGGGTGAGCGTATGGCAGATAATATTTTCAAGGTTGAAATAATCACACCAGACAGAGTTTTCTACACAGGTGAAGCTGATTTTATTGAGTTTACCACAGAGGCTGGAGATATTGGTGTGTATAAGAATCACATTCCAATGACAACTGTATTAGCTCCTGGTATTGTCAACATTTACAATGGAGAGGATACAAAGGTTGCAGCAGTACATGCCGGGTTTGCAGAGATTCTTGGGGATAAGGTTACACTTCTTGCAGAGGTTGCAGAGTGGCCGGACGAGATTGATACTGCAAGAGCGGAAGCTGCCAAAAAGCGTGCCGAGGAAAGACTGGCAAGTCATAGTGAAGAGATTGATGTAAAGCGTGCAGAACTGGCGCTTAAAAAGGCATTAATTCGAATTGATGCAAAAGACAATATATAAAAGAGCAAAACAAAAAATAACCCTGCTGACATTGAATCAGCAGGGTTATTTAACTATACTCAAGCGTCAAGATCAATATTATCTCCCTTTAGTCCAACAAGCGCGCCATTCTTGGCTTCATTGGAATCTGGATGAGCAAGTAGCCATTTATTACGGGCTGTGAGATATCCATCTTCTTTTGTTAGGTTAATCATTTCTGGTCGTTCTGTATTTGTTCCCATCGGAAGTCCTACCATTACGCGGAAGCCCTTGGTTGAATCAACGTGGCATGGTGCATAATGAAGTGTTGTTGCATATACTTCAACAAGTGTGTTCTTTGGAACAAGAAAAGCTTTAACATCAGCTGTATCAAGCATAAAATCCTTAATCTGATCCTGCTTGGCAAGAAGAAGAATAAAATCTTCTGTACCTAAATTAAACTCAGAATCACGATGGTATTCAAGGCAGTTGAGCTTGCGGTTAAATCCATTACACCATCCCAGCTGTGTTGGCATTCCGCCATAGCAGTGATCAGCAAAAACCTTCTGAGCAGGAATATCCTGAAGAAGAGGATCAGAAGGAACATATCCAACTTGGCCCTGAGGCTGTGTAGTTTTAGCAAGGGCATCTACGAGTTCAGTAATAACATCATCCATCCCCTCCACAATCTGTCCATATTCTTTGAATTCCGGATCAGTTACATTATATATATTCATAGGTAAAACCTCCTTTTACTATTAGTTTTATAATAACACATACAGCTGTAAAGTCTATAAATATGCAAAAAGATAGCAATTATTGATAACAATTGGAAACTTTTTCTAAAGCTATAGAGCATAAAAGAGAGAATCAATAACCTTTTAGCCTCACATTTTAACCTCTCAGTGTAGATGCGTTTACATTGAGAGGTTCTTTTTTTATAATTCTAACTAAGAAATGAGGAAGGAGTGGAAATGAAGATACGAATAGAAATCGAGGAAGCAATCGAAGAAGATGAACTCGTGCTAAGGTGTAGTGAGCTTAATGATGAAATAATAGCTTTGCAAAAGAAGATTGCAGAGGCAATGAATTCAAAGATGCAGCTTCACGTTTATAGACAGGATAAAGAATATTTTCTTTACCTGGATGAAATAATCTTTGTAGAGACTTCTGAACAAATTGTAGCAGTACATACCAAGGATCAAATCTATGAGACAAAACAGCGATTGTATGAGCTTGAGGAACTTTTGCCAGGCAATTTCATGAGGGTTTCCAAATCAACAATTGTTAATACGTCAAAAATAAGGGCGATCCACAAAAACATTACGGGAGCCAGTGAGCTTGAATTTACAAATACGGCGAAAAAGGCTTACGCATCAAGAACACTTATTAAATCACTGATAACTAAATTAGAAGAAAAGAGGTTAAAAAAATGAAAAAATCAAAAAACATATTATGGGGTATAATATTTATACTTTTAGCAGCTTGTTTAGTAGTTAATCATCTGGAGCTTGTTCCAGGCGGAATACCATTTTTCCGAATCGCAATTGCATTAGTATTAGGATATGTTGCAGTGAAGGGAATTATGAAGCTGGAATTCTTTGAGTTCTTTATACCTTTAGCAGTAATAATTACAATATTCGAAGATGAAATCCAGGAATTAACTTCAATAGATATTGATAAGCTTACACCATGGACAATTCTTTTGGTTGCTGTATTATTATCAATTGGCTGTAGCATGATTTTTAGAAATTCAAAAAATAATATCTGCTACAAAAGTGTAAGTGGAGCTTTTGAAAACAGCAATGGAAGAACAATACTTGAAAACAATTTTAACGGAGTAACAAAGTATATCACTGGTGAAATTGATAATGTTAGAATTGAGAATAACTTTGGTAAGTCAGTAGTATATTTTGATAATGCAATTATTTCAAAAAAAGTTGCAGATGTATTTGTAGAGAACAACTTTGGGGCAACTGAATTATATATTCCAAAGAATTGGAGAGCAGAAGTAAGACATTCAGCAGCCTTTGGTAATGTTAAGGTAAATGGTCAGCCAAACAACGACATGGATGCACCACTTATTATAATTAATGCCGAAGCAAACTTTGGTGAAATAGTAATCTATTATATCTAGTATTTTATATCCCTTATTCTTTATCATATGTCTTTCACATTTAGTGGAATTTTCTAATACATAGTGCTATAATGTAGAAAGTTTATGAAAGAAAGGATAAGGGAATATGAATTTATTTTCAAGTATGATGAGTACTCAGACTGAACAGTTTTGGACTGTGTATGGATTAACTATGATGGTATCAGTCATAATATCGTTGGCAATTTCACTTTTTGTTGTAGTATGTAGATGGAAGCTTTTTACAAAGGCAGGAGAAGCGGGCTGGGCTTCGCTTATTCCGTACTATAGTTTGTACGTTGAGTGCAAGATTGCAGGAAAGAAAGTCTGCTTTTGGGTAATATCAATAGTGTCAACGATTCTTTCAGTTGCTACCTGCATTTATCTTAGTAGCTTTATTGATAGAATAATTGAACTGCTCTTTTCTACAGCTGGATTCGACAGACGCTATATGTCGCTGCAAGAAACAGATGATTTATATCAGCTTGCTGGGGAGTTAGTAGTGTTGTGGGCAATAATAATGATTGTCTCAATTGTACTGTTGATATTTAATATTATCAGGTTTGTTGGACTTAGTAAAAGTTTTGGTCAGACAGGCTGGTATGCACTAGGATTTTTGTTTGTTCCATATGTATTTTATGCAGTTTTTGCATTTAGCAGATCTATCCAGTATGTAGGGGATGGAAGATATGTTAATAACATGAATGGAATGGGATATAATCCATATGGTCAGCCACAGCAGTATGGTCAGCCACAGCAGTATGGCCAGCAGTATGGTCAGCCACAGCAGTACGGCCAGCCACAGCAGTATGGCCAGCAGTATGGTCAGCCACAGCAGTATGGTCAGCAGTATGGCCAGCCACAGCAGTACGGCCAGCCACAGCAGTATGGTCAGCAGTATGGCCAGCCACAGCAGTATGATCAGCAGTATGGCCAGCAGTATGGCCAGTCACAGCAGTACGACCAGCAGTATGGCCAGTCACAGCAGTACGACCAGCAGTATGGCCAGTCACAGCAGTACGACCAGCCATTATCGCAGAACGATGACCAGTCAAATAGTACATTATAATCAAACAATTAATACAGAGGATATCCGTACGGATGTCCTTTTTTAGTACAAAAAAATATTGTATAATGGGGCATTATGATGATAAAATAAGATTAAATTAGGAAAATTTTACTACAGCTGAATTCAAAAAGAGTAGGAGGCCATAGATGTCAGAAAAAACAACTTCAGTTAAGATAATGAGAATTGCATTTCTACTGTCGCTGCTAGGGATGTTGGCAATTATTTTTGCAGTGTTTGCAACGAAATCAGATGATAAGAAAGCAGTAAAGGAAGAGAGTTATATCAGCCTTGACAATTCATTTTTTCTGACACCAGACGGGGATAAGGTTGCAGATTTGTCTCATTTAGGACAGTATGCATCAGAAGAAAGCAACATGATATCCCTATACTATCGCCTTCCTGAGATTACAAATAATACCACCTTAATATACAGAAGTAAGGATGTTTATACCAGCTTGTATTTAGAGGATACTCTGATATATGAGACCAATGTGTCAGAGTCCCGATTTTACAACAAATCTCCAGGCAACCTATGGAATAGGGTGAATCTGGATTCCTCCTGTTCAGGTAAGCTTTTGACTCTGAATATAGATATGGTTTATGGAGAAAGTGCTGTAACAGCAGATCATTTCTACCTTGGAGACGGAATCAGTATTATCACAGATTTTATCAGAAGCAAATTTGTGGCATTACTAATCAGTATAGCAATGATATTAATTGGAATATACATGCTGCTGCTAGACCTTTTCTCAAGATTCCATAAGTCTCATTCTACACACGGACTCTTATACCTGGGAATATATGCTTTACTTGTTGGTATCTGGTGTTTTCTCGAGGCCAACATACTGCAGTTTTTTATTGCTGACCAGCGTATAATTCAGCTGATAAATAATATGGTAATGATAACAGATATAGCTCCACTATTTTTCTATCTGGACTGTGAGTACAAGGCATTAAAGAATCCTGTAGTAAAGGTGCTTTGTGTGGCAGATGTTGTGTATATTATTTTCTGTATAGTTGCGCAGATAACAGGTATCTGTGACTTCCATGATCTCCTTATCGGTTCCCAGCTTGCACTTTTTGTTGGTAACCTTACTGTGGTTTCATGGATAGTTTCTGTTTTTATAAAGTTTAGAAAGAAGAAGATGGATACAACAGCTCTGGGCTTATACATACTTGGAGTAGGACTTCTGCTTGCCACAGCTTTAGGAGAGCTGGTAAGATATAAATATACCTCCTATGACACAATGGACAGGGCGTCTTCCCTTCGCCTTGGAATATTATTGTTTATAATTTTCTTTGGATGGGGAAATCAGATCCAGACCTCCCGTCTGGTGAAGCAGGGGCTTAAATATGATATTGTAAAAGAACTGGCATATTCGGATGGATTAACTTCCATGGGAAATCGTACCTCTTTCCTGGAAAAATTAAGCTTTTATGCATCTTCTGATGTAGCTTCAATAGGCATAGTTTTCCTTGATGTTAATGATTTGAAGCTGACTAATGATACAAGAGGTCATGAGATTGGAGATAAACTATTATTGGAGGCAACATCAATTATCCAAAACAGCTTTGGAAAATATGGTGACTGCTATAGGATTGGAGGAGATGAATTCTGTGTGCTAATGGAAGGAAATGACATTGAGTCCATGTACGAGGAAGGCAGGGAATGCTTCAATAAGCTTATAGAGGCATCCCATAATAATGAATTAGATTTGAATATTCAGATTGCTCATGGGTTTACAATCGGTGATGCTACAACGGTTGAAAGTATTGATAATGCAATTGACATAGCGGACAAGCTGATGTACAGGGATAAAGAGAAGCTGAAAGAGATAGCGAAAAGTAAAAAGTAAAAAAGATAAGGCGTAGGGATTTGAATCCTTACGCCTTTTAATATGTGTCCTGTGTGTCCCGGGACAATTACTATTTCATAACAATCTTGGCAAATTTCTTCTTACCACGCTTTACGATAAGACCTTCGCCTGCAAAAGCATCAGCTGTGTACTTAACACCAATATCTGTTATTTTTTCATCTGCAACAGATACGCCACCCTGCTGGATATTACGGCGGGCATCTCCACGTGAGCTGCAAAGCTCAGCCTTACAGAGAATTGTCATAATGTCAATCTCTCCATCTGTAAAATCATCTGCTGTAAGCTCAACAGTTGGCATATTTGCAAGGTTTCCACCTCCTGCGAAAAGTGCATGAGAAGCCTCGCGAGCTTTGTTAGCTTCATCCTCGCCATGTACAAGCTTTGTAAGCTCGAAGGCAAGAATCTCCTTTGCTTCGTTAAGCTGAGCACCTTCCCAACTTTCCATTTTCTGAATCTCCTCCAATGGAAGGAAGGTAAGCATCTTAATGCACTTAAGAACATCTGCATCAGATACATTTCTCCAGTACTGGAAGAAGTCAAATGGTGTTGTCTTGTTTGGATCAAGCCATACAGCACCAGACTGTGTCTTACCCATTTTCTTACCCTCTGAATTAAGGAGAAGGTTAATTGTCATTGCATATGCATCTTTTCCTAATTTACGGCGGATAAGCTCTGTACCACCAAGCATGTTAGACCACTGATCATCTCCACCGAACTGCATATTACATCCGTAATCCTGGAAAAGTCTAAAGAAGTCATATGACTGCATAATCATGTAGTTAAACTCAAGGAAGGAAAGACCTTTTTCCATACGCTGCTTGTAACACTCAGCTGTAAGCATACGATTAACTGAGAAATGAGGACCTACCTCACGAAGTACATCAATGTAATTAAGATCCATAATCCAGTCTGCATTGTTGACAAGGATTGCCTTATCCTCAGAGAAGTCGATAAAACGGCTCATCTGCTTCTTGAAACATTCAACGTTATGATTGATAGTTTCAGTAGTCATCATCTGACGCATGTCGGAACGTCCTGATGGATCACCAATCTGTGCTGTACCACCACCGATAAGTACAACTGGCTTGTTACCAGCCATCTGAAGACGTTTCATAAGGCAAAGAGCCATGAAATGACCTACATGAAGGCTGTCTGCTGTTGGGTCAAAACCAATATAAAAAGTTGCTTTTCCGTTATTGATAAGTTCTTTGATTTCCTCTTCATCTGTTACCTGGGCAATAAGTCCACGGGCAACTAATTCATCATAAATTTTCATTCTGATACCTCCTGATAAAAAACAAACCCCCTCATCCATATAAGGACGAGGGGGGAATTACTCGTGTTACCACCTTATTTTGCAAACCACTCGCGTGGAATTGCCTCCGTATGTCTCCGACAAGACACCAGCGCTTGTAACGTGCGCCACTACGTTGCAGCCTACTAATCAAAGTGTTCGGTGCAAGGCTCCGGGATGTATTCCATAAATACTTTGACCGCGCCTCTCATCAACCGGCAGCTTTCTGTGGCCATACATATTAATGTACTTGTTCCCATCACAGCTTGTGAATGTTTCAATTGCCACTATTATAGCGTGCTTTTTTTGATTTGTGAAGTGCAAAATTAAAATTAAATATTACTGAATATCAAATAATGCTAACTCTAACTTCATAAGATCGTTTGTATTTGGTGTGTAAACCTTGTTCTGAGCAGCGATTGTAACTGTTGTAGACTCTGTGTCTCCATAAGACTTCTTGTCAAGCTCAGCCTGTAAAAGGTCAAGGTAAAGCTGGGCAACAGCTTCTGAGTAAGCATCTGTAGTCTCATACTTTGAGTTGTCGATATCCTTTGACTGCTCTGTGAATGCCTTAGCAGCTTCCTGGAATACTTTAAGCTTCTTATATTCAACTGTTACAATATACTTTCCGTCTTCCTTCTTAGCATCCTTAACTGTGTAATCAGCAGCCTTGAAGATGTCCTGGATGAATGTTCTATACTTAGCCTTTAAATCATCTGACATGCTTAACTGTGATGTAAGACCAGATAACTCTTTGTCGATACCCTGCTCATAAATCTTGTTAGCTTCTTCCTCTGTACAAACCTTCTGCTTTACATAAAGTGAAGGATCATTCTTGTATGAGTTATCAAGAGCTGCCTGTAAGTAGCTTGAAGCATCGAATTTCTTAGCACATCCTGCAAATAATGCAACAACAAGCATAGTGCAAACTAAAAGTGACAATTTACTAAATTTTTTCATTACTATTTCTCCTTTTCAAAAATAAAATACTTCGAGATAATATCACAGTGCATTAATAAAGTCAATCAAAGAATAAAATCTTTATAAAATCTTAAAAATGAATATTAATATGCATAAAAAAAACACGAATATTGACACAATATTTGGACATTGTTATAATAAGAAATCTTAAGTAGGATTAGTGAGTATTTGTAAGAAATAATGAAATATGTACGAGGAGAGAGGCTATGGAAAAGTATATTAATATGGAAACACCTATTGCAATAGTGGTAGTGCTTTTGGTAGCAGGCTTTGCATTACTAATAAAAGGAGCAGATTTCTTTGTTGAGGGCAGCTCATCAGTTGCCAAGAGAATGAAGATTCCTTCAATAATTATAGGACTTACAATTGTTGCAATGGGAACATCACTGCCAGAGACGGCCGTAAGTGTTACCGCATCCTTAAGTGGGAATAATGCACTTGCTGTAAGTAATGCAGTAGGTTCTAATATTTTCAACCTTATGGTAGTAATAGGAATTTGTGCCATAATTACACCGGTAGCCGTTGGAACAGATACCATTAAGAGGGATGTACCATTTTCTGCTTTTTGTGCCCTGCTGCTTCTTGGGCTTGGAATAGCTGGCTTTGCAGATAAGTCGGGAATGATTCTGGGTCATTTAGATGGCGCTATTCTTTTAGTATTTTTTGCAATTTATTTGGGGGTACTTCTTAAGAAAACCCTGGATACAGTTAAATCAGGAAAAGGCCAGGAAGCTGAAGAGAATTCTAAGCTAGTTTCTATTCCACTTAGTATTATTTTTATAATAGGAGGAGGCGCATCAATTGCCATCGGTGGCGACCTTACAGTAAACACTGCCAGCGTAATCGCGAAGACACTGGGCATGAGCGATACTCTTGTAGGTCTTACAATTGTAGCTATTGGAACCTCCCTGCCTGAGCTTGTTACCTCTATTGTTGCGGCAAGAAAAAACGAGGTTGGAATGGCCCTTGGAAATGCTATTGGATCAAACGTATTTAATTTCCTAATGGTTTTGGGTATTGCATCAGCAATCAGTCCAATTGCATTTATTAAGGAAAATGTTATAGACATAATTGTATTGCTTGTATGTACTCTCAGCGTATGGGTATTTGCAACAACCAGGAAAAAAATAAATCGTATTGAAGGAATAATTATGGTTTTGATATACCTGGCATATTCGGCATATATATTCATAAGATAGAAAAGATATCTGGAGGATTTAATGTTTTTATTTTTCAAGGTATTACTAACAGAATTTATTGCGGAGATGGGGGATAAGACACAGCTTATGCTGGTGGCACTTACATCAAAGTTTAAGTTAAGAGATATTATAATAGGAACAGCTTTTGCAATACTTGTACTTAATGGCCTTGCTGTTGTTGCAGGAGGACTTGTGGGAAGTCTCATTCCAGAAGGTGTAATAAAAGTAGTAGCGGCTCTGGCCTTTATGTTTTTTGCAATTACAACACTTATGGGAGATGATGATGAAGAAGAAGAGGTAGTGGACAACAAGATTAAGTTTGCGCCTATCGCAGTTTTCTGCACATTTTTTATTGCTGAGCTTGGAGATAAGACACAGCTTACAGCAATTACCTTCGGAGCTAATGAAGGACTTGATAAGGCGATAATCGTGTGGGTGGCTTGTTCCATTGGTCTTTTTGCAGCGGATATTATAGGAATGCTGGTTGGTTATTTGCTTAAGAGCAAGGCACCAGAGGGAATTCTGAACACATTAGCCTTTGTAATATTTTCACTCTTTGGTGTATATACATTTTATCAGGGAATGACCTTTTATCTAACTGAGGGCTACAGTGCAATTTATGCCACATTAGCTTCAGGAGTAATATTTGCCATTGCGTGTGGTGTAGTAGTGCTTTTAAAGAAGAGAAAGAATTAATTTATGTTGACATTTTAAAAACTCCATGATAAATTAAAGACAATTATATTGAAAACACGATGAAAAAGAGAGTACATTCGTAAGGAAGTTTACAGAGAATCTCCATTTTGGCTGAGAGGGAGAGATGGAAAACGAGTGGAATATGGCTTTGGAGTGGCAGAATTGAACTACAGAGGTGGATAGGTTCTGACGGGAGCACCCGTTATAGTGAAAGATGCTGATAGGCATTTACAGAGGCAGACATTGTGAGGTGTCTGTGAAAAGAAGTGGTAACGCGACAATAGCTCGTCTTCATTGTATGAAGGCGAGCTTTATTTATTTCAGTTGGAAAACTTGCAAGAAAGAAGGAGGACAATATGAGCAATAAAGGAAAGTATTATTTAACAACAGCAATTGCATATACATCAGGGAAGCCACATATTGGTAACACATATGAAGTAATTCTTGCTGATGCTATCTGCAGATACAAGAGATTCGAGGGATATGACGTATATTTCCAGACTGGAACTGATGAGCATGGCCAGAAGATTCAGGAGAAGGCTGAATTAAGCGGAATTACTCCAAAGGAATATGTTGACAATGTTTCAACTGAGGTTAAGAGAATCTGGGATCTTGTTAATTCTTCATATGACAGCTTTGTCCGTACGACAGATGAGGATCATGAGAAGTGTGTTAAGAAGATTTTCAAGAAATTATATGACAAGGGAGACATCTACAAGGGAGCTTATGAGGGTCTTTATTGTACACCTTGTGAGTCCTTCTGGACAGAATCACAGCTTGTTGACGGAAAATGTCCTGACTGTGGAAGAGATGTTCAGCCAGCTAAGGAAGAGGCTTATTTCTTCAAAATGAGCAAGTATGCTGACAGATTAATTGAGCATATTAATACTCATCCGGAGTTTATTCAGCCAGTATCCCGTAAGAATGAGATGATGAACAATTTCCTTCTTCCAGGACTTCAGGATCTTTGTGTTTCACGTACATCCTTCAGCTGGGGAATTCCAGTAGATTTTGATCCAAAGCATGTAGTATATGTATGGCTTGATGCTCTTACAAACTATATTACTAAGATTGGTTATGATCCAGATGGATCAAGTGAGCTGTTTGACAAGAACTGGCCGGCAGACCTTCACTTAATAGGTAAGGATATTGTGCGTTTCCACACAATTTATTGGCCAATTTTCTTAATGGCCCTGGATCTTCCACTTCCAAAGCAGGTATTTGGACACCCATGGCTGCTTCAGGGTGGAGACAAGATGAGCAAGTCAAAGGGAAATGTTATCTACGCAGATGATATGGTAGAGCTTTTCGGAGTAGATGCTACACGTTACTTTGTACTTCACGAGATGCCATTTGAAAATGATGGAATAATTACATGGGAGCTTGTAATTGAGAGATTTAACTCAGAGCTTGCCAATGTATTAGGAAATCTTGTAAATAGAACAGTATCGATGACCAATAAGTACTTTGACGGTATTGTAAAGAGCACAGGAGTAACCGGTGACCCAAGCCAGACAGAGATTGATGCAGATCTTAAGGCTGTTGTTACAGGAACAGTTGCAAAGGTTGCCAAGAAGATGGATGAACTTCGTGTTGCTGATGCAATCTCAGAAGTATTTACATTATTCCGTCGTTGCAACAAGTATATTGATGAGACAACTCCTTGGACACTTGCCAAGGATGAGGCTAATCACGACAGACTTGCAGAGGTTCTCTATAACCTTACAGAGTCAATTACAATTGGTGCAAGCCTTCTCCACTCATTCCTTCCAGAGACAGCAGAGAAGATAGTTGCTCAGTTAAATACAAGTCTTCGTAAGTATGATGAGCTTGAGAGGTTTGGATTATATGTAAGTGGAACAAAGGTTACAGACACACCTGAGATTCTCTTCGGACGTCTTAAGGCAGAGGATGTTATGCCTAAGGTTGCTGAGATTCAGGCAGCACAGAAGGCAGAGTTTGAGGAAGAGCAGAAAAAGCTTGGAATTTTACCAGAGTCAGAGGAAGAGGAAGCTGTAATCGATATTGAAGCAAAAGAAGAGATTACCTTTGATGACTTTATGAAGCTTCAGTTCCAGGTTGGTGAGATTATCGCCTGCGAGGCAGTTCCAAAGTCAAAGAAGCTTCTTTGCTCACAGGTTAAGATTGGAAGCCAGGTAAAGCAGATTGTATCTGGAATTCGTAAGGACTATTCTCCTGAGG
Organism: Agathobacter sp.; assembly: GCA_036311465.1. GTDB lineage: Bacteria > Bacillota > Clostridia > Lachnospirales > Lachnospiraceae > Roseburia. The sequence continues at coordinate 33,201 of JAXJPW010000007.1, forward strand.
AGATGGTTGGAAAGAGAGTAATGGTACTTGTTAACCTTAAGCCAGCAAAGCTTGCAGGCGTAGTTTCAGAGGGAATGTTACTTTGTGCTGAGGATGCAGAGGGTAATCTTGCATTAATGACACCTGAGAAGAAGATGCCTTCAGGAGCAGAAATCGCCTAGGTGTAGAAGCAAGCTCCATTTTATAGAGCGTTAAGTAGGGAAATAATTTAGGTTGAGTTGTAGAGCTAATTGTGATACTATAGTCCTAAAGTACCACGTAGTAGCATGAAAGGAGATTTCATGGAATTATTTGACGTTGTAGATGAAAATGGAATGCCAACAGGCGAGATAATAGAACGTTCAGAAGCCCATAGATTAGGAAAGCCACATAGAACCTCACATGTGTGGATTGTGCGCAAAAAGGGGGAAAGGGTGGAAATCCTACTTCAAAAGAGATGTGAGCAGAAGGATTCATATCCTGGATGTTATGATATCTCCAGTGCCGGACATATTCCCGCAGGAGACGATTTTGAGGAGTCTGCTTTGCGTGAGTTAAAGGAAGAGCTTGGAGTTGACATAAAGCAGGAACAACTTATATTTTGCGGAATTCACAGAATAAAAACAGATGATGTTTTTCATGGAGAGAGATTTATTGACAATCAGATAAGTAAGGTTTATATTCTGTGGCTGGATATGGAAGCAGGGGAGTTTTCTATACAGAGGGAAGAGATTGAATCGGTTCGCTGGTTTGACTTCGAAGGGTGTAAGGAAGCTGTTATTAATAACAGTATACCCCACTGCATTGACATCGAAGAGCTTCATATGCTAGAGGAGCATTTTTAAATGATTTTTGAGACACATGCACATTATGATGATTCCCGGTTTGATAAAGACCGGGAATCTGTTATTGAAAAAGTATATAATAGCGGAGTTGCGCCAATAATTAATGTAGGTGCATCTATTGAGTCAACTGCCGCCGCTGTTAAGCTGGCCAAAAAATTTGATTATATATATGCGGCAGTAGGAGTTCATCCAAGTGATATCGAAGGGTTGAATGAGGATAGCTTTAGCTGGCTTAGAGAGCAGGCAAATTGGGAAAAGGCTGTAGCTATCGGTGAGATAGGACTGGACTATTACTGGGATAAAGATCCGGAAGTACAGGAGGCTCAGAGGTATTGGTTTAAGCGTCAGATGGATTTGGCAAGAGAGCTAAAACTGCCAATAATAATCCATTCAAGAGATGCAGCAGAGGATACGATGAAGGTAATGAAGGAAGCCAATGCCCATGAAATTCCCGGAGTCGTTCACTGCTATTCCTATTCTAAGGAAATGGCTCTCCAGTTCATTGATATGGGATACATGATTGGAGTAGGCGGTGTAGTTACCTTCAAAAACGGAAAGAAGCTTAAGGAGACTGTATCGGCAATTCCTCTTGAAAAAATTTTACTGGAGACAGATTGTCCATATATGGCTCCAGAGCCTTTCAGAGGAAAAAGAAATGACTCAGGCTACATCCCTTATATTATTCAGCAAATTGCAGATATTAAGGGTGTAACACTAGAGGAAGTTGAGAAAGTTACAGAGGATAATGCATATCGTCTGTTTGATAAAGTAAAGAGAATCGAAAGGGGTTAATATGGCAGTACTTGGTAATCCAAAGAACACAATTGAAATCCTTCAAAAATATAATTTTAGCTTCCAGAAAAAGTTCGGACAGAACTTTCTCATAAATTCTGGAGTGCTTGAAGAGATAATAGATGCTGCAGGAGTTAAAAAGGATGACTTTGTTATTGAAATCGGACCAGGAATTGGAACTATGACACAGTATCTTTGTGAGGCTGCACGTCAGGTGATTGCAGTGGAGATAGATACAAATCTCATACCAATTCTGCAGGATACCCTTTCAGAATATGACAATGTACAGGTTCTTAACCAGGACATTCTTAAGGTTGATATAAATGCACTTGCCAATGAGTATAACGATGGCAAGCCAATTAAGGTAGTAGCCAATCTGCCATACTATATTACAACCCCTATAATAATGGGACTGTTTGAAAGTCATGTTCCAATTGACAGCATTACAATCATGGTGCAGAAAGAGGTTGCAGACCGTATGCAGGAAGGACCTGGCTCAAAGGAATATGGAGCACTTTCTCTTGCAGTTCAGTACTATGCAAAGCCGGAGATTGTGGTTGAGGTTCCGCCTAGCTGCTTTATGCCACAGCCAAAAGTGGGAAGTGCAGTAATAAGGTTGACAAGGCATGAGAAACCACCGGTTGATGTGGATAACGAAAAGCTTTTATTTCAAATAATAAGAGCATCCTTTAATCAGAGAAGAAAAACCCTTGCCAATGGCTTAAACAATTTTCCGGCAATTAATCTGACCAAAGAGCAGATACAGGAGAGTATAATGGAACTTGGAGTTCCTGCTACAGTAAGGGGAGAAGCCCTTTCTCTGGAGCAGTTTGCACAGCTGAGCAACATTATAGGACGTCATATGAATAAATAGCAAAATAGGGGTAATACTATCATCAAAGAATAATTGATGATGGAGGAAAAGCCCTATGAAGAAACAATATATAGCTGCAATGGCCTGCCTTGTGGCGGGAGCAATAGGATTTATTGGAATTTATTCACTTGAAAAAAACAGCGAAAAAGAGAATCAGATTGTTCAGCAGGAGGTTGCCAAGGCACCTGAGGTTAAGGTGACGGAGACAGCCAAGGTAATAAAGCCCAAAATAAAGGATTTATTGCCGGAGACTACTGAGGCAGCAGAGGACAAAGAGGAAGAGAAGGATCAGGAAAATACTGAGAAAAAGAAAGACAAGGAAGAGACAAAAGAAACATCAGCAACAGTAGATACCTTACATTTTTCAGCAAAAGAGAAGACAGTATGGCCAATAAAAGGAAAAGTAGTGCTTCCATATAGTATGGACAAGACAGTATATTTTTCAACCCTGGACCAGTACCAGTATAATCCTGCCATGCTAATTGGTGGAAATGTAAATGACAAGGTATATTTCATCGCAGATGGAACCATTACCAGGATATACAACAACTCTCAAACAGGATGCACAGTTGAGCAGTCCTTAGGGGATGGATATACTGCCACATACGGAATGCTTAAGGACCTTCCTTTTAAAAAGGGCGCCAAGGTAGAAGGGGGTCAGGTTGTAGGATACGTATCGGAGCCTACGAAATATTATTCTACAGAGGGAAGTGGAGTATATTTTTCTTTGAAAAAGGACGGAAGTCCTGTTAATCCAACGGATTTCTTGAAATAATAAAGGTGAATGTTATAATTAGAATAGGCGAAAAGCACACTATGGAAGGGAGGGAGCTCTGTGGATTACAGTGAATATAACGATATAGTAAAAAAGTGGATAAGCAACGTAATCGAGCATTGCAACGATGATGCAGAGCTCACTCTTAAGGCGTGTAATGACATTGTAGATTATGGAACAAAGGTTAATGATCCAAAGCTTATGGGCTTTGGATATTACCATATAGCAGAGACTTATTATTGTCTGAATGACGGAGATAATCTTTTTGAAAATATAAGTAAAGCAATTACTAATCTTCAGCAGGCAAAGGTTTGGGAGCTGGTGGCCAGAAGCTACAATATACTTGGAATTACTGCTATGAACAGAGGGAATCTTCCGGTAGCCCTTGACTATTACCTTAATGGAATATCTTATTGTGAATGCTATGACATTCCCATGGTTAAGACAATCCTTGATATAAACTGTGGTGTACTCAATATGCAGAGTGGACAGTTTGCGGATGCAGAGGCCTATCTGCAGAGGGCTTACGATTATATGAGTCAGCATCCGGAGGAGCCGGGCTATCACATTTTTATGATTTGTATATACCAGAATATGTGTGGCTGTAAGGTGCTACAGGGGAATTTTGACGGTGTAGACGAGATAATAGACAATATTCAAAAAAAGCATTGGATACATGCTGACTACATAGACAAAATCGGAGTTCTCTGTTCGGAGACATTATACTACCATAGAAGCAATCAGCATGATTTGAGAGATGAGTGTATTGCTCAGATTGATGCTGGAATAAGTGAGAATATGGCACTTATGGATATCTTTGAGGACCTCTATAATTATTGTCAGCTCCTTTTGGAGTGTGGGGATAAGGATGAGGAATTCTGGCATGTGGTGGATACATTAGAGCCAATGATTAAGAGTGTTAATATTACAAATATGCATATGAAGCATCTTTCCCTCAAGATAAGATGGTTTCGTAGAAACAGAGCCTATTATTCAGATTATCTTAAGTCTGCAGGTTTCTATTATGAGCTTTCTGAGAGGCGGGAGAATGAGACCATGAACATGATGAATAATGTTCTGCAGCTTCGCAAAAAGCTTGAGGCAGCTGACCGTGCAAGGCGGGAGGTAGAGGTAGAGAATCAGCTCTTGGTGGATAAATCAGAGACAGATCCATTAACCCAGATTCCAAACAGATCCAAGCTTAACACCTTTGCAGATGAGGCCTTTAACAGAGCTCTTGCCAGAGGAACCTACTTTGCAATTGAGATTCTTGATATAGACTTTTTCAAGGAGTACAACGATAATTACGGACATCAGGCAGGGGATGAATGTCTGAAGAAGCTGGCTAATGTTTTTCAGACAATTGCTAGGAAGTATAATGGATTCTGTTCCAGATATGGTGGCGATGAATTTGTTCTTATCTATGAGGACCTTAAGCCTGAACAGATGGAGCAGTACTGCAGGGAACTGAAGGAAATGGTTGCCGGAATGGGAATAGAGCATAAGTTTTCCAAAACCCATGATATTGTGACAATATCCCAGGGTGCCTGCTGTGATATACCGTATGGAAGTAACAAGGTATGGGATTTCTTACATATTGCAGATGAGAACCTGTATCAGACCAAAAAGACCACCAGAAATAATTATTATGTAAGTGGAAAAAGCAAATAAAAGCATAAAAAACTGCTACCTTCATGCAAGCATGAGTAGCAGTTTTTCTTATAATATGAATAATACTTTATTTTTTAAAGAAATACTCTCTGTTAAGCTTATAAGCCGCTGCCCGGGAGAAGTTGAACTCCCTGAAACTGTCGTTGGTTACATAGTCATATGAATATCCCTTTGGAATCAGTATTGGCGCAGCATCTGATGAAAGTGATCTCAAATTTGAATAATCATAGCTGTAATCCTCCCTTGAGGTATGTTCAATATAAGTGTCCATAGAAGTATTGTAGCGGGCAATCCAGTAATCAGGCTTGGCAAAGGCAAGCACAAGATAGCAGCAGCTGATGATTGCAAGGCCGTATCTGAACAATGGAAAATCAGGTTTTACTATCTGGACAATGACTCCGGCAAAAAACAGTGCAAGCACAAGAAGGAACCAAAGTACCAGGACTCTTAAAAATGTTAGTCCATATGCAGAAACGTAAAGGCACATTCTAAAAGCACTTGATACAAGCATAACATAGGTACAGGCTGAAATAACAACAAGCAGAATTTTCTGCAAGAGATTTTCCCTGAAAAATGCTGATGTAAACAGTACAAGGGCAAGGTTAAGCACACATACAAAAAGCAATTGGAAAAACCCTTCATGGGCATATTCTGAATAAGTATATCCATTTGGAAGCTCCAACTGATGGCTGAACAGATAAAGAACCTGAATCCCACAGAAGAAAACGTACACAAGAGAAATCAGACTCAGCACCGTAATAGCGATTATTGGGTCAAATCTGCGATTGTCAACCACCTCATTACTTACTTCATGCTTACCAACAGTTCTGGTAAAAAGATAAGCAGCCATAAATCCAAAACAGAAAAATACAGCAATTCCTACAATGTTAAAGGAATCAAAGTAATGAAATATATGTGAAACAGCTTTTCCAAAAACATAATCAGCCTGAGCAAGAAGAACAGTAATAACTAAAAGCAATGGAATAGCTATAACTAATCCTATAAGCACAAATAATAATTTGGTGGAACGCTTTTTGTCAGTGAGTTTGAAATATCTTGAAGCATCGCCAAAAGGATCAGGTAAGGTTGCTACTGACATAATGTTCGTAATGATAAAGGCAGAAACATACTTGCTGATATTCCAATGCTTATCCTCATAAAAGTTATGAATCAAGAGCATTTCTATCATCAATAGTATTTCCACATAGTTGCAGAAAATAATGAATCCGTTATTTGTTATACAGCAGGATATTCCTAAAAGGATAATAACTGCCGCCATAAAATAACTCATTTTCTTGAGTTTATATTGATAAACTTTAGTAACATAAAAGCAATAGCCCACCACAGTCAAAGTGAAAAATGGCATTGTAATGCCGTTAGCGTTGCGGTACAGGCAGAGCACAAAGACAATAGCAAGCATTAGCGTTGCTGGAAAAAGCTTCTTAAACAGGTAAGCCCGCTGCTGTTTCTGCTCAATTGTTTCTTCCCATATCGGTGGATGTTGAATAGGGTAATTGTTACTGTTAGGATAATTGTTATAAGTAGGGTAATTGTTGTCCATAATAACCTCCTTAGAGTATAAAATTTTATAGTTTAAATTGTGCGATCAAGTTCATCCTTTTCCTCGTAAGCAATTCTTATCAGCTGTGACAGGCAAAGACATAGTAAACTTATGCAGAAAAAGAACAGGGTAGTATATATGAACATATAAGGGAATCCTGTTATGGTATTCCCTGGCAAATCATATCTTTGCAGATTATAAATATTCTTAACCAGACAGCCAACAGACATGGCAAAAGTGCAGATTGCCATATGCATAAAGGACTTACTGTTACTAAGAGAAAAGGAGTTCTCTTTTCCAATCTCAGTACAGACTTTCCAAAAGTGAAAAAGCATAATATAAAAAAGTACCATTATATATATAAAAAGATAAGGTCTGGTGAGAGCTGGAGCTGTTGTTGTCTCAAACAGGGCGAGCTTCAGGCTTAGTACACCAATTGTGAAAACTATTCCAATAATAGATGTAAAAATAATAATAGCCTTAAGCCAAATAGAAATTGTATGTTGCTTCATAAATAATCCTCCATTTTGCATTTGATAAGACAGCGGTACTATTCCTGATTATCTTCTCTGTATTCCAATAAATCGCCTGGCTGACAGTCCAGAATTCTACAGAGCTTATCAAGGGTTTCGATTTTAATCGCTTTTGCTTTACCATTTTTTAAAATGGATACATTGGCCATGGTAATGCCTAATTTTTCGGACAATTCAGTAACACTCATTTTCCGTTTGGCCAGCATAACATCTATATTAATTATAATTGACATTCTTAGTCCTCCAAAAATTTAATTTGATTAAATTGTAAGCTCATTTTCCTTTTTTACATTATAGGCATGCTGAATAAGTCTTGATAGTGTCTCACATAAACCACCGATGAAAAGCCCTATGAAGAAAACCCCTACAAAAAAAGTAAGAAAGTAGTTATTGCCAGGTTTCTCATAAGAGCTGATTGCAAGTATCAGTGAAGCTGCCAGTGCAACAAAAGAAACTGAAAAACCGCAAACAGCCATAAGTCGGAAAAGCTTACTGTTGATTGGTGAAAAAGAATTATACCTTCCAATATGTGTGCAGACCCGCCAAAACAGAATAAGAAAAATATAATAAACGATGTACACAAAAGACACCACAAAAGCAAGCACAGGAAAAGGAAAATCACCTATTGAGACAATGTTGTATTCCTCCATATAGTAGTTGTTGTAAATAGGAAAATACAAATACTGCAGGCTTATTCCCATGAGTGCAAAGATGGAAACCACAAATTTTAATATGATTGAAACAGTATGCTGACTCATATATCCCTCCTTTAATAGTCTTTAATAGTGAGTTTTAATAGTGATTATAAGCAGAGTATAATTATATTCCCTAAAAATGTCAATAAAAATTTATCGTCTTACGATAAAAACAAAATGGAATTCAATAATCTCAATGGCAACGCTTCCGCCTCTTACAATTTCAATCCTTTTATAAATATTTGCACACTGCTGCGCCTGGTTTACACCCTGTAAAACAATATCAATCTTGTGACACTGTGGAAAAATGGTACTTCAGGGCCTTGGCATAATAGCAAAATAAAGGTAAAAAGAATTGGATAATCTGCTATTTTTTTCAAAAACCATAAAGTTATCAACAGTGATAAAGCTTGAAAAATAAAGGTTTATGAGAAAACTGGAGGCGTTTGTCAACAAAATGTGGATAACATAAGTGCAAGAAATGAGTGGTCATATTGAAAAATGCTTGTTAGAATGACTATGTTCGAGCAAAAGTGGCAGAGTTTAGTAATGATGCCAGGATATTATTAATAAAAGGAGAATAAAAATGAGAAAACAGATTACAATGATTATGTGTCTCGTAATGATGTTTGTTGCAACGTTTGCAAATGTAACCCCAGCTCAGGCAGCAACTGTAACAAACGGATCATACGTTAAGGCTGACAACGAGAATAATCCTCTTGTTACTCAGAACTACGGCGCTGATCCAGGTGTAATGGTATACAAGGACAGAGTATATGTTTACACTACAAACGACACTCAGGAGTTTGCCGGAAACAATGAGAACACATACGGAAAGATTAAGCAGTTAAACTGCTATTCATCTTCTGACATGGTTAACTGGACAGATCATGGACAGTTTAACGTGGCTGGAAGCAACGGAATCGCAAAGTGGGCAAGCAATTCGTGGGCACCACATGCAACCTATAAGACAATTAATGGAAAGACTAAATTCTTCTTATATTTTGCCAACAGTGGTGGCGGAATTGGAGTTTTAACATCAGATAGCCCAACAGGTCCTTGGACTGATCCAATTGGAAAGGCACTGATTACAGGTTCAACACCAGGATGTTCTGGTGTAGTATGGATGTTTGACCCAGCTGTATTAGTTGATTCAGATGGAACAGGTTATCTCTACTTCGGAGGTGGAGTACCAACTGGTCAGGCCGCTCATCCAAAGACAGCAAGAGTAATTAAGCTTGGTTCAGATATGGTGAGCACAGTAGGCTCAGCAGCGACAATCGATGCTCCATATTTATTTGAGGATTCAGGAATTAATAAAATTGGAAACACATATTATTATTCATATTGCTCGAACTGGAATTGTTCAAATGGATTTAACAATGCATCTATAGAATATATGACAAGTAGCAGTCCAATGGGACCATTCACATATAAGGGTGAAGTTATGAAGAATCCGGGAGTATTTTTCCAGGGTTCAACAGGTAATAACCACCACTGCATTTTTGAATTCAAGGGAAGCTATTACATGGCTTACCATACACGTTCTGTAGAATCTAAGGTTATTGGAAAGAGTCTTGGATACAGAACAGCACAGATTGATAAGCTTAATGTGTCAAATGGACAGATTAAAGCACTTACACCAACAATGTCAGGAGTAAGCCAGACCTCTTACCTTAACCCATATACAAGAGTTGAGGCAGAGACAATCTTTACTCAGGCTGGAATTACAGTTACAGGATTCGGTAATGGAGCCGGATATGTAACAAATATCCATAATGGTGATTTCACAAAGGTTAAAGGAGTAAACTTTAACAAGGGATTAAAGACAATAACAGCTGGAGTTAGAAGCAAAGGAACTGGTTCTATTGAAGTAAGAGATGGAAATCCATCAGGAACATTACTTGGAACAATTAATGTATCTAATACAAATGGCGAGTGGAAGGATTTCTCAGCTTCCATGAAGTCTGTTTCGGGTGTTAAGAATATCTGCTTTGTATTTAGAGGAAGCTTTGATTTTGACTGCTGGAGAGCAGGTACTACAGAAAATAGTGGAGACAATGGCGGAAGCACAGGCGGAAACACAGGTGGAAGCACAGAGGGAAAGCCGGTAGAAGCTAATTTACTTAACACATATGGTGCTAAGTATGGTTATTCAGGAACATGTATCAACTTATATCAGTTAAGAGATGCAAATCAGCTTAATATTTTAAAGAAGCATTATAATAGTATTACTCTTGAGAATGAAATGAAGCCAGATGCTCTTCTTGGAGGATCTGCTAAGCTTATTTCAGTTTCTCAGGCTAAGAATCAGGGATACTATATCCCAGACAACTACAAAGAGTCATATGTTCCACAGATTAACTTCAACACAGTAGATGAGGTTATGAAAATCTGTTACAACAATGGACTTAAAATGAGAGCACATACATTGGTATGGCACTCACAGACACCAACATGGTTCTTTAGAAACGGATACTCAGCAGGCAACGGTTTTGTAAATGTATCAACAATGGACGCTCGTCTTGAGATGTACGTTAAGACTGTTATGAATCATGTATACTTAAGCGAGTATGGAAAAGACGTAGTATATGCCTGGGATATTGCTAATGAATACCTTCATGCGCAGAACTCAGGATGGGAAGCAGTATATGGCAAATGCGGAACTTCTCCAGCATTCCTTCAGAAGGCATTTACATATGCTTCACAGACACTTGATTACTTTAAGCTTAGAGATAAGGTAAGCCTTTTCTACAACGACTTTAACACTTATATGGGTGTTAACGATACTATAAAGCTTGTAAACTATATCAATAGTAATGGCAAGGTTTGTGATGGTGTTGGTATGCAGTCACACCTTGGAACAAACTTCCCTTCAGTTGATTACTATATGACAGCACTTAAGGCATTCATTAACGCCGGATTCGAAGTTCAGATTACAGAAATGGACATTACAAACAATGGCGATAGTGATATGGCAACATATGCTTATAACTTATTTAAGCAGATTAATTCCCTTAAGAAGACTGGTGCAAAGATTACAGGAGTAACATGGTGGGGTCTCTCTGATCAGACAACATGGATTAGTAATTCTAAGCCATTACTTTTCTCAACACCAGGAACACCAAAGCAGTCATATTATAAGGTTATTCAGGCGTATACAGAGACATTTGGCCAGCCAACAGAGGGTGGTAGCACAGGTGGAAGCGACAGTGGAAACCAGGGTGGAAGCGGCAGCGGAAACCAGGGCGGAACAACAGAGCCAAGTGAGCCAACACAGCCAACAACAGGCAAAATCGAAGATGGCTGGTACTACATCAAAAACACAATGTCACAGAAATACCTTACAGTAGAAGGGAACAAGGCAGCAGCAGGCACCAATGTATGCATTAGTACAGGAACTGGCGTAGACGGACAGAAGTGGTATGTGACAAATACAAATGATGGATATATTACCTTACAAAGTAAGCTTGGAAGCTTTATGCTCGACGTAGCAAATGGTGAGGATAAGGATGGAGCAAATATTGGAATATACCATGCTTATTCAGGAGATGCACAGAAGTTTGTTGTTCAGAAAACATCAAACAATGGTGTATTTACAATTGCTACAAAGGCATCAAAGTCAACAAAGAATCTTGATGTATATGAGCACAAGACAGCTGACGGAACAAATGTATGTCAGTGGAAGTTCTATGGTAATCCAAACCAGCAGTGGCAGTTTGAGAAGGTTTCCGGCGAGTCAACACAGCCAAGTGAACCAACACAGCCAAGCGAGCCAACACAGCCAAGTGAACCAGCAGGTGGAATGAAGCTTGATTACACAATTAACAACTGGGGATCAGGATATCAGGTAAGCTTTAAGGTTACCAATAAAACAGGTGCACAGATTAACACATGGACTCTTAAGCTTAAGAAGAGTGACGTTAAGATTGATTCAAGCTGGAATGTTAATGTTAAGACTAGTGGTGATTACTATGTAATTACACCAGTATCTTGGAATTCCACAATTGCAAATAACGGAAGCATAGAATTTGGAATACAGGGATCAGGTACAATTGGAAATACAATTGGTTATTCATTTCAGTAAATGAGATAATAGATAATAGTAAAGGCTGAGTATAGTGCCAGTTGGCACTTATGCTCAGCCTTTTATTTGCCATAAGGCAAAGGCCTTATGGCAATATAATGAAAACATGCTAAACGATATTACGGTATTCTTTGGGAGAGCAGCCAATGCAATCCTTAAAAATACGATTAAAGGATGATATACTTTGGAATCCGGAGCGTAAAGCAACATCTGTGATGCTATAATCTGTCTCCGCAAGCAAAATAATAGCCTCATTGATTCGTTTTTGGTTTAGATACTCGCAAAAGCCACAATTAGTGAGCTTTCGAAAGTTCCTTGATAAATAGAAACGGCTTATTCCAACTGAATTAGCCACTGAATCCAACGTGATGGGATCCAAATAATGAGTGTCAATATAAGACAAAATTTTTTTGTTCATAGGAATTACCTCTTGTGTGTCCTTAATAATTATGTAACATAAAACCTATATAAAACAGAATATTGCGCGCGCTGTAACAAATATATCAAAATAATGATTTTTTTATTATAAAAATATCATATAATTGATTTAAATGAACATAAACATAGTTCAAAATATTACATAAATATTATATCATAAAATTTATGAAATGTTTAGAAACTACATAAAAAAGTTGAGTTTTTACATTGTGCACAAAAAGAGACAATTGAAACTGTTGACATTTACTAAAAAGGGGTGTATATTTCAAGATGTAAGATATTTCATTCATTAAGTAATGAGTGAAAGAAATATGAATAAGGAGGTAAACGGATGTATAGTATTGATCCAATGATGTCCTATGGGCAGGCTGTAAGTTGTTATGAGTCATATGCTCAGGATATGAGAAAACAGGGCAAGAAGCCAGTAACATTTCTTCGTTTCATTACAGGAAGATATTAAGAGTCGGATGATTTGGCCGGTAGCATAGAATCGCTACCAGTTATCACCCGGCTTTTTTATTTCAAATCATAATTGTTCTAATTTATTTCCCCAAAACATATTACGTCTATATAGAATAAAGCCATTTCAAAAAATATCATCCCCCTTTTTGTTAGTCCTAAAGTGTGCTTTGATGGAAAAGCTTTAGAAGAAGTGCACAAAAAAGTTTCGCAAAATTTAGGAATATGTGCAGAAGTTATAAAAGAAGGTTGAAATCTGCTGGTATAGTGGTTTATACTCTAATCACTGAAAACGTTACCGATAACATTTACGGAAACGTTAACGGCAAAAACATTTTTATTTGTTTTAGGAGGGAAAATATGAAGAAGAAAGTTTTATCTGCATTATTAGTAGCTTCAATGGTAGCTACAATGTTCACAGGATGTGGAGACAAGAAAGAGGCAAAAGGAAAGGTATATTACTTAAACTTTAAGCCAGAAGCTGACGCACAGTGGCAGGAGTTAGCTAAGAAGTACACAGAGGAGACAGGTGTTGAGGTTAAGGTTGTTACAGCAGCCGAGGGTACATATGAGGAGACATTAACATCTGAAATCGATAAGAAAGATGCTCCAACATTATTCCAGATTAACGGATCAGTTGGATATCAGTCTTGGAAAGACTACTGCTTAGATCTTAAAGATTCTAAGGTATACGGTGAGTTAACAAATGACGATTTCGCAGTAAAGAGTGGCGACGGAGTATACGGTGTAGCATATGTATACGAAGGATACGGAATCGTAGTTAATAAGAAGTTATTAGAGCAGGCTGGACATAAGCTTGACGAGATTAAGGACTTTAATTCATTAAAGGCTGTTGCAGAAGATATCACAGCTAAGAAGGATTCTCTTGGATTTGCAGCATTCGCTTCAGCAGGTCTTGATGGTTCATCAAGCTGGAGATTCTCAGGTCACTTAACAAATCTTCCACTCTACTATGAGTTCAAGGATGACAACGTAACAGAGCAGCCAGCAACTGTAAAGGGAACATACCTTGCACAGTACCAGAACGTATGGGATTTATATACAAAGAACGCAACATGTGATCCAGCAGATCTTGCTTCAAAGACAATGGATGACTCAACAGCTGAGTTCAAGGATGGTAAGGCAGTATTCTACCAGAATGGTACATGGTGCTACAACGATGTTAAGGCTCTTGGAGATGAGAACCTTGCATATATTCCAATCTACTTTGGCGTAAATGATGCAGAGCAGGGACTTTGCTGTGGAACAGAGAACTTCTGGTCAGTAAACAGCCAGTCTTCTAAGGAAGATCAGCAGGCAACATTAGACTTCATGTACTGGGTAGCAACAAGTGATGCAGGAACATCAGCACTTGCAGATGAGATGGGATTTGTTGCTCCATTCAAGAAGGCAAAGGCAGTTCAGAACGTACTTGCTAACCAGATGAACGAGTATATTACAAGCGGTAAAGAGAATGTAAACTGGGTATTCAGCTTTACACCAAACACAGAAAGCTGGAGAACACCAATCGTTTCAGCACTTGCTAACTACTCTGCAGGTAAAGAGTGGTCAGAAGTTGAAAAGGCATACGTTGATGGATGGGCTGAGCAGTACAAACTTCAGCAGCAGTAATTCTAACTAGCTGATTATTAATGGGGGGCGGGCGTTTGCTTGTCCCCTTACTTATTCGATAGGAGTCAAAAATGAAAAAGAAACAGAAAAAGGTTAACAGCTCTGCTGTTAACAGCATTCAACGCAAAGCAATGAAAAAGTTTGCTCCAATATTTATCATTCCAACATTTATAGCATTTTGTATTGGATTTGTTTATCCATTTTTGTGGGGAATTAAACTTTCATTCTTTAAATTTAAGACATTGCGTTTTCAGGAATTTACAGGATTAGATAACTTTGTAAATGCATTAAAAGATGAGTCTTTCTTCAGAGCATTTAAATTTACTACAGCATATACAGTTGTTACCATGGTTTTGATTAACCTGATTGCATTTGGTATAGCTCTTGCTCTTACCAGAAAGATTAAGGGGGCAACAATCTTTAGAACAGTATTCTTCATGCCAAACCTTATCGGTGGAATCGTATTAGGATACATTTGGAAGATTATTTTAAACGGAGTAATTTATGCATTCTGGCACTCACAGTTAGCACTTAATGCAACTTACGGATTCTGGGGTCTTGTTATTCTAATGTGCTGGCAGCAGGTAGGATATATGATGATTATCTATATCGCTGGCCTTCAGAATGTTTCTACAGATTACATAGAGGCTGCTAAAATTGATGGAGCAACAAGTGGTCAGATTCTTAGAAAAATCACTATTCCATGTATTATGCCAACAATCACAATCTGTACATTCCTTACATTAACAAATTCATTTAAGTTGTTCGATCAGAACCTTGCTCTTACAAATGGTTATCCATATGAGGGAACAATCGGAACAACACAGATGCTTGCACTTAATATCTACAGCTCATTCTATGAGAACTTAACTTCACTTGGAGTAGGACAGGCAAAAGCTGTTATCTTCTTCTTAACAGTAGGTATTATTTCATTAGTTCAGCTGGCATTTACAAGAAGTAAGGAGGTGCAGGAATAATGAAAGCCGGAACAAAAAAAGACAGAAGAATAAATGGTATTCTTACTGGGGGATTTGTAATTCTTGCATTGGCATGGATTTTTCCAGTAATTACAGTAATTGTTAACTCATTTAAGACTAGTGATAAGATTGCATTATCACCTTTTACATTAGCAACAGGTGATAGCTTTATGGGCTTGGAGAATTACATAAAGGGAATGACTTTTGGAAATTATCCGTTCTATAAGTCAGCTGCATTCAGCTTTATTATCACAATATTATCAGTTGGTTTAATTCTACTTTGTACATCAATGTCGGCATGGTACGTAAGTCGTGTTGACAGCACATTCTGTAAAATAGTATATTATCTCTGTATTTTTTCAATGGTAGTACCATTCCAGATGGTAATGTTTACATTGTCAAAGACAGCAGATACATTACACTTAAACAGCCCATTTACTATTTGTATAGTATATCTGGGATTTGGAGCAGGTCTTGCCATATTTATGTTTACAGGATTTGTAAAGAGTATTCCACTTGAATTGGAGGAAGCAGCACTTATTGATGGATGTAATCCATTACAGACATTCTTCCTTATTATTTGTCCAGTAATGAAGTCTACATATATTTCAGTAGGTATTCTTGAAGTAATGTGGGTATGGAACGATTATCTTTTACCTTACCTTGTTCTTGACAAGACAGTGTACAAGACAATCCCAATTCACATTCAGTATTTACAGGGAAGTTATGGAAAAGTTGACTACGGTGCAACAATGGCGCTTATCGTATTATGTTTGATTCCAATCGTAATACTTTATGCATTCGGACAGAAATATATTATTAAGGGTGTTTTGTCAGGTGCCGTAAAGGGTTAGAAAATGACAATTGTTGATATAGCAAAAGAATCGGGATATTCAGTTACTACGGTATCCCGAGTTCTTAACAACAAACAGGATGTTAGTCCTGCTGCAAAACAGAAGATAATGGAAATTGTTGAGGCGCATAATTTTGTACCTAACAACAATGCAAAGAGACTTAAGCAGAATAATACAAAAACTATTCTGGTATTGGTAAAAGGTACATCAAATATGCTTTTTGCCAATATTATAGAAGAAATACAGTCGTTGGTAGTAGCCTCTGACTATTCCGTAAACATGTATTATCTGGATGAGGACAGTGATGAAGTAATAGAAGCAATCAGGCTTTGCAGAGAGAGAAAACCACTTGGAATTCTTTTTCTCGGAGGTAATAAAACATCCTTCGAAGCAAAGTTTGAAAAGGTAAATGTGCCCTGTGTTCTTGTAACAAACAGTGCTGATCAGATGGGATTTGATAATCTTTCGTCAGTATCCACTGATGATGAGGCGGCAGCAGCACAGGCGGCGAACTGCTTATATGAAAACGGTCATAGAGACATCGCAATTATTGGTGGTGATCTTTCTATCTCCCAGACTTCGATTCTTAGACACAGTGGATTTGTGAAAGCCATGAAGGAAAAGGGGCTTGAGTTTAATCCGGAGCTGTACGGAAAAGCAAGATTCTCCTTTGACAGTGCATATAGAGCAATGACAAGACTGTTAGAAAAGGATATCCCAATATCTGCTGTTTTTGCAATGAGTGATGTTATGGCTATTGGAGCTGTAAGAGCTATTAGAGATAAGGGACTTCAGGTTCCACAGGATATTTCCATAGTTGGATTTGATGGAACCATGCTTGCTGATTACTACAATCCTAAGATTGTAAGTATTCGACAGGGCCATAAAGATATGGCAATAAGAAGTGTGGAGCTTTTGTTTAATATGATTGACTTGAATAAGCCATCGACTCATGAGTTAATTCCTTTCGAGATAACAGAAGGAGAAAGTGTTAAAAAAATAAAGTAATGTATTAGAGATTATGCCTGCGAATTATCGTAGGCATTTTGCTTGTGCATTTTCTTTTTTGAGGCTATTATTATATAGAATGATTAGGAAATAATGAATAAAGATGGTCATTATTGACTTGCAAAAACAGAAAAAAGTAGTACACTAGTACTATATAATACAAAGGTGAATTATGATGAATTGGATAAAAAATAACAAATTACTTCTATTAAAAGGCCTGATTGCGTTTATGCAGTTTGTTGCAAGTGTTTTACTGGCGGTGCTGCTTGTCAAAGTAGACCTGTTGCCAATCAGATATCTTGCAATAATTATCACGGTGCTTGTATTGTTAATGGGAGCAACGGCTGCTCTTATATTTTTTCCAACCAAAAATAGAAAAGCTCTTTCCAAGAGAAAACTTGCGGGAATGATAGTGTCCTGCGTTCTTTCATTTGCGTTGATGATAGCATCAATTGCGGTGGACAGGCTTGGAACGACAATAAATAATATTTCCGGAAAGGATTCCCAGAATAAAGTAGTTGCGGTGTATGTCAGAGCGGATGATAAGGCTAACACAATTACAGATGCCAGGGATTATAGTTTTGAGATTGACAGCCAGTTTGACCCGGAAAATGCCCAAAAAGCCAGAGAGGCTATTGAGGCGGAGCTGGGTGCACAGATAAAGGCTTCGGAAGCAGAATTTACAATGAGAATGGTTTCGGACCTTTTAAAAGAGGAAACAGATGCTATCATTATGAATGCAGCATACATAGATGTAATTTCTGAATTTAGCAAGTATAGTGACGTGGAATCTAAGGTTAAAGCGATCTATGAATATGAGATTGAAGAGGTAGTTGAGGAGGAGACTGAAACAGAGTCAGGAAAGGTACCGATTACAGAGAGACCATTTATAATATATCTTAGTGGATCTGATACAAGAAATACAAAGCTTTCAACCAGTAGAAGTGATGTAAATCTTCTTGCGGTTATTAATCCAAAGACAAAGCAGGTGCTTTTGCTTAATACACCTAGAGATTATTATGTTTTAATCTCCAAGGATAATTTTACAGAATACGATAAGCTGACACATTGTGGAACATATGGAATTGACTGTTCCTTAGATACACTTGGAAACCTGTATGGAGTGGAAATTGAATACTATGCACAGATTAATTTTCAGGGCTTTAGCAAGCTGGTGGATTCAATCGGAGGAATAACAGTAGACAGCGATAGGTCATTTGTTTCTGAGGATGGCTTCAGTTATTCTAAGGGAACTAATTATCTGACAGGTGAGACTGCCTTATCTTTTGTAAGAGAGAGACATGCATTTGCAGATGGTGACATTCAAAGGGGAAAAGACCAGATGAAGGCTCTTGTAGCAATCATCGACAAGGTAAAGAGTTCTCCATCGATTCTTGCAAATTACAGCGAGATTCTTGGGGGCCTTGAGGGTATGTTTGAAACAAATCTCAGTTCTTCTGAAATAAGCGAATTAATTAAAATGCAAATTGATGAAGGCGGAGACTGGAATATTGTTAAATATGGAGTAATGGGAAAAGGAGCAAAGAGAACAACATATACTGTTCCAAATAAGAGAGCATATGTAATGCTTCAGAATGAAGAGGATAATGAAAAGGCCAAGGCTTTAATTAAACAGGTTTTTGATGGGGAGACATTAACGGAGGTAGAGTAATTGGCAAAAAATGTATCGGGGGATGCTAGAATTAATTGGGTTGACATGGCCAGAGGCTATGGAATAATTCTGGTAATAATAGGGCATATTGAGTCCTTTGGGACGCAGTGGGATCATGTGCTGAGAAGTGAGATATATTCTTTCCACATGCCGCTGTTTTTTATGATTTCAGGCTTCTTGTTTAGCGCTATGAAATACACACCAAAGGAATTTCTTGCAAAAAGACTAAAAGGCATAATGCTTCCATATCTCTTAATTGGACTTGCCATAATTGCGGTAAACTGGTTGTTTTATGATATGGGAGACTTTGGGGCGCTGATATTCTATTTTAAGGAATTAGCTGTTCAGAATAGATTCCATGTAATATGGTATTTGTCCTGTCTGTTTGTATCAGAGATAGTTTTCTATGCTATTGTCAGGCTGCTTAAGGACTGCTGGTGGCAGACTGCCATAATATGCACTATGCTGGCAGCTCTGGGATTAACATACTACTACACAGGCGGACAATCACTTCCATGGAATGTTGATGTATGTCCTATGGCTGTATTCTTTATTTTCCTGGGATATTCGGTTAAGAAGATAAAGCTGAAACAGGATATAAAGTATTTTGTAATTGCAATAATTATTAATGTGGTTTGTGTGGCATTGAATGAGATTATACTTGGGCGTAACCTTGAAATGTTTAATAGGAGCTACGCAATAGTGCCATTCTCTCTTGCGGCTGCGTTGGCCGGCGTGTATGTGGTTTACTGGTTGTCAGTTAAATGGCAGTTTGCTCCAATAGAATATATAGGAAAGTATTCACTTGTATATTTTGGTCTTCATCAGGCATTTACCCTGGAGGGTTGGAAAATGCTCTGCGGAATGATGGGCTGGTTTCCGAATAGGGAAAATCCGGTGCAGGGAATTATATATATAATACTTGATACACTTATATCTGTTGGGGTATTAACACTGGTAAATATACTGGTTCAATGGATAAAGACAAGGATAAAGACAAGTAAAAAATAGCAATCATAATACCTTCATACTCTGAATATTATAGAAGAGTATGGGGGTATTTTTATGAAAAGATATATAACATATTTATATTTATATGAACAAAATAAGAAAACAAAAAATGTTGGTTTTATTAGATTAGATGTATTCGAGGAAGAAATCAGGATGGAGATACACATCCGTCATCTGGGCAGATTCACAGGAAAGGTCAATGCTCTTATTCTGGTAGACGACGGCGTACTAAAAGGCATTAAAGCCTGTGACCTGGAGATAATTAATGGTGGGGCGGACATACGAGTAGAAAGCTCCAGAACAAAGCTGTTTAACAGTAAATTTGCGTTGGAAGCTGCAATTGGTGTACGAATAGAACCAATAGAAAACTGCTTTATTGCAAGCTGTTGGAAGGATAAATCATCCGACCGGATAGTGCAGGCTTATGAACCAGAAATAGCTTTCGACAATGAGAAAAACAAGGAAAAAGAGGCGGAGGATAAACCACATCAGCAGATAGAATATGAAAAAGAGCTGGAGACAAAACCACACCGGCAGAGAGAATATGAACATCAGTACATAGAAGAAAAGCAAGAAGAGAAACAGGTAGAAAAAAATCCGACAGAAGAAAATCAGACAGCAAAAGAAACAGTGGAAAAAATAGATCTGACAGATATAAAAAAGCTACCCCAGAGAAATTGGTATCTCTCCAGAAACAGCTTTCTATTACATGGCTTTTTAAACTATCATTATCTGGTTATTCGAAATACAGAGGAAAACGGCAAAAATGTCAGATATTTAGGCGTTCCCGGAATATACGAAGAACCAGAAAGAATGATGGCAATGTTATTTGGTTTTACAGATTATATTGAGGGAGATGAACCCCCAGTAGGCTACTGGCTCTGCAAAATAGATGAGTAATCATCAGCTGTCATTGCAAACATGTGATGATCCTGCCAGGTATCACCTAACATCATGAAGTCCCTGCAGGTGCCTTCGTGATTAAAGCCAATATGCTTAAGCAGCATAATAGAAGGCTGATTGTCATGGCAAACCATAGCTGAAACCCTGTGAAGACGCAATTCATTATAAGCTACAGAAAGAATCTGCCAAATAGCTTCAGTGGCATATCCCTGATGATGAAATTCGCTGGAAAATTTATAGCCCAATTCACAACTGTGATAGAAGTTATGACTAATGTTGTGAAGGCAGACAGTCCCAATAATTTTGGAAGGATTATTTTTGAGGAAAGCATAAAAACGAACTGAGTTCATTTGCATAGCAGAGTTAAACTCAAAACGAAGAATTTTCTGATGATGTCCAACAGTATAGAAATCTGGCAACCGGGGAAATTCATATTTTTCAAAAAGCTCCCTGTCACGATTATAGAAATCAAGAACAAGAGGAGCATGCTCAGGTTTTAATACTTTTAGAACAAGGCGGTTTGTTTCATATTGAAATAACATGTTTGCTATCCTTTCGAAATTGTGGTTATAATTAAATTATAACGATTTGGAGATATAAGTCTATGACACAGGATGAAAAATATATGAAAGCAGCCATTCGCCAGGCAAAGAAGGCCTATGCTCTGGATGAGGTGCCTATTGGCTGCGTAATTGTACAAAATGATAAGATTATTGCAAGAGGCTACAATCGCCGAAATACCGATAAGAATGCCCTGGCCCATGCTGAGATAGCTGCCATAAGGAAAGCCAGCAGGAAAACTGGTGACTGGCGTCTGGAGGACTGTACAATGTATGTAACACTTGAACCTTGCCAGATGTGCGCAGGGGCAATTGTACAATCACGCATGAAGAGGGTGGTAATAGCTTCAATGAATCCCAAGGCAGGCTGCGCAGGGTCCGTTCTTAATCTTCTTCAGATGGATCAATTCAACCACCAGGTAGAGATGGAGATTGGTGTATGCCAAGAAGAGTGCTCCACAATGTTGTCGCAATTCTTTAGGGACCTGAGAAAGCGCAAAAAAGAAGCTAAGGATAAGTAGCACTGGAAAATATGTTGTGCAGACTGGCATGTTGTGTAGACTGGCATGTTGTGGGGTCTGGTATTGACAATGTATAGGTTCATAGCGTATAATTAATACTCCGAGCAGCCGGGGTGTTAGCGGTGCCTTGTACCAACAATCCGCTATAGTTGGGGTGATGTCTCGTAGAGGGTTCAAGCGGTAGAGCTGCCCTTCATAAGTGGCGTTGACGTCTGGGTCTTGCGCAATGGAAATCTGTGAACCGAGTCAGGGTAGGAATACAGCAGCTCTAAGCAGAAGCTTTCATGTGACGTGAGGTCGCCTGGAGGGAGTTAACTGTGAAGGTAACGTCTATTGTGAGAATTCGAAGCGAGATGCTCGTTTTTTGTTGAATAATATATGAAAGTAAGTGTGTTGCCTCTTAGGTGCACACTTTTTGTTTATTAATACAAATGGTTAGGACAGGAGGAGAAAAATGATACAGGATATTGGAGAACACAAGTGGGATATTGTATATAGAGATAATAAGCCAAGGCAGGAAAGCAGAGTGATGGCCTTTTGTAAGGGAAAGCTTTTGGTAAAGAGTCAGGAAGGGGAGATTTCTTTTCCAAGGGCAAAGGAGATAAATATTAATACATATAACTGCACCTATTTATTCAAACTGGATGACGAGGAATACTACAGAATAGAAGTGGAAAATGAAAATGATCTTGAGCTTGAAAACGCCACATGGGAGCCACGATTTTTCTTTAGAAAAGTACAGCCTAAGGAGAAAGTGCTGGCTGCAATAACAGGAATGCATTTGGATGGCTGGTATACAAAGAACCGTTTCTGTGGCGGATGCGGACATGAGCTGGAGCATGACAGCCGGGAGAGAATGCTAAGATGCAAACACTGTGGCAATCTCATTTATCCAAGAATAAATCCGGCAGTAATTGTGGCAGTGACAGACGGTGACAGGATTCTTTTGACAAAGTATAGAGACCGGGAATATAAAAAGTATGCCCTTATTGCAGGCTTTGCAGAGGTTGGAGAATCCTTTGAGGATACAGTGCGTAGAGAGGTAATGGAAGAGGTCGGACTACGAGTAAAGAATATAAGATATTATAAATCACAGCCATGGGGATTTTCGGATAATATATTGGCAGGATATTTCTGTCAGGTGGATGGAGATGCGGACATAACCATGGATAGGGATGAGTTATCTGTGGCAGAATGGGTGCAAAAGGATGAGATTCCATTAATGTCAGAGGGGCTAAGCCTCACTCACGAAATGATGGAAAAATTTGCTGTTGACAAAGGGTGAGGATGAATGTATAGTGAAAAGGTAGGAATTATATGATTTGATTTGAAATTTTTAAATAGAGAGGTAGAACCATGAAAATATCAACAAAGGGAAGATATGCATTAAGACTAATGATTGACCTTGCAAGTAATTCTAGTGGTAATCCAATCAGTCTTAAGGATGTGGCAAAACGCCAGGGGATTTCGGATAAGTATCTTGAGCAGATTATTTCTGTTTTGAATAAAGCTGGATATGTAAGAAGTGTTAGAGGCGCTCAGGGAGGATACCTGCTAAAGATGGAGCCTTCTGAGTATACAGTGGGAATGATTCTTCGACTTACAGAGGGAAGTCTCTCGCCTGTATCCTGTGTAGAGGACGACAGCATAATATGCGAGAGAGTAGACAGCTGTGTGACTGTAATGGTGTGGAAGAAGATTAACGATGCTGTAAATGATGTTGTAGATAATATTACATTACAGGACTTAATAGACTGGCAGAACGAGAAAAACGGACAATATGTTATTTAGGGAAAGAAGGGGATAAAATGGGTAAAATCATATATTTAGATAATGCTGCAACAACACAGGCATATCCTGAGGTGGTGCAGGAGATGTTACCATTTTTTACAGAATATTATGCTAATCCATCAGCTGTATACGGTTTTGCAAGCGAAGCAGAACAGGCGGTTGATAAGGCAAGAGGAATAATTGCAGATACAATTGGTGCAAATAAAGAGGAAATATATTTTACAGGTGGTGGAAGTGAGTCTGATAACTGGGCTCTGAAAGCCACAGCAGAGGCTTACGGCTCAAAGGGAAAACATATTATTACAAGCAAAATAGAGCACCATGCAATACTTCATACAGCACAGTGGCTTGAAAAACATGGTTTTGAAGTGACATATGTTGGAGTGGATGAGGATGGTAAAATAAAGCTGGATGAGCTTGAGGCCGCAATAAGACCAGACACAATTCTTATTTCAGTAATGGCGGCAAATAACGAAATTGGAACAATTCAGCCCCTTAAGGAGATTGGTGCGATAGCCAGAAAGCATGGAGTATTTTTCCATACTGATGCAGTGCAGGCCTTTGCTCATATTCCAATTGATGTAGACGAGATGAACATTGATATGCTCAGTGCAAGCGGTCACAAGATCAACGGACCAAAGGGTATCGGAATTATGTATATAAGAAAAGGAGTAAAGATACGCTCCTTTATCCATGGTGGAGCACAGGAGAGACAGCGCCGTGCCGGAACTCACAATGTGACAGGAATAGTTGGAATGGGAAAAGCGGCAGAGATATCTGTAGCTAATATGGAGTCAAGAAATGCATATGAGACAGAGTTGAGAGATTATCTGATAGACAGAGTTCTTTCAGAGATTCCATATACCAGACTTAATGGACACAGGACAGACCGATTGCCAAATAATGCAAATTTCTGCTTTAGATTTATCGAGGGTGAGTCCTTACTTATCCTTCTTGATCAAAATGGCATATGCGCAAGCTCAGGATCTGCCTGCACATCAGGCTCACTTGATCCATCCCATGTTTTGTTAGCCATTGGACTTCCACACGAGATAGCCCACGGTTCTCTTCGTCTTACTTTGTCAGAGACTACAACTAAAGAGGAAATCGACTATACAGTGGACAAGCTGAAGGAGATAATAGACAGATTAAGAGGAATGTCCCCACTTTACGAGGACTTTATCAAGAAAGGAAATAAATAGTTATGGCATACAGTGAAAAAGTAATGGATCATTTCAATAATCCAAGAAACGTTGGAGAAATAGAAGATGCCAGTGGCGTAGGAACTGTTGGCAATGCAAAATGTGGAGATATAATGAGAATATATCTGGACATTGATGATAATCAGGTGATAAAGGACGCCAAGTTCAAGACCTTTGGATGCGGTGCAGCAGTTGCAACAAGCAGTATGGCAACAGAGCTTGTAATAGGAAAGACAGTCCAGGAAGCTCTTAAGGTAACAAACAAGGCAGTAATGGAGGCCCTTGACGGACTTCCACCGGTTAAGGTCCACTGTTCACTTTTGGCAGAAGAGGCTATTCATTCAGCTCTTTGGGATTACGCGCAGAAGAACAATATTACTATAGAAGGTCTTGAGAAGCCGGTAAATGATATTGGTGAGAAGGAAGAGGATCCAGAAGACAGCTATTAGAATCTGATAGATAAGGATAGAGTATGAAGAAAAAAGTAGTAGTTGGTATGTCTGGAGGAGTAGATTCCTCTGTGGCGGCATATTTATTAAAAGAGCAGGGTTATGATGTGATAGGAGTAACCATGCAAATATGGCAGGATGAAGATGTGTTCACACAATCTCAGGAAGGGGGTTGCTGTGGACTTTCTGCTGTTGAAGATGCAAGACGTGTCGCAGCAGTGCTGGATATTCCATATTATGTAATGAATTTTAAATCAGACTTCCAGCATTCGGTAATAGACTATTTTGTGTCAGAATATGAGAGGGGATACACTCCTAACCCATGTAATGCCTGTAACAGATATGTAAAATGGGAGGCGCTGCTTCAGAGGTCTTTGGAGATAGGAGCAGATTATATTGCCACAGGCCATTATGCCCGTGTGGATAAGCTACCCAATGGAAGGTATGCAATAAGAAATTCTGTAACAGCAGCCAAGGACCAGACCTATGCCCTTTATAATCTGACACAGGACCAGCTTGCGCGTACACTTATGCCGGTTGGAGAATTTGAGAAATCAGAGATTAGAAAAATAGCAGAAAAGATTGGCCTGCCAGTAGCCAGTAAACAGGACAGTCAGGATATATGCTTTGTTCCGGATCATGATTATGCAGGCTTTATCGCACGGGAGACAGGTCGTGTAAGTGAACCAGGAAATTTTGTGGATGAAGAAGGCAATATTCTGGGACAGCATAAGGGAATTATCCATTATACAATCGGTCAGAGAAAGGGGCTGGGAATAACAGCGGCGACGCCACTTTTTGTAAAAGAGCTTAGAGTGGAAAACAATGAGGTTGTAGTCTGCCAGAATGAGAGCCTTTTTGAAAAGACCTGTATAGTCAGTAACGTGAATTATATGGCAGAGGCGGAAACCCCAGCAGGAACAAGGGCCATAGGAAAAGTACGATACTCTCATCAGGGGGCAGAATGTACCCTTGAGCCAATGGACAATGGAATGCTCAAGGTAACCTTTGATCAACCTCAGAGAGCTATGACACCGGGCCAGGCAGCAGTGTTCTATAAGGGTGAGCATGTCCTTTGTGGAGGAACAATTGAAAAAGATAAATAAAACCTATTGACAAGGTAGGGATTAGGGTGTATATTAACAGCATACTTAATTCATACATATTCAGTAGGATAACTAGGAAAATAAACAGGAAATCATATTGCATAGAAACAGGAGGAATATAGAAATGGGAAAAGTTTATCAGGGAACCTTAGGACTTATAGGTAATACACCATTAGTAGAATTAACACATATTGAGAAGAAATACGGACTTGAAGCAAAGCTTCTTGCAAAGCTGGAGTATTTTAATCCCGCTGGATCAGTTAAGGACAGAATTGCCAAGGAGATGATAGAGCAGGCAGAGCGTGAAGGAAAGCTCAAGCCTGGCTCAACAATCATTGAGCCAACCTCAGGAAACACTGGAATAGGACTTGCAGCAATTGCAGCAGCAAAGGGATATAGAATAATTATTGTACTTCCAGAAACAATGTCAGTAGAGAGAAGAAATATTATTAAAGCATACGGAGCAGAGCTGGTGCTTTCAGATGGAACAAAGGGAATGAAGGGAGCTATTGCCAAGGCTGAGGAGCTTCATCAGCAGATTGAAAACAGCTTCATTCCAGAGCAGTTTGAGAATCCGGCTAATCCGGAGGCACATCGCAAGACAACTGGTCCTGAGATTTGGGAGGATACAGATGGAGAGGTTGATGTATTTGTTGCTGGAGTAGGAACAGGCGGAACTATTACGGGAACAGGTGAGTATCTTAAGAGCAAAAAGCCGGAAGTTAAGATAGTAGCAGTTGAGCCTGCCACATCAGCAGTGCTTTCAACTGGAGTGGCAGGAGCCCACAAGATTCAGGGAATTGGTGCCGGATTTGTGCCAAACACTCTTAATACAGAGGTATATGATGAGATTATTACAATAGAAAATGAGACAGCATTTAAGTTAGGAAAGGAAATTGCAAAACAGGAGGGTGTACTGGTAGGTATTTCATCAGGAGCAGCTCTTGCAGCAGCAATTGAAGTTGCTAAGAGACCAGAGTCAAAGGGCAAGACAATTGTAGCTCTTCTTCCAGACAGTGGAGACAGATATTATTCAACAGATTTATTTAGAGAATAAATTATTTACAAAAATCGTGAAATTATAGACAGGAATGTGAATATAATAGTGTATTGCGAAAGGTGGTGCATAAATGTATATTCTATTGGATTCTGTAAATAAAGTACGAGATTTTGTGAATTATGTTGAACGACAGGGTGGTCAGATTGACCTTATATCAGGCCATCGTGAGGTGGACGGAAGATCCTTGCTGGGGATTTTTAGTCTGGATCTCACAAAGCCCTTAAAGGTAAGAATACTTAAATGGGATGATGAAAAAGAATTAGAAAAACTGCTAAGCAAATTTGGTGCTTAGCAGTTTTTTAGTGTAACTTTATTATTTTATAAGATCGATTAAGAATTTTTCAAAATTAACTCCATCCTCAGGCTGTGTATTATCCTTCATGGTATCGGCAATACTATGATAGAGGAAGGTGCTGGCAAGTTTCATGGAATCCTCGGTACTTACGCCGTTTATTCGGCTGCCACATACTACGGAAGCAAACAAATCACCTGTACCGGAAAAGCTGACATCAAAAAAGTGTGACTTATCTGTAAAGATGCCTTTTTCAGTGACTGCAATATTGTATATATAAGGTGTGGTATCATTTTTGCACTTGACGCCTGTAATTACAACATCCTGATTTTTGTGAGACTGTTCACGAAGGATTTGACAAATCTCGGAGGCGGCTTTGACAAGGCTGTCACTGTCGGAGTGCCGGGTGACTTGTTCAAAGCTTTTTCCGGCAAGAATGCAGGCTTCAGTAAGGTTTGGAGTAATTAGGTCAGCCCTTGCTGCCAGTATTCTCATGGATTCCAGAAGCTCCTGTGAATATATGGAATAGGTCTCTCCGTCGTCCCCCATAATTGGATCTGTCAGCAAAAAGGTGTCATCTTTATAGAAGGTATCCAGAAAATCCAGAAAGTGATTGATTTGCTGAGGACCAGTCATAAAGCCACTGTAAATACCGTCAAAATGCACCTTGTTTTTATTCCACGCATCGGTATACAGAGGAATCATATCGGATAAATCCTTGCTGTGATAATATTTATATCCGGTCTGTCCGGTTAAAACTGCAGAAGGAAGTGGACAACACTGGATTCCCAATGCAGACAATACAGGAATTGCTGCAGTGAGAGAGCATTTTCCAAAACCTGACAGGTCATTCATAACTGCTACTTTTTTCATTAGATATTCCTTTCTAATAGATTACTGTTTTGAACTATTATAATAGCTTCTTGTTTAAAATAACAGTAAATAAAGAAAAAGATGAAAAAAAGGTATTTTTATGATATTATAATTCTGTCTGGAATTAGATATGGAGGACAATATGTTTCAGAAGAAAGAAATTATTTACAGCGAAACTCTGGGGGTATGCCAGGTAGAGAATATAGTACAGCTTTCTGCTGTGAAGGGTGGAGAAACAACTGCGTATTATCAGTTGCGTTCACTGCTGGATAATGATAAGAATGCCTACATTCCAGTTGAGAATCATCAGGTTAAGCTCAGAACAATGTTTTCTGTGGAAGAAGCAAGAGAGCTTCTGGGGAGTGAGGAGATTAAGAAAGACGAGAACTTAAAAGCAGCAGTTGCCTACGTGTTGGGCGACAACAAGGAGACGGAGGATATAAATGGCTAATCATCAGCATCAGTCTCCAGTACATAGATTTGTATTGGGAACTAAGGAATTAGAAGGTAAGAATGCTGAATTTCAGTATGATAAGGGCTGGTACAGTATTACAGATATTGTGGGGGAAGAACGTAATACTTTTTACAGATCCAGAAATGCTCAGGAAGCTTACCTAAAGTGGAATGTTTACATAGGGCGCAAAAAGGAGCGTCCAAGCGCTGAAGAGCGTCGCAAACAAAAGGAAGAACAACGTAAGGATAACAAGAAAAAGTAGTTTGGAGAAAGGACAGGAGATTTATGAAACGAATCGGAATGTTAACTAGTGGGGGCGACTGTCAGGCACTTAATGCTGCAATGCGAGGTGTTGTAAAAGGACTGACAAGTAATGTGAATGAGCTGGAGATATATGGTTTTGAGAACGGATATAAGGGACTTATTTATGGTGAGTACCGTCTGTTAACTTCGAAAGACTTCTCCGGCATACTTACAAAAGGTGGAACAATTTTAGGGTCATCACGTCAGCCATTTAAGCTGATGAGGGTTCCTGACGAGAACGGACTTGATAAGGTAGAGGCAATGAAGCAGACATATTACAAGCTCAATTTGGATTGTCTGGTTATTCTGGGGGGAAACGGAACTCAGAAGACTGCCAATCTCCTCAGAGAAGAAGGTCTTAATGTTATCCATCTTCCTAAGACAATAGATAACGATATTTATGGAACAGATGTTACCTTTGGTTTTCAGAGTGCCATTAATGTGGCAACAGATGCTATTGACTGTATTCATACAACAGCGGCATCTCATAACAGAGTGTTTATAGTAGAGGTAATGGGCCATAAGGTAGGCTGGTTAACCTTATATGCAGGAATTGCAGGAGGAGCAGATATAATCCTTCTTCCGGAGATTCCATATGATATCGATAAAGTGGTAGATGCCATACAGGCACGTACCAGGGATGGAAAAGGATTTACAATCCTTGCAGTAGCAGAGGGAGCAATTTCCAAGGAGAATGCTGCTCTTTCCAAGAAGGAATATAAGAAAAAGATGGAGAACAGCAAGTATCCATCTGTATCATACGAGGTTGCAGCCCAGATAGGTGAGAGACTGGGAACAGAGGTCAGGGTGACCGTTCCAGGTCATACTCAAAGGGGTGGAAGTCCATGTCCATACGACCGAGTATTATGTACAAGACTTGGTGCAGCAGCCGCTAAGGCTATAATGGACGAAGATTACGGATATATGATTGCAATGATCAATGGCAAGACAAAGCGAGTGCCACTGGAAAATGTGGCTGGAAAGCTTAAGGTTGTGGATCCGGACAGCCAGATGATTAAGGAAGCGAAAAGAACAGGTATCTGTTTTGGAGACTAGAAAGTAGGTGGAAGG
This sequence comes from Agathobacter sp., assembly GCA_036311465.1. Classification (GTDB taxonomy): domain Bacteria; phylum Bacillota; class Clostridia; order Lachnospirales; family Lachnospiraceae; genus Roseburia. The sequence continues at coordinate 63,649 of JAXJPW010000007.1, forward strand.
CGTGTCGTATCAGGCGCTGTATCGTAAGTTCCGTCCTCAGGAGTTTGAGGATGTTAAGGGACAGGATCATATAGTAAAAACATTAAAAAATCAGATAAATGCCGATAGAATAGGACATGCCTACCTTTTTTGCGGAACGCGTGGAACAGGTAAGACTACAATAGCTAAGATTTTCGCAAGGGCGGTTAACTGTGAGCATCCGGTGGAGGGAAGTCCTTGTGGAGAATGTCCAACCTGTAAGGCGATTCAGAATGGAAGCTCCATGAACGTTATTGAGATAGATGCGGCTTCCAACAATGGTGTAGATAATATCAGGCAAATTCGAGAGGAAGTGGCATATCGCCCTACCGAAGGCAAGTATAAGGTATATATAATTGATGAGGTTCATATGTTGTCCACAGGTGCCTTCAATGCCCTGCTTAAGACACTGGAGGAACCACCTGAGTATGTAATGTTTATTCTGGCTACAACAGAGGCTCACAAGATTCCGGTAACAATTTTGTCCAGATGTCAGCGCTATGATTTTCATAGAATATCCAATGACACAATAGCAGACCGATTGTTTGAGCTTATGAAGGAAGAACAAATTGAGGTTGAGGAAAAGGCCATCAAATATGTGGCCAAAGCCGGAGATGGATCGATGAGAGATGCGCTGAGTCTGTTGGATCAGTGCATAGCTTTTCATTTGGGTGAGAAGCTTACATATGAGAATGTGCTTGAGGTATTAGGCGCAGTTGATACAGAAGTGTTTTCAAAGCTCCTTCGACAGGTAATTGCCGGAGAGGTGGCAGCGGCAATTGGAACACTTGGCGAGCTGGTGGACGAAGGTCGTGAGATTAATCAGATGGTTGCAGATTTTGTCTGGTATATGCGCAATCTTCTTTTGCTACAGAGCTCAGATGATATGGAAGAGGTGCTTGAGATATCGAAGGATAATCTGGAGGCGCTAAAAGAAGAAGCCTCGCTTGTAAAACCCGAGGTTCTGATGCGATATATCAGAGTTTTCTCGGAACTGAGCAATCAGATTAGATTCGCAACTCAGAAGAGAATAATGGTGGAGATGGCTATAATCAAGCTATGCAAGCCGCAGATGGAGCAGGATTATAGTTCAATAATAGATAGACTTGACAGCCTTGAGAAAAAAATGGAAAATGGTGTACCGGTAGTAGCTGCATCATCAGGGGGAGCAGTACAAACCCCTCAGGCTACGCCCGTAGTAAAACAGGAACTGCCCAAAGCAATTCCTGAGGATATAAAGAATGTTATGAAGAGTTGGAAATCAATTCTGTCAGAGATAGGTGGCACATCAAGAGTATTTCTTAACAAGGCGGTAACAACCCTGGGACCGGCAGGGGAATTGGTGCTGGTATTTGATGATGAAAATGCCTACGAATTTATCAATCAGAATAAGGCAGACTGCGTGGATTCGTTAATTGCCAAGATTGGTGAGAGAATAGGAAAAGAGATTAATGTGGTAATCAAGAAGAATGAGACAGGCCGTACTGCCAAAGAGACAGTGCCTGACCTGAGAGATCTTATTCAGTTTGAGATAGAAGAAGAGAATTTCTAAGATTTATTAAGGAGGATGCCAACATGGCTAAGAGAGGTGGATTTCCTGGAGGAATGCCTGGTAACATGAACAATATTATGAAGCAGGCCCAGAGAATGCAAAGACAGATGGAAGAGGCTCAGAAGCAGCTTGAGGAGCAGGAGGTTACTGCTACAGCAGGAGGCGGAGCAGTTGAGGTAACAGTTACAGGAAAACGTGAGGTTACTAAGGTTAAGCTTGCAGAGGAAGTAGTAGATCCAGATGATATAGAAATGCTTGAGGATCTTATTATGGCAGCTACAAACGAGGCACTGCGCAAGGTTGAGGAAGCATCTCAGCAGCAGATGTCACAGATTACAGGTGGACTTGGCGGCGGATTATTCTAATGGAGTTTTTTAGCAACGAAATATCTAAGTTAATAGAAGAATTGTCTTCCTTGCCAGGGATTGGTGCTAAGACAGCCCAGAGACTGGCTTTTCATATTATTAATATGCCGGAGGAACAGGTGGAATCCCTTTCTTCGGCTATTTCGTGTGCCAAGAAGAATGTAAGATACTGTAAGTGCTGCTATACACTTACAGACAAGGAAGTGTGCCCAATATGCAGTGATACTGCAAGAGATCATAAGACGATTATGGTTGTGGAGAATGCCAGAGATCTGGTGGCCTATGAGAAAACAGGAAAGTTCGAGGGTGTGTATCATGTGCTTCATGGTGCAATCTCTCCAATGCTTGGAATAGGTCCAAATGACATTAAGCTAAAAGAGCTGATGGTTCGTCTTGAAGGTGATGTGGAGGAAGTGATTGTTGCAACTAATTCAAGCCTGGAGGGCGAAACTACAGCAATGTATATAAGCAAGTTAATTAAGCCTACAGGAATTAAGGTGACTCGTATTGCCAGTGGAGTTCCGGTAGGAGGAGACTTGGAGTATATCGACGAGGTAACCCTGCTTAGGGCGCTTCAGGGAAGAACCGAGTTATAAATTTTCAGTAAAAGAAGGAGAGAAAAATGAATAATCTTGAATTGCAAAAAACTGCAAATGAGATTCGTAAAAGCATTGTAACCGCAGTACACAGTGCAAAATCTGGACATCCAGGCGGATCCCTTTCTGCGGCAGATATTTTTACATATCTGTACTTTGAGGAAATGAATATTGACCCTAAGAATCCAAAGTGGGAGGATAGAGACCGTTTTGTTCTTTCAAAGGGACATGTTGCACCAGGACTTTATTCAACATTGGCAGAGAAAGGTTTTTTCCCAAAGGAAGATCTTACAACTCTTCGTCATACAGGCTCATACCTTCAGGGACATCCTGACATGAAGCATATTCCAGGAGTTGATATGTCATCAGGCTCATTGGGACAGGGTGTTTCTGCAGCAGTAGGAATGGCTGCAGCAGGAAAATTTGATAACAAAGATTATAGAGTATACACACTTACCGGAGACGGTGAAATTCAGGAAGGCCAGATCTGGGAAGCTGCTATGTGGGCAGGTCATCGCAAGCTGGACAACCTTGTTGTGATCGTAGACAACAATAATCTTCAGATAGATGGAACAATCGAAGAGGTTTGTTCGCCATACCCAATTGACAAGAAGTTTGAGGCGTTTAATTTCCATGTTATCAATATTGATGGAAATGACTTCGATCAGATTAGAGCAGCATTAGACGAGGCAAAGAACACAAAGGGACAGCCAACAGCAATTATTGCCAAGACTGTTAAGGGAAAAGGTGTATCCTTCATGGAGAATCAGGCCGGATGGCATGGAAAAGCTCCAAGTGATGAGGAATACGAAATTGCAATGGAAGAATTGAAGAAGGCAGGTGAAGCATTATGTCAGAAGTAAAGAAGATTGCTACACGTGATAGCTATGGTAATGCTCTTGTAGCGCTTGGAAAAGAGCATGAGGATCTTATTGTATTAGATGCTGACCTTGCAGGAGCAACTAAGACAAGCATTTTCCAGAAGGAATTTCCAGAGAGACATTGGGATTGTGGTATCGCAGAGTGTAATATGACAGGTATCGCAGCAGGACTTTCTACATGTGGAAAGGTTCCATTTATTAGTTCCTTTGCAATGTTTGCAGCAGGACGTAACTTTGAGCAGGTACGTAACTCAATTGGATATCCAAAGTTAAATGTTAAAATCGGAGCAACACATGCAGGAATTTCGGTAGGAGAAGATGGAGCAACACATCAGTGTCTCGAGGATCTTGCTCTTATGAGAGAGATTCCGGGAATGGTAGTTCTTAATCCATCAGACGATGTTGAGGCCAAGGCGGCAGTAAAGGCTGCATACGAGCATGTGGGACCAGTGTATATCAGATTTGGACGTTTGGCAGTACCGGTAATTAATGATACACCAGACTACAAGTTTGAAATCGGAAAAGGAATTGTTCTTCGCCAAGGAACAGATGTAAGTATTTTTGCAACAGGACTTGAGGTAAATGAAGCACTTGAGGCTGCAAAGCTTCTTGAGGCAGAGGGAATCTCAGCAGAGGTAATCAATATCCACACAATTAAGCCAATTGATAAGGAGCTGGTAGTAGCATCGGCAACAAAGACAGGCAAGGTTGTAACAGTGGAGGAGCATTCTGTAATTGGAGGACTTGGAAGTGCTGTAGCAGAAGTACTCTGCGAGGAAGCTCCAACAAAGATGATTCGTATCGGTGTAAATGATACATTTGGCGAGTCAGGTCCAGCAACAGAGCTTATTAAGAAGTATGAGCTTGATGCAGAGAGCATCTGCAAAAAGGTTAAAGCATTTGTGAAATAATAAAATAATAGAGTTATAAAGAATTAAAGAGGCTGTTTTTCGGCCTCTTTTTTCAATGTTGAAGTTTGCAGGGTTATCTACATAAACAGGCAAAATAATACATATATATATGCTACTCTTTGCATAAAGGAGTTAGACGATGATAGATATAGTAACCAAAAATATACAGCAGATTGGAACGGTTACAGAGGAAGATCGAATATACATCGCGGACAAGGTATACAAAACCATAATGGAGGAACAGCAGAGGGAAAAGAATACATATGTACTTATGGGACACACTGAAAGCAGTGGAGGCAGATATGCAACGTTTATAGAAGCGGCCATAAAACTATGGGAAGTGGAATATGAAAACGGAATACCCAAATGGAACAACAGGGTTTGGAACCAGGTATTTCAGGAGGTAAAGAAAAAGTATGAAAATATGATAATTGTGGGATGGGCTTTAGAACGTAAGGGATACCCCATGAATGTGGGGCCGGAAATTGAAAAGCTGCATAGAGAACAGTTTGGAGGCGCCCATCAGTTGTTCTATTTTATTGATTCGCTGGAAAAAGAATCATTTTTCTATGTAAATAGAAATAATCATTTGCGCCAGAAAAAAGGGTTTTTTGTATACTATCGTCTGGAAAAGCGCTTTGACGAGCCGGACAGAATAAAAATAGAAATACCCAATGAACTAGAGCCCAGGAGAGAAAAAGCCAGAGAATATACAAGGAAAGGAGAGGTGGGAACCAGAAAGGGTGAATACCGGCAATACATGGTGTCCCAACAAACAAAACAGGAAAACTGTGATGGGGCAGGCTTTGTAGTAGTGTTTGTAGCTGCAATTGTGATAGCATTAGGAATAGGAGCGTATACAGGAATGGACATGCTCCGCAAACACAGCGACCGGACAGTAGAGGTTATTTCCACTGAAGGAATAGTGGAAAGGCAGGAGAAAACAAAGGACAGTACAAGCGAAAAAAATACAGAAAACAATCTGATACCCGTTGAAAAAGTTCCAGGAGGTTCATTGGTAAATTGAATGAATTGCTAAAGAATGTTATACTGAGGATGAACAAACATGAGAGGAACTTGAGATATGGCAGGAAAAAATGGATTCGACTCCATTTCATTGAGCCCTGAGGAGTTAGAGGCTAAGATAAGAGCGCATAGAATTTCTTATGCAAAGAAGACAGGGGTAGCCCTTGGAATAATAGTAGTAATTGCGATAGTTGTTAAAATCTGGCTGGACAACAGAACATATACAAATTATGAGGTGCGCAATTCTATAGAACAGACAGATAAGAGTGCCACAAGGTTTGCCGAATTAGAAGGCAATATTTTGGAATACAGCAATGATGGAGTGGTCTGCAAGGATAGTACAGGAAAGCTGCTTTGGAATTGCGGATTTGAAATGGTAACACCACAGATTGATATATGCAAAGAATATATGATAGCTTACGACAAAGGCGGAAATAAGCTATATATTATTACAAATGAAGGATTAGAGGGAGAGATAGAAACGCCTTCTGTTATTAGAACGGCCTGTGTTGCAAAGCAGGGAACAGTAGCAGTTCTTCTGGAGAAGGAGAACAACTACAATGTAAAGGTATACGACAAGTCTGGAAAGGAGCTTGCAGCAGGTGCCTTTTACGGAGCACAGGGAAGTGTGCCGGTAGACATTGCATTTTCTTATGATGGAAAAAAGTTGGCCGTTGACCTGATAAACTATTCGGGAGGCAAAGTAGATACCCTGATATCCTTTTACAATTTTGGCGATGTCGGCCAAAGTGAGATAAATAACAATGTGGGAAGCTATACATATGAAGATACCCTTATTCCTCAGATAGAGTATGTGTCAGAGAATGAGATGATAGCAATAGGCGGAGATAGTCTAAGAATTTTCACAGGGGCACAGAAACCGGAATTGTCAGAGGAGGTAGAGTTTGAAAAGGAAATACAAAGCTTCTTCTATAACGAAAAGAATGCAGCCATAATATATGCCAATAATGATGAGAAAGGAACATATCATCTGGAGGTGTATAATCTTAGAGGCAAAAAGGTAATGGAACAGGACTTTGACCTGAAATATGAGAATGCAGAATTTTTGTCTAATGGAGAGGTGTGTATATCAAATAAGTATGAATGCGAACTGTACACAATGAGCGGTGTTAAGAAGTTTGAGTATACGTTCGATAAAGAAGTATACAAGATACTACATGACGAAGGTGTAAGCAATTATATCTTTATTACAAATGGGGCAACAGAAGAGGTGAGGTTAAAGTGATAAACTGGATGGTTCTGGTGGTTGTAGCGATACTTGCGCTAAACGTTTATTTGGGATATCGTAATGGCTTTCTTAAAGTTGTGCTCTCCCTGGTTGGGTGGATAGTCATTTTAGGAGTAGCAGTAACAGGATCGCCATATTTAAGTACGTGGATATGCAGAAATACTTCCATAGACGAGGCGATAAACAAAAAGATAATGGATAGAACACCTGGAAAAGAGTCGCTAATAGATTTTTCCGGATTGTTCAAGGGAGTGGCGGATAACGTTACCAGTGTTGTGGTAACAGGTCTGGCCTTTGTTATCATTTTGCTGATTGGAATAGTTGTTTACATTCTGCTGAGAAAAGTGCTGGGCTGGGCTAACAAAATTCCAATTATTGGAGGCGTTAATAAATCAGCAGGAGCTGCAGCAGGTTTTTTGAAGGGTTGCGTTCTGGTGTGGATAATATTTACAGTAGCATCCTTCAACAGTTCCACAGAGTATGGACAGCAAATTGTAACCATGATAAATGAATCTAAATTTCTAAAAACAATTAATGACAATAATGTGGTTCTTTCAACAATTCTTTCTATGTTATAAATTCACAAAAACAATTAAAAAAATTGAGGTGTGGTTTGAGTTTTCGAACCACATCTTGGGTTTTTGAAAAATAGTAGAAAAAATGAAAATATTTAGTTGACTTTATTATGAACGCGTGCTATTATAACTAAGCTAATTCGTGAGGCGCATTGAGTTGGAGATCTCCGAAAAGCAGTTTTAAAAATCAAAAAAGTTCTTGACAAAAGAAACTGAGTTTGGTATTATAAATGAGCTGTCGCAAACGGCAGCGCACAACGAACATTGATAATTAAACAGTGAAAAACCTTGAAAGATTCTAATGA
>JAXJPW010000008.1:0-71303 GCA_036311465.1 Agathobacter sp.
CTATTTAATTTTGGGTACAAAAAAAGCGGGTGATGGGAATCGAACCCACGTATCTAGCTTGGAAGGCTAGTGTTCTACCATTGAACTACACCCGCATGCTATAGTGCCCAGTTCCGGAATCGAACCAGAGACACGAGGATTTTCAGTCCTCTGCTCTACCAACTGAGCTAACTGGGCATGTCAGCAACAATTAAGATTGTACATGACATGCCCAATTGTGTCAAGTATTATTTTGAAGAAAATATTATATCCAAAATATTTAATCAAAAATATATTATATGGCCTTGCCTATATGCTTTATCAGCTCATAATATCTTCTGTATAGCAACGAAGTATCTCTCCAACGCTCCAGGCCTGGGCATAGCAGCCGCGACCATAATGTGGGGCATCTCCGTCAAAAATCTCAGAGATTGAGCCTATACAGTTTTGCATCAGATGCTCTTTTACAGGATCAAGGAGCTTAAGTGCTTCTGCTTTGGCTTCTGGAGTATTTCCATTAACTTTTACATATGCTGTAATGAAACCACCCAGAAGGAAGCCCCAGGCTGTTCCCTGATGATATGCCGCGTCGCGTTTTTCAAGGGCTCCAATGTATATTGGATGATAATCCTTATGGTCAGGATCAAGGGATCTTAATCCACATCCTACATATAGCTTTTTATGTACCACTTCAACAATAGATTTTTCCATTTCAGGGTCAAGCATTGTAAATGGAAGTGATACGGCATAAATCTGATTTGGTCTGATTGTAGGGTCAGATTCATCAGATACAACATCGTAAAGGCACTTTGTGTCAGGATTCCAGAATTTCTCAATATATGAGCTCTTAACCTTCATAGCCAGATCTGCATATTCTGAAGGGTCTTCACCATAATGCTGGGCAAGGTGCTCCATTACCTTAAGGGCATTGTACCAAAGGGCATTAATCTCAACCGGCTTACCATGTCGAGGTGTAGGAACCCAGTCCCCAACGCGAACATCCATCCAGGTCACCTGATCTATGCCGCTTCCGGCGTGTAATAGATAGTCGCTGTCCATATATATTGAAAAATCAGTGCCCTCTATATGAGCCTTGACAATACGTTTTAACACAGGATAAATCTTGTCCTGAATAAAGGCATAGGCTTCTGGTGTATTTACGTAGTTAAGATATTTATAGACGGCATAGAAATACCACATTGAGGCATCCGCTGTATTATAAAGTGGAGCCTGTCCATCATCTGGAAACATATTTGGAATCATTCCATTTTTCTCATACTGTGCAAAAGTAAGAAGAATGTCTCTGGCTGCATCAAACTGCTTTGTGGCAAGAGTTACACCTGTATAGGCAATCATTGTGTCACGTCCCCAGTCTGTAAACCATGGCAGGCCGGCTAATACTGTCTTGTAGCCGGTTGACTGGCGGTGACAGAGAAACTGGTTAGCCACAATGGCAAGACTGTCTGCAAAGCTGTCAGAAAATCCAGCTTGTTCTGATAAGCTATGGACATAATCCAGCTGCTTTTGCACATATTCAAAGGCTGTTTCCGATGTAATGTCGGTAGGAGAAGAAGCAGCATCTGTAACCTGACATATAATTGAAAAATGCATAGTGCTGTTGGCAGGTATTGTGAAACAGATGTCAAATGGTGTGTAGTGGGTATCAAGTCCATCCACTTCATTGTCCACCTCTGTCTGAAGCTGCATGTCTGTGTCGAATAATTCCTCTCTTGGATGTAACTGGCCCTGACTGAAGCTTAGCAAAATTGCAAGCTCTGGATTAGAATCCGGAATAAGCTTAAAGCCGTTGGAAAAGCTTGAAGTCTTAAAGGCTAAATCCTTGGAAGTGCTGCTTGCGCTGTGCTCTCTGAAATTCATAAGTGGTGTAATTGTAAAATTAGCCTCATCACCAGTGTTTTCAAATTCATAAGCTACAGCAGAAAGATTAGTACCCTGGGCAAGTGAGATATGCTTACGGATAGTAAGCTCTCCAGCCTTGTAGGTATAACAGATAGTTCCGTCATAATCAAAGGACTCCAGGTATTTCTGACCTTCAGTCCTTTTTCTTTTGACAGGGGCGTCTTTATCAAGATGCTGCGCTGTTGTAAGGTCGTAGCTGTTCATACCCTGAGAAAAGCTTTCGTTTGTTTTGGAAAAGCACAGGTACCTGGATACAGGTGGCTTTAGACAGGCAATCAGATATCCCTGATGAGTGCGATTGTGAGCTCCGATAATAGAGCTTCCACAGTAACCACCAATGCCGTTTGTAAGAACCCATTCCCTTCTGATGTTTTGTTCAAAATCACATAATTCTTGTTTGTTAAATCTATAATGCATAAAAAAACCTCCATTAGTCATTGTAACATATCTATACTTAATTTGAAAAATCTGTTATTATATAATGAGCAAAAAATAAGGAGTAGTTAAAAATGAGTGAAGTATATGTATTAGTTGAGACAAAAAAATCTATGCTAAGAATGATTTTAGCATATGTTTTTCTTTTTCTTGCAGTGGCTTGTATAGGGTTTACAGCAATAGGAGCTTATGTTTGTGTTCCTTTTGTTTTTATCTTTGGTGTTTTATTCTATTTCCTTTTATTCAAGGGATATAAGGAGTATGAATATTCATATTTTGATGGCGATGTGAGATTTGCCAAGATTCTTGATAAGAGCAGAAGAAAAAGGATTAAGGGATGCACTATGGAAGAGGTAGTACAGATTGCACCAGCCGGAGACCGTAGTGTATACAATTATGAGAATAACAAAACTACCAAGTTTAGAGATTTTACTTCAAAGAAGAAGGGTGTACCTTACTATGACATGGTAGTTAAGACAGATGATGGCTTTATTATTTACATGCTTGAGTTAGACGACAAATACCTTGACGCAGTATGCTTAAAGCATGCATCAAAGGTAATTCGCAGACAGGCTTAGTGGTCAAGGAAACGCATCTTTTCATCATCATCATCATTACGTTTTTTGACGTGGTATCCTTTGCCGCTGTTGACCTGCTTAAGGCATTTTGGGCATAGTGCACCAAAGTTCACAGGTGCACCGCAACGCTGGCAATGTAAGCCGTTGATAGTGTTATCGTTTGGAGAGGTTTTGTACTCAATACGACCTTCTCTAATCCATACTTTTACCCGGTGAAGGGGAATATGGAAGTGTGCGGCAACCTGATATTCATTTACATCATTGTTACGAATGTAGTCTTTTACCTGGTGAAAGAGTTTTGCCTCTGTGCAATAAGGACAGGTATCACCCTGGTACTTTTCTGGAAGAGGTCTCTTACAGATGTCACACTGTTTGTAATTGTTAAACAGACTTTTCTGTGTTGCCATAAATTATCCTCACTTGTGTATTTGGTACTATTATACCATACACTTTTAAATTGTGAAATATTTTTGTGGAAAGGAAGTGCAGGTATTGGGTTATACTTTGCATAGAGAAAATCCCATAGCAGTTTTTGATTCCGGGGTAGGCGGAATAAGTGTTTTGAGAGAACTGGTTAAGCTTATGCCTAACGAGGATTTTATATATTTTGGAGATTCGGCTAATGCTCCATATGGAACAAAGACCTTAGTCCAGGTTAGGGAGTTGACATGTTCACGTGCAAAAGAGCTTTTTGACAGGGGAGCAAAAGGCCTTGTAGTTGCCTGTAACACAGCTACAAGCGCCGCAGTGAGGTGTCTTAGGGAAATGTATCCTGAGATACCAATTGTAGGAATTGAACCGGCTGTAAAGCCGGCTGTATTAAGCAAGAAGGCTCCAAGGGTTCTTGTAATGGCCACACCAATGACCATCAGGGAGGAGAAGCTTCATAATCTTATCGACAGATACAAGGATTACGGTGAGATAATTTCTCTTCCATGCCCAGGTCTTATGGATTTTGTGGAGAGAGGCGAGCTGGAAGGTGAGGATCTGGAGAAATACCTTCATGAGCTTCTGTATACCTACATAATTAATCCGGTAGATGCAGTTGTTCTTGGTTGTACCCATTATCCATTTACTAAGAAAGTAATCCAGAAAACCCTGGGGGATAAGGTGTTATTGTTTGACGGAGGTGAAGGAACCTCAAGGGAAATGAAAAGACGTTTGGCTGAGGCTGATTTGTTAAGTGATTCGACAGTGAAGGGAAGGGTGGAATTTCTTAATAGTTTGCAGGAAAGTAGCAAAATAGAATTATGTAAACGTCTTTTTAACGAAAAGATGTAGGACTTATTTCCTAAATGTTGCAATAGTAAATAAAAAATAAATGCTAGTACTAAATATTTATAAAAGTTTTACATGAAGTACACACTTAGGACATATTTCCCACATATAATAGTTAATGTAAAAGGAAGTCATTCCTTTTTCATTATTCCCTTTTTATTAATAAACATTTTCATAACTAAACTCCTCGGAATGAGTCTCATTACCAAAGGTATTGAGGCTTTTTCCATGTAAAAAAATAAGTCCTCCAGGTGATTGGAGGACTTATTTTATGATATTCAGTTATGAGTTAGTTCATTCGAATATATCCAAATACTTTACAAAGTCTTTGGGTTAACAGATTATATGTTCGCTTAACAACTTTTCCGTCTCCGGAATTTCCACTTATTGTTTTAACTACTCCGTCAACTTCGGGATTATTGTAAACTATTTCAACATGATTGGCAGTGCTACTGCCTGACCAGCTGCAGGGGATTATGTCACCCTTTCTAAAATCTTCGGCTTTCATCTTGCTGGTATATGGGGTGAACTTGCCTCCGAACTTATCTGTTGCATAGTTGCCGGATACTTCGACCTTGGCATTTGGAACATCTGCCATGTATAAAACCCAGGAAATAAATGCACTGCACCATGGACCGTATCCGTTCTTAAGTCCACACCAGCGTCCATATTCGGTATAATTATTACTTCCCTTGGATGTTCCTGAGAAATCCTTTGAAGAATCGGATTCATGATAATCTACCTGACTAAGTGCAACCTGAGCAATCCTTTCGTTCTGAGGAAGATTTCCTTCTACCTTCTGAAGATTCTTATAGAATTTCGAAGATTTATATGAGGATGAAAAGCTTCCGGTTTGGCGATGACTTTTAATTGGACTCCACTGAGCATATAAAGTAATTGTTTTGTTGTTCTTAAAGCTCAAGTTAGTTATCTGCTGCTGGTTAGAATATTCTTTACCAGTTCCATCTGCTTTTGTGTTCCAGCCTGCAAATTTGTAAGCTTCTTTTGCAAATTCATTGGCTGATAACAAATAGCTTTTAGAGGTTTTGCAGGTCTGCTTTTTCATTTCTCCGCTGCCGCCGTTTGAATCAAACTTAATATAGTATTTTGTTGATACTATTTTGTAATTCTTTGAGATAGCCTTTGTTTTTTTGTCCTTAAATTTGATGCTTACAGTGTAGGTGCCTGGACTGCATGGCGATTTTACGGATTTTTTGCTCTGGTTTATGTATGAAATTGTATACTTACTGGCAGAAACCTTCTTTTTGTTAGATGATCTGACTACTACACTGGGAACTATTTTCTTTCCAGTGTAATAAAAGCTTGATTTGTTGAAATAGACCTTGTAACTGGTCCCTGCTTTGACACTTGCATTTGGAAGAAATGCAAACAAAAACAGAACCACCAGAAAAAATAGTGGAAAACGTTTAGAATACTTATTCAAAATTGCCCCCCCTTTTTGATTGTACCTTGAGACTATTGTACTATAAAAGGAGGGCTGATGCAAATTAAATGTGCATTTTACAAATATCGTTAAGAACGCATTTATCACAGAATGGAGCTGTTCTTGCAGTACATACTGCTCTTCCATGATCTACAAGTCGGTGACACAGGTCATTACTCTCTTCTGGTGGAACAATCTTCCATAGAGCCATCTCAACTTTCTTGGGATCCTTAATACCGTCAACCAGACCAATTCTGTTAGAGAGTCTGATGCAGTGGGTGTCTGTAACAATTGCAGGCTGCCCATACACATCCCCCATAATCAGATTGGCACTTTTGCGACCAACACCAGGAAGCTTAAGAAGTTCATCCATGCTGTCAGGGACCTTGCAATCATATTCGTCTCTAAGCATTTTCATACAGGCGCTAATGTCCCTTGCCTTGCTTTTGCCAAGTCCACAGGGTTTAACTATGGCTTCGATTTCTGTTACATCAGCATTGGCAAGGGAATTAATATCCGGAAAAGCTGCATAGAGATCCTGCACAACTACATTAACACGTGCATCAGTACACTGGGCTGCAAGACGGACGCTGACCAGAAGCTTCCAGGCATCATCATAATCCAAAGTGCAGTCAGTTTGTGGATATTCAGTTTTTAATCGTTTTATTACCTCAAGGGCTAATTCCTTTTTTCTCATAGTGATATTATAGCATGTGGAATGTGAATATGCTATAATTCTCCCATGGATAAGGAATTGAGAAAAATAACAGACGGACGTTTTTATGAATTAAATGATATGGTTAAGGTGGGCTGCCATGATTGCCAAGGCTGCTCTGCCTGCTGTCAGGGAATGGGACAGTCAATACTACTGGACCCTTATGATGCCTATATGCTTACTACTAATCTTGGAAAAAGCTTTGAAGAGCTTATGGAAGGACCGATTGAGCTTCATGTGGAGGAGGGGCTTATTCTTCCTAATTTGAGAATGGCAGGCCAAGGCGGAATGGACAAGTGTTCTTTTCTAAACAGTGAAGGACGTTGTAGCATCCACAGTATAAGACCTGGAATATGTCGACTTTTTCCACTGGGAAGAAATTATGAGGGAGACAGGATGAACTATTTCCTGCTGACTAGGGAATGTCCTGTAACTAATAAAACCAAAATGAAGGTATCCAAGTGGATAGATGCTGAGAATGTTAAGCAGTATCAGCAGTTTCTCATTGACTGGCATAGACTTACCAAGGATTTTAGACAGGAAATTCAGGCTTGTGACAATGAAAAGCAAAAAAAACAGCTGACAATGATATTTCTGCAGCTGTTTTATATTAAGCCTTACTCTAAGGATAGCTTTTATGAAGAATTTTATTCGCGTCTGCATTCCATAGCAGGCTAGCTGTTTGACAGGTATACCATAGCAGACTGGCTGTCTGACCGGCATACAATAGTATGCTAGCTGTCTGACCGGCATAACTGCCAAAAGGCAACAGCGCTGGCGGCTGCTACGTTAAGGGAGTCAACCCCGTGGGACATGGGAATCTTAATGGTGTAGTCACTGGAATCAATGGTAGACTGGCTGAGTCCTTGACCTTCAGTGCCAAGGATGATGGCCAGTTTTTCTTCTGCCATGACTCGCTCGTCATCAATGTTAACAGAGTTGTCTGTAAGGGCCATTGCAACAGTCTTAAAGCCAAGGTCACGAAGCTCCTGGAAGTCATCCTCTATGTAAGTCCATGGGACCTGAAATACAGTTCCCATACTGACACGTGATGCACGTCTGTAGAGAGGATTGCTGGAAGCCTGTGTTATTAGCACAGCGTCAACACCTAAAGCGGCTGCAGAACGGAAGATGGCCCCCAGATTTGTGGGATTCATGACATTTTCCAAAACGGCCACTCTTCGGGCGCCCTGGCAGATTTCAGCTACAGAGGGAAGAGGTCGCCTTCTCATGGCACACAAGACTCCTCTTGTGAGCTTAAAACCTGTAAGCTGTGTCAGAACATCGAATTCTGCAACGTATACAGGGATGTCGCCGCAGGCTGATATAACCTCTCGGGCTTCTCCTTCAATATGTTTTTTCTCCATAAGAAGGGATACAGGAGTGTATCCGCCGGCAAGAGCCCTCAATACCACATTAGGACTCTCGGCAATAAAGAGCCCATTATCCGGATCGGCTCTGTTAATCAGCTGGTTCTCTGTAAGTCTTGCATATACGTCAAGTTCTGGTGCGTTAAAGTCACTAATCTCAATAATCTGAGCCATCTGTTAATTACCTCTTTCTAGAAAAATTTTGCAATTTCAGCTACTTCTTTTCGCTTTGGCTTAACTGGATCTGCCTCACGAACACCTACTGCGATTACAGAAACAATTTCCTGACTGTCAGGAATATTAAGCTCCCTGCGAATTGCATCAGCATCACGAATTCCCATAATGAGGGTATCGTAACCAAGTTCTCTGGCCTTTAAGATAAGCAACTGGTTCTGAAGTCCAAGGTCGTAGGCTCCCCAATGGTTTTCAAGCTCATTGTCCGGGTTACCTTCAAGGTCAAAGCCTGCTTGGTTTTTTTCGAAGGCAGTAACAATAAGAGCAGCTGCATTGGCGCTTCTGTCCTGATTGGACTCAGGCAGTGTATTTGCCCTGAACTGAACAAGCTTTTGCGAGTCTGTAATTACATAATATCTTCCTGTCTGTGAATTTTTCCAGGAAGGTGCCTGACCGGCACATTTAATCATAGCTTCAAGGTCATCTCGGGAAATGGTAGTTCCTTCCTTATAAGCTCTTATACTTCTTCTTGATTCTACTAATGATGTGAATTCCATAAGCTCCTCCTTGATAATGTGTTTTGCTGCCAATAGTATATCATACCTTGCTAAGAATTGCCCCAAAGATTATAATTATGAAATAATACTCATGCAGGAGGAGTTATGCCAAAGTCGCCAAAGCAAAAACAAAAGCTGCTGTTGATTGCAGACTATTTTAAAGACAATACAGACGAGAATCATACAGTCACTACTCCCAAGCTGATTGAGTACCTGGCTGCCAATGACATTAGGGCAGAAAGGAAAAGTATCTATGATGATATTGAAACCCTGCGAGACTACGGAATGGACATAGTAAGGGGGCCTGGAGTAAAAAGCGGATATTTCCTTGGCAGCAGAGACTTTGAGCTGGCAGAGGTGAAACTTATGGTGGATTTGGTTCAGTCCTCCAAATTCATTACAAGCAGGAAGTCCAGAGAGTTGATTTCCAAGCTTCAGAAGCTGGTGGGGAAGCATGATGCATCAAGGCTTCAGAGGCAGGTGATTGTAGCAGATCGCAATAAGGCTAGCAATGAAAATATCTATTATAGTGTGGATGTAATACATGAGGCCATAGCCAGCAATGCCAGAATAAAGTATCATTATTTTGAGTGGGACCTTAATAAACAGAGGCGCTTGCGAAAAAATGGCCAGTTCTATGAGATAAGTCCATGGCTTCTTACCTGGGAGGACGAGAATTATTATCTGCTGGGGTATGACGGTGAGGCCGGAATGATTAAGTATTATCGTGTAGATAAGATGCTTAATATTGAGCTGACTAATAAGAAGAGACAGGGCAGGGAAGCTTTTGAACAGATAGATGTTGCGGCTTTTTCCAAGAAAACCTTTGGAATGTTTGCAGGAGAAGAACGAACAGTAAGGTTAATAGTGGACAGCTATCTTGCAGGAGCAATGATTGATCGTTTTGGTCAGGACGTGGCACTTAGGAAAATTGATGACAAGAGAGTGCAGGTAAGGGCAAAGGTTGCAGTAAGTCCTCACTTTTTTGGCTGGATTACTGGATTTGGAAAGGGAATTAGGATAGAATATCCTGAGGACGTGGCTTTGGAATATAAGAAATACATTACTGAGATACTTGATAAATATTAATACTATAGCCAAATATTAATGCCATAAAATATTAAAACTACAATTAATTATTAAAAAATATTGGAAAAAGAGGTGCAAAATGGAATACTGGGATATTTATGACAGTAATAAACAAAAGACTGGAAGAACAATGAAGAAGAATGACTGGATACTTAAGGACGGAGAGTATCACCTCTCAGTGCTTGGAGTTATTCACAGACCTGATGGCAAGTTTTTAATTACTCAGAGAGTTATGACAAAAGCCTGGGCACCAGGATGGTGGGAAGTATCTGGAGGAGCGGCAATGGCAGGGGAGGAATCCTTTGAGGCTGTTTGTCGTGAGGTAAGAGAGGAAGTTGGTCTGGATGTGTCTAAGTGTCCGGGAAAGCTTGCATATACATATCATAGAGAGAATCCGGGTGAGGGCGATAATTATTTTGTAGATGTATATCGTTTTGAACTGGATTTTGATGAGAAGGATGTAAAGATTCAGGAAGAGGAGGCCCTTGGATTTAAGATAGCCACTCTTGATGAGATTAAGGAATTAGCACAGGAAGGTATTTTCCTTCACTATGACAGTATTAAGACAGTATTTGAAGATTAGGAGCTTAGAAGAAGATGAATTTACCAAAGGATCCGGTTATGCTTCTTAGCGTCGTGAATACTCAGCTTAGAGATAAATATTCAAATCTTGATTTACTTTGCGAGGCACATGAGATTTCCCGCATGGAATTGGAGGAGAAGCTAGCTAAGATTAACTATGTCTATAACCAACAACAAAACCAGTTTAAGTAGAGAGGTAAGAGATGGAAGCGATTTGTGATTTCTGCGCATACAATGAGTATGATGAAGAAGATGAGTCATATTACTGCTCAGTGAATATGGACGAGGATGATATGGCAAGATTTGTGTCTAGCAGCTATAGAAATTGTCCTTTTTTTAGAAATGGGGATGAGTACAAGGTGGTACGTCATCAGATGTAAGAGTGAGATTCTATTGTATGAACAATATAGTAGAATCTTTTTTTTAGAAAATTATTGAAAGTAACTTAGTTGTAACTTTCAATAGTGTATGATTATAGAGAACATGGAAATGGGGAGATATTATGGCAACTATTCTATTAGTAGAAGATAACAGGGGAATTAGCGAAGGCTTAAAGCTACTGTTTGATTCAGCAGGGCATAAGTTGTTGATGGCAGAGAATATAAAAGAGGCAACTGAATTAATAGGCCAGACAGGAATTAGTCTGATTTTGCTGGATGTATCCCTTCCGGATGGCAACGGATTTGATTTCTACAAACAGGTAGTAGTTCCCAAAGCCTTGGCCACTATTTTTCTTACAGCCAGGGATGAAGAGGATGATATCATTCGTGGACTGGAGCTGGGGGCGGAGGATTACATAACAAAGCCTTTTTCAGCAAAGGAATTAGTTGCCAGAACCAACAGAGCACTTGCACGTACAGTAAGCGTCAACAAAATCGCCGTTGCTGATGTTTCCTACGACCTGGATAGGATGGAGCTTTCGAGAGGGGGAGAGATAGTCAGGTTCTCTAGTCTGGAGCTTAAAATACTTCATCTGCTGATGGAGAATCATGACAGGGTTGTAAGTCGTAACGCAATAATTGACTGTATATGGGAAGCAACAGGCAATGATGTGTATGAGCATACTGTTACAGTGTATGTTAAGCGAATCAGGGAAAAAATTGGTATAGATATTATTAAGACCATAAAAGGTGTTGGTTATCGAATTGATACGGAGGGATAAGTTTGAAAAAGTATATAGGTTTGGGAATTGGCCTTATGATCATAACCATTACTCTGTTTTGCGGACTGGCCTATTGTCAGTACAGGGACTATACGGAGAGCTTTAATAATAGAATGAATGGGTTGTGTGAAAGAATTTTAGAGAAATACCCTGATATATCCTCAGTGGAAATAATAGATATTCTCAATTCTTCAAAGAAAGAGCAGAAGGACTTCTTGATGAGATATGGAATAGACGTATCAAGGGATACTGCGATTTTGGAAAACGAGACTAAACTGAAAAGAAATCTGGCAATATGTACAATTGTAGGAATTATATGGGGGATGATTGTAATATTTGCTTTTGCCGGAGTAATAATGCAGCATAGGAAAAATGTAAAGTTGGTTACCGGCTATCTTGAGGCTATTAACAGGGGGAACTACTATTTTGATATGAACGAGATTGGAGAAGGTGAGATGTCCATTCTTGAAAATGAAGTCTATAAGACTACAATTATGCTGAAGGAATCGGCAGAACAGTCAAAAAATGATAAAGACAGACTAAAGGAGTCATTGTCAGACATTTCTCACCAGCTTAAAACTCCTCTTACTTCAGTACTAATTAATCTGGATAACCTTCAGGAAAATTCAGAAATGGATTTTGAAAGTAGGAGAAAGGTAACGCAAAATGCCAAGCGAGACGCCTTAAATATGAAACGAATGGTGCAACAATTGCTAACCCTGTCAAGATTCGATGCAAATGTAGTTGCATTTGATAGAAAGGAAACTAAATTGTCAGAATTTGTATCCTCTGCAATAGAAGATGTATCAGCATTAGCGGACTTAAGGGATATACAGGTGCTTCAGGAGGCGTCTGAGGACATGAATTCGGAAATTTTATGCGATTCATACTGGGAAACCCATGCTATTGGAAACATTCTGAAAAATGGAGTTGAGCATGCCAAAAGCTTTGTGAGAATAAGGTATTCTGACTGCAATTTATATAAAGAAGTAATAATAGAAAATGATGGCCCGCTAATTAGCGAGCAGGATCGTAAAAACATATTTGAAAGATATTATCAGGGAGAGCAGTCACTGAATGACAGTGTGGGAATTGGACTGGCTCTTGCAAATGCCATAGTAAAGCAGGATGGCGGATATATAATTGTTGAGGCTGATGAGGAGAAACAACTTACAAGATTTGTGGTAAGATATTTATGATTATGCCATTTTGATGCTTTTTTGAGTATAAAAGGATGTTGTAAAGTAAGACAATCTATATAAAGGAGGAAGCATTAGTTACGAAAGATTAGTGCAAAAAACATGGACAGAACTAATGACAGCAGGACAAGAAATCGCAGGCGACGACGGAGGCATGCATTTATTCGAGGGATTTTTAGATGTGCCTTTATGGTTTTTGGGCTATGTCTTACAGTAGCACTGTTAACTAAATTGTTAAATGGTGAATTAAGATTTCCTGAAGAGGTAGAAGAAAGAATATCAGGAAAGAACGTTATATTAAGTGATGGTGTTAAAGAGGAAACCCGGGATGTAGAGTTGTCACAGGAAGAATTAGACATACTTCCAGATTCTATTCAGCAGTTATACGAAAAGAATGAAGACGCACGAGCCTTTGTTGCCAATTATAATAAAGAACATAATCTGGAAGAAGAGATAGATATTTCCCAGGAGGTTACTCAGGGCGAGATTCCACTTTTCCTGCAATGGGATCAAAGATGGGGCTACAGACAGTATGGCGCAGACTGCATGGGAATAACCGGCTGTGGACCTACTGCCTTATCCATGGTCTACTGTGGACTCACAGGAGACAGCTCCTACAATCCTTATGCTATTGCCCAAAAGGCATATGCTGAAGGCTATTATGTGGAAGGAACTGGAACCTCCTGGGATATGATGAGCAACTTGGCAAATGAATTGGGATTATACTCTACGGAGTTATCCCGAGATGAATCTGTAATTATAGGAGAATTAAGAAATGGACATCCTGTTATATGCATTATGGGGCCTGGGGACTTTACTGACCAGGGGCATTTTATAGTATTAACCGGTATTGATGAAGACGGAATGGTTATTGTGAACGATCCTAATAGTAGAAAGAACAGCAAAAAGCATTGGAATCTTTCTACAATTATTTCCCAAATGAAGAACTTATGGTCTTATCAGTTGTAGATTACATTCAAAATTGGCATGAAAATGGCATGAAAATGGTATGAAAATGGTATGAAATCAAGGAAAATGTTGTATTTGAAAATGTTTTGTATTAGAATGTAAGCGTTATGGGAAAAAAAACACGAGATAGTTTAGTAATGCAGGCGGCAGTATTAGCCGCTGCGGGAATAATTAGTAGAATAATTGGACTCCTGTACAGATCGCCTCTTACTTCGGCAATAGGAGCCGCAGGTAATGGATACTATTCATCAGCTTATTACATTTATACGATTGTATTGCTGATTTCTTCGTATAGTATCCCTTCAGCTGTGTCCAAAATTATTGCAAGCAGGCTGGCTGTTAAGGAGTATAGAAATGCACATCGGGTATTCAGATGTGCTCTTTTGTATGTTCTTATAGTAGGAACTATAGGTGCTGCCGTTCTTTTCTTTGGAGCATCGGCTCTGGCAAGGCAGGAGGGCTGTATTCCTGCCATTAAGATTTTTGCTCCGACTGTTCTTATATATGGACCGCTTGGAGTACTGAGAGGATATTTTCAGGCACATAAGAGTATGGTGCAGACATCAATCTCACAGATTATGGAGCAGATTGTTAATGCTGTAGCCAGTGTGGGATTTGCCTATTTATTTATTGGAATGGTAAAAGCAGATGCCACAATCTCAATGGCAGACCTTCCTGACAGGGAAGCTGTATGGGGAGCCGCAGGAAGTGCTGTAGGAACCGGTATGGGAGTTGTAATGGGACTTCTGGTAATGCTAGGAATGTATTTGCTTAACCGCAGAATAATTATGAATCGTGTGCAAAAGGATAAGCATCATAATGTGAGCCCATATACTGAGATATTTAAAGAGATAACACTTCTTGTTACTCCATTTATTTTAAGTACAGCTATCTATAATTTAAGCTCTGTTGTTAATTCACAGATTTATCAGGGCTCTTATAAATGGGTGGAAGGAGCAGTTAAAGATACTGTTAATGAAACCTTTGGTCTGTTTTCAGCACAGGCCATGACAATATCAACTATTCCAATTGCATTTGCTTCCGCAATGGCAGCGGCAATGATTCCTTCTATCACAGAGAGTATTACATCTAAGCTTTTTGATGATGCA
Organism: Agathobacter sp.; assembly: GCA_036311465.1. Lineage (GTDB taxonomy): Bacteria > Bacillota > Clostridia > Lachnospirales > Lachnospiraceae > Roseburia. The sequence goes on from JAXJPW010000008.1 coordinate 14,561, forward strand.
AAGGCCAAAATTGCATTGGCAGTTAAGACCACAATGATTATCTCCATTCCATCAGCAGTAGGAATTGGAGTATTAGCCAAGCCAATTATCCTGCTCTTGTTCCCAAGAACAACACCAGAGGAGCTGGATATAGCAGGTAAAGTGCTGGTGGTGCTTTCCTTATCAGTTGTATTCTTTGCACTATCAACTTTGAATAATTCTATTCTTCAGGGAATAGGCAGAGTAAATACACCAGTTGTTAATGCAGCAATTGCCTTGGTAATTCAGACAGTAATCTTAGTTGGTCTATTGAAGTTTACTAATTTAGGTATATATAGTGTGGCCATTGTTAATCTTGTTTATTCAGGAGTATTGAGTTTTCTTAATCAGTTCTTTGTGGGAAGAGAGCTGGGATATAAGCAGGAATTTAAGCGAACATTTGGTTCTCCGCTTCTTGCCTCTGCAATTATGGGATTGGCAGCATGGGGAACATATCAGGCCCTGTATGCGGTTACACTTTCCATGAGAATATCTGTAATTCCTGCAATTATTGTAGCAGTTGTTTTCTACTTTGCTGCACTACTTATATTTAATGGACTTACAGAGGAGGAGCTTAGAAGTATTCCAAAGGGACATCTGATTGTAAAAGTTGCAAAGAAGTGTAAATTGTTATAAATGCATTTAATTTATAAATGAATATGTAAATAACAAAATAAGACCTGTGGATTGGATTTCCATAGGTCTTATTTTAGTGGTGCCCTGTGGCACATCTTGTATTTTATTTGTATTTATTTTATTTTATTACAGGCTGCTGAGATGAAGCCGTGGAATAGTGGATGTGGACGATTTGGTCTTGACTTAAGCTCTGGATGAGCCTGGGTTGCTACAAACCATGGATGTTCCGGAAGTTCTATCATCTCAACAATTCTTCCATCTGGTGAAGTTCCACACAGCTTCATTCCGCAGTCAATAAGCTGCTGACGGTAATCGTTGTTTACTTCATATCTATGACGATGTCTCTCTGCAATCTGGTCTGTTCCATATAATTCATAAGCCTTTGAAGACTTGTCAAGTCTACATGGATATGAACCAAGTCTAAGGGTTCCACCAAGGTCTGTCACACCATTCTGATCAGGCAGAAGGGCGATAACCGGATGACTTGTTCTAGGATTAAGCTCAATGCTGTGAGCATCCTCAAGACCAACAACATGACGGGCAAACTCAATGATTGATACCTGCATTCCCAGACACAGGCCAAGATAAGGAATATTGTTTTCACGGGCATATCTGGCAGCAGAAATCATTCCCTCAACACCTCTGTCACCGAAGCCTCCTGGAACAATAATTCCATGAACATCTCCGAGAATTTCTGCGGCATTGGAATCGGTAACTAATTCTGAATCAACCCATTTAATATCAACAGTAGCATGCTCAGGAATACATCCGTGCTTAAGAGCCTCAACTACAGAAATATAGGCATCGTGAAGTGCTGTATATTTTCCAACAAGTGCAATCTTAACCTCTTTGTCTGCATGGCGAAGATCATCTACCATCTGTGTCCAGTCTGACAAATCTGGCTCAGGACAAGGAATGTTAAGACATTCGCATGCTACCTTGGCAAGATTTTCTTCTTCCATGGCAAGTGGTGCCTCATATAAGTATTCAACATCAAGGTTCTGAAGTACATGAGATTTTGGAACATTACAGAAGAGGGCAATCTTGTCACGGATTCCATGATCAACCTCCTGCTCACTTCGACATACAATAATGTCTGGCTGGATTCCCATTCCCTGAAGCTCCTTAACGCTCTGCTGAGTTGGCTTTGTCTTTAACTCGCCTGAAGCCTTAAGATAAGGAATAAGAGTTACATGACAAAGAATGGCATTCTCGTGTCCCACCTCCTGTTGGAACTGGCGGATTGCCTCAAGGAAAGGCTGACTCTCGATATCTCCTACAGTTCCACCAACCTCAATAATTGCGATGTGCAGATTGTCTTCAGTAGTATTTCTATAGAAACGACTCTTTATTTCATTTGTAATATGAGGAATAACCTGAACAGTTCCTCCGCCATAGTCACCACGACGTTCCTTTTGAAGAACAGACCAGTATACTTTTCCTGTAGTAACATTTGAGTTTTTAGTAAGGGACTCATCTATAAATCTCTCGTAATGTCCCAGATCAAGGTCAGTCTCAGCACCGTCATCTGTTACGAATACCTCTCCATGCTGGATTGGGTTCATTGTTCCAGGGTCAATATTGATATATGGATCAAACTTCTGCATTGTTACCTTGTATCCTCTGGCCTTAAGCAGTCTTCCCAGAGAAGCAGCAGTTATTCCTTTTCCTAAGCCTGATACAACTCCTCCTGTTACAAATACATATTTAACACACATGATAATTCCTCCTTTTGTTCTTGTTAATAAGTTTTTTGCAATAAAAAAAGGGCGGGTATCCCCCTAAGGAGGCCCCATTGCCCAAAATAATAGTTCTATATTAAGATGTTAAAACTAGTTATGATATAAAGTCTGATTCTCGTAGGTTGGCTCACAGGTTACGTTGACGCCAAGTCTTCTGAAGACATTCATATCAACTGATGAAAGGATAACACTTGAATGGAAATCCAACCCCTTCAGATTGTGTAACTGCTCAATAGCCTTCTTGGCAGCTTCATCTGTTGATGCACATATTGAAAGTGCAATAAGAACTTCGTCAGTGTGAAGTCTAGGGTTTTTATTGCCAAGGTGTTTAATCTTTAAGTCCTGAATTGGCTCAATTGTCTCAGGTGAGATTAACCGAACCTCATCATCAATACCTGCAAGTGACTTTAATGCATTAAGAAGAAGTGCTGAAGAAGCACCCAGCAGAGCACTTGTCTTGCCCGTAATAACTCTTCCGTCTGGCAATTCCATAGCTGCAGCAGGCTCGCCCTCTGTCTCAGCCTTAATATTAGCAGCTGCAACAACCGGTCTGTCGGCAACTGAGATTCCTGCCTGCTTCATAAGAAGCTCAAGCTTGAGAATCTGCTCGTCATCTGCATTACCCTGTCTCTTCTGACAAAGTGTCTGGAAATATCTGCGAATAATTTCCTGCTTTGAAGCCTCACGAGTTGCTTCATCATCTATTATAGCATTTCCTGCCATATTTACACCCATATCTGTTGGTGATTTGTATGGACATTCACCCATAATCTTTTCAAACATGGCGCTGACAACAGGGAAAATTTCAACATCTCTGTTGTAATTGATGGTTGTCTGGCCATAAGCGTCAAGATGAAATGGGTCAATCATATTAACATCATTAAGATCTGCTGTTGCTGCCTCGTATGCAAGGTTGACAGGATGCTTAAGTGGGATATTCCAAATTGGGAAAGTCTCATACTTAGCATATCCGGCCTTGATTCCACGCTTGTATTCATGGTAAAGCTGTGACAGACAGGTTGCCATTTTTCCGCTTCCAGGTCCAGGCGCTGTGATAACAACTAAGGAACGGGTTGTTTCAATATATTCATTTTTGCCATAACCTTCATCACTAACGATAAAAGGAATGTTAGATGGATATCCTGGGATTGAATAGTGACGATAAACTTTTAAGCCTAAAGATTCGAGCTTTTTCTGATAGGCAACGGCACTAGGCTGTCCTGCGAAACGGGTCATGCAGACACTACCGACATAAAGTCCGTAGCTTCTAAATGCGTCGATCAGTCTAAGTACATCTACATCATATGTGATGCCTAGGTCTGAACGTACCTTATTATTCTCAATGTCTGATGCATTGATTACTACTACTATTTCAGCTTCATCCTTAAGCTGAGTAAGCATGTTAATCTTGCTGTCAGGTTTAAATCCTGGCAAAACTCTTGATGCATGGAAATCATCGAATAGCTTTCCACCGAACTCGAGATAAAGCTTTCCACCAAAGTTGGCAATTCGCTCTTTAATCTTTTCGGATTGCATCTTCAAATACTTGTCGTTGTCAAATCCAATTTTTTGCATATCTGTAGTTTTAACCTCTCGTACTTGTGTTTACTTGTAAAAAACATACACATTATAATACAAAAATTTTTTTTGAAAATCAATATGAAAATAATGTTATTTTTATTATCGGTTGATTTTGTTAATTCTTTTACATATAATAAGGATATTATATTGGTGGCTAAAAGCTAATGGTAAGGAGATATTTCATGGATAACCAAGGACCAAACAATTACAATAACTACAATAATTATAATAATAACAACAATCGCAATAACGGCAATAACAATGGTAATAATGGCAATAATAACGGCAACAATGGCAAGAACAATAAGAACAGCCAGATGATAATGGGATTTATACTTGTATCCCTTATAGCACTTTTTATTGTTTCATTAGTAACAGACAAGTTCTCAGATCTCAGTACTAAGGAGACAACCTACAATGAGTTTTGGGCACAGCTTGAGAACAACAATGTTAAGTCTGTAGAGATTGGAACTCATGAGATCAGTTATACACTGGTTAAGGACCAGACTAAGCTTGAGATAAGATACTACACCGGAATTGTCAATGACAGTGAGCTGATTAAGAAGATTAAGACAAGTAAGACTTCTGACAATAAGCCAATAGAGCTTTCAGCTACTATTCCGGATAATACATCAGCCTTAGTACTTAATATATTGAGCTTTATTATTCCTCTTGTTGTTCTTTGGATTCTCTTTGGATTCCTTGCAAGAAAAATGGGAGGAAGCATGGGAATGGGTGTTGGAAAGTCCAATGCCAAGGTTTATGTAGAGAAGAGCACAGGTGTTACCTTTAAGGATGTTGCAGGTCAGGATGAGGCGAAGGAGTCTCTTCAGGAGGTTGTTGATTTCCTTCATAATCCTAAGAAATATAAGGAAATTGGGGCTAAGCTTCCAAAGGGAGCTCTTTTAGTAGGACCTCCAGGAACTGGTAAGACACTTCTTGCCAAGGCTGTTGCAGGAGAGGCGGGAGTACCTTTCTTCTCACTTGCAGGTTCTGATTTCGTAGAGATGTTTGTTGGTGTAGGTGCTTCGAGAGTAAGAGATCTCTTTAAGGAAGCACAGAAGATGGCGCCATGTATTATTTTTATTGACGAGATTGATGCAATCGGTAAGAGTCGTGACAGTAAGTATGGCGGTGGTAACGATGAGCGAGAGCAGACACTTAACCAGCTTCTTGCAGAGATGGACGGTTTCGACACATCCAAGGGTCTTCTCATCTTAGCAGCAACTAACAGGCCAGAGGTGCTTGATAAGGCACTTTTAAGGCCAGGTCGTTTTGATAGAAGAATTATTGTTGACAAGCCAGATCTTAAGGGACGTCTTGAGACACTTAAGGTTCACTCTAAGGACGTTATGATGGATGAGACAGTTGATCTTGACGCACTTGCACTTGCAACAGCAGGTCTTGTAGGTTCAGATCTTGCCAACATGATTAATGAGGCTGCAATTAACGCAGTTAAGAATGGAAGAAAATTTGTTAACCAGTCCGACCTTTTCGAAGCCTTTGAGCTTGTTGCCGTTGGTGGTAAGGAGAAGAAGGACAGAGTTATGGGTGACAAGGAGAGAAGAATTGTTGCATACCATGAGGTTGGTCATGCCCTTGTTTCTGCTCTTCAGAAGAATACCGAACCAGTGCAGAAGATTACTATTGTTCCAAGAACGATGGGAGCACTTGGATATACACTTCAGACTCCGGAGGAGGAGAAGTATCTGGAGACTAAAGAGGAGCTCCTTGCCAAAATTATGACATATATGGCTGGTCGTGCAGCGGAAGTTGTTGTGTTTAAGTCAGCAACAAGCGGAGCTGCCAATGACATTGAAAACGCTACAAAGATTGCAAGAGCAATGGTAACAATGTATGGTATGTCTGATAAGTTTGGTATGATGTGTCTTGCAACAGTTGAGCATCAGTATTTAAGTGCAGGTGCAGGACTTATCTGTGGTGAAGCAACAGCAGCAGAGATAGATAAGGAAGTACTGGACATCATAACAACAAGCTACAACGAAGCCACAAGACTTCTTGAAGAGAACAGAGAGATACTTGACAAAATCTCTGAGTACTTATATGAGAAGGAGACAATTACAGGAAAAGAATTCATGAAGATGTTCCGCGAGATGAAGGGACTCCCTGAACCAGAGGATGAGGGAGAGAAAAAGTTGGCTAATCTTATGCCGGAAAAGGAAGAAGCAGCGGTTAATCTTGAAAAGTAATAAGAGTTCTTAATCAGAGACAAAATATACCCACAAAGGCATAAGCTTTTGTGGGTATTTCAGCAAAAAGGGAGATATTAATATTAGAATGTTCGATATACAAGAGGAATTAAAAAAATTACCAGATCAGCCCGGCGTGTATATTATGCATGATAAGACAGATGCTATTATATATATTGGTAAAGCCAAAAGCCTTACCAAACGAGTGCATCAGTATTTTCAGGCAAGTCATAATGAGGGTTTGAAGAAAAAACAGATGGTGGAGAACATTCATCATTTTGAATATATTGTTACAGATTCAGAGCTTGAAGCCCTTGTACTGGAGTGCAACCTGATTAAGGAACATACGCCAAAGTACAACACCATGCTTAGGGATGATAAGACTTATCCATATATTAAGGTGAGCCTCGGAGAAGACTTCCCAAGGGTAACTATTTCAAGACAGATGAAAAAGGACAAGTCTAAATATTTTGGACCATATACTGCAGGCGGTGCGGTTAAGGATACGGTAGACCTGATAAACAAGCTTTACAAAATAAGAACCTGCAACAGGAAGCTGCCAAGAGATATAGGGCTGGACAGACCCTGCCTTAACTATCACATTAACCAGTGCAGTGCTCCATGCCAGGGGTGCATTACCAAGGAGGAATATGGCAGGCAGATTGAAAAAGTACTGGATTTTCTGAATGGAAATCTTAAGCCTGTAATCACAGAACTTCAGCAGAAGATGGACCAGGCCTCAGAGGACTTGGAGTTTGAAAAGGCAATTGAATACAGAGATCTTCTTAATAGTGTAAAGCAGATTGCCCAAAAGCAGAAGATAACCAATACAGATGGAGAGGACAAGGATATTATTGCTATTGCCAATGATGACACCGATGCGGTAGTTCAGGTATTTTTTGTGCGCAGTGGCAAGCTTATCGGCCGAGACCACTTCCATGTGCGAATAGGCTCAGATGAGGATAAGAGCAGTATTTTAACGAATTTCGTCAAGCAGTTTTATTCAGGAACACCATTTATACCAAGGGAGATTATGCTTCAGGATTCAATAGAAGATCAGGAGGTATTAAAGGAGTGGCTGACAGGAAGAAGAGGGCGAAAGGTTTCTATCAGGATTCCACAGAGGGGAATGAAAAACAAACTTGTGGAGCTTGCCCAGAAGAATGCTAATCTTGTACTTAGTCAGGACAAGGAGAGAATTAAGAGGGAGGAAGGCCGAACCATAGGTGCTGTAAAGGAGATAGAGGGATTACTTGGACTTACAGGTATCAATCGAATGGAGGCTTTCGATATTTCCAATATTAATGGTTTTGAGACAGTTGGTTCCATGATTGTGTATGAAAAGGGTAAGCCAAAGAGAAGCGATTATCGTAAGTTTAAACTTAAGACAGTTACAGGGCCTGATGATTATGGCTCAATGCACGAGGTACTTACAAGAAGATTTCTACATGGCATGGAGCATCAGCAGGAGGACAGTTTCAGTCGTTTTCCAGATATAATTATGATGGATGGTGGAAAAGGCCAGGTAAATGTTTGTCTTCAGGTATTAGAAGAATTAAAGCTTAACATCCCGGTGTGCGGAATGGTTAAGGATGACTTTCATAGAACAAGAGGGCTCTATTACAATAATGAGGAGATTCCAATTGACAGGCATGGAGAGGGCTTTAAACTGATTACAAGAATTCAGGATGAAGCTCACAGGTTTGCCATAGAGTATCATCGCTCTCTTAGAAGCAAGGCACAGACCCACTCTGTGCTTGACGATATTGAGGGCATTGGACCAGCAAGAAGAAAAGCACTTATGAGAAGATATCAGTCTCTGGAGAAGATAAAAGAAGCATCTGTAGAGGATCTGGCAGGTACTGAGTCAATGAACAGGCAGGCAGCGGAAGCTGTTTATGCTTTTTTTCATAAATAAATTGTGCTATACTATGCTTGCATATGGGCTATTTTAGCTAATTATAAGATGAGGAGGTCATACTATGAGTGGTATTGGCGGAAAAACCAGTGTTAGCGTAGCTAAAATTTTAGAGCTATTAGATCTGAAGAATTATACAGATGAACTTGATCTTAAGGCGCGTAAGATTACAACCAGTGATATTAACAGACCAGCCCTTCAGCTGACGGGCTATTATGAGCATTTTGAGCAGTCTCGTGTTCAGATTATTGGTAATGTAGAGTTTGCATATATGCAGCAGCTTAGCCTGGAGGAGCGTGCTAAGAGGTTTTCAGAGATTTTGGAATTTGACATCCCATGTATAATTTTCTGTAGACATCTAGAACCAGACGAGATTTTGCTTGCAGAGGCTAATAAGCATGGAATTCCGGTTTTAGGAACTGACCGTCCAACTTCTGAGTTCGTAGCTGAGCTTATTTATGCATTAGGAGAGCAGCTTGCACCTTGTATTACAGTACATGGAGTACTTGTTGACGTATATGGTGAAGGACTTATGATTACAGGAGACAGCGGAATTGGAAAGAGTGAAGCTGCCCTTGAACTGATTAGAAGAGGACATCGTCTTGTTACAGATGATGTAGTTGAGATTCGTAAGATTAACGACAATACACTTATTGGAACATCTCCTGATATTACCCGTCATTTTATCGAGCTTAGAGGTATAGGTATTATTGATGTTAAGACACTTTATGGTGTTGAATGTGTTAAGGAGAGACAGCAGATTGATCTGGTTATCAAGCTTGAGGACTGGAAGAAGGAAGCTGATTATGACAGACTTGGTCTGGAGGAGGAATATATAGAGTATCTTGGCAACAAGGTGGTATGTCACTCTCTTCCAATTCGTCCGGGTCGTAACCTTGCAGTTATCTGCGAGACAGCCGCAGTTAACCATAGACAAAAGAAGATGGGCTATAATGCAGCCCAGGAGTTGTACCGTAGAGTACAGGCCAATTTAACCAAGAGTAATACGGAGGAATAAAATGGCAAGAAAAAACGCATGGGAAAAATACCCTGAAGGTAACATGAGAGACAAGGTATTTGAATTTGCAGAGGAGTATAGAAAGTTTATTTCAAGCTGCAAGACCGAGCGTGAATGCACCAGCCAATTATATGCAGATGCCATTAAGCGTGGCTTTGTAGATATTGAAGAACTTATCGCTTCAGGGAAGGGCGTTAAGGCTGGAGACAGAATCGTGGCAAACAATATGGGTAAGGGACTTGCTCTATTTGTCATAGGAGAGGAGTCCATTGACAGTGGAATGAATATTCTGGGGGCACATATTGATTCGCCAAGAATGGATCTGAAGCAGGAGCCAATCTATCAGGATCCATACTATAAGACAGATTTTACTATGTTTGATACCCACTATTATGGCGGAATCAAGAAGTATCAGTGGGTTACACTTCCACTGGCACTTCATGGAGTAGTATGCAGGAAGGATGGCACCAAGATAAATGTTAATATTGGAGATAATCCGGGAGACCCGGTATTTGGAGTAAGCGATTTGCTTGTTCATCTGGCAGGTGACCAGCTTGAAGAGAAGGCTGCCAGGGTGATAGAGGGCGAAAAGCTTGACATATTAATTGGAACCATACCTGTTACTGAATCAGAGGATATGGATGAGAAGGACAGGGCCAAGGAAAAAGTCAAAGCCAATATAATAAATATTCTTGAAAAGGAATATAACATAAGTGAAGATGACCTGTACTCTGCGGAGATAGAGGTTGTTCCAGCAGGTGAAGCCAGGGACTACGGTCTCGACAGAAGTATGATAATGGGATATGGTCATGATGACCGTGTATGTGCATTTCCATCATATAAGGCAGTTGCTGAGATGGAGGCGCCAAAGCGCACAAGTGTATGTCTTCTGGTTGACAAGGAAGAAATTGGAAATATGGGAGCCTCTGGTATGCAGTCCCGCTTCTTTGAGAACACAGTTGCGGAGCTTGTTAATTTGACCGGGGATTATAATGAACTTAAGGTTAGAAGAGCTCTAAAGAATTCTAGGGTTTTATCATCAGATGTTTCTGCAGCCATGGATCCAATTTTTTCATCAGCCATGGAACTTAGAAACACTGCCTTTTTTGGAAAAGGACTTGTATTTAATAAGTATACCGGTTCAAGAGGCAAGGTGGGCTGCAACGATGCCAATGCAGAGTATATGGCAGACCTTAGAAAAATCATGGATGACAATGATGTGGCATGGCAGACAGCTGAGCTTGGAAAAGTAGACCAGGGAGGCGGTTCGACTATAGCATATATTCTGGCCAATTATGATATGGAGGTAATTGACAGTGGTGTTCCAGTGCTTAACATGCATGCACCATGGGAGATTATAAGTAAAGTTGACCTTTATGAGGCCCTTAGAGGTTACAAGGCATTTTTAAAGGACGCATAAATTTAGAAGCATAAATTAGGAAGCATAAATTAAGGAAACATAAATAATGAATTGTGAATTTTGCGATAGACTAAAGGCGACTTTTAAGGATATTGAGATTCTTAAAGATGAGCCAATGAAAAAGCATACAACCTTTCGAGTAGGAGGTCCGGCTGAGATGTATGTATCTCCTTCCCTTGATGAGATTTCGGAGATAATGGCTGCCGCAGGAGAGTTTGGTATTCCGGTTACAATAATCGGCAATGGAAGTAATCTTCTGGTGGGAGACAAAGGAATCTCAGGTTTAGTGCTGGAGATTGGAAAAGAAGCAGAGGAAATAACAGTTGAGGGCAACCGGCTAAGAGTATCAGCGGGAGCAATGCTGTCTAAGGCCGCTAATGTGGCCGCTTCAAACAAGCTTGGAGGAATGGAGTTTGCAGCAGGAATTCCTGGAAGCCTGGGTGGTGCAGTGGTAATGAATGCAGGAGCCTACGGTGGAGAGATGAAGGATATTATCGAGAGTGTAGAGGTGCTGACAGCAGAAGGACAGAAGAAGACACTCTCCCTGAAGGAGCTGGATTTGTCCTATAGACATAGTTGTATTCAGGAGAAGGGATATATAGTTCTTTCGGCGGTTCTAAGACTTGAGAGCAGACCGGAAGAGGAGATAAGAGCCGTAATGGCAGAGCTTAGAGACAAGCGAGTTGACAAGCAGCCACTTGAATTTGCAAGTGCCGGAAGTACCTTTAAGAGACCGGAAGGATATTTTGCAGGCAAGCTTATTCAGGATGCCGGATTAAGAGGATATTCTGTGGGTGATGCACAGGTTTCGGAGAAGCACTGTGGATTTGTTATTAATAGAGGAAATGCAACTGCCGCGCAGATTCTACAGCTTATTTCTGATGTACAGAAAAAAGTATTGGAAGAGTTTGGGGTTGAACTTGAAACTGAAGTAAAGATGATAGGTGAGTTTTAATGCGTTTTGTTATTATGACAGGAATGTCAGGTGCCGGAAAGAGCACAGCCATGAAGATGATGGAGGATATGGGATACTTTTGTATAGACAATCTTCCGGTTCCACTTTTGGAAAAGCTTGTTGATTTTACTACTAGCCTTAACTCTGATATAGAGAAGGTTGCAGTAGGAATTGACATTAGAAATCGTGAGGGTATTGATAACCTTGCAGCAGCACTTAGAACCCTTGAGGAAAAAGGGGTAGCCTATGAGATACTTTTTCTTGATGCGGAAGATGAGGTGCTGGTCAAGAGATACAAGGAGACCAGAAGAAGTCATCCCCTTTCGGGTACAGACCGGGTTCAAAAGGGCATCGACATGGAACGCAAGCGCTTACAGTATCTTAAGAAGAATGCAGACTTTATTATTGATACAAGTCAGCTTCTTACCAGGGAGCTTAAGCAGGAGCTTGAGAAGATTTTTATAGAGAATCAGGATTATAAGAACCTGTTTGTTACCATACTGTCTTTTGGATTTAAATATGGCATTCCATCGGATTCTGATCTTGTAATGGATGTGAGATTTTTGCCTAATCCATACTATGTGGAGGGGCTTAGGGCCAAGACTGGAAATGACAGGGAGATTCAGGAGTACGTGCTTCAGTTTCCTGAGGCCAATCAATTCCTGGATAAGCTTCAGGATATGATAGATTTTCTTATTCCCAATTATATATCTGAGGGCAAGAATCAGCTGGTTATCTCAATTGGCTGTACAGGCGGAAAACACCGCTCAGTAACCCTTGCCAATGAGCTGTACAAGAGACTTGATGGAAAGAAAAGCTATGGATTAAAAATAGAGCATCGTGATATAGAAAAAGATGCCTTGAGAGGAAAGTAGAATGTCGTTCTCCAAAGAAGTTAAGGATGAGCTGTGCCGGCAGTTTAGTAAAAACAGACATTGCCAGATTGCCGAAATTGCAGGTATAGTAAGGCATACTGACAATCCGGAATTAATAGAAAAATATGCGTTGCTTGTCAGCAGAGCATTTTCAATAGATGTATCGAAGCCACTTTCCCAGGAGAATAAGCAAAAGATAGAAAAGGCTATAAATAAGTCTACTTTACTGGAGCGTACCTGTTGTAAAAGAGCATACATAAGAGGGGCATTTATAGCCAGTGGATCAATTAGTGATCCCAATAAGGCATATCATTTTGAGATAGTGTGTCACTCAGAGGAACTTGCCCATAAGCTCCAGATGCTTTTTAGTTGCTTCGAGGTTGAAGGAAAATATGTTGAAAGAAAGGGGCATTCTGTGTTATACCTTAAGGAAGGGTCACAGATAGTGGATGCTCTTAATATTATGGAAGCCTACGTAGCTCTTATGAATCTTGAGAATGTCAGAATTCTAAAAGAGATGCGTAATTCCGTAAACAGACAGGTTAATTGTGAGACTGCTAATATTAATAAGACCGTTAATGCAGCAGTTAAACAGGTAAATGACATTGAGTTGATAAGGGACACCATGGGGCTTGATGAATTGCCTGACAGTCTTAGGGAGATGGCTCTGCTGAGACTGGAATATCCAGAGGCAGCTCTTAAGGAGCTGGGTGCTTATCTGGATCCGCCTGTCGGCAAATCTGGTGTCAATCACAGACTTAGAAAATTAGCAGCAATAGCAGAGGGATTGAGAGGAGAGAAACCATGACCAAGACAATTAACGTTCAGGTAACAAAGGTATTTGAGGCAAGACCATTGGCAGAGCTTGTAGGTAAAGCCAACGAATTTTCAAGTAAGATTATAATCAGCATGGATAATAAGACTGTAAATGCCAAGAGTATTATGGGTGTTATGGGACTTGGAATAGAGTCTGGAAAAGATTTATTAATAGAAGCGGAAGGAAATGATGCTGAGGAGGCCATTGAGGCAATGGCAAAGTTTCTTGAGGCATAGATTTAGAGGTGTTATATGAGTAAGAAATTATTGTTTGTTTTTAATCCACGTTCAGGAAAAGGATTAATAAAAAACTGTCTTGTTGACATTGTCGACATTATGGTTAAAGCAGACTATGAGGTTACAATATATACAACTCAGGCACAGGGCGATGCTACGCGCAAGGTGCGTGAAGAGGCAGCAGGATACGATCTTGTTGTATGTAGCGGGGGAGATGGAACATTAGACGAAGTCGTAACAGGAATGATGGAGAGTGGAGCAGAGAAGCCAATTGGCTATATTCCTGCAGGATCTACCAATGATTTTGCTAATTCACTTGGCATTCCAAAGGATATGGTTAAGGCTGCTGACAGGGCTGTTAATGGAGAGCCATTTTCATGTGATGTAGGATACTTCAACGGAGATACCTTTGTATATGTTGCTGCTTTTGGACTTTTTACAGCAGTTTCATATCAGACAAAGCAGAATCTGAAGAATATCTTAGGACATGCAGCATATATTCTTGAGGGCGCCAAGCAGCTTCATGATATTCCATCCCATATTATGCAGGTGGAACACGATGGAATTCATTTCCAGGACAAGTTTATCTTTGGAATGATTACCAATTCTATCTCAGTTGGTGGCTTTAAGGGAATGACAGGAGATAACGTTGAGCTTGATGATGGAGTATTTGAGGTTACACTTATCAAATCACCTAAGAACCCTATTGAGTTTAATGAGATTATTGCCAGCCTTACCAACTTAAAGGATGATACGGATATGATTTATTCCTTTAAGACAGATAATATACATATTATGTCCAAGTACAAGATTCCATGGACTTTGGATGGAGAATTTGGTGGAGAACACGATGATTTGGTCATCAAAAATCTTAACCGCAAGATTACTATTATGAGGTAAAATCAAAATTTACTTTATTTTTAAGGTAAATTGTAATATAATCAACATGACTTTTATTTATAGGAGGAAAGAAAAATGTTAGTTTCTGCAACAGAAATGCTTAAGAAAGCAAAAGAAGGACACTACGCAGTTGGTCAGTTTAACATCAACAACTTAGAGTGGACAAAGTCTATTCTTTTAACAGCACAGGAGTTAAACAGTCCTGTAATCCTTGGAGTATCTGAGGGTGCTGGTAAATACATGACAGGTTTCAAGACAGTAGCTGCTATGGTTAAGGCTATGGACGAGGAGCTTGGAATCACTGTTCCTGTAGCACTTCACTTAGACCACGGTTCATACGAAGGATGCTACAAGTGTATTAAGGCCGGATTCACATCTATCATGTTTGACGGATCACATTATCCAATCGATGAGAACGTTGCTAAGACAAAAGAGTTAGTAGCAGTTGCTCATGCAATGGGAATGTCTATCGAGGCAGAAGTTGGTTCAATCGGTGGAGAAGAAGACGGTGTTGTTGGTGCAGGTGAGTGCGCTGATCCAGCAGAGTGTAAGATGGTAGCTGATCTTGGCGTTGATATGCTTGCAGCCGGTATCGGTAACATCCACGGAAAGTATCCAGAGAACTGGGCTGGACTTAGCTTTGAGACTCTTGATGCTATTCAGCAGCAGACAGGTGTTATGCCATTAGTTCTTCACGGTGGTACAGGTATCCCTGAGGATATGATTAAGAAGGCAATCGATCTTGGAGTTTCTAAGATTAACGTTAACACAGAGTGCCAGCTTTCATTTGCAGAAGCTACTCGTACATATATCGAAGCTGGAAAAGACTTAGAGGGTAAGGGATTTGATCCTCGTAAGCTTCTTGCTCCAGGAGCAGATGCTATCAGAGCAACTGTTAAGGAGAAAATGGAATTATTTGGATCAGTTGGAAAGGCTTAATTCAAATAATCTAATATCTGAATTATTGACGAATTATACAGGGATAAGCATTGTGTTTATCCCTGTATTTTTTTGTTTTATAGGAAAGTATTAACTTTGGGATTGCTAGATATGAAAAGATGCTGAAAAATGACTCTTAAAGAAGGCGATTGTACACACTTATGTGATACTGATAAAATATATTAGAGAATAAAGTGTAATCTTATTTGTTGAGTAATATTTCGGTTACAATAAGCGGTTGAAATTATATAATAGTAAGTTATTATATTAAGTATAAGATTTTTGATAACAAGGAGCCATAATGAGAAAAATAGAAAAGTTTATAGTAATGTTAGTTATAAGTACTTTGACACTTTGTGGCTGCACCAACGATAAGGGAAATGAAGCATATGATAGTATGAAAAAGGAAATGGAAAACAAAAAAAGCATGAATATATGCGTTATAAGTGCAACAGAAACTGATGAAGAATTAATGAGCTATAGTGTAGGTGCAAGTGGAATTGTAATAGGAAAAGACCAATATGGCTATTATGCACTTACAGCGGCTCATGTGGTAGATAAAGAGAAAACTAAGTTCCTGGTAAGAACAGTGTACGATCCAGATAAAGAGGAATACAGAAAGGAGCATAATCTTAGGATTACCTCGCAGGAGTATTATGACGCCCTTGCGGAGGCTCATGTGGTCTACACTGATCAGAAAGAAGATTTGGCAATTGTACATTTTAATTCAGAGGAAGAATTATCAGTTGCAGAAATATCACAAGAAAATCCATCAAAGAATGACTTAATTATAGCAGTTGGAACATACGCTGATAAAATGGAGTATTTTTATGAAAGTACAGGTAGAATTAAAAATGATGAATTGGTACCTTTTGTTACAAATGACAAGTTTGGAGAAAGTCAGGTAATCCGACACAGTGCATTTACTGCGGAAGGCTTTAGCGGAGCTGGAGTATTCAACAGTGAAATGCAATTAGTAGGAATGAATATTGGAGGTTCTACCAATATATTTGGAGGCTTTAAGTATAGTGTGATGATTCCATGTGAGCAAATTCAAAATTGTATAGTGGAAAGCAATATAAATGTGAGATAGGATTATTGGGTAAAGGAAATTAGAAAATTATGGGAAAAAAGATAAGACAGGCAATTTCACTTCTACTAGTATTGTCAATTATTGTATCACAAAGCACTACGCAGGTAAGTGCCAAGTCAAAAAAGGATATAAACAAAGCAGGAACATTCTGTGATAATAGCTGGGATGGGACTGATTTGAAGGATGTATCCACCCAAAAGGATGATTCCAAAAAGAATTTGCTACATCATTATAAGGTGGTAAAAGGAAAAGTTAAGGATCTGGTTACAGGAAAAACGGTTAAAGGCCTGAAGGTTTGTAAAAGTGCGCCTCAATATTTTGTAGGAGACGACAGGACAAGAATCAAATTGGGTGGAAACTGGGATGAAACTATTGAGATGATAGTAGATTATAATGAGAAAAAACTGGGAGAAAAATACCCGGTTTTTTATTCATATATTCCTTCATGGATTGAGCCAAGTCCCATTGAAGCCTTTAATCTGTCTTTTTCCAATGGTGTATATAATGTGAGGCTTGAGCGTGCTTCTAAGGATCCCTATCAGAGTCATTGGATAAATGTTAATTCAAATTATTTGCGCAAGGATGGCATGTATGCTTACGAGAAAATGCCGTCCAAGGATGTATTTGTAGCAGTTTCCACAGATTATACAAATTCAAAGAGCTATACAAGAGTCAATGGAACTGCATCAAATCTTATTCTTGACAATAAGAATAGTGCATACAAATATTATCGCTATGCAATTTCTGAAATTGTTGTTACTTCCAATCACAAAATAAAAGAACTGAAAATCTACAAAGGCGCAAGAACTGCAAGGCAGCTTAGGGCGGACTACAAGAGAAGTAATGTATGGAAAAATATTAAGTCAAAGCTTACAGGTGCAGATGGTATAGTTGGGCTTGGATGTGCTGATGCATGGACCTTGGATTCTAAGGGAAGATTGGTTCAACAGGATTTGTCTAAGAAGAAGGCAGGCGTATATAAGATTAAGACAGTTTCCGGCAAGACAAAATATGTTGGAATTGCCAATTTTAATCCGGTGCCTGACAGGAAGGTATCAAATGCCGGCTATAAATCCCTTCACATTACCAATAAGAGAGCTACAATGCTTAAGGGCAAGCAGTATCCGCTTACAGCTTTTCCTTATCCCCTTAAGACCACCGGCAAGGCAAATGGAGATTATGATATTGTCTGGAGCTCCAGCAATAAAAAAGTAGCTGATATATATGACGGGCTGATAATTGCAAAGCAGGCAGGAACCACAAGGATAACAGCTACCCTGAGAGGAACAAAAATCAAAGATTCTTTTGTACTTAAGGTTAAGACTCAGAATACAAAAAAGAAAATATATAATGTGCCCAAGAGTTTTAAAACAAAAGAGGGCTATACTTTTTCTTCAACAAACTATGAAAAGACATTAAAGGCAATATTTGGCGCCATTACTTATGCCAAAAAGAAGGGCTACAATTATGTGCGTTTTCCAAAGATGAAATTCTATGCCAGTGCATATACTACAGGCTATCATTACTATGTACCAAGTGATATGACAATAGAATTTCCAAAGGGCTCAGAGCTTCATATGATGTATCCTGAACATCTGCCAAATAATATAAGTGCATCAGATGCTACTAAGTGTGAATTTCACATTTTTGAGTTTGGGGTTCCCTCAAATGACTATAAGAATTACTGCAGGAACTCTCATCTGATTATAGATAAGTATTACGGTGAGCGTTATCAGGATTATTTAGCAAATGGCAAAGTAAATGAGGATAAGTTTATTGAAGAATACCGCTTTGCTGAATTTGGAAGAAAAGCTGTCAACTGTTCTGTTCAGATAAACAGTGCAAATTATGCGGCGGGGTATTTCATTACGGCGGACGGGACTTCTGCAGATGTTGATAGCAGGACTGGAGCCATAAAGTATGGCGACATGGTAAAGGGCCGATTAAATTCAAAGGGTAAGGTAGTCAAGAATGCTAACTGGATAAGCACAAAGTCGTATATAAAGATTCCTGCCAACATAAAGAAGGACGGATACTTTATGGCCTCAGCAGCCAGGGGGAAGCATTACGGACGATACTGGTATTGGAATAATGCTTCAGCCCAGCTCTACGATATCTGCTGGTTTGACAAGAATAAAAAGCTGATAAAAACTGATAGATGGCAGGGTGTTGGAGAATATTACAGTATTCCTTCTAAGGCTGCCTACTATAAGATATCCTTCCAGCAAAAAGAGCTTCCTAAGCCACAAAAGGGGGAGAATAAGAATTCCATGTGGATGAAGATGTATGACTGCGGTGCGGCCAGAGACTGTGAGATAAAGAATACAAATCTCTATCATAGTGCAGCAGGTCTTTTCTCAGTTGTGGGTGAGACAGATGGTCTGTATATCCATAATAATTATGTTCCGGCCAACGGTGAAAAGCCTATAGATGCAAGGCTTGGAGATTTTGAAGATGGATGGCTTGCAATGCGCCATTCAGTGCTTGCCAATAATGTGCTGGACAAGGGAGAGTATGCATCCGGAGGATTTAATAACTTCATTAGTACTAACTATTTTGGAAACGAAATCTATACAAAAACCTGCGACGTTGATGGGCATATAATTAACTCCAGAGGTGTTGCCTTTTTATGTGCAGATCAGTTTAGTATTAATTTCTATTACAATAGAGCCAGAAGTATATGCTGGAAGGATAGAGCAAGTCTTCAATGCAGAGGTCATATTCATAAAAACTACAATAAATAATAATTCAAAAAATAATAATACAAAAATTATAATTTAATAACTTATATATATTAATAGCTTATATATGGAATGGCATATATAAGCTATTCTTATATCTTAATAAAGAAAAGATAATGTACCCGATAATTGACAGAATAGGTATTCCGGGCTTAATATTATTAATAAAATCACGGCTGATTCGTGAATGACATGGATTATGGGAAAGGAATTAATATGAGCGAAAAGGAATACTACAACGTAGCTGATATTTTTGGAGAGAACGTATTTAATGACTCTGTTATGAGAGAGCGTCTTCCAAAGGGAACTTACAAGAAGCTGCACGAGCTGCTGGAGGAGGGCAAGGAGCTTGACATTGAAACAGCAGACGTTATTGCCCATGAGATGAAGGAATGGGCAATAGAGAAGGGTGCCACACATTATACACACTGGTTCCAGCCACTTACAGGTTTTACTGCTGAGAAGCATGATTCATTTATCACTGCCCCAATGTCTAATGGCAAGGTGCTTATGAGCTTTTCAGGTAAGGAGCTTATCAAGGGTGAACCGGATGCTTCATCCTTCCCTTCAGGCGGGCTTAGGGCAACCTTCGAGGCAAGAGGATATACAGCGTGGGATTGTACTTCACCTGCCTTTGTAAGACAGGATTCAGCAGGTGCCATTCTTTGTATTCCAACAGCGTTCTGTTCATATACAGGTGAGGCTCTTGACCAGAAGACTCCACTTCTCAGATCAATGGAGGCAATTAACGAGCAGTCTCTACGACTTCTCAGACTTTTGGGTAATACTACCTCCAAGAAGGTTACTCCTTCAGTGGGTGCGGAGCAGGAGTACTTTATTATAGACAGGGATAAGTATCTTCAGAGAAAGGATCTTATCTTTACAGGTCGTACCCTGTTTGGAGCAATGCCTCCAAAGGGTCAGGAGATGGATGACCACTACTTTGGAACCATTAGAAAAAGAATCGCTGACTATATGAGCGATGTTAATAAGGAGTTATGGAAGCTTGGTGTTTCTGCCAAGACACAGCACAATGAGGTTGCTCCAGCACAGCATGAGCTTGCACCTATCTATGCAGAGTGTAATGTTGCAGTAGACCACAATCAGATTGTTATGGAGACCCTCAAGAAGGTGGCAAGCCGTCACAATCTTCACTGTCTTCTCCATGAGAAGCCATTTGCAGGAGTAAACGGTTCAGGAAAGCATGACAACTGGTCCCTTTGTACAGATGATGGAATTAACCTTCTTGATCCGGGAGATACACCACATGAGAATGTTCAGTTCCTTCTTGTGTTATGCTGTATCCTTAAGGCGGTAGATGAGCATGCAGCCCTTCTTCGTGCTTCTGCAGCGGACGTGGGAAATGATCACAGACTTGGTGCCAACGAAGCACCTCCTGCTATTCTATCTGTTTTCTTAGGAGAGCAGCTTGAGGATGTAATTGAGCAGCTTGTTGCAACTGGTAATGCTACACATAGTATTTCAGGAGAGAGATTAGAGACAGGAGTAAGCACAATTCCTGACTTTATGAAGGATGCCACAGACCGTAACCGTACATCACCATTTGCCTTTACAGGTAACAAATTTGAGTTCAGATCAGTAGGCTCACAGGATTCTGTGGCCCCTGCCAATGTAGTCCTTAACACAATTGTGGCTGAGGCCTTCAGTGAGGTTTGCGATGAGCTGGAAAAGAGCAAGGATATTGATCTGGCAGTTCATGATATTATCAAGAGATTTGCCACAGAGCACCAGAGAATTATTTTCAACGGCGACGGATACTCAGAGGAGTGGGTAGAGGAGGCAGCAAGAAGAGGTCTTCCAAACATTAAGTCTATGGTAGATGCAATACCTGCATACCTGGATGAGAAGTCAGTTAAGCTTTTTGAAAAGTTCAAGGTCTTTGATAAGCTTGAGCTTGAGTCACGTGCAGAGATTCAGTACGAGACCTATGCCAAGACAATCAATATTGAGGCACTTTCCATGATTGATATTGCCGGAAAGCATATTATTCCGGCTGTAATCAGATATACTACAGCTCTTGCCAGCTCAGTTAATGCAGTGACAACAGCATGTCCTGAGGCTGATGTAAGCGTTCAGACAGAGCTGCTTCTTGAGACAAGTAATCTGCTGTCA
Source organism: Agathobacter sp. (assembly GCA_036311465.1). Taxonomy (GTDB): domain Bacteria; phylum Bacillota; class Clostridia; order Lachnospirales; family Lachnospiraceae; genus Roseburia. The sequence continues at coordinate 35,793 of JAXJPW010000008.1, forward strand.
GACACTAAGGTTGCCCTTGCCAAGCTTGAGGATGTTACAGCCCAGGCTAAGTCTATGAAACCGGGAAGAGAACAGGCTAAGTACTACTATGATGAAGTTACTACAGCCATGGCAGCACTTAGAGCTCCTGTTGACCGTCTTGAGATGATTGTGGACAAGGAAATGTGGCCAATGCCATCTTACGGTGATTTGTTATTTGAGATTTCACCTATTTAATTTTACAAAAAAAGTTTTTGACACATTTTTACAAAATTTATTTTATAAGATTAATTTCTTCAAGTAAAATATTACAAATATGTAAAAAATAATAGATTTGCACTTGCATTTTTTAAGTTGTTGGTTTATCTTAAATGCAAGCAAATAATGATTTTGAACGAAGGCGTTCCAACATGTGGTTGGTGCGCCTTTTTTGTTATATCTAATACGACATAGCTTGTTCAAGACAATCAGGGATATGAGAAAGGAAAATGGATATGAGCGAAAGATTTAACGTAGCAGACATTTTTGGCGAAAACGTATTTAATGACGCAGTAATGCGTGAGCGTCTTCCAAAGGGAACTTACAAGAAGTTACATGAATTATTAGACGAAGGAAAAGAGCTTGACCTTGCTACTGCAGATGTAATTGCACATGAGATGAAGGAATGGGCTATTGAGAAGGGTGCTACTCATTATACACACTGGTTCCAGCCACTTACCGGAGTAACAGCTGAGAAGCATGATTCATTTATTACATCACCAATGCCAAGCGGCAAAGTCTTAATGAGCTTTTCAGGAAAAGAGTTAATTAAAGGTGAGCCTGATGCTTCATCTTTCCCATCAGGTGGACTTAGAGCAACCTTCGAGGCAAGAGGATATACAGCATGGGATTGTTCTTCACCGGCATTCGTAAGACAGGATGCAGCAGGAGCAACACTTTGTATTCCAACAGCCTTCTGTTCATACACAGGAGAGGCTCTTGATCAGAAGACACCTCTTATGAGATCAATGGAAGCAATCAATGAACAGTCACTTAGATTATTAAGACTTTTCGGAAATACAACATCTAAGAAGGTTAAGCCTTCAGTTGGACCTGAGCAGGAGTACTTCCTTGTAGACCGTGAGAAGTATTTACAGAGAAAAGACCTTATCTTCACAGGCCGTACACTTTTCGGAGCAATGCCTCCTAAGGGTCAGGAGATGGATGACCATTACTTCGGAGCAATTCGTGAGAGAATTGCAGCATACATGAAGGATGTTAACATTGAGCTTTGGAAGCTTGGAGTATCAGCTAAGACACAGCATAATGAGGTTGCTCCAGCACAGCACGAGTTAGCTCCAATCTATGCAGAGTGTAACGTAGCTGTTGATCACAACCAGCTTACAATGGAGACACTTAAGAAGGTGGCAGGTCGTCATGGTCTTCAGTGCTTACTTCATGAGAAACCATTCGCAGGTGTTAACGGTTCAGGAAAGCACAACAACTGGTCAATCTGTACAGATGATGGAATCAACTTACTTGATCCAGGTGCTACACCACATGAGAACATTCAGTTCTTACTTGTTCTTACATGTCTCCTTAAGGCAGTAGATGAGCATGCAGCATTACTTAGAGCTTCAGCTGCAGACGTAGGAAATGATCACAGACTTGGAGCAAACGAGGCTCCACCAGCAATCCTTTCAGTTTATTTAGGAGATCAGCTTGAGGATGTAATCCAGCAGCTTATCAATACAGGATCAGCAACTCACTCATTAGAGGGAGAGAAGCTTGAGACAGGTGTTAAGGTTATTCCAGACTTCATGAAGGACGCAACAGACCGTAACCGTACATCACCATTTGCCTTTACAGGTAACAAATTCGAGTTCAGAATGGTAGGTTCTCAGGATTCAGTTGCTCAGCCAAATATCGTACTTAACACAATCGTAGCTGAGGCATTTTCAGATGCCTGTGATGTACTTGAGAAGGCAGATGATTTTGACAAGGCTGTACATGATCTCATTAAGAAATACGCAGTTGAGCATCAGAGAATTATCTTTAATGGTAACGGATACTCAGATGAGTGGGTAGAGGAAGCAGCTAAGCGTGGTCTTCCAAACATCAAGTCAATGGTTGATGCTATTCCAGCATACATTGATCCAAAGTCAGTTGCAGTATTTGAGAAATATGGCGTATTCACTAAGGCAGAGCTTGAGAGCCGTGTTGAAATTGAGTACGAGACATATGCTAAGACAATTAATATCGAAGCTAAGGCTATGATTGATATTGCAGGAAAGCAGATTATTCCGGCAGTTATCGATTACACAACAGGACTTGCAACATCGCTTGCATCAGTTCAGGATGCCTGCCCAGAGGCAGATACATCTGTTCAGAAGGAGCTTCTTATCGAGACATCAGCACTTCTTTCAGAGACAAAGGTTGCACTTGCCAAGTTACAGGATGTAACAGCACAGGGTGGAGCTATGGAAGAAGGAGCAGCACAGGCAGCATTCTATAGAGATGAAGTTAAGGCTGCCATGGAGGCTCTTAGAACTCCGGTTGACAAGCTTGAGATGATTGTTGACAAGGAAGTATGGCCAATGCCAAGCTACGGAGATCTTATCTTCGAAGTATAATAAATTGCTTATAAAGCACCAATAAAAGGAATACAAAAGGAAAAACCGAGACATCTTTCTTAGAACCACGAAGCTGTGGACGCCAAGGGAGGTGTCTCTTTTAATATGAAACAAAAGGAGGAATGGTTATGACAGAAGAAATTATGCAGGTTATAACTGACAACGTCTATGGCGTCTGGTTTCTTATCGGAGCCGTATTAGTATTTTGGATGCAGGCAGGTTTTGCAATGGTAGAAAGTGGTTTCACCAGAGCAAAGAATGCTGGAAACATTATAATGAAGAACCTTATGGATTTTTGTATTGGTACATTAATGTGGTTCTTAATTGGAGCTTCTCTTATGCTTGCAGCAGGAGAGGGCAAGAGTGATATCTTAGGATTCATGGGAACTCCAGGATTCGGTGTATTTACAGATTATGCTAACTTCAGTTATTCAGGATTCGTATTTAACTTAGTATTCTGTGCAACAACAGCAACAATCGTTTCCGGAGCAATGGCAGAGAGAACAAAGTTCATCTCATACTGTGTATACTCAGCTATTATTTCAGGTCTTATTTATCCAATCGAAGCTCATTGGACCTGGGGGGATGGATTCCTGGCTAAGATGGGATTCCATGATTATGCAGGTTCTAACTGTATTCATATGGTTGGTGGTATCTGTGCTCTTATTGGTGCAGCAATCCTTGGACCTCGTATTGGTAAGTTTACAAAGGATAAATCAGGAAAAATCACAAAGGTTAATGCTATTCCAGGTCACAACCTTGTAATTGGTGCACTTGGTGTATTCATTCTCTGGATGGGCTGGTACGGCTTTAACGGTGCTGCTGCAACAGACATTGATACATTAGGTTCAATCCTTCTTACAACAACAGTTGCACCTGCAGTAGCAACAGTAGTTTGTCTTGTATTTACCTGGGTAAAATATGGAAAGCCAGATGTTTCAATGTGTCTTAACGCATCACTTGCCGGACTTGTAGCAATTACAGCTCCTTGTGACGTTACAGATTGTGCCGGTGCAGCAATCATTGGTGCAGTTGGTGGATTACTTGTAGTATTTGGAGTTTGGTTTGTTGATAATATTCTTCACATTGATGATCCGGTTGGTGCTGTAGCAGTTCATATGTTCAACGGTATCTGGGGTACAATTTCAGTTGGTTTCTTTGCAACTGCTTCAGCTCCAGGATTTGCGTCAGCAGGAATTAAGGAAGGTCTTTTCTACGGCGGTGGATTTGAGCAGTTAGGTCTTCAGTTTGTAGGTATGGGTGCAACAGCTGCCTGGACAGTTGTAACTATCACAATTGTATTCTTTGCAATTAAGAAAACTATTGGTCTTAGAGTAACAGATGAAGAGGAAATTACAGGTCTTGATGCAACAGAGCATGGACTTCCATCAGCATATGCAGGATTCTCAATCATGGATATTTCTGGTGACATCATGGATGTAAATGAGAACACAGACCTTGGAAATGATGAGTACACAACAGCTACTGAAGTACAGAAAGATGCAGCAGTTAAGGTTGTTGACAATACATTTGCTCCACAGTCAACTGGAATCTACAAGGTTGTTATTGTGGCTAAGCTTTCAAGATATGACAAGCTTCGTAAGGCAATGAATGACCTTGGTGTAACAGGTATGACAGTAACTCAGGTTATGGGTTGTGGTGTTCAGAAGGGTGCCGGCGACAGATATCGTGGTGCTGAGCTGGACGCAACACTTCTTCCAAAGGTTAAGGTTGAGGTTGTTGTAAGCAAGATTCCTGTAGACAAGGTTATTGAAACAGCAAAGAAGACACTTTACACAGGTCATATTGGAGACGGAAAAATCTTCGTATACGATGTGGCTCAGGTTGTTAAGGTTCGTACTGGTGAAGAAGGCATTGCCGCTTTACAGGATGTAGAATAAAATCTAATAGAAGATAAAACGATATATTAATAGATAGCCTGAATTTCCAGGCTATCTATTTTTTTGCAATTTATCTTAGGAGCAGGTGAATTATTACCTAACGAGCGTTAGAATTAAGAATTTATTTATTTAAAGAATATAGCATATTAGTTTACGTTTTGATACAATTAACCTATATGTAGAAATTTGTATATAGAATTAGTAAAGTTTGGATAAGTGGAATTATGGAGAAGGGTATGACAGAAGAGGAAATAAGGGGAAGGATTACAGAAGAAGATTTGCTTAAGTGTCTGTCAGGCAATTATACGGCAATCTATTATGTGGATTTTGATGAGGATTTGGTTATCCCATACAGATTAAGTGGAGATATAAAAGAGGCCTTTTCAGAGATAGAAAATGCTAAGCTAAAATATTCAGAAACCATTATTTCATATATTGACAAGATTGTTTCTGAAAAGGATAAGGATCAGATGTATGAGATTACGCGATATGCATTTCTGAAGGAGCAGCTGAAGGATCAGTTGGCTTATTCTCATGAATATCGTCTTGAACGTAATGGAATAGAGAAGTATTTCAGGTTCAAGGTGGTTAATCTTGAAGGTGTGGGCGAGCTTCACAAGGCAGTTCTGGGATATGCAGATGTAAGCAGTGAGAAAAACACAGAGTATTCCTTCTATACATCTGGCCGTAAGGTATTAATTGTCGAAGATAAGAAGAAGTATCGTGATAAGCTATCAGGAATTTTAGAGAAGAAGTATGAAGTCCTTACAGCCAAAAACGGTATAGAGGCCCTTAAGGTACTGGAGGAGAATTACCATAATATTGCTGTAGTAATGGCTGATTTGAATATGCCGGTGATGGATGGCCGTGAGCTTATCAAGAATATGAAGAGAGTCCGCCAGTATAGCAACATACCCATAATTGTTTCCTCTGGAAGCTATACTGAGAATAACAAATCAGGTATTGAGGTTACATGCCTTGAGCTTGGGGCCTCTGACTTTATTCTTAAGCCATATAATCCTGACATTGTACTGAATCGTGTTAAGAGCTTTATTCAGCTTCGTGAGTCTACTGCGCTTCTTAATACCCTGGAGAAGGATACGCTAACAGGCCTCTATACTAAGGAATTTTTCTTTAACAAGGCGGACGAGTATATTATTTCTCATCCCCAGGAGAGGCTTTGCATGATGGTTACAGACATTTTTGGTCTGAAGATAATAAATGAGAAGTACGGCTACAAGATAGGCAATGAAATCCTGAAAATTCTAGCCAGAGAGGAGCCGGCTAAGGTCAGAAATATTTTGTTTAGTGGGCGAATTGAGGGAGACAAAATTGCAAGCCTTGTATCTGTGCCGGAGAATTTCTTTATTTATCAGAATGATATACTGCCAGACATGGGAATTGAATTTCCAATTCCGGGAGTAGTGCTTAAAAATGCAGTATATTTTGTGAAGGAAAAAGATACTCTTACCTCGAGAAGCATGTATGACAGAGCTATAATAGGAATTCAGAAAATTAAGTATAAATATGGCGTATATATAACAGAGTACGATGATACTCTAAGAAAAGACTTAATGAGGGAGAGGCAGATAACAGAGACTTCCTGGAAGGCAGTAAAAGATGAGGAATTTGAGATTTATTATCAGCCTAAGGTGGATGTTGAGAGTGAACGTACCAGTGGTGCAGAGGCTCTGATAAGGTGGAATAATTCAGAGCTGGGCTTTCTAAGTCCGTCGGAGTTTATTTCAATATTTGAGCAGACTGGTTTTATTACCACTTTGGACTTTTATGTATGGGAAAAGGTTTGCAGGACCCAGAAAAGATGGAAGGATGAGGGCAGGCAGCTTGTTCCAATATCAATAAATATTTCCAGAAGGGATTTTGATGATTCTAATCTTGCGGAGAAGCTGATTGCCATAGCAGATAAGTATAATCTGGAGCATTCGCTGTTTCACATAGAGATTACAGAGTCGGCATATTCAGATAATCTTGATGCAATTAAGGAAATAATTGGAAAGCTTCATGATGCAGGCTTTGAAATCGAATTGGATGATTTTGGGTCAGGGTATTCATCAATGCAGGCCTTAAGCATTTTGCCCCTTGATGTTATGAAGCTTGACATGAGTCTTATCAGAAATGATGACCCGGATTCAGAGAAAAATGTGTTGAAATTCTCAATGCAGCTAGCTAAATTAATGGGGCTTAAGACTGTTGCAGAGGGAGTGGAGAACGAGGAACAGGTTAAGAGAATAGTAGAGCTTGGAGGAGATTATATCCAGGGATATTACTATTCAAAACCTTTACCAGAGAAGGAATTTGAGAAATTTTTGTAGAGGGAAGCATGGAGATTGAATTAGTAGATAAAATAATTGAAGCCCACATGGAGCCCCAGTTTGCACGTGAGAGAATAAAGAGCCTTAATGGAGTGTGGCAGTGCAATGGTCACATGATAAATGTGCCCTATGCCCCTGAGGCAAAGCTGTCTTCCTACGAGGCCAGGGAAGAGGTTCTTGATGAAAACTGGGATGGGCATTTAACATATGAGAATAATTTTGAACTGCCAAAGGAGTTTGCATTACCGAGAGTTTTGATTCATTTTGGCGCAGTGGATCAGGTGGCAGATATCTACGTTAATGGTGTTCACGTAGGACATCATGAGGGGGGATATCTGTCCTTTGTTCTTGATATTACAGATGCTGTGAAAAAACAGCAGAACAATGTGTTAAGAGTTGAAGTTGTGGATACTTTATCCACTGAATATCCTTATGGCAAGCAGCACAAGCAGCCCCATGGTATGTGGTATACAACTGTCAGTGGAATATGGAAGAGTGTCTGGCTGGAAAATGTCCCAGAGGAGTATGTAAAGAAATGGAAGATTAAACCATCACTTTCCAGCGTGACCTTTATTGCCAAAACCAATATGGGAAATACATACAAGAAGAAGTTGGAGATATCCAGTCCCCAGAGATGGACTCCGGATAATCCAAAGCTCTACCCTGTGAAGGTGAAGCTGGGAGAGGATGTCTTCTACAGTTATTTTGCCCTTAGGACAATTAATATTCAGAATATTGATGGTGTAAACAGAGTATGCCTGAATGATAAGCCGGTTTTTATGCATGGAGTTTTGGACCAGGGCTACTGGCCAGAGGGTATATATACTCCTCCTTCAAGAGAGGCTTATGAGCAGGACATTCTTGCAATGAAGAACCTTGGTTTTAATATGCTTAGAAAGCATGTGAAGGTTGAGGCACCTTATTACTACTATCTGTGTGATAAGCTGGGAATGATGGTATGTCAGGATATGGTACAGAATGGAAGCTACAGCTATATTAGAGATACTGCCCTGCCTAATCTTTCCCTCAAGCGCAGGAAGGATACAAGGAATGTTAAGGGGGATGAAAGCAGGCGAAAAATCTTTATTGGACATTGCAGAGATACTATTGCTGAAGTTTATAATCATCCTTCAGTTGTTATGTATACAATTTTCAATGAAGGTTGGGGACAGTTTCAAAGTGACAGGCTGTATGAGCTGCTGAAGGAGCTGGATCCGGACAGGCTGTTTGACAGTACCTCCGGCTGGTTTGCCCAGACAAAGAGTGATTTTGATTCAGAGCATATATATTTTCGAAATAAGAGACTTCATCCAAAGGTTCGACCAATGTTTCTCAAGGAATGTGGTGGATATGTGCTGCCTATTGAGAATCATTTGTGGAATAATGATGAGAAATATGGTTATGGAGTCTGCAAGAGTAGGGAGCAGCTGACAGCCAAAATTGAAGATCTATACGAGGAAATGGTTATTCCAGCCATTCCCAAGGGACTGTGTGGTTGCGTTTTCACTCAGCTTAGCGACGTGGAAAATGAAATAAACGGTTTATTCACCTATGACAGAAAGGTGTGCAAGGTGATTGAGGAGAGAATGAGGCAGATAGCAGAAAAGGTCTCAATGGACCTTCTCTTCTAATCTCCCGAGAACTTGCTTCTCCACTTTATTGCCTCCTGCTTATACTGTAAGGCAACATCCATTAGCTCATTGTACTGAGATATGACGCTGTCCAGGGTGTTGCTGAGTTCCTGGATTTCCTGACTCTGAAGGCTGATGGCCTCCCGCTGCTTAAGGTTGGAGGAGGCCAGATCCTCAGTGGTGAAATCCTCTTTAATTTTCAACAGATAGTAGTATTCTTGGCCATAGATTTCCACAAAAACGCAGTGTTTTCCATTCCAGACAGTAACAGCATATTGGCTGGGAAAGGTTAAATTCATTTCCAGAGTTATATCCTGGCGAAAGGGAAATACACTGCATAACTTTCGCAGATTTTCTTCTGAATTTTCCTGACAGATATTTTCCTGATAAATAAAGAATAGTTTGCCTGAAAAGCTTACCAGCACAGGTGCAAAATCCAGACAGCCACAGAAGTCTTCTTTTAGAAAAAGAATGGAGGAATCTGTGGTTCTTTTAAGGACAAGCTGATGGTCCAGATTAATGTATGAATAATGCAGAATGCCATTGTAGATTGCGTGTGACAGACCGGTAAGATAATCTGAGGCTAATACCATGCCACGACTTATATTTTCCCCCACTTTTTGTCGAAGAATTATTTGATTTGAAAAGGAATATATAAGCAGTCCGTTCCCGTCTGCAGATTCATAAAGATTAGACATAAAATACCTTTTTTTCTTAAATATATGGTAACCATTACAGAATTAGAACATATTATGTAGTAATCAAATCTAAGGAATTTAATATGTCAAAGTGTAAATGTAATGCTAAGCCAAGAATTGTAAGCGATATGGTACGTGCTGTGTGTAATGACGGATGCTGTAAGGATGTATGCGCTAATCCTATATATGGGGAACCGGATAAGTTAAGTCTTATGGCACCCCTTATTTATGATGAAATTGGAATAAATTTATGTGCGACTTTTCCAATTGGAACAGATATTTCAACAACCTATCCTTCAGTGACTAACGCATGTATAGAAATTGTAAACATAACCTATGCAGCTGAGTCAGTTGATATTACGCCAATCCCGGGAAGACCAAACTGTACACGAATAAACCTGTCTGACCTGACGGTGGTAGTTTTCCTAAAGCTGTATGATGCCTCCTGCAGACAGGTGGCGGTTTTAGTTCTTGAACCTGTATATCTTCCATCGGACGAGACAGCCCCAACCTATGATGCCGACACTAATCCAAGCTCAGCGGAATTAGATGTATATACACCATACGGAATAAGCTATATAACTGGAACCACAACACCAATTATCAACTACATTGGATTTTCATCAGGTGCCAATATGATGACTCAGGGACTGAATATGTATTCCAGAGGAAAATTATTAGACTTTAATATTGCTGGAGATACAATAACAGTTGGTCTGACACTGGTTATTCAAAGTCTCTACTTTGCAGGCTATAAGGTAAAGAGCGAAGGTAAGATTGATACACCAAAGGGAAGTATTATTACTCCGGAAAATTCAGACTGCATGAGATTTGTGGCAGGAGATCTGCTTGACCTTGCAATTAGACCTCTGGATCTGGGAGGTTATAAGAAGGAAGAACACTGCAAAAAGGATTGCCAACCTAATACCTGTACCTGCTGCAATTGATATTTGAGCCCTTCGGGGCTCATTCATATTGCAATAGTATGAGTAGGAGAGTATAATTTTTTTATATTATAAATCGGGGGATTTTTGTATGACAAAAGATATGACACAGGGAAGTCCGCTTAAAAATATAGTTCTGTTTTCCATTCCTGTCCTGGCGGGAAATTTGTTTCAGCAGCTATACAATATGGTGGATGCAGTTATTGTGGGAAGAGTTCTTGGTCCTGATGCTCTGGCAGCGGTTGGAGCCACAGGATGCCTGATGTTTTTGGTGCTGGGCTTTGCAAATGGAATAGCCCAGGGCTTTAGTGTGATGATAGCCCAGGCCTTTGGTGCAGGAAATCATAAGCAGCTTAAGCACTATGTGGCATTAATAATAATTCTTTCTATAATAGTGTCGGTGCTGTTATCAATTCCAACAGCCATGAATGCCAAGTGGTTTCTTGAGCTTTTGGAGACTCCTTCCGATGTTATCGATATGTCTACATCATATATCGAAGTTATTTTTGCGGGAATTATTCTGACTATGGCATACAATGTGGAGGCAGGAATTTTGCGAGGTGTTGGTGACAGCAGAACACCCTTGTATTTTCTTTTTCTTGCATCCATTATCAATGTAATATTAGATATAGTATTTATTGTGGTCCTTGGCTTTGGTACAGAGGGTGCTGCATACGCTACTGTAATTGGACAAGGTGTATCTGCAGTGTGCTGTTTTGTATATATGTTTATAAAGTTTCCTATCATTAAGGTTTCAAAGGAGGATTTCTACTGGGATGCCAGGGCCTGCGTTAATCTGCTAAGGCTTGGAATTCCTATGGCAATCAATTATTCAATCACTGCAGTTGGAACAATGATTTTCCAGAGAGCAATCAATGTATTTGGTTCTGCCATAATGGCCTCCTATACTGCAGCCTCTAAGGTGGTTAATCTTACAACCCAGACCATGCCGGCTCTTGGAACTGCTACTGCAACCTTCTGTGGGCAGAACCTGGGCGCAGGAAAATATGACAGAATATACAAGGGAATGAGAGTATCACTTTTCATATGTATTGTTATTGGTTTGCTGGCAGGCTTTATAAGTATTCTTGCAGGACCTGCTATGGTTTCAATATTTATAGATAATCCTGATGCCATAACAATTGAGAATGCCATGACTTATCTGTGGAGAGCAAGCTTATTCATGATTCCACTGGCAATGATTTTTGCATACAGAAATGGAATGCAGGGACTAAACAGAAGCTTTGTTCCAATGCTAAGCGGAATTGTTGAGCTTTTCAGCAGATTTGCAGTGGTAAAGCTGCTTTCAGGACCATATGGCTACAAGGGTGTATGCTGGACAGATGCAATCTGCTGGGGAATTACCGGAGTCATTGTATGGGTGGCATATCTAAACTGGGAGATGGGATCCCGAAGACGACACAAGGCAGGATAAGACAGTATTATAGATAAGAAATTTTAGATAAGAAATTTTAGATAAGAAATAGAAGAGTTAGTTGAGGTAAAAATGGGAAAGAATTTTAGTGATGGCGATTATAAGGTTGAGGTTATTCTTAAGGGAGGCTCAGGTAAAGCACATATAGAATCGCCAACAGATTTGTCTATAAAAGATGGTGAGGCTACTGCAACCATTCAGTGGAGCAGCCCGAATTATGATTATATGATTGTGGACGGTGAGAAGTATCTGAATAAGAGCCAGCCGGGAAAGGAGTCTGTTTTTGAGATACCGGTGAAGGAGTTTGACACAGACCTTACAGTTATTGCAGATACAACAGCCATGAGTGTGCCCCATGAGATAGAATATCAGTTAAATTTTGATTCTACTACTTTGGAGGATGTTAGCGGCTCAGACCAAATTGGCTCCGCTCAGATTCTTGCAGGTTCTCTGGTGGCAGTAATTGTAGTGGCCGCTATTATTGGAATAATTAGCAAAAAAGTGAGGAGCAAGTAATGGAATCCACATTGATTAGAACCTGGGCAGAGATAGATATTGATGCCCTTAAGAATAATTACAGAAAGCTTAAAGAAAGAATCGGTGAAGGGGTTAAGTTCCTTGGGGTGGTTAAGGCAGACGCCTATGGTCATGGAGCTGTAGTGGTGGCAAGAACTCTTGAAAAAGAGGGGGCAGATTACCTTGCAGTCAGCAGTATAGATGAGGCTATGGAGCTTCGTGTTAATGGAATTGAGATGCCTATTCTTATTTTGGGACATACTCCAAAGGAACAGGTTGAAAGACTTATTGAGTATAATATTACCCAGGCGGTAACCTGCAAAGCCAAGGCTGTGGAGTATTCTGCTGAGGCAGTACGACTTGGCAGGGAGCTTAAAATACATATCAAGGTGGACACAGGAATGTCACGCCTTGGCTATTTATGTGATGATGAATTTTTCTCAAACGGTGTAGATGGAATTTGCCAGGCACTTCGAATGCCTGGATTAAAGGGAGAGGGTGTGTTTACTCATTTTGCTGTATCGGATGAGTTTGGGCAGAAGCAGGATGAATACACAAGACATCAGTTTGAGCTGTTTTGCCATGTTATTGATAAGGTTGAAGAAAAGTGGGGACAGAAGTTTGATATCAGGCACTGTGCCAATACCGGTGCAGTTGCAAGATTCCCGGAGACTTTTCTTGATATGGTAAGACCGGGACTGCTGCTTTACGGCTACGGGGAATTTGCCCAGGAGCTTGGTCTTTTGCCGGTGATGACACTTAAGACAAATGTAAGTACAATTAAGACCTATCCTAAGGGAACAGCAATCAGCTATGGTGGAATTTTTGTAACAGACAAAACAACCCGTGTTGGAGTGCTTCCTTATGGTTATGCAGATGGATTTTTCAGAAGCCTTTCCAATAAGTGTTCTCTGATGACAGTAGACGGACCGGCAAAGCAGCTTGGCAAGATTTGTATGGATATGTGTATGATAGATCTGACAGATAAATATGGGGTGGATGTTGGATCAGAAGTAGAGATATTCGGAAAGAATAATTCAATTAATGATATGGCAGCCATTGCAGGGACAATTCCCTATGAGCTTACCTGTGCTGTCAGTAAGAGGGTTCCAAGAACTTATATTGAGGATGGCAGGATTATAGACAAGGAACTGCTTTTAAGAATGTAACAGGAGAAGAATGTAACAGGAGAAGAATGTTACAGAGGAATGAGGGGGAGAAAAATGGAGAATTTCAGGGTAGAGAGAAGAAACAATACATCCCAGGAAATAAGTATGTCTGTTTCACCGGTCTGTGTGAAGGAGGGCCAAAAAATTGCCTATGTTTCCTTTACTGATGGGACAAGAACAGCGGAGGGAGAGATCCCTCTTTGCAAAATAAGGCACAATGAGGGCTTTGATGAGGGAGAGATTGCTCAGCTTGAAATCTACATGAAGGGTGAGCTTGAGACCTTAAAAAAGATGGCGGCAAGTGTTAATGTAGCTGATGCCTTTATGGGAAAAACTAGGAGGATTGATGAGTAATACTGATAATAATACAGAAAGCAATATTGAGAAGCCTCACAAGAGAAGGATTCATTATTCAGGAAAATATCCAAAGCGATTCGAGGAAAAATACAAGGAGCATAATCCGGAGAAATATGCTGATACAGTTGCCCGTGTAATTGAGAAGGGAAGTACTCCTGCAGGAATGCACATCTCAATTATGGTTAAGGAAATACTGGAATTTCTGGATATTAAGCCAGGTCAGCAGGGACTGGATGCGACTTTGGGGTATGGAGGACATACCAGAAAAATGCTTGAAAAGCTTCAGGGACAGGGGCATATATATGGCCTGGACGTGGATCCAATCGAATCTGCCAAAACTACAGAAAGACTTAGAAAAGCCGGTTTTGGAGAAGATATTCTTACGGTAAAGCTGACAAATTTTGCCAATATAGACAAGGTGGCACAGGAGGTTGGCAAATTTGATTTTATCCTGGCAGACCTTGGGGTATCATCAATGCAGATTGATAATCCTGAAAGGGGCTTTTCATACAAGATAGATGGGCCGCTTGATTTGAGAATGAATCCTCACAAGGGCACCAGTGCCGCAGAGAGGTTACATGAGATAACAGAGGAAGAATTTGTTGGTATGCTTTATGAGAATTCCGACGAGCCTTACGCGGAGGCTATTGCTGAAAAAGTTTTTTTCAGGATGAAGCAGGGAAATCCAATGGATACCACCACAGCATTAAGGGAGGCGATTGAGGCGGCCCTTATTTATCTGCCAAAGGATGAGCGGGCAGACGCAGTGAAGAAGTCATGCCAGAGAACCTTCCAGGCATTGAGAATTGATGTTAACAGCGAACTTGAAGTTCTGTATGATTTTTTGGACAAGCTTCCAACTGTGCTTAAGCCAGGAGGAAGGGTTGCCATATTAACATTTCATTCTGGAGAGGACCGATTGGTTAAGAAGTCCTTTAAGGAGTTTAACAAAAAGGGGATATACAGTCAGGTTGCTAGAGATGTTATTCGTCCTTCAGCAGAGGAATGCAGGAGTAACGGGCGAGCTCGGTCAACCAAAATGAGATGGGCAGTTAGAAGTGACATATAGTTTTTTGAGGGGATTATAATGAAGAAGATAGTATATGAGGGTAAGACATATTTTGAACCGGCTCAAGACAGTCAGAAGCTGTTTGAAGCGCTTAATATGCATAGTTTCAGATATTATCCCAAGGATAATCTTATAATATTGTCTGATTTGTGCTACAGGTATTTTGGTCTGGACAAGATATTTGCAAATGCACCGGAATCTTTAGTGGATGAGGTTACATTTCCAATAGACAGGGATAAGCATCTGAATCTGTATGTTCGTATTAATAATGGAGAAAAAAGAGTATCTGCAAGTATTCACTGTCTGAATGGAAAATATTATAAGGTTATTCTCACTACTCTTGAGTCGGATAAGGAGGGTAAGCCTCTTGTTGTGGCTGGAGTTACTGAAGAATTTGATGAACAGATGATGAGCGCCGAAGTAACTAAAATGCTTAGCAGAGATTATATTTCGGTATATTTACTGGATTTTGAAACTGACAAAATCTATCCTTACCGGGTTTCTGAGCATGTAGACCGCAAGTTTGGAGAACTTGTTATAGATGGGGGATACGGTAGAAAGGTTTTAGAAAATACCATTAGAAGGTTTGTTGTTCCGGAGGAGCTTGCAGAGATGCTTCAGGTGATTTCGGAAGAAAACATTAAGGCAAAGCTACAGGAAAAGAATGTATATATGCATGATTTTCGAGTTGTAATAGATGGTACACCTCTATATTACAGATTTAAGGTATGTGATATGTCTGAGGGAGAGGCGGTGACCAGAGTTGTAATGGGCTTTGCGGATGTGAGCCAGGAGAAAGCAACTGAATGGAAACGCCTTGCATATATGGATGTGGTTACAGGTGGATATAATATCTATTACTTTAAGGAGCTGCTTAAGGCGGTTGACAAAGAGGGATATCTGGTTTCTCTTAACATTCGTTCCTTCAAGATTGTTAATAGTGTATGTGGACTGGAAAAGGGGGATTTTATTCTTCGAACATTAAGTGAGATTATTGCTTATGCCACGAAGGACAATGGATTTTACGGTCATATCAGTGCAGATAATTTTATTATGTTTTTTCCAACATCAGAGGAAAAACAGGTGATTGATTATCTGGCCACTATTACAGATGAGATTCTAAAGCTGGGACCAAGGCTTAGTACTCCTAAGATTACTCCATATTATGGAATTGCCAGATGGAAGCCGGGCAGAAGAGTTGAAGTTGCAATGAGTGAAACAAATACGGCCAGCAGGAAGGTCAAAGATGATAAGAAGTGTAATTATCGCTTTTATCGAATGGAGGATATGCATAAGGCTGTAGAAGAAAAGGAGATAGAGTCTTCTTTTGATGAGGCTATTCAGGAAAGAGAGTTTGAAATCTGGTATCAGCCTAAATATAATCCTAACAATAATGAAGTAATTGGCGCTGAGGCTTTAGTTCGCTGGAAACGTAGTAATGGAGAGCTTGTTTCCCCTGGAAAGTTTATTCCTGTTTTTGAAAAGACAGGATTAATTAGAGAATTAGATGAATATGTGTTTAGAGCCGTCTGTTACCAGCAGAAGTACTGGCTACAGAAGTTTGGCAGGATAGTACCTATTTCAGTTAACCTTTCAAGGGCAAGTCTCTATTATGAGTCAGTTGTATACAGATATAAGAGTATAGCGGATGAGGTTGGAGTATCTCCAGAGTTTGTCCCAGTTGAGATTACAGAAACGGCCACTGTTAACAATGATAATATCAAAATGATGACAGAGCAGTTTCACAAGGCGGGATTTCCTCTTCATATGGATGATTTTGGAACAGGATATTCTTCTTTATCTACATTAAATATTATGAAATTTGACACCCTTAAGCTGGATAAAAGCTTAATTGACTACATAGGTAATTATGGCGGTGAGAGATTACTGCACCATACAATTGCACTGGCCAAGGAATTAGGACTTCATGTTACAGCAGAGGGGGTTGAGAAGGAAAATCAGGTAGACTTCCTCAAGGAGCTTGAATGTGACAGTATCCAGGGCTTCTATTATGCAAAGCCTATGCCAGGTGCTTTATTTGAGGAGAAAATGAAAGCCATGTAAAGGTGAAAAATGTGGGAGTTTTAGGTACAGAGTACTATGGAAAACTAAAATTGCACAAATAGTTTCTTGAAAAAAGTTAATCTTTGTGCACACTTTTCTATAGAACCATGATATTATAATACCTGTAAAAACCCCCCAATACATTATATTTTTTACTATCCCCATAGTAAAATACCTTCTCCTAAAAAGACAGCAGATCGAAAGGCTGTCTTTTTTTTTGCATTTTTGTAGAAAATGCTTTTTTGGGATATAATAGTGTAATAATATGTGAATTAAACTGGTGAGGTAATATGAAACAATATTCAGTTAGTGGAATGAGCTGTGCAGCCTGCGTTGCTCGTGTAGAAAAAGCAGTAAATAAGGTAGAGGGTGTAGAGTCCTGTTCTGTTAGTCTTCTGACAAATTCCATGGGAGTGGAAGGGACGGCAAGCCCTCAGGCAGTTATTGAAGCAGTTGAGGCTGCAGGATATGCGGCAAGGGAGAAAGACATGGGGGCCGGAAGAAGGGGGAACATAGATAATTCTTATGAAGAAGAAAGTTGGGATAGAGAGACTTCAAAACTATTAAAGCGAGTTGTTACATCTCTTTTTTTTCTTGTAATTCTTATGTATTTTTCCATGGGACATATGATGTGGAACTGGCCTTTGCCCAAGTGGTTTGAAGGAAATCATGTAGCAATGGGGCTCACCCAATGTCTCTTGACCACCATTATTATGGTTATTAATCAGAAGTACTTTATTAATGGATTTAAAAGCCTTTTCTCAGGAGCCCCTAATATGGATTCTCTTGTGGCAATAGGAGCTTCAGCGGCTTATGGTTATAGTCTTTTTGCATTGTATGCCATGACTGATGCTGTGGTTGCCGGGGATAAGGCAGCGGTGATGAAATACATGGATGAGATGTATTTCGAGTCTGGGGCTATGATACTCACCCTGATTACTGTGGGAAAAATGCTTGAGGCAAGGTCGAAGGGAAGGACAACGGATGCACTTAAGAGTCTTATGAAACTTGCGCCAAAGACCGCCACAGTAGTACGAGAGGGAAAAGAGATTGAACTTCCTGTTGAGCAGGTTAGGATAGATGATATTTTTGTTGTTAGGCCGGGAGAAAATATTCCGGTTGATGGCCTTGTAATAGAGGGCAGCAGTGCTGTAAATGAGGCGGCCCTTACGGGAGAAAGTCTTCCTGTCGACAAAAAGCCAGGAGACAGCGTAAGTGCTGCTACTGTCAATAGTTCAGGCTTTTTAAAATGTCGGGCTACAAGAGTGGGGCAGGATACTACTCTGGCAATGATTATCCAAATGGTATCTGATGCAGCAGCATCCAAGGCACCAATAGCCAAGGTGGCGGATAGAGTGTCAGGAGTATTTGTGCCAGTTGTAATTGCAATTGCAGCAGTTACTTTTGTGGTGTGGATGCTTACAGGAGCAAGGGTTGGGTATGCTCTAGCAAGAGGAATCGCAGTGCTTGTTATTAGTTGTCCATGTGCCCTGGGACTGGCTACTCCGGTAGCAATAATGGTGGGAAATGGAGTAGGAGCAAGGGCTGGAATTCTTTTCAAAAATGCTACGGCACTTGAGGAAGCAGGCAAGGTTAAGATAGTGGCTTTGGATAAAACAGGTACCATAACAAGTGGGGAACCGGTGGTTACGGATATTTTGCCATGGGGAGATATTGGACAAGAGGAGTTGCTGGCGTGGGCGGCAGCTCTGGAAGCAAGGAGCGAGCATCCTCTGGCCAAGGCTATAATAGCTAAGGCCGTATTGGCTAAAGCGGAAGCTGGTGCGACGGAAGCTGGCGTGGCAGAGGTTAGGGAATTTAGGGCAGTGCCGGGGAACGGACTTACTGGTATTATTGAAGACAGGCTGGTCCTGGGCGGAAGTCTTAAATTTATTTCAGAGAAGATAGAGCTTGATTCAAATATTGTTGAAAGGGCTCAGAAACTGGCGGATCAGGGCAAGACTCCAATGCTTTTTGCAAGAGATGATGAATTTATGGGAATCATTGCAGTGGCAGACACCATTAAGGAAGACAGCCCAAAGGCAGTTGAGCAGCTTAAGAGTATGGGCATTAAAGTCATAATGCTTACAGGAGATAATCAGAGAACTGCTCAGGCTATTGGACACCAGGCGGGGGTTGACCAGATAATTGCGGAGGTCCTTCCAGAAGGTAAGGAAAGTACAATCAGGGAATTGAAAAGGCAGGGAAGAGTTGCAATGGTGGGAGATGGAATAAACGATGCTCCCGCTCTTACCAGAGCTGATATTGGAATTGCCATTGGTGCAGGAACCGATGTGGCAATAGATGCTGCTGACGTGGTTCTTATGAAGAACAGATTAACAGATGTACCTGCGGCGATACGTCTTAGCAGGGCCACCTTAACAAACATTCATGAAAATCTTTTCTGGGCATTTTTCTATAACATTGTTGGAATACCACTGGCGGCTGGTGTATGGATTCCAATATTTGGCTGGGAGCTTAACCCAATGTTTGGGGCTGCTGCAATGAGTCTGTCCAGCTTTTGCGTAGTGTCAAATGCATTGCGACTTAATCTGATAAAAGTGTATAATACAAAGGGGCACACCAATAGAAGGTGGAATAAACCTAATAATATTTCCAGGGAGGAAGCAGAAATGACAAAGACTATACATGTAGAGGGTATGATGTGCGGTCACTGTGAGGCACATGTGAAAAAAGCATTGGAGGCACTTGAGGCAGTGTCAGAAGCACAGGTAAGCCACGAGAAGGGAACTGCTGTGGTTACTCTTGCTAGAGAAATCAGCGATCAGGAACTTAAGGCGGCTGTAGAGGCTCAGGACTATAAGGTAGTTTCTATTGAGTAAACAATAATGCTCATAAAAATAATGAGTCATCATAATTATTATTAACCTTGCATACATTGTAAAAACAATAAGTGCAAGGTTTTTTATGAAAAAATATATTGAGGAAAGGGCGGTTGAAATCGCTACATACATTATTGAGAACAATGCCACAGTGCGTCAGACGGCGAGGAAGTTTGGCATATCGAAATCTACGGTACATAAGGATGTGTCTGAACGACTGGTGTCTGTTAACCCAGCGCTGGCAAAGCAGGTACGAAAGGTGCTGGATGTAAATAAATCAGAGAGACACATCAGAGGCGGTATGGCTACAAAAGAGAAATATTTGCGTCAGAGCAGTTGAGATTTTCTGATAAAAAGCCAGCAAATTTGCAATGGAATGTGCATTAGGATTTGTATTTTTTCTGCACATTCCTGCAATATGCCGGAGAGATATTCAAGGTAAGATATGTAATTTATGCCTAATAAGTAACTTTAGGATTTTTAATGGGATTGCCACTTGATAATAGCTATTTTGTCATTTATAATGACATAAAATAAGTAGAGTACTATAGATTATTTTTACTAATTAACAGATTTTTACAGGAGGAACTACAATGGATCAGGAAAAGGTTATTGTTATTGACTTTGGTGGTCAGTACAATCAGCTTGTAGCACGTCGTGTGCGTGAGTGTAATGTGTATTGTGAGATTTATTCTTACCGCACACCAATTGATCAGATTAAGGCTATGAATCCAAAGGGTATCATCTTGACAGGTGGTCCTAACAGCTGCTATGAAGAGGGAGCACCAACATATTCCAAGGAATTATTTGAGCTCGGAATCCCAGTTCTCGGTCTTTGCTACGGAGCACAGATTATGAATTTAATTCTTGGTGGAAAAGTTGAGACAGCTCCAGTTCGTGAGTATGGAAAGATTGAGACATTTATTGATGGATCAAAGGACAAGCTTTTCGCAGGAGTAGACGATTCAACAATAGTTTGGATGAGCCATAATGATTACATCAGCAAGCCTGCTCCAGGTTTTGAGATTATTGCTCACACAGCAGACTGCCCAGTTGCGGCAGATGCCAATGAGGAGAAGAAGCTTTACGCAATCCAGTTCCATCCTGAGGTGCTTCATACAGTTCAGGGTAAGGAAATCCTTTATAATTTTGTTCGCAATATCTGTCAGACACAGGGAACATGGAAGATGGATTCCTTTGTTGAGAACACAATCAAAGAGGTAAGAGAAAAGGTTGGAGATGGAAAAGTTCTCCTTGCTCTTTCTGGTGGTGTTGATTCATCAGTTCTTGCCGCTTTACTTGCCAAGGCAATCGGACCACAGCTTACCTGCGTTTTCGTTGACCATGGTCTTCTTCGCAAGAATGAGGGAGATGAGGTTGAGGCAATCTTTGGTAAAGGTGGAAACTTCGACATTAATTTCGTTCGTGTTAATGCACAGGACAGATACTACAACATGCTTGCAGGTGTAGAGGAACCAGAGCGCAAGCGTAAGATTATCGGTGAGGAATTCATTCGAGTATTCGAGGAAGAAGCCAAGAAAATTGGTACAGTTGATTTTCTTGCACAGGGAACTATTTACCCAGACGTTGTAGAGTCAGGCCTTGGTGGAGAGTCAGCAGTAATCAAGTCACACCACAATGTAGGCGGACTTCCTGAGCATGTTGATTTTAAGGATATAGTAGAGCCACTTCGTAACCTTTTCAAGGATGAGGTTCGTCAGGCAGGTCTTGAGCTTGGCCTTCCAGAATTCCTTGTATATCGTCAGCCATTCCCAGGTCCAGGGCTTGGTATCCGTATTATTGGTGAGGTTACAGCTGACAAGGTTCGAATCGTACAGGATGCAGACTTCATCTACAGAGAAGAAGTAGACAAGGCAGCAGCAGCATACAAGGCAGAGAACGGAGTAGAGGCTCCATGGATGCCACATCAGTATTTTGCAGCTCTTACTAATATGAGATCTGTTGGTGTTATGGGAGATGAGAGAACATACGACTACGCTGTAGTGGTACGTGCTGTACGCACAATTGATTTCATGACAGCAGAGGCAGCTGAGATTCCATTTGAGGTTCTTCAGACTGTAATGAGCAGAATAATTAATGAGGTGAAGGGTGTAAATAGAGTATTCTATGATTTGACAAGTAAGCCACCTGGAACGATAGAGTTTGAATAATAAACACAGCTTCAGAAACAGCGAAAACAAGCCGTTTCTGGAGCTTTTTTCTTTTCACTGATACCTATATGATACCTGTTTGTGCAGTACCGGACATATTCTGGAATACTGCAAAAGGTATTTAAGGTATTTCTATTTCTTACAAATCTTTTTCTTTTCAAAATTTCCCATTTTATAAAATTCGTAATAATACTACGACTTTTATTTCGAAATTCGGAATATCTCTCGGTTTTAATCAGCTTTTTGATAATTTATCATTTTATGTGTGAGAGAAATCAACTGCAACTAAGTTGGGCAGTAACTCCTACTGTATATACCTTAAAAAGCATATATAGAAACAGATATTATGGTAAGGGAGCGTATTTTGTCCCCAAAGGGAGCCAGAGAGTGCATTCTCAATCGTTGGATTGGGAGGTAAGCTTTACAGAGAAGACATGAGAACATATTGTTTGCATTTTACCGGTGAAAGAGAGCAGATAGTTCCTAAAATTGATTTGGTGACTGCTTTATAATCTGATCATGGAAGTAGTGCAAAATTCTTTGGAGCAAAAAATAGTCCTACGAAGGCTACTTTTTATGAAAAGATCGTCCTGAGAAGTCGAGAAGGGAGTTTTGAAATGCGCTATCATATTTGTGGAAAGTAAATTTGAGATACATACCGGTACAGCCGGGGAAAGGAGGTGAACCACCTATGGAAAAGAAAATTTTTTACAATGTAGACGAGGTGGCAGAAATGCTGTCCATATCCCGTTCACACGGATACAAGATTATCCGCGAGTTAAACCGTGAGCTTCAGGAAAAGGGATACAGAACTATTACGGGTAAGGTTAGCTGTAAGTATTTTGACGAGAAGTTCTATGGTTTGCAGACAGCTTAAGGAAGGAGAGTGAAGCAAATGGCTGCTTACAAAGATGAAGAGAGAGGAACATGGTATGTTTCCTTTCACTACAATGATTGGACAGGCAAGAACAGAAGGAAGCTGAAAAGAGGTTTTAAGACCCGTAAGGAGGCACTGGAGTGGGAGCAGAAGTTCCGACTCCAGCAGGCAACCAGTCTGGATATGGATTTCGGTTCTTTTTACAGGATTTATGAGGATGATCTTAAGCCCAAGCTGAAACTGAATACCTGGAAGACGAAGGACACCATATTCCGCAACAGGATTTTACCTTATTTCAAGGATAAGAAGATGAATGAAATCAGTCCTGCTGACATTATCAAATGGCAGAATGCGATTATGAAGCTTAAAACACCGGATGGAAAACCATTTAAGCCCACTTATCTGAAAACCATTCAGTCGGAGCTTTCAGCACTTTTTAACCATGCCATAAGATTTTATAATCTGCCGGATAATCCCGTGAAGAAAGCCGGAACCATCGGAAAGGGAAAAGCGGATGAAATGGAATTCTGGACGGAAGAGGAATATCTGAAATTCATTGAACAGGTAAAAGATAAATCCGTATCCTATTATGCGTTTCAGGTGCTTTACTGGTGTGGTTTAAGAAGTGGAGAACTTCTTGCACTTACTGCAGCGGATATTGATGTGGAGGGCAAGGTAATACACATTAATAAATCCTACCAGAGAATTGACGGGGAGGATATCATCACCGATCCAAAGACACCGAAAAGTAGGCGGGATATTGTGATGCCGGATTTTCTGGCTGAGGAAATGAAAGAGTATCTTTCAAGCCTGTATGGTTTTACAAGGGACAACAGGATATTTATGATTACCAAATCTTATCTGCACAAGGAAATGACCAGAGGTGCAAAAAAGGCGGGTGTAAAGCGTATTACAATTCACGGATTAAGACATTCGCATATTTCATATCTGATTAACAGAGGTTTTTCGGCGGTTGCTATTGGGAACAGGGTAGGGCATGAAAGCCAGAGTATTACGTTTCATTACGCCCATATGTTTCCAACGGAGCAGCAGGAGATGGCTGCAGTACTTAACCGTGAATTTTGTGAAAGAACAGGCAGTTTGGAGAAAGGAGATGACGATATATGAGCAACATTCATAAATATCCTACCATAAGTTTCCGTATATCTGACAGGGACAGAAGAGAAATTGAAGCCAGGATAAAAGCAAGCGGGATGCTTAAGAAGGATTATTTTACCCGTTCCTGCATTTATAACAGGATATGCGTGGTGGGTAAGAAAGAAACAGTTTGCCGGCTGGTGGAATGCGTAAGGCAGATGCAGGAGGATATGCACATTCTGGCTGATGAACTATATAGGGATGGCCGGATAAAAGGAAAATGTTCTCCCGTGGATGGTAGAGAATATGATGAACTGGGTGAACTTGCATTTGATTATGTGGCAATGTTAAATGCGGTCATTGCAGTGCTTGACGGAGCAAAATATCTGTGGGAAAACACGGATGAAAAACAGCCCCATGCATAAACACAGGGCTGTAAGCCATAGGCAAAAGCAGAGCCTTTGCTATATGTACTTCGCAACTACAGTATAACAGAAGGCTCCGCAAATTTACACAATAATTTTAGCGGAGGAAAAACATGGAGGAACAGATACAACTTAAGATGATACAGCTGTCGCAGGTTGAAACACAGATGGTCAGATGGCTGTGGTATCCATTTATCCCATATGGAAAACTCACAATTATACAGGGTGATCCGGGAGACGGGAAATCAACTTTTATATTAAATATAGCCGCAATGCTGTCAAAAGGGCAGGGATTTGATACTGACATGGAGCAGGGAAATCCCGTAAATGTCATATACCAGACGGCAGAGGACGGACTTGCAGACACGGTAAAGCCAAGACTGGAGTCAGCCGGAGCGGACTGCACCAGAATATCCATCATAGATGAGAGTGAAAAGTCAGTATCCATGACGGATGACAGACTGGAGCAGGCAATCAGAAAGGAAAATGCAGGGCTTCTGATATTAGACCCGATACAGGCTTATCTTGGATGCGGCACCGATATGAACAGGGCAAATGAGGCAAGGGAAATGACTAAGAAGCTTGGGAGCATTGCAGAGAGGACAGGCTGCGCCATTGTTCTTATCGGTCATATGAATAAGGGCTCCGGTGCAAAGGCAGCATACAGAGGTATGGGTTCCATTGACTTTTATGCAGTGGCACGAAGTGTATTGCTTGTGGGCAGAATCGAAGGTCAGCCCAATATGCGTGCCGTGGTTCAGATAAAGAATAACCTCTCAGCATTCGGAGATTCCAAGGCATTTGAGCTGACGGAGGAAGGCTTCCGGTGGATTGGAGATTATGAAATAACTGCTGACGAGATTCTTGGCGGCATAGCACCCAAAGCATGCAAGCTTGACATGGCAAAGCGATTTCTTCAGGAGCTTGCGGATTCCAAGAATCTGATAATGAGTAATGAGATTCTTGAACTGGCGGCGCAGGAGGGGATATCAAAGAGAACACTGGAAACCGCAAAAAAGGAGCTTGGAATTAAGGCAAAGCGGATTAACGGAAGCTGGTATTGGGATCTGCACAAAGGTGAATAAAGTAACACCGCAACATTGCAGAGTGTCAGACTTTGCATTCTTAGACTGCAAGGTTGCAAAATACAAAGACACTGCGATGTTGCGGTCTTAAACCGGAAGGGAAGGATTATTATGACAACATTTAAAAAACTTGGAATTGAATATAAAGAGTATGACGGATTGCTGTATCCTATTTTATCCGTAAGTAAGGAAGCTGATAAGCCGATTCATATAGGAAAATACGGACGAATGTGGATTGAGTTTATGAAAACGGAACATCCGGACAGATACAGAAATCTTGTGAAGTTCGGACGACTATGGGATAAGGCAGCGGAGATTGATGAGGAGGCATATGAGTTGTTGGAGACAATCGAAAGTAAATGGTTGAGCAGTCATAAGCAAAAAAACAGGCAATCGTTTTGGGAGATGTATCAGCTACGAACACAGGCGAGGATGATGGCTGAGGAGGCTGTACTGCACCAGATGATAAGGCAGTATCATTAGGCGTCGTAATATCCATTTATAAAAGGTGCGACAAAAGGGAGTTAAAATGCAAAAGGTGCGTCAAAAAGTGGAGTCAGAATCGAAAAGGTGATCCACAAAGTGACGCACCTATATGAAGATATGCAGATATATATTACCCTCGGAGAGCCCCCGTTGTTTTGGCTTGCCAAAACTGCTAGGGGGTTATCATCTGTGGCGGAGCAAAGATGATAACAGCATCTCCGGGAGAAGTTACAGATAAGGAGGAGTTGCATGGGAGGTATTTCTTATGTCGCTCATGTGAGCAATGGGAAAAGTGCAATTACCACGAAACGAAAATTGGAAGGAGTGGCAAAGCACAATCTCAGGAAATATAAATCCGACGATTACAGTGCAGAAAATATTATGCTGCTGTACGGAACGGAAAATCTGGTGAAGGATGTTAAAAAGGTATATCATGATGAATTTGACCGGGCTCTTAAGGAATACAATGACAAACAGACCAGAAAAGACAGAAAGATTTCAGATTATTATGAATATGTATCCGAGAAGTCACAGGATATGGCGGTGGAGACTATCTTTCAGGTGGGAGATATGAAGTATTGGCAGGAACATGGGGACAACAAGGTTTTTATGAAAAGAATCTTCAAACTGCTGCTGGATGAGTTAAGGGATAGAATGCCGGATTTTAAGGTGGCAAATGCAGTCATCCATTTTGATGAAGAAAGTCCACATATGCATGTGGTCGGTGTGCCTGTTGCAGAGGGATTTAAGAAGAGCCTGCGTAAACAGGTGTCAAAACGCTCAGTGTTTACACCATATACGCTGTCAAAGATTCTTCAGGGAGATTTGCGTGAATTTATTAATCAGAAAGTATTGGTTGTTTTCGGAGAACAGATAAAGGAGAAATCGAAAGGAAGAAATCACGATCTGACTGTTGCAGAGTACAAGGTTGCCAAGGAAACAGAGAAGTTGGAGCTTCTGGGAGATGATATTAACAGGAAGGAGAAGAGTCTTACCGATTTGAAGGGTTCCATTGAGCTTCATAGTGCAATCCTTGATTATACAAAGGATGAGCTGGAGGAAAAACAGCATCAGGCAGACAGGGCGGTAAAGGTTCTGGAACAGATGAAGCGGTTTGTTGGAATGTTTCATCTGCTTGCACCCACTATAGAAGAATATGCTACTGCCGTGGAAAAAGATGGCAGGCTTGATACCGGTAACAGTTATAGGGGAATACTTTATGAACTTGGAAAACTGCTGGAGCGGTTCAAGGAGATGATAAAAGAAGGCTTATGTTGGTTCCCGAGACTGATGAGGTGGAAAACTTCCGTTGGTGAGGTTGCGCCTGTATTTCGGGATACGGATAACGGGTACAGCTACTCCGTATGCGGATATATGAATGTGAAAACTAATGAGCAATACACAAAGGAAACCATACAGTGCGAGATAAGTGCAGAAATGCGTATAGGAACCATGGAAACGCTGGATGCCAATATAGAGGCTATGGAAAGAGATTTGGCTGAGATATTGAGGCTTAGCGGAGAACAGGAAAGGCTGTGGGGAGTGTATGAGGATTGGAAGGGGAGGTAGATAATAAGAGGTGTAATATAGGCTTGGAATTGTGAAACATATGGTGCATTTTACTTTGATTTTAGTGGCAGTTGCAGTAGGTTGCGGTAGGGTGCGCCATGATTTCCTTTAGAGGATATTACAAATAAATTGTTCGAGAAATCGAAAATGAAGTTGAAAAATCGAAGGTGTTTTGGTATAATATTGTTTGGAAAATTGCGTTGATGAAGTTATATGTGATGGAGGATGTATTATGGCAGAAGAACGCATTAAAGTTAATTATAAACCTTTATGGAAAATGTTAATTGACAGGGATATATCCAAGGGAGATTTGAGAAGAAATACGAAGATTGCTGCAAGTACATTTACAAAGATGACCAATAATGAAAATGTGTCCTTAGATGTGCTGGTGCGAATATGTGTTGCGTTGGAATGTGGACTGGATGATATAGTAGAGATTGAGAAGTGATTAGCTTTTGTTGGAGGTGGCGATGATGTCGGTAGGTAATATTACAAGATTTACAGAAGCAACCAGAGTACAGATGCCTGGGTTAGTTCACCTTACAAGATTAGGATATACATATTATGGGAAGTTATATGAAGATATGGCAGGGAAAAAGTATGATCCGGATACAAATATCTTGTTAGAAGTTTTTAAAGAACAATTTTGTAAATTAAATCCTGGCAGAGAAGGTGAAGTTGATGAAACATTACGAATGATTAGACAGGAACTGGATAATGATGACCTTGGAAGAGGGTTTTATAAAAGATTGACTAGCATATCTCCTGTTAAGCTGTTGGATTTTGATGAGCCTAAAAATAATGTGTATCATTGTACAGCAGAGTTTACTTGTAAAAGGGATCAGGATGAATTTAGACCAGATATTACAATTTTTGTTAATGGTTTGCCATTGGTATTTGTAGAGGTTAAAAAACCAAATAATCGGGGCGGTATGGTAGAAGAAAGCACGCGGATGAATCGTCAAAGGTTTCCTAACAAGAAATTTAGAAGATTTATTAATATTACGCAATTTATGATTTTTTCCAATAACATGGAATATGATACTTTAGGTGGTATTGTTCCTGTTCAAGGTGCATTCTATTGTACAACGGCACGAGAATTTGCTCCGTTTAATTGTTTTAGGGAAGAGAATATGGCGAATGAAGCAGTAGCTCCATATATAGCAAATTTCCCGTATGCAGATATAGATCCGGATGTTGAAAGAAAAATTTTGTCCGATTTCAATTGTCAGGTTATTCACCATGCACCAGAATATCAAACCAACCTTGCAGTAAATACACCGACTAATAGAATCTTGACATCTATGTGTAGTCCGGAAAGATTATTGTTTTTGATTAAATATGGGATTGCGTATGTGAAGTTGGAAAAAGAAGTTGATGGGAAAATAGAATCTACAGACCAAAAACATATTATGCGTTATCAACAATTGTTTGCTGCTTATGCTGTAAGAAGACAGATAAAGGAAGGAATAAAATCTGGCGTCATTTGGCATACGCAGGGGAGTGGAAAAACAGCGTTGTCATATCATTTAACACATGTGTTAGGAGATTATTATGCCCAGAGGAATAAAGTTGCTAAGTTTTATTTCGTAGTGGATAGATTAGACCTTTTGGAACAGGCTACACAAGAATTCGAAGCTAGAGGATTAGAGGTAAAGACTGCTAATACTAGAGAAGAGCTAATGGCTCAATTTAGAACAAACCAAGCTCAAGAAGGTAATTCTGGAAATGCAGAAATAACAGTCGTAAATATACAAAGATTTGCGCAGGATCACACTGCGGTGAGATTAAAAGAATATGCAACAAATCTTCAAAGAGTATTTATTATAGATGAAGCACATCGTGGATATGACCCTAAAGGTTGTTTCCTGGCAAATTTGTTTGATGCTGATCCGGATTCAATTAAGATTGCGTTAACGGGAACTCCGTTACTAAAAAATGAGCGTTCATCATGGAAGGTTTTTGGTAATTACTTGCATACATATTATTACGATAAGTCTATACAAGATGGATACACATTGAAGATCATAAGAGAAGATATTGAGACCTCTTATAAAGATAATCTTTCTAAGATATATGAAAAGTTAGAACATCTAGTTCAAAAGAAAGAAATACAAAAATCACAGATTGTTGAGCATGACACCTATGTGAAGGAATTGCTGAGATATATCATTAATGATTTAAAACAATTCAGATTACTTCAAGGAGATGATACATTAGGTGGAATGGTAATCTGCGAGACCAGTGAACAG
Organism: Agathobacter sp.; assembly: GCA_036311465.1. Taxonomy (GTDB): domain Bacteria; phylum Bacillota; class Clostridia; order Lachnospirales; family Lachnospiraceae; genus Roseburia. Next base: position 65,307 of record JAXJPW010000008.1, read on the forward strand.
GCAAGAAAATTATTTATGCATTTTGATGATATACAAAAAGAACTTAATCAGGATGCTTCTGCTAAAACACATTTCAAAGTAGGACTTATTCTTCATGATAGCGATGATAAAGAAACCAGAAAGCAAATTATTAAAGATTTTAAAAAGAATATGACGATTGATATTCTTATAGTCTTTAATATGTTATTAACTGGATTTGATGCACCAAGGTTAAAGAGACTGTATTTTGGAAGAAAACTTAAGGATCATAATCTACTTCAGGCAATTACGAGAGTTAATCGTCCGTATAAGAATAATCGGTATGGATATTTAATTGATTTTGCTGATATTAAACAGAATTTTGACGAGACTAATGAAGCATATCTAAAAGAATTGAATCGTTTTAGTAATCCAGATGAGGTTGGAGAGGATACTGCAACGGATACGCTTTTGCATGTCATTGAGGATAGAGATGCTTTAATTCAGCAGATGCGAGATGTTAAACAGACATTATTTGAGTATACGACTGATAATGCAGAAATTTTTAGCCAGGAAATATCCGAGATAGAGGATAGACAAAGATTATTGGAATTGAAAAAAGCATTAATAACGGCTAAAGATTGTTGCAATATTGTTAGAACCTTTGGAGATGAAGAACTGAAGGAAGAATTTGCGAAAATGGAGATATATATGCTTCCTGCGATGATTTCGGAGGTCCAGCGTCATATAGAGATTCTTACACAAAAAGAAGCATTTTCACAAGATGATACCACTAGGCAACTTGTAAATGAAGCTATGGCCAATATTACATTTAATTTTAGTAAAATTGGTCAGGAGGAAATGCAATTGATTTCTGGTGGAGCTGAGCTTCAGGAAAAATGGCAGTATACCATTAGGAGTTTTACGGAAAATACTGATCAAGAAGATCCAGAATATATTACTCTTAGAGAAGCGTTTATGCAAAGATTTAAAGAGCACGGATTCGTGGTCGATAGCATGGCAAAGTACAATGAACAGTCAAAAGCATTGGATGAAGTCATAAAGAAGTTAAATGAGTTACAGAAAAAGAATAACGCATTGGCTAGAAAATATAACGGTGATACAAAGTTTGCATGTGTTCATAAGAGGATTAGGGAGGAAAATGAACGTCGTAGATTGCAACATCAAGTAGAAATTTTATCTGCCTATGATGAAAAAATCAGAGAAATGCTTATGCGTATTAAAGAAGATGTGGACCAAAAAGTTTATGACAGAAATGATATTTTGAAAAAAGATGCATATTTTGAACAAACTGTTATGGTACAAGTAAAGGAAGGAATGGACAAGTTGGGATTTGAAGGTAGCAGGGAAGACCGTACCTTTATTCAAAGTAGAATTGTGTTACAGTATTTAGCACAGTATCATGCTACATACCCGGCAGCCTAAGGAAAAACGATGAATATTAAAGAAAATACAATTGAACTTATTGATGCTTTAAAGGCAACGTGTCAAACTTATGGAATGGGAAACGATGGTAATGAGTATAAAATTATCACACAAGTTTTTTTGTACAAGTATATCAATGATAAGTTTGGATTTGCAGTAAAGAAGTTAAGTAAGAAACTATCACAAGCAGAAAAGTGGGAAGAAGCTTATGCACAAATGACGGAGGATGAAAGGCTGGATTTATTTGATGAGTTATCACCAGATATTCCACGTTTAAATCCGGAACACTTGATTGCTAATCTGTGGAATCAGCAGGCAAAGGGAGATTTTGATCTTATATTCGATAGAACAATGACAGATATTGCGGATAAGAATATTGCTATTTTTTCTACACAGACAACACAGAATACAAAGATTCCGCTGTTTGAGCCATTAACACATTATGTCACTGATGAAGCACAAAGAGCACCTTTTGCGAGAGCTTTGGTAGATAAACTAGCAAATTTCTCTTTTGAAGAAGCTTTTGGTCAACACTATGATTTTTTTGCTGCAATATTTGAATACTTGATTAAGGATTACAATACAGCTGGGGGTGGCAAGTATGCTGAATACTACACACCGCATGCAATTGCAACAATTATGGCAAGGTTGCTTGTGGGTGATAATTCAGATTTGCATAATATTGAATGTTATGACCCGTCGGCAGGAACGGGAACTTTGTTGATGGCACTTGGACATCAAATAGGTGAAGATAGATGTACGATTTTTGCACAAGATATTTCGCAGAGAAGTAATAAAATGCTTAAGCTAAATCTTATCTTAAATGGATTGGTATCTTCGCTTGACCATGCAATACAAGGTGATACATTGGTTGCTCCGTATCATAAATCAGATGATGGACAGGCATTAAGACAATTTGATTATGTAGTATCGAATCCCCCGTTCAAAATGGACTTTTCGGATACAAGAGAAAAAATCGCTGCCATGCCTGCAAGATTCTGGGCTGGCGTACCATCTGTACCACCAAAGAAAAAAGAAAGTATGGCGATTTATACTTGCTTCATTCAGCATGTAATCAATTCTCTTAAAACAAATGGCAAGGGTGCAATCGTTATACCTACGGGATTTATTACTGCAAAAAGTGGTGTTGAAAAGACAATTCTTAAACATATCGTAGATGAGAAAATTGTATACGGTTGTGTTAGTATGCCTGCAAATGTTTTTGCCAATACCGGAACTAATGTATCTGTTCTTTTCTTTGACAATTCAAAAAAGACAGAAAAGGTTGTTTTAATTGATGCTTCTAAACTTGGTGAGGAATATAAAGAAGGTAATAATCAAAAGCGTAGACTTAGAGATTTTGAGATTGATAAAATCGTGGATACATTCTTGAAAAAGGAAGCAGTTGAAGATTTCTCTGTTACAGTCACATATGATGAAATCAAAGCTAAAAAATATTCACTTGCAGCAGGTCAATATTTTGATGTAAAGATTGAGTACGTTGAACTTTCACAAGAGGAATTTGTGAATAGAATGACAGCATACACGACGAAGTTGCAAAGCTATTTTGAAGAAAGTGAAAAACTGCAAACGGAAATTATGGAGCAGTTAAAAAAGGTGAAATATGAGTAAAGAAATATTTTCTTATGTAAAGTTAAAAGATATTGCTGAAGTTGAGATTAGTGGTGTTGATAAAAAAATTCAAGATAACGAGATTGAGGTATCACTTTGTAATTTTGTTGATGTTTATTATAACTGGGCGATTACAGAAAGAAAAGCAGGCTCTTTTATGAAAGCAACTGCAAAGCAAAGCGAAATAGACAGATTTGCTTTAAAAAAAGGTCAAGTTGCTATAACAAAAGATAGTGAAACGAAATATGACATTGGTGTAGCGACCTATATTGCAGATGATTTTGATAATGTCATTTTGGGTTATCATTGTGCATTGATTACACCAAACGAATGCAAGTTGAGTGGTAAATATCTTAACGCCTTTTTCCATACGAAGTTTGTTCAAAAATATTTTGAATTAAATGCAACCGGAAGTGGTCAAAGATTCACATTATCCTTAGATGCAATAAAAGATATGCCCATATATCTCCCTTCACTTTCTAAGCAAAAGGAAATCGCAGAAATCTTTTCTAAGATAGATAGAAAAATAGAGTTAAATGAAGCGATAAACGATAATTTAGAGCAACAAGCTCAAACGTTATATGAGTATTGGTTTGTTCAATTCGATTTCCCGGACAAAGATGGTAAACCATATAAAAAATCAGGTAATCAAATGGCATATAATCACATTTTGAAAATGGACATTCCTTTAGGCTGGACTGTTGGAACTCTTTCGGATATTGCAAATATCACTATGGGACAATCACCTGAAGGAGAAAGCTATAATGAAGATGGCAATGGCATAGAATTTTTTCAGGGCTCAACAGATTTTGGTATTTTTTTTCCAACAACAAGGGTTTATACAACCAATCCTAAGAGGATGTCAAAAGAAAATGATATTTTGTTAAGTGTCCGTGCTCCAGTTGGAACAATGAATATTGCCTATCAGGATTGTTGCATTGGACGTGGCCTAGCATCCATTCAAGGTAAAACAAACAATACCTCTTTCGTAAGACATTTGCTAAAGAGCAATAAAAAGTTCTTTGATAGAATTAACAACGCTGGAACAACCTTTGGGGCAATAACAAAAGATATTCTTTATGAAATGCCTGTTATAATTCCTCCTGTAAAAGTTATTATTGAGTATGAAGATTTAGTTGCAAAATCTGAAGCAATAATCCGTTCCTCTGAAAATGAAATTAGGCAACTCACACATATCCGAGATTATCTGTTACCTTTACTATTAAACGGACAATTAAGTATGGATGTTTAAGCCACTAAATTATCGTTTATATTAGAAAAGTAATATAAAATAGGAATGGAAGTGAGGTATACATGGATAAAAAATTTAAATGGAATATGTTTATTACGTCATTTATACCATTGTGGCTAACCATAATTGTAGCTGATATATGGAGTATTGTTGAGAGTGGGATTGAAAATTGGTTACTTGAGGATAATTTGTTTTATAATATAGTTAAAATATGCAAAATGAACAGGGTTGCTATTTTTGTTGTATTGACAATTTTGGTACTGATGCTGGTTGGCATTATGTCAATTGATCAGTTTTTAAAGGATAAATGCAGTAACAATGAACCGCCAAGAATTAAGATCAAAAGGGCTATAAGAGCGAATAAACTATCATCTGAATTTTTATTAGCATATATTTTGCCTATGATTGCTTTTGATTTTACAGAGCTTAAGAGTGTTGTTCTATTTGCAATTTATTTTGTGATGTTGGCTTTTTTGTGTATTAGAAACAGTAATGTGTATACTAATATATGGTTGGAATTTAAAGGGTACAAAATGTTTTCATGTGATTTGGAAGCAAATAGAATGGGAAGAACACATATATATGCAGATTGCCTGGTAATAAGTAAGAATAATTTAACGGTGGAAATTGATAATGATATGAAATATTGGGATTTTGATAATTATATCTATATTGATTTAGATTAGGAGGCACGTTATGGATAAAGAATTGCTGGTAGAAATGTTGGAAGGTATTGAAAGGAGTTCATATAGCTGGGCGCTATATTTCTTCAAAATAGATAGAAGGAATAACAATCCGTATACTGCGTATAAAGTTAGATTTAAGAATAATCGTTATCTGCCAAAATATGCACAGTCTTTGGTTAATATGATTGTTAAGTATCAACTGGGCAAAATATCAGAGATAAAAGATTACACAGGAGAGAACACAAAGGTTTCTTGCGATAAAATTAAAACAAGCAATGAACTTGTGAAAGAACAATGGGACTATTTTGTTAGGGATATTGCAGATGCTTCAGATGAAAAGGTGGAAGGAAAATATCACGGATATGTTTTGGAGGGAACACCGGCAAGTAATAGTGCAAAATCACTTATATTTTTAAAAATGGCAAATCCTATTATTAATTTAAAGAATAAGCGCAGTGCTGTGTTTACATTTGATGACAATAGTGAATTGGCTGAAATGTCAGATGAAGTATGTAAATTACATATGGATACAGATTGCATAGTTGTAGATGAAGTGATGTATTCTTTTAATTATAAATTTGAAGATTTGTTTAATATTGAGAAAACTATGCAAAAGGTTAAAAATAAAGCACTTGAAGAAATTGTTTCGATTGATGCATTTGACAATATAGAAGAATTTGAACAGATGGCGAGAGCATATAAGTCTCCGAGGACCTTTATCACTCTAAAAAGAGAGCGAGTTGAGCGTATTAAGAATAAAACAAAGCGTAAAAAGGTTGCAAGTATGTTAAAAATTGAAGTAAATGATGACGGAAAATTTGTATTTAAGAATGACGAGGAAGTTTCATTGTTACTTAGATATTTGTGTTTTAAAGTGTTTAAGGATGATGAAACCAAAGAATTGCTTGAAGCAAATAATGTGACACAGTTATCACTATAATTGTTATGTTTAAAAATAAAAGGAAAGGTGGATATATGGTAGAAAAAGAATATTTTGGTGAAGATAAAAATATAGAATTCAAA
>JAXJPW010000009.1:0-2635 GCA_036311465.1 Agathobacter sp.
TACTTGTTATCCGCGTTATGGGTGGATCTACCAGAAGATATGCGAACATCGGTGATGTTGTTGTTGCCACTGTTAAAGATGCAACACCAGGTGGCGTTGTTAAAAAAGGTGACGTTGTAAAAGCCGTAGTTGTTCGTTCAGTAAAAGGTGCTCGTCGTAAAGATGGTTCCTATATTAAATTTGATGAGAACGCAGCAGTTATTATCAAAGATGACAAAACTCCAAAAGGAACACGTATATTTGGACCAGTAGCTCGTGAGCTTCGTGATAAGCAGTTCATGAAGATCGTTTCTCTGGCTCCAGAAGTATTATAGGAGGAATTTGAGATGGCTAGCATGAAAATCAAGAAAGGCGACCTTGTTAAGGTTATCGCTGGAAAAGATAAGGATAAAGAGGGCAAGGTTCTTGCCGTAAACAAGAAAGACAACACTATTCTTGTTGAGGGTATCAACATGGTAACAAAGCATGCTAAACCAAGCATGGCTAACCAGCAGGGTGGTATCATTCATCAGGAAGCACCTATTGATATTTCAAACGTAATGTATGTTCACAAGGGAGAGACTACAAGAATTGGTTTCAAGCTTGATGGAGATAAGAAGGTACGTTTTGCTAAATCAACAGGCGATGTTATCGATTAATTTGTGAGAGGAGGAAAAAACGTTGAGTAGACTTAGAGAACAGTACGAAAATGAGATCAAAGACGCAATGATCAAAAAGTTCGGATATAAAAACGCAATGGAGATTCCAAAGCTTGACAAGATCGTAGTTAACATGGGTGTTGGTGAAGCTAAGGAAAACGCTAAGGTTCTTGAAGCAGCTGTAAAGGACATGGAGACAATCACAGGTCAGAAGGCTGTTACAACAAAAGCAAAGAACGCTATTGCTAACTTCAAGATTCGTGAGGGTATGCCAATCGGATGTAAGGTTACATTACGTGGAGAGAAGATGTATGAGTTCGCAGATCGTTTAATTAACTTATCATTACCACGTGTACGTGACTTCCGTGGAGTTAATCCAAACGCTTTCGATGGACGTGGAAATTACGCACTTGGAATCAAGGAGCAGATCATCTTCCCTGAGATCGAGTACGACAAGGTAGACAAGGTTCGTGGTATGGATATTATCTTCGTTACTACAGCTAAGACAGATGAAGAGGCAAGAGAGTTATTAACTCAGTTCAACATGCCTTTTGCTAAATAATTGGAGGAATTCTAATGGCTAAGACAAGTATGAAAGTTAAACAGCAGCGTAAGCCTAAGTTCTCTACAAGAGCTTATACACGTTGTAGAATTTGTGGACGTCCACATTCAGTTTTAAGAAAATACGGAATCTGCAGAGTATGCTTCCGTGAATTAGCATATAAAGGTCAGATCCCAGGCGTTAAGAAAGCGTCTTGGTAGAATTAAGGAGGAAAAAATATCATGATGATGACAAGTGATCCAATCGCAGATATGCTTACAAGAATTCGTAATGCAAACACTGCTAAGCATGATACAGTAGATATCCCATCTTCCAAGATTAAGGTTGCAATCGCTGGAATCCTCGTTGACGAAGGATTCATCGAGAAATACGATATCATCGAAGATGGCAATTTCAAAACTATCCGCGTTACATTAAAGTATGGTGCAGATAAGAATGAGAAAATCATTACAGGTATCAAGAGAATTTCTAAACCAGGTCTTCGTGTTTACGCTGGTAAGAATGAGATTCCTTCAGTACTTGGTGGATTAGGAATCGCTATTCTCTCAACAAACCAGGGAATCATTACTGACAAAGAGGCTCGTAAGCTTCAGGTTGGTGGAGAAGTTCTTTGCTTCGTATGGTAATCCTGCGACACATTGTATTTTAGAGTTAAGATATTAGTGTGAGGTTGTTCTTTATGGTTAGTAAGACTTATGTCGAGCTTAACTAAAAGAACTGCCTTAAGAGAATACAGAAGATGTTCTTACTTGAGGGAAACAGATCCCGCGAATACTCATCGTGAGTAAGAACAATTTTACAAGTAACCCATAGGTATAAACCAATCGAATGATTGGACATACAAATATATTTAGGAGGTACGGGCATGTCACGTATAGGAAGAATGCCAATCGCAGTACCAGCTGGAGTAACAGTTGATATTGCAGAAAATAATCATGTGACTGTAAAAGGTCCTAAGGGAACTCTTGAGAGAACACTCCCTTCAGAGATGGATATCAAATTAGAAGGTGACACAGTAGTTGTTACAAGACCTAACGATTTGAAGAAAATGAAATCCTTACATGGATTAACAAGAACACTTATCAACAACATGGTTGTTGGTGTAACAGAGGGTTACACAAAGGTTCTTGAAGTAAACGGTGTTGGATACAGAGCTCAGAAGTCTGGAAAGAAGCTTACACTTAACCTTGGATATTCACATCCAGTTGAGATGGAGGATCCAGAAGGACTTGAGGCAACAGTTGAAGACAACAAGATCATTGTTAAGGGTATTGATAAAGAAAAAGTTGGCCAGTACGCAGCTGAAATCAGAGCTAAGAGAGCTCCTGAACCATACAAGGGTAAGGGAATCAAGTATGCTGATGAAGTTATTAGACGTAAAGTTGGTAAGACTGGTAAAAAATAATTAAAGGAGTGGACAAGTAATGGTTAGTAA
>JAXJPW010000010.1:0-95793 GCA_036311465.1 Agathobacter sp.
ACACAATATTAGCATGGTATGGTGGAACAATTGTTCTTGATGGAACGCCCGAAAACGGACAAGAGTATGAAATCATTTGCCCTAACACTTCGGTAGAAGAGGGTCGAGTACAAATCATTACATATGATGGCACGAAGAAAAACATCTATCTTATGCTTGACGGAATTGAAAGAAGTAGTTTTAGCGTACATGACCTTGGAGGCACAAGACAAGTTGTAAAACTGGTATATTTTGCCCAAAATGATACTTGGTTCGCTTGGTATCACACGTATTAATTTAGTATATTTGCGATATGGAATTAGATATAATAAAATTACGAACTACTTGGAATGATGCTGCGGGAAGCATTAATAGCAATTATGCAAAAATTGCAGACGCTATTGCTCAATTAAAAGCTAATGGCGGTGGGGGTGGCATATCAGAGCTGACCTCTAAAATGGTCGTGGATGCCCTCGGTTATACTCCATATAACGCTAATAACCCTGCAAATTACATTACATCTGCTGCTCTCACTCCGTATCTCAAGACAGAAGATGCAGAAGAAACTTACGCGACTAAAGATTTCGTAAATAACAAGCTTGTGAATTACGCACCTCTTACGAGTGTGCAAGGCTTTGAAAACCGTATTGGAGGTCTTGAGGGTGCAGTGCCGCAGTTGAATGCAAGGGTTGAGACTGTTGAAAGTAAAGTTAGCTCCCTGAATGAGACTGTGAGTACAGGAGAGAACAACCTGTTGGATAGGGTTAATGTTATTGAAGAAGAGTACGCGACAAAGACCTATGTCGATAACGCTATAGACGGTATAGACCTATCGGCATATCTCCTCAAAGCTGACCTTACAAAGTCACGCATCAAGTCCACTCTCGGTATTTCTGATTGGGCGTTGGCAGCGACAAAACCGAGTTATGCGTGGAGTGAGATAACATCTCGCCCTACCGCACTCTCACAGTTTACAGATGATGTGGTAAGTGGTAAGTATCTGCCATTAAGTGGAGGGACATTAAGCAATGCTGCGTGGCGTAGCCAATTAACCATAGAAAGAAGTGGCTCTGCAAACGATTCAGTTATAGCCTTTAAAAATTCTAATGGTTTATTGGGATGTTTAGGATATCGAGGTGCTGATGGAATCCCTTGTTTATGGTTAGGAGAAACTGGTGCTGGAGCACCTATAATACACGCAAATAATATAGACAGTTACAACGCTGGTAGTGCGACTAAGCTCCAAACTCCTCGCAGTATTTGGGGGAAATCTTTTGACGGTACAGGAAATATTACTGGTCATCTATGGAGTGATACTTGGAGAATTGTAACAGATGCTACATTTGATGGTGCATTTTTTCAATCTAAAAACTACGACGGTACATCCAATGCAGGAAATATATACTTGACAGGTTGGGATGTTTCTACATTAGATTCTTTTAATGTCAAGGCTACAAACAGTATATTTAGTGGTAATATCATTTCTCCTCGTTTTGAAACAACTGCGTTTTCAGCAAGTACGCCCAAACGCAAAGCAGCATTGGATAGTGGCGGACTTATTGTTTATGGCGCAGATAATTCTGGATGGGCTTCTGGAATATACATTTATAACCCAGATGATAATACCATCATTGGTGCTATAGCAGCAGCATTTGGTTCATCATCTTATACACCGCAATTTTATTACTACGGAGGGGCTTATAATGACCCATTCCTGAAAATATATCAAACTGATAGAAGGATAATAAGTAGCGGATTATTTATGAACATCGGTAAAGAAATCTCACCTTATGCTTCTAATAGAACCGAAATTGCATTAATTAACCCAAATGCAGAACCATCTATGTTACGCTTAGGTAGTAATGGGGATGCGAAATGGAGTATAGAAACAAGAGGTTCGACAGATAACTATGCTTTTTCGATATATTCGTGGACAGCAGCAACGCATTGTTTGCGCATACTAAATAACGGCAATGTCGGTATTGGCAACACTTCTCCAGCAGAGAGATTAGATGTGTTAGGCAACATTAAGGCAGATGGTAATATTAACGCCACATCTGTAACCATCGGAGGTGTTACTCTCTCGTGGGACAGCGTGAATAATGCACTGGTAGTGAACGGCAATATGTACGGCACAGGTTCAATAACAGCTAAAAAATCGGCATAATTTATGGGATACTCGGATAATAAAGTAACAGCACCTGTCAGCACTGACGATGTCAGTGCTGCATTGGGTGTGGTAAGTAACGACATAGGTACTCTCTGTCACAGCGATAAGATTAACGGTTGGGCTAAATACAAACCAGTTAAGACTGATAATCCAATCAACACCCCTGACTCTTGGAGAGGTGATGATGGGAATTGTGGTTTTATCGTTCCAGTAGTAACAGACCAAGCAAGGAAGATAATCGGAAGTTCTATTGTCTTCACAGATAAATATTACAAAGATTCTAATGGTTGGATTTATGATAGACCACAAGATGGTGATTGGGCAATACTCGACTCTTTCGATGGCTACTATCACAAGGCATATCCGCCATTTAAGGATGCAGAAGGTGACCCTAATGTGACTATATACGAGTCGCAGGCAGATGCTGTAACCTTGCCAATCAACCGTTTGTTAGGGTTTAACAATCTAACTCTTCAAGTGTCTGATTTTATCAGTACACAAGAATTAAACTATTTCGGCATATTGATAAATGGTAGTGCGAATGGTGCTGCTGCAAGCAAACTTATCATATCTAATACGACAACAAGTTTCTTTGGTAATAGCTTTACGATAGCTAATCCTAACTTGCCAGTAGGTACTTATCTCGGCTATTACCTATTAGGTTCACAGCCTGGCGTATATGGCTACGATTATGATGACGAATTGACAGTGGCTCCATTGCCTGTTGTAGCTCCTATTAAGTTTAGAATTATCGAGAATGGTTCTACTGCACCGTCTGGTGAGCCTATAACCCTGTCAATTACGAACCCAAATCTCAACAATCAGGGTGATATTTCAGTGACATATACTATAAAGAATGTAAGTTCTACATCTGTATCTATCTCCGCTATAGATGTAGACATTTACGCAAAATCAACAGATACAACTCCGTCAGAGAGTTTCGGCAAACCATTACTAACGCCTATTACATTGGAGACATACAATGAATATCTTGGCAGAGGTATTTTGACAGATAGATTAGAATATCTGACAAGTATATCTGGGTGGGATAATCCGAAAATTGTCGTTAAGGTAAAAGTGGGATTATACACTATTACAAAGGAAGCTCCATTATTTATTCCAGCACAACTTTAATTAACATAAAATAATACTATGAAGAAGATTACAAAAGTAGGATTGCAAAGTGTGCAGCAATACATCGCAGCACTCAACATTGTAGGTCTTGCACCTGCAAAGGCGAAAGCACTGATGAAGTTTCACAACAAGGTCAGCAAGGTTATCGCGGAGCTGGGCGAGGAGCAAAAGGCTCTAATCGAGAAGTACGAGATTGCCATCACAGAGGATGGTCGCTCACTCGATACCACCTCACCAAACTTCAACGAATATCTTAACACCTATCGAGAGCTTATCGCAGAGACTATCGACATTACAGAGTACTGTGTACTGACAGAGGATGAGGCTATACTTGCGGTGTCGAAGATAGATGCACCAATAGCAGTAGTAGCAGAGATTGCAGCTCTGCTGACCGAAGAGGACAAAGAGAGCGCAAACTAAAAATAAATTTTGTTAAACAATTAAAAAAGTAAAAACTATGGTAACAATTAAGAACACAGTTAGACTCGTATCTTTCGATTTCGAGTATGGTACATTTAAGGGCAATGGCGAGGCTCGCGTAAATGCCGACAACACACTACAGCAGATTAACGGCACTATCTATACAGAAAGTGGCGTATATGCTGGCAATTTCTCTTCTTCTCGCAATGAAATTGAGGGTACACTTAAGCTCAATATCTCAGGCGTAGATGCGGAGCATATCGCTGAGGTTGCAGAAGTGGTAAATGGTGTGGTTGGTGAATTACATAACATAGAATATTAATATTAAGTTATTACTAAACAGAATCCTATCTAGAGACATCTCTAGGTAGGATTTTTTGTTTTATTTAGTAACGTTGTTCTTCTTGAGAAGTTTTACATATCTTTGCATCCGTAAGCTTACAGAAATAATTTATTGTTTAATTTGATTTTTTATTTACAACTATGGATGTAATTGAAAAAGAGACTATCAAGGAAGTTCCAGCATGTGAGTATTACGATCATTATGGTTACGGCTCTGGTAGACGTGGTAATCTTCGTGGCATAGCAGGAACGGGTTTAGGCCTCGGAATCGCAGGTACTGTATTAGGTGGTCTTGCGCTTCTTCGTCAGGGTGGTTTAGGTCTTTTTGGCAATGGCTGGTCTGGTAATAATGGTGCTCCTCAGAATGTTAATATTAACACTGAGACTACTACTTTTGATGGTGTTCAAGCACCTTCTAATTTCCAAATTTGGGAGAAGGAGTGTGAGGATACTATTGCACTTCAGAAGAGTATCTACGACTTAGCTTTGCTTCAGCAGAATCAGCGTTTTGCAGATCGTCAGACTTTGAATGCTGAGCTGTTTGGTGTTTACAAGAGTCAGATTGATGCAGACTTTGGCCTTTACAAGTCTAACCGTGACAATATTGATGGTGTATTAGCTAAGCAGAATGCTGATGCTTTTGCTCTGTATAAGAGTCAGCGTGACGGTTTCGATATTCTCGCAAAGAGAATAAGCGATCTTGAGACTAAGCAGGCTGTTAATGATGCAGTTGATCCTTGGAGAGCTAAGGTTCTCGACATGCAGATTAAGGGTGTAGCTGCTAGTGCTCAGGCAGGTATTGCACTTGAGGCAGAGAGACGTTGCTGCGCTGATAATAAGATTGTTACTTACGTAAATGGTACATTCTATCCTATTGAGGTTGCAGGTCTTACAGTAACTACCGATACTACTGCTAAGTCTATTTACAACCCTCTTTGTGGTTGCTCTTGCCCTTTTCCTATTCAGTAATCTCTAAATAATATTATTATGACATATCCAGTAAATCAAGTAATACTAGGAGGTGATCCTCTAAATTCTATGCCAGATTTTGAGACACAAATGCAGTTAATTGAATTACAGAAAGCTCGGTTGCAGCAATTGAAACAACAGGCTCAAGCAGCTCCTCAGAAATTTCTTTGGGATGATATTGATGCAGAAATTAAACCTCTTAGTGATGAACAGAAGGAGAGATTAATGATGGATAACGAATATCTAAGTAACTATAATGCTATTCAGATGTTAGTACAAACAGAACTTATTAATCTTATTAAAGGTAAACTAGAAGCAAATCCAGACGGAAAAGAGTTACTACAAAACCAATTAAGGTTAACTAAACGACTAAAAAGCAAGATCATAGAGGACACTCAAAGAGAAATGCAAGCATTTAAGAGATTTAAAGAGTATAGTAAATCTCACCCAGAGGTAACATATGATGAATTTATAAAAGCAAACATGTAGCTATGACACTTGATAGATTAATAAGCGCTCTTAAAATGTATCTAGTAAAACAAATTGATGGAATTGCTAGCACAAATCCATTGATTGCTTTTGCTAAACCCATTATTAATAGAGTAATAGATAACAAAATATCTTCTCTATCTCCTTTTCTTGATTTACTTAAGGATAGTCAAGGTAATATAGATTTAACTGGTATTATTACTGAAATGACTACTAGTGTAATGGACACTAAAACATTTAATATTAATGTTCCAATTATAGGAGATATTACTATAGGCAATGGCCATATTAAATTTCCTATTCCTTATACTGATCAAGTAATAGTACTAAATAGGCAGGATATAGAGGAACTAAAAACAGTATTAACTAATAATATAGAATAGGTATGAATGAGGCAGCATTACTAAGTTATCTTAGACGCAGAGGTATAAACAATATTAGTGAAAAAGAGTTTGCTGACAAGCTTCATGAATTTCACGAGAAGCATGATATGTTTGGTAAGTCTGATACTCATCATAAATCTGTAGTATCTTCCATTGTAGGAGGAACTCCTTCTACAGGAAGTCTTCTTTCTAAGAGATCACACGACTTTACTACTCCAATGACAGATATGGAAGCCAAAGAAGTAGTAGCGAAGATGTGGCACTATGAAGACGAGGAGAAAGACAAAGGAGAGCATTTTAGCATGTATAAAGCAAAGGAAGTATGTGAAATGTATAATGACATGTTGCCTTCCAATGTTAAGTATCCTGAGATTTATGTGGCAATTAATGCTCAGTATCATGATTACAGTGAGCTCTTTAAATACTGGTTTGGGCATAATGTAGATTCTAAGATTATTGAATCTGCACTTGTATTCTGGTTTGGCGATGTGGATTATCCACACTCATCAAAAGTAGCTAAGTATTTTAAGGACTAATATTATCGGGGAGAAAGGAGACTTTCTCCCTTTTTTTGTTTTACATCTAATCGATTTATTTATTTTATATATAATAAAGTATTTATAGGCTTGTTTAAGTCTAAAATTGTGCATATCTTTGCAGTCAGAAAATACGTAAAGGAGAAGGTATTTTAATTTTAATTATTAATATTAAATACTATGGAGGAATTTAATAGTGATTTTATATTAGGCGAGGACGAAGTTGCTAGCCTATTCGATGAAGATTTTACTGGGGTAAAAGAAGATGAAACTCCAGATAACACACAAGAACAAGATACTACTGAGGAAGTAAATCTCGATGAGTTATTCGAGGATGCAATTCCAGAGAGCGTAGGTAGTGAAAGTAATCAGGAAAAGGAAGATACCGAGTCTAAAGATAACGGTACTTCTCCTTCTAATTCCATCTACTCTTCCATTGCCAAAGATCTTAAAGAGGATGGTATCTTCCTAGACCTAGATGATGAAACAATTGCTTCTATTTCAGATTCCGAGAGTTTCTATAAGGCTCTTGAAACTCAGATTCAAGCGAAGATGGATGCGCGAAGTAAGCGTATTGACGACGCTTTAAATTATGAGATTGAGGTATCTGAAATTAAGAAGTTTGAAAACGCAATTAATTATCTAGATTCTATTACAGAAGAAGCCATTACAGATGAAGGAGAAAATGGGGAGAAATTAAGGCAAAGTTTAATTTATCAGGACTTTCTCAATAGAGGATTTTCAAAGGAAAGAGCTAAGAGAGAAATGGAGAAATCATTTTCCGCTGGCACTGATATTGAGGATGCTAAAGAGGCTCTCTCTAGTAATAAGAGCTATATTACTGATGAGTATGATAAATTAATTGCAGAGGCGAAAGCCAGTGCAGAAAAAGATGCAAAAGAACAGAAGAAACAGTCTGAAAACTTGAGAAAATCTATTTTTGAGGAAGCTAAGCTCCTAGGAGAGTTAGAGTTAGACAAGGGGACTCGTCAGAAAATCTATGATAATATCATGAAGCCTGTCTACAAACATCCTGAGTCAGGAGAGATGCTTACAGCAATTCAGAAGTATGAGTCTGAGAATAGAGTAGACTTTCTTAAGAATCTAGGCATCATTTACACTTTAACAGATGGTTTTAAAAATCTTGACAAACTAGTCAAAGATAAAGTAAGAAAAGAAGTAAGGAAAGGCCAACGTGAACTTGAGCACCTTATCAACAATACCTCTCGCAATACTGACGGTAGTTTAAAATTTACTAGTGGTGTTAGTGATAAAGATTCGCGCTCATCTGGGTTTGTTGACTTGGCCATATAATTACATTTATATAAACAAGGCAATTTAAATTTAAAATGAGTAAGTTAAACAAATTTCAGATGGTTGGTTTTACCCATTGGAAGGGTCTAACTAAGAATAACCATCTTGGCGCAGCATTTGCACTAGCTCCACAGAAGGCTACTAACCTAATGGTACAGCTTATGGCTTACCACCGTGGTAAGAATCTTGAGTCTATGCTTTCACAGTTCCCTGTAAGAGAGTTTGAGACTGACGACGAGTACACATGGGAGGTAATTGCATCTTCTAGACGTAACATTCCACTTGTTGCGGTTAGAGGTGCTGACGGCACTCCACTTGCTGAAGATGCGTACGCAGGCGCAAATGGTGATCCTTTCTATCTTGTATTCGCAGAGGATTGGTTTGCTGATGGCGAGGTAATTGAGGGTCCATACAACGATCTTTATCCAATCCGTGTTCTTGGCGATGCAGTCATGGAGGGTACTAATGCAGTTTACAAGTGTGAGGCTTGGGGCAGCGTAGATTCAAAGGGTATTCCAGTTGCAGGTAATCTTCAGACTGGTTGCTTGTTCTCAGTAGGTGCTGCATTCGTAGAGCAGGAGCTTTCACGTAAGGTAGGTGATGTACGCTTCTCTACTCCAGTATCTATGAGAAACGAGTTCTCTAGAGTTCGTATCCAGCACAAGGTTCCTGGCTCAATGCTCAATAAGAAACTAGCAGTAGGTATTCCAGTAGTTGCTGAGCAGTCAAATGGCAAGCTTGCTACAACTGTAAAGAATATGTGGATGCACGTAGTTGAGTGGGAGGCAGAGACACAGTTTGCAGACTATAAGAATTGGGCTCTTGCATTTGGTCGTAGCAACCGTAACGCTAATGGTGAGTATAAGAACATCGGTAAATCAGGTAATGTAATCAAGGCTGGTGATGGTCTTTTCGCACAGATGGAAGTAGCTAACACACACTATTATACTACTTTCAATATTGCTCTTCTTGAGAATATCCTTCTTGAGCTTTCTACTGCAAAGCTTGGTCTTGGTGAGCGTTACTTTGTAATCAAGACTGGTGAGAGAGGTGCAGCAGCATTCCACAAGGCAGTTCTTCAGGAGGTTGCAGGCTGGACTCAGTTTAAGGTAGAAGGTGCTGATGTACTCGGTAAGACTTCTTCTAATCTTCACGGCAATGCTCTTAAGGCTGGTTTCCAGTTCGTAGAGTATATGGCACCTAATGGTGTTCGCGTAAAGATTGAGGTAGATCCATTCTACGATGATCCAATCCGCAATAAGATTCAGCACCCACTCGGTGGTCCTGCAATGTCTTATCGTTACGACATTATGGATATGGGTACAGCTGATCAGGCTAACATCTTTAAGTGTGCTGTAAAGGGACAGAGCGAGTATCGTGGTTATCAGTTCGGTTTTAGAAATCCTTACACAGGTCAGATGAATAACACAAATATGTCATTTGATGAGGATTCAGCAGTAATGCACCGTATGGCAACTCTTGGTATTTGTGTACTTGATCCTACCAGAACAATGTCACTTATTCCTGCAATCTTAGCAGACTAATAATACACGGGGGAGGGATTTGCTCCCTCCCCATATTTTTTAATATATAGGAGAATTATGGGAAAGAAAATGGAAGAGACTACAGTAGATTTTAATGAGGAGTCTGCAGTGCTTGATTTTGTAGACGAGCCAATTAAGATGGTACCTGTAGAAACAACAACTCAGAGCTATTCTGAGAAACCAAGTGCTAAACAACAGCGCACAGAAACAGATAATAAAACTTTGGTGAATTGTCTTAGAAACCAGAAAGTAATAGTTAGATATATCCTTCGTCAGAAGGGTAATATCACTAACCCTAAACACGTACTTTATGGCGGTATGGCCGAGGGAGCATCGCGTACTTTTGTAGTACCACAGCTTACTTCTGGTAAATTTGTAAATGTCTTAACTGATAACGAGAAAGCATTTCTTGAGCATATTATGGGCCTTGAGCCAAATGCCTTATCAATCTTCAAGAAGACGGATAATTTCTGGTCAGACCAAAATCCTCTTGGTATCTCAAGAGTAAGACTTACTAAGAGAGACACTTACCTAGATTTGTCTTCTCCAGAGGATTATATCAGATACAAGATTCTTTTGGCAAACAAGAACCTTATTGCACCATCTCTAGCAGCGCTTCAAGATTACCCTAAAGCATCTTATCAATATGTTATTATTGAAGAGGGAGCCGAAGACAAGCAGGCAGCAGATAAGATGAGTACTACCATGAAATGCTATAAAGAATATGGTAAAATTGAGACAGATAAGGATATTCTAAGACTTATTGTTGAAACAATTGACGGTCGTCCTATTGATTCTAAGGTCAAGCTTGAGTTTTTACAATCTAAGATCAATGAGATGATTCAAGCAGATAGCCGACTATTCCTCAAGATTATTACTGATCCTCTTCTGTCTACGAAGGTATTAATTCGTAAATCTATAGATGCTGGGTTTATTGCAAAGAGAGGTAATTTCCTTTATCTTAAGGCAGATAACACTCCTTTGTGTGAGGACGGTGAGGAGCCTACTATGCAGGTAGCCGCTAAATATCTAAATTCACCTAAGAGACAAGATATTCTATTTGCTCTAGAAGCAAAATTAAAATAATAAATACTATGACACTTACAGAGTTCAGCACCGAATTCGATATATTATATAATAATTTAGCATCTAATGCTGCCCCTCCACTGAATGAGTATGAAAAATCAGTATTTTTAACAAAGGCACAGTTAGATATTGTAGTTGAGCTGTACTCAGGAAGGAATCAATTAGGGCTTTACTTTGAATCTTCTGAAGAGGCCCGTACTTATCTAAAGCCTCTCTTCTGCAAAGTAGAATGTGAAGTAAACGTCGAAACTGGTGATATAACTTATCCTGCTGACTACAATGTATGGTTTATTACTAGAGAAGAGTATGAAAACGTTCCAGTAGTATCAGTATCACAAGATGAGTATAATACCATTAAGAACAATCCTTTCAGAAGAGCTTCAGACAGAAGAGCTTTAAAAGTAAGCTTTGGAGAAATAGACTCTATAGAATATCCTAATCGTGCAAACAATAAGAAATATATTGTCTATGGCATAAAGAAGCCGACTCCTATTATTTTACCAAATATAGGTGATCCTACTTTAAGTATTGATGGAGAAACTTCTACAAAAGAGTTAAACTCTGAACTAGACTCTTATTTACATAAAGCAATACTAGATAGGGCAGTTACTTATGCTAAACAAACTTATATTGGAGGTTCGCCTCAAGAATAATTCTATGTTTAATTTAATACGATTTTAACTATGACTGTATTTTCAGTTAATCAAGCTACTCAGCTTTATGTAGGTTCTTTCACAGAGAAAGCAACTAAAACTAAAGATTCTCAAGGTGTGCATACAGCTACTTATTTTGAGGATAAAAAGGGCGGACTTCGCACTGATCTAATTAAGCCTGGACACGAACTTTACAGTACCAAAGTTACTGTTAAGGATCTTAATATACAGGCGAAGGCTATTAAGATCACTCCTAAGAACGTTAAGAATGGTGACCAGTACCTTGTACGTCTCACTATTGTTGACGATTTTGGTGCTGCTGCTGCAGACATTAAGACAGCAGCTGTTATAGCTACTAGCGATACTGCTAGTGATCTAGCAACTAAGATTGTGAACGCGCTTAATAAAGCAGCTAAGAGAGATTTGGAACCTACTTACAAGGTTGAGGACAAGTCTGGCTACCTCACTATTACACCTGAGGTATCGTTTGCTCTAGGTAAGAAGTTCGCAGTTCCACAGATTAGTGTTCAGATTGTAGACCTTAAGAATGACGCTAAGACTCTTGAGATTATGGGCGACAGTGGTTGGGTATCTGCAACACCTATCGAGGGTGGCCTTGCAGGCACAGGTCTAAAGAGACTTCAGGCACTTGAGTATTTCTGTGCTGGCGAGAAGGGCGATATCTACAGAGGCGCTTCTTATCCTAACAACATTCCATTTGAGAGCAAGCTTGCTGGTGTGGGAGATAGCACTTCAGTGACAGTAATTCACTACTACGAGGATTGCTCTAATGAGGCAGTACAGAAGTCTGAGAAGACTATGGTCCTTGTAGGTGACATCGCTCCACTCTCTGAGCCAGGCGAGTAATTATTAACGCTAATATGTTGATATTCTAAGGAGATCCGAAAGGATCTCCTTTTTTGTTTATATACACTTTTATAAATAATATCTTAAATCTCTTGTATATCTCATTTATTTTACTTATATTTGTGGCAAAATAACAAATATAAGTAACATTATGACATACAAAGAGTTAGTTTACATGTGTCTCGATGAAATTAAGGCATCATCAGATGACGCATACGTTACAGAAGACCATATCTTATTTTTAATAAGTAAATACAGAAATTTAGTACTTAGAAGAAAGTACGAAAAAACCAATATGCCTGTTGCAGAAAGTAACTATCAACGTATACAAGGGGGGACCAGTGTGAGTATTAAAATCCCACAGATTATGGACTTAGGATATCCTCTAATTTCAATTATTACTTCTAAGTCTTCTACCGATTTTACTGCCAAATCTAGCTTTAAGACTACTTATGTGCCAGCGAGAAGATTCGAGTTTGTGGGCAATAATTCTTATCTGATTAATGTTGTGTATTCGACAGTCACTCCTGAAGGAGAGTTGAAATGCACTTCTATAAAGTATCCTCAAGTAGACAATATTAGTAATTATACTATATACGCTGTTTTTGAGGATATTATAGAAGCATCTAAAATTGCCTTAGAAAATGGTACAGACATTCTAGATGCAGATTGTCCTATCGAAACAGAGCTTATCCCAGAGGTACAAGAGTTAGTCGTAAAAGATATATTAGGAATTGCTTACAGGCCACAAGATAAAATAAATAATGGTTCTGACGATCTTAATTTGGTTAATGCTCAGAAGTCTAAGTAATGGATTTAAATGAATTCAGAAAAGAGATACTCAAAGTAGATAAACCTAGAAAAACCACTATTAGAAATTCCTACGGTGTATATGATGCTTATAAGTACTATAGAAAAAATAAACCTAGGGATAAGAAGTATGTCCTAACAGAGTCTCAGTATTTTGCTATAATCAGAAAAACAAACCAACTACTTGCTAATGAAATTGTAAATCAGAGGGATATTGTTTTTCCATTCAGCATGGGGAGACTAGAAGTCAGAAAGACTATTCCTACTGTTAAAATTAAAAATGGTAAAGTGATATCTAGTTATCCAATTGATTGGGATCAAACACTAAAGCTTTGGTATGAGGACCAAGAAGCAAGAGAGAATAAGATCATAGTAAAGAAGAGGGAAAATGAAGTATTTAGATTAAACTACAATAGATCTAAAGCTAATTATACTAATAAAAACTATTTTGAGTTTAAAGTAACTAGAGCATTAAAACTCGCACTCAAAGAGGCCATATTAAAAGGAGATTTTGATGCATTTAATTTGAAACGAAATGACACCTTATAAGAGAATAAGTATAAAAAGAATAATGGATGACCTACTTGATCATCCTATGCTCCAGGACTTATCGTTTGAGAGAGCAATTAATTATGCTGTAGAATTTATGCATGTTGTAGGTGTTCCTACAGCTTTTGAGAATAAGACAGAAGATTTAACAGTTGAGGAGTATGCTACTACAATTCCTGATGATTGTTTTAGAATACTAGCCCTTAAGAAAGGAGATACGTCCTTAGCTCTTAACACTTCTACTTCTGTTTATGGCACTTCTAAAGAAGGAAACACTTCTTCTATGTATACTATCAGAGGAAACCAAATACACACATCTTTTAAAGAAGGCACTATTCAGATTGCATATTTAGCAATGCCTATAGATGATGAAGGGTATCCAACAATTCCGGATATGGCAGCATACATTAGAGCCTTAGAACTCTATATCAAAAAGAAATGGTTTACTATATTATTTGATCTTGGAAAGATCAATGTAAGTATTTATAACAACGTTAAGCAAGAGTATGCTTTTGCTGTAGGCCAAGCACAGAATAAATTAATTATGCCGTCACTTGATGAGATGGAAGCCTTTACGAATATGTGGAACTCTCTGTTACCAAAACAAGGAGTACATGCTTCTGGATATGGTAATTTAGGAATTAGAGAACTTAAGAAATTTTAATTATGCAAAGATCTCAAGTATTTAAAGTTAAAGGTATGCAAAGAGATGCCAGCATGGCTAATGCTAACGGAGACTTTGCATATGAGATAGTCAATATGAGACTTATGCCTGCCGAAGAAGGAGCAGGCTTTTCTCTTACAAATGAGAAGGGAACTAAACTAGTTAGTAATATCCCAGACCGAGGAAAAATTATAGGCCAATGCCCTACTAAAGATAGCATTATAGTCTTCTTTACAGATCCTGAAAATCATCATACCCCAGACACAATATCTAAATTATATCCTGATAATCAAGGAAACTGGGAGTGCAGAGACTTATATAATGGCAACTTAGGATTTGTCGAAGATAGCCATATTGAGGCCTTATTTAATTACGAGACTGAAGACATTCAAAAGGTCTATTGGATAGATGGTATTAATCAATTAAGATGTATTAATATAACTAAAGACGAGCAATATAATAATACGTCTTTTGATACGCTCAAAGAGCTATCAAAAATTCCTAAAGTAGAATTAAAGCTGTCTTCGGGGGGTAACTTTACATCTGGAGTACTACAATACTACATAACCTACTTCAACAAGTTTAGTTCTGAATCCCCTATTCTCTACACTTCTCCTCTCCTGTACATAGCAAATAAATACAGAGGAGCTAATACTAATGATGGTATAAGCACAGCGTACAGACTAATCTTAACCGATCTAGATCGAGAAAATTGGGAGTATGTCAGAATTTATGCAACACATAGAACTTCTCTAGAGGCTACTCCAGAAGGCTCTATCGTAGCAGAACTAAAGATACCTACCAATCAAAGCATCGATTTTACTGACTATGGTAGTAATAGAACTTCGATTGATGCGAACGATTTACATTTTGTGGGAGGCAAATTTATTGTGGCAAGAACAATGACTGCAAAGGATCAAGTCTTGTTTCTAGGAAATCTTAAAATAGATCAAAATAAAACTTTGAAATATAATGAGATTAATAATCTATTTGCCGAGCTAAGAAGTACAGGCGACATAAATAGATTTTTCTCTACTGCCACTACTAAATCTAAGAGTAATAAGCTCTCTGAATACGAGGATAAGTACTATTATCATAAGTCTAATCTTAATAATACTGAACCTATAACTCATTATAAATATGGTGAGAAATATAGATTTGGTATTAGCCTAATGGACAAATACGGAAATTGGAGTAATCCTATTTGGATTAAAGATGCTTTTATTACTGTAGCCCCAGAGCAAATTGATAACGAAACTCTAGTACTTCCATGTCCTCAATTAATTATATCTGAGAGACTCAGCGGAGGAAAGACTTTGTGGGAGTATTTGCAAGCTCAAGGAGCGAAAGCAATCAAGCCTTTGGTAGTATTTCCTTCGATAGACGAGAGAAAAATTCTAGCTCAAGGTGTGGTATGCCCTACAGTATACAATCTAAAAGACAGAAAAGAGAATGGCCCTTATGCTCAAGCATCTTGGTTTATGCGTCCAAATGCTCCAGTTGACTTGTTCAACTTATTAGGCGATTCTAATGTCCCATCATACCCCAATCATGATAGCGACAGAATAAGACCAGAGAGTGACTACGGTTATTACATTTATGACTCTAATTATTCTATAGACCAGAAATCTAAGGCTACAACTTGGCTAGACCGTAAAATGTCATTAATTTATGATGATCTGTCAATCCTCTCCTTCAACGACACACTGGATAGTGTAGATGACTATTCTATAAGTGACTATACAGCAGCAATTAAGATTCAGGCTTCCGATGGTAGTGTAAGTATAGATACTTTATATGATGGAGATTACTCTACAGCGAAGGATATTATTTCGTCAGGATGCTGGGTTGAGTTTCGTCATAACTACGCATTAAGAACTAAAGGATGGACTTGGGGACCTACAAATGACTGGTATTCTTGGAGCGCAGGCATCGAAGATCCTAATGAATGGAACCACTATATCTACAGACGAAAAGTTGAGGGTACTGATATTAGCAGTAGTGGAGTTGCTAAAATAGGCAGCACTTTTGATTCTGATATTAACGGCAATTTCCCTAAAGATACTAATGCTTTAGTTACTGTAGATGATAATGACTACGAAGATGGGATAGACGGATTCAATAGGGCTATTTTCTATAAATTTAGATTAGCAAATTCTAGATGTGCGGAATTAGACACTTCTAGATTTGGTGCTACTATCCACGTAAATAGATTTCATGGTGCTGATATAGAAAGAAAAACTTGGAGGAATCGACCACTAACAGCATTTAATACTGGCAATTCGGCATATTATGTAGACAATTCAATCGTCACCCTCAATTCGCCTGAGATAGAATTATTAGAAACTACTTCTAATATTTCTTTAGAAGGTTACGACTTTAGAATTGTCGGCGTAATTCCTCTTACTGCAACTGTCTCTGATATATCACTAGAAACAACAGGCTCTATATACAATCCTTCTGCAGATCAAGATATCTCATTTGGGTTAAAGAAAGTACTAGTTCGAAATAAAAATATAGGACACCATGGTTTTAAGGGCATGGTGACTCACAGCGTTTTATACAGTGGCCACAATAGCCCTTCGAATGTTTATACCTTTAAAGATGACGGTAGCGATCTCACACAAGAGTCTAATGCGCTTTATACTGATAGATACGCTGCAGCTTTCCCATTGCACCCTTGGCAGTCTACAGGTAATATACCTGGTTTTAACCCTTCTTGGGCTGAGAAAAATAATTATTCAAAGTTACAAAGAAAGGTACTTTCAAATCTGAGATATTCTGCCAGCACTAAGTTTTTGAATTCTACTTGGAGTCCAAAGAATGGTAGTTACGCACAATGGTATACTTCATCCGAGTCTTCAATTATTAAATTGGGCGTAGAAGGATATTCTGCTGATTTAGTGTATTCGGCTAATATTGATTCAATAGCCACAGCCACATCAGGAGAAAACAATGATAATCCTATTCCTATTTATCAATACTTCTACGGTAGAAAACTTGTACCTACCAAAGATATAAAAGCTGTAGAAAGCTCTCTTTATATGGGAGGAGCATGTTTTGACGATGTGCAGAAAACTGGAATAGGCTCATCAATTAAGTATAAGTCATCACCACACGCTGTAATTGGATTTAATAATATCCCTGTAAGTATTGAAAATACTAATCTATACACTCAGGAAATATTACCTACTTTCGATAAATTAAATAAGGTCGGAAGAGATGAAGACTACATTCAGACTGTAACTAAGGCAGCAGCAGGATTCTTGTATGAGAGCGACTCAATTATATCCATGCCACATCAGGATATTCTGGATATCCCAGATTCGTACGGTTTGCCTGGATATAATGAGATTGGATCTTCTGGACATCCTACATATGGCTGGTTGTGGTTAGGAGAGCTATATAAGAAAGTTGATCCTACGTTTGGAGGTACCACAGAGTATGCGCTAGAAAATAATAGTTGGGAATTAGGCGGAACTACTGACATATCGCAATATAAATATATTAATGAGGATAATAAGTCTTCCGTAACTAATGTGGAAGGTCAATACGAGGACGGAGAGGGTAGCGACGAGGCTACAGATTACATTATAGAATGGTACGATGGAACTATTACAATACGCAAATCTGACAATGCTCATGTTGTGGAAATTGCAGATTATGACATATGCTATTCTATTTTTAATTATTTGTATAATAATACTATTAATAACGAAACAAGGAGTTATGACTCTAGGGTAACCGTCAGTGATAACCAAGGCTATCATGATGTTTCATCAGCACTCATTGAGATATATAAACACGATTCCGATTTCAGTATTACAGTAACACTTAATCAAGCAGTTGAGACAGGGCTAATTTCAATGGCTCTATATAACATCGATAGAGACGAGCTGTTCAAATCTTTTAATCATGATGTAATAAAGTGGACTATAGGCGACACATACTATCAAAGATTTGATACTCTTAAAACTTACGCTTACTCTGATAAAGATGAAAATTCTATTATAGATATCACATCATTTATGGTAGAAACCAGAATCAACATTGATGGTAGATATGATAGAAATAGAGGTCAAGACAGTAATTTACAAATGTCTCCCAATAATTTTAATCTTTTGAATGATGTATATAGTCAAAGAGATAACTTCTTTACTTATAGAATATTAGACGAGTCTGTTCAAAATAGAACCAATTTCCCCAATCAAATCACTTGGTCTCTATCTAAAACAGCCGGTGCTACTGTAGACGCTTGGATGAATATCACATTAGCTAGTATTTTAGATTTAGATGGTACTAAAGGAAACTTAACTGCCTTAAGAACATTTAATGATAATATTATAGCATTCCAGGATTCTGGCATCTCTACGATTTTATTCAATAGTAGAGTTCAAATACCAACATCTGAGTATGTCCCAATTCAAATAGCTAATTCTGGTAAAGTCGATGGTCAGCAGTATCTAAGTTCAACTATAGGATGTCAAGACGCACTTAATATAGTTACTACTCCAACTGGCTTATATTTTATAGATTACTATAATAAGACAATTTACAGATTTAATGGGCAACTAGAAGATATCTCTACATCTAGAGGATTTAGAGGATGGTGTGAAAAGAATATTAATTCAAACTCAAGTATTATAGGATACTATGATAGACAGAATAAAGAGGTAATGTTCTTTAGTCCTGAGTTTGATTCTATTAATAATTTTAACACTTGGTGGTTAGGTTATAGTGAATTAACAGATGCTTTTAGTTCTTTCTATACTTATCCTCAGGCTATTCTCACAGGACTCCATGACTACAGTATATGGATAAAGGATTCTAAAATCTATTTACACAATAAAGGTGATTACAACGATCTTTTGGGAGAAGTTAGTCCTTATGGTCTTACTACTATAGTCAGACAAGACTCTAATCTGGTTAAAATATTTAATGTAGCGGAGTTTAGAGCTGATACTTATATTGATTCTACACTAAGAGACTTTGAAACATTTGATACTATTCAGATTGAAGATGAGTATAATGGTAGGACAGAAAGACCATTAGAGTATAATCAATATAGGCCTACTAATCTTAAAAAGTTCTTAAGAACTTGGAGAGCACACATTCCAAGAGTAGGCAATGTGTATAAGAGATACGTTAATCAATGGGCTAAAGTCGGGCTATGGAGAAAAAGCCCTAGCACTGAAAAAACTATACTACACGATATCGCTGTTTGGTATACAGAATAATAGCAAAGGAGAAGAGCAATCTTCTCCTTTTTTTGTTAATAAATAACTTATCTGGATGTAATTTTATGTTTAAATATTTGCATTTGTCGAATATTTTGTTTACATTTGCACAATAAATTTATACATATATGCTAACAAAGAAAACAAAGAAAAAGAGATATAATATGAAATCAAATATCTCTACAGAAGGACATATATATTCTGGCTGGAATAAGAAGTCTGAAACGGCTTGGACTGAAGCCAAAGGAGATATTGCCGGTTCTATAGGCGCAATTAGTCAAGGAGTTACAGGTATTGCAGACTCGTTTATGTCGAATGCTAAAATTGCTGATACCACAGAACAAAGAAACGAGATTAACGACAGACAAACTTGGCAAAGCGAGGCTACAGACAATGCGAGCCTTCTTTCTGAAATGAGTTCTGATGTAACCATTGGCAATACTTCTTGGAAAGACATTAGAGGAGTTACTGGTGGACAGATGGCTGGTAATACTTTGAAGGGAGTAGCCTCAGGAGCAATGGCAGGAGCTAAAATAGGAGGTCCTTGGGGAGCTGTAGCAGGGGCTGCAGCAGGACTAGCTGGAGGGTTAGCTGGTATATTTACAGGCAATGCTAAAGCTAAGAAAGAAGCAGATGAACTAAACCAATTGGCAGAAAAAGCAAACTATACAAAGGCAGCTACTATGACAGCTAAAGCAGGAGCCTTAGATCAAGCTGCAGATGCTAGAGTACAAGCAGCGTATGCCGCTGAGGGAGGTACAATTAATCCTTTTCCTTCTTCTGATTTTCCTTCTCCTGTAACAGAGTTTAATGAAGGGGGTTCTCACGAAAGCAATCCTTATGACGGAATTCCTCAGGGAATTGCTCCAGATGGTATGCCTAATTTAGTTGAGGAAGGCGAGGTTAAATACGATAATTATATATTTAGTGATAGACTTATGTTAAGCAAAGAAGATAAAAAGAAATATAAATATAAGGGCAAGACTTTTGCAGACGCTGCGAAAGCTATTAAGAAAGAACTTATGATTGACGTAAGACCTAACGATCCTTTAGCTCTTGAAGATTTGAATATCAAACTCCGACAATTAAGCAATCTACAAGAGGAGAAAAGAGCAAAGAAGGGATTAGTGGGAGAGAATAGAATGACGTATGCCAAAGGAGGTCATTTATATGCTGGTACTAATGATCTTCTGAGAGCATTACCGGTTTATGGTAACGCGCTTAGCGCAATGCATCAAGTCTTCAATAGACCTGACTACGAATTTGCCAAAGAATTACAACAGCCTGAGGAACCAATGCCTACAATTGACTATACTCCTATTACTCAGAAAATGACTTATAAACCATTTGATGTTAATTATTATGGTAATAAGTTAGGTACTCAAGCAGGTGCTACAAGACGAGCAATCAGAGAGCAAACTGCTAGTAATCCTTACGCTTCTACTGCTGCATTACTCGCGGCTGATGCAAATGCTCAAGGTCAATTAGGAGATCTTTATAAGAAGGCAGAAGAGTTTAATTTAGCACAAAGAGAGAAAGTAGATACATTTAATAGAGCTACAGATTCTGCTAATGCTGAAATGGCAATGAAGGCTCAACAGTTGAATGCTAGCTTGCTTAATAGTGCTAGGGATAGACAAATGAAGAGAGATCTTTATGCTACTCAATTCAAACAAGCCGAAGATGATGCCTACGGTAAGACACTATCTGAATCTCTAGGATCTCTCTACACCTCTTTAGGAGATTTAGGCAAAGAAAGACAAGCTAGACAGGACTCTTTCTTAGAGTTGATACAGAATGGTGTTCCATTTGATGTTGGCAATGATGATGTCGTGAAAATGGTGGCACAACATTTTAAAGTTTCACCAGATACAGTGAAGAAGCTTATGCCAAAGTCTAAAGGTTCTACTGTATCTATACCATCTGAGAGCCCTAACAAGGCATATGGCGGAAAACTACGAAAAAGAAAAACATTCACATATTAATTTGTAGTATATGGGAATAAATATATCAGCAACAGCAAAGTACAATCCTTTTACAAGTGAGGAATTTTTAAAACCATTTAAAGGATATATTGCAGATTATAAGGCACAAGAAAATGATTTAATGAATGCATTAACCGATGCAGCTGCCCTGGTGCCGTATTTAGATTCATTTTCTGATGAAGATGCCCAGTTAAAGGAAAAAGTAGTAAGTTATATAAATAATTTGAATACTTTGTCTACAGACTTTTCCAAAGGCAGCAATAACAGAGCAATCAAGGATAGAGCTAATCAGCTTAAATTAGATTACCATTCTTCTGTTCGTCCTGTTATAGATGCACTTCTAGCTAGAACTAAAGCACAAGGAGAAGAAGAGGCGCTTTACCAGAAAGGCATAGTCACAGGAAAAGGTAGTGTAGGACATACCAGTATTTCTGATTATGTTGGAGGGAAAATACCTGAGGCTGCTAGTACTCTATCTGTATCGCAAGTATCTAGCGATGCTCAAAACACAGCTAGCAAATATACCCAAAGCATGAGGAAAGAGTATGGCCCTCTAATGGATAAGGTGTTTGAAGAGTATATTGGTTATACTTCTAATCATGGTATATCATCTGTAGATGTCATTGAATCATATTTAAAAGAAACTCCTCTGATTGAAGGATACCAAAGTATTATCGATATGAGTAGAGATACTTCAGCTAAAAAATTAGGTTATGAGACTTGGGAAGACTTCAAGGACGACAAACCTAAAGAAGCTTACTTGTTAGATGCAAATATCAGGCAAGGAGCAATTACAGGTTTACAGTACCAATCGTCAGTCACTACTAACGTAGAACGTAGCGATAATGGCACCAATAATAGCGCAAGAAAAGGATATATAATCCTAGGAAATGGCCACGAGGTTCCAAAGAACTATAGACAACAGATACTGCCAATTGGTGAAACATCGATTACCAAATCTAGTACTCACATTGGGCCGATTATAAATAATAAAGAATCGGATATTTTAACTACTTACCAAGAGTTATTGGCTGATGGTAGGATTGATGAGAAACAGAATGTTCATATATTAGTAGGAGACCACCCTGTAGCTAAAATTGATATGAATGGAAACCTCGTTCCTACGGAAGACGGATTTACAATGAATCAAAGTGGCGCTTATAAGGACAAAGATCCGTTTGATTATATCGATGCCTTGCTACACAACTCCGGCGGTCTGAAGGTATGGTCTCCGACTGCTTCAAGTACTTCGTATCGTACAGAGTTGGAAATTAGGTATACAAACAAAGAGGGCAAATCACAGACAGTTTATATTGACGATATTATAGTTCCTAAGAAACAGCAAAAGAAAACAACTAGTCTCGTCGATATATTTAATCAGCAAGCTGCTCAGGCCCAGGGATCTAAGAACTAATGGATAAGATAAAGAATAATTATGGTACAAGATGATATTTTAAGACAGAAAGGCCTTAAACCACAAGAACAGAATGATGCGGATCAGCTCCAGACAAATGGAGCTGTTCCAATTCTTTCTCAGACTCCTACTCCGTCTAAACTTATGGAGGACTTTAGGACGACTGGAACAATAGAGACTTACGGTACAGATGATGTTGCTACAGATGAGAATGCGTCTTTAGAACAATTTTTACAGCATCGTGAAGAATATAGAAGACGTCAAGAAATTTCTTCTAATGCTCTTTCTTGGATCAACTCTACTCCTGTAGATTCTAATAGAGTAACTTCTAGTACGACAGATTTATCAATTAAAGAACAAGTAGAGGATACTGCTAAAATTTTAGGTGTTAGTTCTGACGAAGCTGTTAAATTTACAAAGCAAGCTAACAATGTAGAATGGAACGTCATTGCTACAGAGCATGCTAGACAACGTATAGACGAACTAATAGGCAAAAGTCTGGAAAATGATAAAAAACCACAAATACCAGAAAGACGACTTCATAATAATATAGTTGCTAATTATTTCGAGGGTGTAGAAAACTTAAGTAAATACCAATTTAATGAAGTTGCTAAGGCACTAGGCGATAATTTTAAAGAGAAATCAAAAGAAGAACAAAATCTTGCTTTAAAGAGAGCTATAGTAGAAGACATATTTACTTCAAGTAAAAACGATGAATATCGAGATGTTTGGGAAGTAATAAGTCAAGATCCTTCAATGCAGGATGAGGCCACCTTAGATGCGCTGTTTAAAAAGTGGTATATACAATATGGAACTGATGAGATGAGCTCTAATAAGGCTAATTTTTGGATACA
The DNA here is from genome assembly GCA_036311465.1 of Agathobacter sp. Lineage (GTDB taxonomy): Bacteria > Bacillota > Clostridia > Lachnospirales > Lachnospiraceae > Roseburia. The sequence goes on from JAXJPW010000010.1 coordinate 23,400, forward strand.
ATTCAGAAATACATTAGGCTTCTCTAGAAGTTCAGCAACCATGTACAAAACAAAGGATTTAAACTTCAAAAATATAGACGATGCATTAGATTATTATCTAGACAGAGAACGTGTAGCAACTAGACAAAAGGAAAAAAGGAACGCAGAGAGAAAGAATGCTTTAACAGATTTAAAAGCACAAAGAAAACTTCAACAACGTGTATTTGATGAAGTCGATAATTTAACTTCTACTAAAAAAGAAGAGTATAAAAATGCATTCTATAATGAGGCAGACTACAATCAAAAGTCGGCTATAGACTCATTTAAGCGACATTCTAGGGATCTATCTAGTAAGTTTAAGAAATACGAAAATACTCCATATCTTCCTTTAACAGATGATGATTATGCGGAGCTCCTTTCTAAGTATCAAAGCGATGCTGAAGTAGGAGGAGAGGGATATGCTGACGAGCGTTTACAAAGATCATATCAAGACATAGTTGCAGAAAATACTTCTGGATGGGAGACTTTGTCATCTGTAGTTAATACAGGACTAATTAATTTTATGACTTCTGGAGCAGGTTCTCTATTAGCAAAAACTGCATATGCTGCATGGAATTATGTTGAAAATGCTGCTACAGAATTAGATTTTCGTTATGAGAATTTCTCTAACGGATGGGAAGAAGCTAAGAAAGCACTCGCTGTAATGCAGTATGCTAATGTATGGGCTCCTTGGAAAGCTGATGAGGCGTGGCAAGCTTGGCAAGAAGGCACAGGTCCAGTGAAAGATACAAATTATTCTTCCGCACAAGAGGATACGTTCTGGTCTACAAAAACAATTGGAGATCTGGCGAGTCAGACTGGTTATATTGCAGGTTTTTCTAATTTAGGAGGTATTACAGGTAAAATAGTAGGATCAGCTGCTCACGGTCTTGCTAAAGGAACTGCTTGGGCAGGGCTAGCATCTAACGCTATTACTGCAGAAAACAAAGCTGCTGCTTTTAAGAAAATTGCTAGTGCTATGACAAAAGGAGGCGCCGTCACTAACCAATTAATTATGGGTATGGCAAACGCGTCTCTTGAAAGTTCTGGAGTCAAATATGACTTTATGCAGCAATCGCATTTAGAGAAAGAGAGGGAAATTAAACAAAATTTTGAAAGAGACCTTATGAGTCAAATTCAAAATAATTTAGAGGCCTATATTAATGCGTATATACGAGAAACAGGTCTTCCTATTGGGTATTTAGCTCCAGTATCTAATGATAGTAATGATCTTACCAGAGTATATTCTGAAAATGATTTCATGCGCCTTTATACCTATTTTGCAGAAAAACCTGAATTATACGAAGGGTATAGAGACCAGTATCAGCAGGATTATGAATTACATATGGCTAAAGCAGAAGTAGCAGCTACTGCAGGTGCTACTACTACCTATGTAATGAATGTATTACCTGAAATGGTACTAAATGCTACTCTCAGAAAATCGCTATTGCCTAAATCATTCCAAAGATGGGTTACTGCAACTGACACTAAAATATCAGAAAAATTAAGTCTAGTGCTTGAAAATGGCAAATGGACTGCAAAAATGGTGCCTTACACTAAAAAGTTCAAAGCATTAGATTATTTAGACAGAATAAAAGGCGAATTCATCGATGAGGCGTCTGAGAATATATTTTCTACAGTGGGTAATACTGTAGCTGAAACTGCTCTTAGTGATATGTTGTTTGAGAGGTATGGCAATCATCCTTCTACTTCTGCTTATGCTTATGATTTATCGTACGCACTAGGCCAAGGTCTGTCTGAGATACCAGGAGCAGTTTTTGACCAGGAAACTATTATGTCGGGTATTTATGGTGGATTATCATCTGCTATGGGTATTCTAACACTTAACAGTAAATTAGACTGGTCTAAAAAGAAAGACGGAGAAAATTGGATTACTTATGCCAAACGAATAAATCCTATTGCTTGGGATTCTATTATTTCTTTACCTTTTTCTGACAGTTCTGTAGAAGAAGAGAATGCACAAAGAGAGAAACTAGCCGAGTATATTGCTACGTTCCTTTCTGACGAGAAACAACAACGTCTTTTCATGGATTCCGTGGCAATGTCTAGCATGATGCAAAAACTGAATATGGCTGTTGCATCAGGAGATGCTAAAGCTGTCCAGGATGCAGAATTTGATGTTGTAGAATCTGCCATTTCTACACTGAGTTCTCTTAAAGGAACTGATTATTACGACTCCGTGATGTCTATAATTAGCAATAGAGCCGGCTTCAATCCTGAAAATTTAAATGACCCAGAGTCTTTAGAAAGCAAAGCTGTTCAAGAATATTACGAAAGCGAGGGAGCAAATAGTAAAAAAGATGCAAAGGAAGTAGTCAAAGAAATGGCTAAAAATGCTAAAGGATTACTTAATATGATCCAATTTGCTGACTCCGAAATGGGTGATATACTATCTACATTTGGTGAAGATGTAGATGTTGAATTTGCTCAAAGTATTCTGAAAAACAGAATGAAGAGTAGAGACAGACAGCTCAGAATGGATGAAATGCAGCAAAGGATTGATAAAAAACTTTCGAATGGTCGTCATAAAGGAGGTACTCGTAGTAACCTTTCTGATGCAATGAAGAGATTCATGGCATCATATGGTACTACTTACTCAATGCGCAATGGTCAGAAAATATACGAATTTGACGAATATTTAGCACAGAAAAGACAAGAAATTTCTCAGAAAATTGCCGAAGTATATGCTGATAAATCCTTAAATTCTTCTACGAGAAAAGCAAAAATAAAAAAGCTAGAAAAGGAATACAGTAAGATGGAGAAGGAAATAGCTAATTATGGCGATGAGGTAAGAAAACTCAACAAAGACCAATTAGTTATTTCTGCTGAAGAAATTTTAGAAATGGATCCTATTGATAGAGCTTTATTCCTTTCGAGAGAGTCCCACAGTATAGAACAAAAGAAAGAAATTAAGAAACTAGACCACGTCAAAGAGGACTTAATTACTTACGGAGAACTTAGAGCTGAATATGATTACCATAATCAAGTAGACGGTGAGCTTCTTTTAAATCCAGTATTCTATGGGGATTATTATAATAAAGTAAAGAAAGCAGCTAGACAAGAGGTTATTAATTCTAAATATGAGTATCTGAATAATCCAGATTTAACATACGAAGAATTCCGTACTGCTGTACTTGAGGCTTCTAGAGATATGGGAAGAGAAGATGTTTTATTACTGGATAATACAATCAAAAAGAATGGTTACTATAAGAGATTTGAGACTGACGAATCTTCGTATATTTCAATGCGTCAAGCTATAGAAAGTACTCAGTATTACGATGACATAAAAGATACTAACCACAAAAACAATGTTAACGCTGTGCTAACTGCTATGCACGACAAAGGCATTACGTTAGACGAAAACACTGATATTGATACTTTAATAGAGCAAGTTACTGAGATTGTAAATTCACCAGATTATGCTAAACTTTTAGACAGACATTCTGAGCCTGGAACACAGGCTATAGCAAGTAGTCCTGAATCTGTAGCGCAATCTATTCGCTCTATCTATAATGAGATTATCGAAACTAAAGAGGAAGTCAGGAAAAGAAATGCAGAACAGATCGGAACTGATGCATCTGGGATAGACAATAATCCTATGCTTTCTCCTCTCTCTCCAACTGAAGAAACTACAGAGGAAGAGGAAAATGAAGAAACAAAGCCTGTGGCTATTGAGAAATCTGAAGATCAAGAGGTACAAGAAGACGAGGTAATGGAACCAGGAGTTGATATAAGAACTCAATCTTTGCCATCATTAAGATCTTTGTTAGAAAAATTTGTCGCAAGTAACCCAAAGATTGGGAATTATGATCAAAGAAATAGACAAAGAGCGCTTAATTGGATTTCGTCTGCTTTAGATGATTTTGAGAAATATGGTAAGGAAGGGGATACTCCTTGGGCCCATATGACAGATTTAGAGAAAGGCACAAGGGGTACAGATAAAGATCTTATAATGGCAGCAAGAGATGCTTTTAAAGAGTATGTTACTGGCGAGAAAATTGGAAACAAATCTGTCGTTTATCTGAATCCATACCCTCAAGGGAAAGCTAAAGACTTCTTAAGACGAACAAGATCCTTTGAAACTATTGCTAATATACCTTCTATCCATGGTAAAGTGTATTTCTATACTCCTCAAGAACTAATTGAAGAAAATGGAGAACTTCCTGTAGTAGCAATGCTTCAAGTTTCAAACGGCGAAGCTGGGAATAAAAAGACTATTCAAATAGGAGATAGATACTATCAGCCTATTGGAATGGTTACTCCTACAGAAAAAATGGTAAAAGAAAATTCCAATAGAAAAGGTAATTTCTTATACTCTGAATCAGCTACAATAGAAGTTCTACAGAAAGACGCTTTTGGTAAAGATCAGTATGAGGCAGATACGCCTGTATCTCAGGCTGTAGAAGCATCTTCTACAATTAGTGGAGAAAGCAAAGAACGCAAATTTAAAGCCTTTTTGTCAAAACTTATAGTTACTAGAGATGGTAATAATGGCAAAAAACAGTTAGCGTATCCTGTAAAAAGAGGTAGAGGGAATGAGGAAATAGGAGCAGAAATATATGTAACTCCTATTAAGAAGGTACTAAATGCAAAAGGATTGTCCGCTTTTGGAGTAGCAAAGCAATTCAATGAGGCCTCTCCTGAAGCAAAAGTTGGTGCAGCTCAACAATTAGTTGAATATAACGCGTATTTGAAAATTGCTTCAGATGCTATACGTGGCGCATTTAATTCAAGCGATGACATTCTTATGACTCTATCTAAAGATCCTAACGCAGATGTTTCAAAGCAGTTGAGGAAAATGTGGAGAGGAATTAACAATGGTTTACGAGTTCCTAATTATAGTGATTATAAGTTAGAACTGAAAAATGTTTCAGTCAATTCGGCTGGTAAAGTATCCTTTGATTTAGTTCTTTCTCACCCCACCTACTCTGAAATGCAGCTATTTTCAGGGGTAGAATTGTCGCCAAGTAATTCTTTATCTAAAGTACAAATAGCTGAAATCTTATATAATTTAATGTATACTACTAAGGGAGAAGCACGAGATTCATGGTTGAGATATCCTGTGAATTTCCAGATAACAAATGCTAAAACCAAAGAGGTTACATTAGATGAGAAGTCTATTAGAAGAGCCTATGATAATGGAGTTCTGACGACTAATCATAAGAATTTCGATAATTTACCAGGCGCTATTGGTATTATAATGAGTCAGCCAGCTGAAGAGAAGGCGACTACTACCGAATTAGGTATTTCTAATTCTACCGACACTGCTACACCAATTAAGTCTTCTAGTACTGATATACAAACTGTAGAAGGGGAGCGAATAGACCCAGATACAGGCACTTCGCTCTTTGAAAAAGAGGAAGAACTAGGTGACGAATATGCGTCAATTGAAACATCATTAGATAATGAAGTAAGTCAAGCTTTAGAGGAAGTAGGAGAAGACGTCTATTTAGATGATGAAGAAGGAGCTGATCTTTTCCAGGCCATAGCTAATAGAAAGAAGATGATATCTAGAGTAAGAGAATTCTTCCAGAAATTAGTAAAAGATGTTACAGGAAAAGAAGCCTTCGCTGAAATAAAAGCCTCTATAGACGCTAGATTTGCGGAAGATACTAAGATAAACGCATTCGAAGTCAAGTCAGAACAAGATAGAAGAGATGCTAGAGCATTAGCAGAAAAGAGAGCTGCTGAGATCAGAAAAATGGATCTTCCTAGCGTTAAATCTATATCAGTTGTTAGAAATGGAAGTACTGGATATTCAATCAAAATCTCGCATTATGATTATGAGAGATATATTGATAGAACTCTTAACTCTGTTGAAGATATGTCTAATGAAACTCTCAGAAAGACTATTGCCGCCTTTGATGATGTTAAAAGTGTAATGAATCCTTCTAATGAAGAACTTGAGAGACATCATTCTATATTTGGTCGTTTTGGAACGAAATCTTTAAGAAAAAAATTCCTCTCTGGTCAAATGGATTCTGCAAGTAAACGTTTTGAAAAACTGCTTTCTGACGTAGTATCTGCTTTCAATATTAAAGTTTTTGAGAAAGATCTTAGAGATGTCAATGGCGATAATATTGCTGGTGCAATTAGCTCGGCTGGAGATATTGTCTACTTAGCTAAAGGAGGAAAGAGAAATAATTTGACTTTGGCTGAAGAGACGTCGCACGCTTTAATTAAGCATATAACAAGAGAAGATAGTCCTGTAGATCAAGAAATTAAAGATCTTTATAGTGACATTGCTTTAGATATTGAGGACACTACTCTTTATCAGGAAGTATTAGATGAGTATAAGGATATTTATAGAGACGAGGATTCTGGAGAAATTGATTATAGAAAGATTAAGGAAGAGGCAATAGGCAAGGCTTTAGCAGTAACTTTACAAGAAAAATATGATAGGGAAGATTCTCTTAAAGAGAAAGTGCTATCCTTGTTTGAAAATATTGTAGGCTATATCAAGTATGTGGCATCAAAGCATAACTTGACTAAAGGTACAGAAGCAATATTGCAGTATAAAGCTAATTCGCTAGTATCAAAACTTTTAGACAATAAAGTCTCAGAAGTGAAGAAAGCCACTTCGCAGTCGGTAGTTTCTTCTATCTTAAAAGCTTTAGGCATAGATAATAAAACCAAGCACGTGAAGAGCGAAGGGGAATTAAGTATAGAGAAAAAAACAAAGGATGTAATGAAGCGTTCAGCATCGTATACAATCAAATACGATTTTCTTCCGGACTATACTAAAGAAAGACTTGAAAGTATAGGAATCTCTGATGATACTTGGCAAGAGTATCCTAAAGAATTACAACAGCAGTTGTTAAAATGCTTATCCATAGCGTAAAAAAAGAAAGGCAGAGGGTAGACCTCTGCCTTTTTTGTTTTTAACGACCGTAAGTGTAGTCACGGACCACTTGGTCACCTTGAGAAGAGATATACTCCCAACGCTTCCAAGGTTTAAGTTTATTTTCTAAAATTATAGGACCTTTAGGATCATACCTTTTATGGTGTCCCTTTTTGGATTTAGGATATAGATATTTATCCATTTTTCTTCTAGGGTAATTCTGTTCCCATTTATTCGAAATAGCCTCTCTTAAGCGCTTTTTAATTAGATGAATTTCTTTCTTAGGGAAATCTTCTCTAGCATCACCTAGCCTCATGTGAAGTTCATCTGTAGGTGTGTTAATGATCTCAGCTGCTTCAGCAACGGTAATTCTATTTCTCCTATTTCCACCAAGATAAAAATTAACAGCATGTAAATCTATTTCTTGTTTGTGGTCAATGAATGTTCGAGAAAAAGTATTACCTACTCTCAAAGAGCTTAGTACTTCTATGATTTCCATAGTTGCTCTAAAAGACAATGGTACAACATCTACCACACTTCCTCCCTCTGTTTTAAATCCTTTAGGAGTATCAAATGCAGCTTGTTCCCTTGCGACACGAGTGCCAATCACATATGCTCTATTCCACCAAGGTCTATTGATTTGCGCAGACGCTTTATTTGCCCTCTTTAGCTCATTTCTCGCGTGTTCAATCATTGCATCATATATAATCGTAGATAGTTCCGAATCTGATAAATTAGAAGTTCTATTTTCACTTCTTATTTTGCTTTCTATCTTTTCGAGAGTTTCGACCGACAAATCTATAATAAACTCATTATCGCTATACTCCTTTTCGTCTGTAGTATTTAGATCATAGTCTTGTTCGATAGCATAGTTAAGAATAGATTGTACGTCTGAAAGTTGGTCAATATACTCATCATCATCTTCGCCCATAGCCATACATTTAGCATATGCTACTAAATACTTCAATGCTATAATAAAAGAATGAGTTAGGGCTGCCCTTGCGAGATTTTTCTTCTGAGTAGTATTCATACCTGTTGTCCAAAATGCAGATTTCAACAGATCTCTAGTATCGGAAAATAACTCTTTTCTCTCTACTGGATCTTTTTCTACAAGCCCATGCACTAAATTCGACATAGCTTCTCCTATATCTTGAATTGAGCTTCCTGTTTTCTTTGCGAGAGTCCTGTAGTAACCTTCAGATTCATGTCCCAATGCTACATTGTAATGTGCAGCTCCTAAACGTTTTTGGATCATACCAAAAACATATCCTTTAAATGGAAGCAATAACATTCCAAGAAGAGTACGGTGAAACGCTGTTTTATCTAGCTTATTGTAGACACCATGCATTCTATTAGTAACTTCTCTGGCTTTAATTGCAAAGTCTGCCAAATTTTGCTTATTATATTGCAGTGCCTCTAATCTCGAATCCAAATATTCACGGAATTCTTTTGGAGTGTACATACGAAGCTTACTCGCAGTCCAACCTTCTTCGTTCTCAAACTCTTTACCTGTAATAGTTTTATCGCTATCATTAGTACTGCCAAGCCCAAGCGTATGCACAATGTCATTCATTGTAACTTTGGGGTCATTAAGAAGATCTCTTATTTTTTTAGTTCTAGCATACTTATCAACATTTTCCTCAGAAGTAAATACCATACGAGTCAATCTTAGGCTAGAGTTGGCACTTAATACCGTTTGATCTCCATAGCTATAGGTATTGTTGGTTTCCTTTAGTTCTTTCCATAGAGAACTTTTTATTTTTTCGCCGTTTTCTCCAACATAATATAAGGTAGTATTCATAGCCATTGCCATATAAGGAACAGCTTGCATAAAATGCTCAGATATAGCATATGGAGACATAGCTAGTCGCACTGGATGAAGCCATTTACGAAGAGGCCTTCCAACACCTGGAGTCCATGTTTTATACTTGTCTGCTGTCTTATCAGTAGCATTAAACTCATCTACAAATTTATTTATTTTTAGGAGGTTCGTGTCAAAAATTCCGTCTAGAATTAGTGGAATTCCGGAAACAGAATAAAGACTGATAGATTTCAAGAAAGCACCAGCCTTAAAGTCCTCTCCAGTTATTGCTTCTTTAAATATCTCAAGGAAACCGGTTCCAGCATTAACAGCAGCGGAAAGAAGGTTACCTCCAAGATACCACACTGTCATAGCTTGTCCAACAGCATTGAAAGCGCCTTTGATGAGCATATTATTTTCTAATTTAGGCAAGTATTTGGTTAAAAAACCATAATTAATGCCATAAAAATTAGCGTCAATATATTCTTGGATCATTTGATTCACCCTAATAGCATCCCCCTGTTTAATACCAGTGCCTCTATTAAGATTTTTAGCGTCTGGAGTATACAAAGTTCTACTAACTAATTTATCTGCTGTTACTTCTAGAGGCTCTTGAATTGTTCTGCATGCCTTGTAATTAGCCGCCATACATGCAAATTTAAGTGTAGAAGAGATCAAATCAGTGTCAAGCCGATTGGTATCCTTAAGACGCCTAGTATGATAAATCGGAAGAATTCTAGATGCCACAGGGTTAGCATATGGCTGAGACAGGAAATCATCTACTAAATCTGCATCATCATCTACCGTCTCTTCTGAATTCCAATTATTATATCTTGATTCGTCCAACTTTTCAGAAACTCTGGTAAATGGACTAAATAAAGTATCTAATACCATATTCCATACCGCTTTTCCAGCTTTGGCAGCAGTATATCCTTTCAGGTTAGAGAGAGAGTTAAGAGTAGTACCTCTAGCTTGAGGAGCTAATGCTGGATGCATTTTACTGTCACCTAGCCAATATTTATACTTGTCGAATAGTTTACGATACTCCGCATACCACGCTTTCTCATCTGCTGTAAGGGATACTCCTGACATAGCATAAATATCGCTACTAGGAACTACTCTTCCGTCAGGCAAGAAAGAAACATTGTTTTTATACCATTCTTTATACGTAGGATGGGATTTTAACCACTGCTGCCACATTAAACGTTGTACAAGAGGAGCAGCATTTTTATAGTTTGCTGCATCGTTAGACTTCAGATATTGTACGTATAAATCTGATATCATTTGTTTTCTAGATTGTTCGAATTTAGCCCAATCTAAATATACAGTCTCTCCACTAGTAAGCACATGAGGATATAATAAATAGCCTGTTAACTCACCGTTTTCATTTCTTGTGAAAAATTTGTCATACTTTTTAATGCCACATTTAATCCCCTCTTCTCTCAAAGTTTGAAGTTCATTAGCAGCATTTCCCATTTCTTGTAGAGCTATTTGTTTTGCTTTCTTTATCGCCTTGACAATTAATTGTCCTCCTATATCCTTACTATCTACAAGACTTCCTAATATTGCATGGAGCATGCTATCATCTTCCTCAACATACTCTACAATATTTACAGCATTTTTATTAGAAGAAATGTCTCCAAGAGAAGATAAATCACCAATATTATACTGCTCATATTGAGTAGATTGTCTACTTTTGTGCCTACCAAAATCCCAAATAAGACCAGCATTATATGACACAAATCTAGCACCGTAAATATGCTGCAGGAATGAGGCAGCTATATTACCTGCCCTCTTCTGATAGGCATTTCTAACTTCTGCTAAGAAGCTATTTTGATTATCTAACAATAAAGAAAGATCACTTTGAAGCTTCTTCTTCTTTTCTGAATTCTCCGGAATATTAAGATCTCTAGAGGCAATATCTAACAATGTTCTCTGTTCATGATGAGTATTTATAAGTTGCGCAATATCTTGAAATCTTCTTATAATAATATTATAGGCCATAATACGATGGGCTTCCTCTTGCAGTCTTTGTGCGGCCTCAAGAGGAGGGAGATCGAAAGAAATAGGAGTATTTGCAGAAGCAGAACTATTATCTAATTCCGCTGTTTCAACTACCTCTCTAAGCAATGCTGCTAAATCTGGAATCATTTCTATAACAGCGTAAGCGCCGAAAAATTGTGATTCGGCTATTTGGCTTCGAGATGCAGCATCTTGTAAAGCCTTCTCTACTTTCTCTGCTGTGGATTTATGTCCAGTCGCTTTTAGTTCCTTTGCTATAGAATCTAATTGTTCTAGAATTTGTGTAACATGACTACTTTGTATTGAAGTATTTGCTTCCTTTCTGGCTTTATGGTAAAGCGTTTCTACAGTCTGCATAGCTTTCTTCTCAGCATCAGGAATCTTGTCTTGTATAAAATCAGAAGCAAAAGATGCTGCTATCTCCTTAGCCTCTTGCATAGCCTGGAGAACTTCATTGTTAGTCATCTTAGCAAAAACATTAATAGCTCTATTAATTAGTCTTGATACTAACTTTTTAATAGGGCCATCATCAAGCTCTGCCTTGAGAGCTTTCCCTACGGCAATACCTGCTGCTTCTCTCCATGGTTTATCTCCTAGATCTTGTTTTTGTCCTTCCTTTCCTATAATAGCATTCCTAGTTTTTTCGTCTTTAAGCATTTCTTGAAGACGCAGTACCAAAGGCTCATTGCCCATAGCTCCTATTACTAAATGGCCTGCTTCTTCAAAATAGTCAGAAATTTTACCTGTTTTACTAAATTCGATAAACTGAAATAAGCCATTAATATTTCTGTCAGCATTTTCTGTACTGTATCTGGAATCGCCATCAACAAAATTAACAGCTACACCATTTTTCGCTAAAATAGAAATTAGTCTCTCTTGCAAATTTCGTTTCCTTATAGTTTCCTCGATTGCATTTCTTTCTAATTCGGTGTCTTGTGCTATAGAAATTTCAAAGAGATTTCTATCTTCGGTAGGTCTAATAGTGGCCATATATTTACTGCCTTCTGTTCTCCCCCTGTTAAATGCAGACACTTTTTCTATTGCTTCTTGATAAGAATATTTTCCAGCTTTAAGTTGCTTATTTAGCAATTGCTCTGTAGGAAAATCATTTTCTGTCATGCCCATTAACTCGAGATAGGTCTGTATAGCTACCTCTCCTAGATCGTCTAAAACAATTCGATCAGAAAAAGCATTTAAGAATTTTTCTGATGTTGCGATCTTATAGTGTCTCCACGCTTCTTTGCGATTTTTAGGAAACATGGAAAGTAGGCCTTCGAATAGCCTACTTCCCTCTATTTCCCCCTTGCTATTTTTACGACAAGGATGTATAATACAAGTGTCCATTTTTATTTACATTCTTTACCAAATTCTCCTGTTTCTCCCATAAAGTCAACATCAAAATCGATCTCTTCTACATTGAAATTATCTGCATCCATTTTAGCATTTGCTTCAAGTAGATTAACGATATGTGCTCTTTTCTTTAGGAATTCAATTTCTTCTTTTGTAAGATTCTCATTATATGCTTTCTTCCTGTTCTCCTCTCCCAGAATATTTACCTTTCTGTAGATAATATACTTAGGAGCGAAATGACTATGTATATTATATTCAAAAGTAGTTCTATCGCCATCTGTTTCTGTATCGATGTAATCCATATTCAGACACTCGTAGAATTCTCCATTGATATTAATAGCAGGAATTACTTTAGTACCTTCATTAGGCTTGGAATCTATAATAATTTTATGATACCATGAGCTCTTTTGTTTATCAGTTAGATTAAACACAAGATAGTCTTGGCCTTCATGATTAAGCGGTTGGGCATCCTTTTTTATCTCAGTAATCTCTGCTTTTCGCTTTGGTACATATACAAAACTACGATTTTCCGGATGATTTCTAATGTACATCTTAACGATATTTTGAATAGTAGTCCTCACCACTTGTGAATTTTGTAGACCTCCTAGATATATACTATTTAATTTAAGAATATCGTTCAAGAAAATAGTATAATTCATAGCAGTAGAAAGGCCAGTATCTGCGTTAACCACATTCGGAATTGACAATAGTTTCTTTACCTCGGGTGTTGCCAGATGAATAAAGTTAGAAGGACTAAAATCATAGCCATAATTGTAGAAACAGTACAAGAATAATTCTTTTGCAAGATTTCTAAGTTCTGGCGAAGACGCAGTTGCCAATGCATCCCAATCAATGCTGAAATCTTCTTTCACACCTTTCATGGTAGTATTGAGTTTTTGCAACTGAATTATATATTCACCAGTTTTTGCATCGTGAGATATATAAAACCAATTTAAAAGATCTGGAGATTTATCCCATACTTTAAGAATTTCATAGAAATACTTCGCAAAATGTTTAGTATAGTACTCTTGCTGTGTCATTGCCTCGTTTAAGTCATCTCTGTGGCCAGACAGACTACGAGGCACAATTATTTTATTTCCGTCGAAATCAGATTCCGGCAAACTACTGAGTAGAGCAACTAAAATATCATCATGCAAACCATTGATTGTATCTTCGCCCAAAACTTCTGCTTTACTCATAGCTGTTAAAGTATTTCTAATGCCAGAATAAAGCCTTCCTTCGTACGGAAATAAACTTTGATCGTCTCCTGTACCTCCGCATAACTTCTTAATGAATGCAGTAATAAGATCATACTCACATTGCTCAAAAGCAAAAGGATTACTTATGACTCTATTCATGTATTCCTTTTTATTAGAGATCTTATTCTTATCGAACAAAATAGTATTATCTTCTTCAATACCTGTATGCTGTCCTTTGGCATCCTCCCAAGCTACAATCTGCAGATGTGGAGTTGAAGAACCCGCCTTCTGCTTAGAATTCTTGTTGTATTTAGCTACAATTTGTTGCATTCTATAGAGACTTCCCCAAGTAGAACCTACGGAATTAGCAGCACTAAACTTAGTAATACCGATAAACCCAGAAAGTTCTTTAGCATATGAAGAAGCAGTGCTAAATACACCCAGTACTCTAGATTGCAGATCTCTGTTCTGTGCAAACCATTCGTCTTTGTTCTTACTCAAAGTGTGAGAAGCAATACCTGAGGCTAATTCCTCAAAAGATATATCTTTAGTAGATAAATTAGAAGAAAGATTATATTCTGATGCTATTTCAGCTATAATGTCTTCCATATCAGCATATAAATCATTTGACATTCTTTCACAGATTGTTTTAACAACAGGCTGATTCAATAGTACTCCAATCTCATTAGGAGTAAATCCCAATCTAGCTAAAATTGCGCCAACATCTGCAGTAAATTTATTTAAGTTAAGGAAGTTTAATACAGGATCTTTCACAGCATCAACTGAAGATGCTAGGAACTCAGCAGTAATCCATGCTGGATCAGTATCTTTTGGCGGATGAATCAAATCAAAATAAGAATGGCCACAAAGCTTAATAGGATGAGACAATGTCATTTGTTCGGCCAAAGACGCAAACATATGATTACTATTATGATTAGCGAACATGCCAATTAATGTTCCTGCAATCTGATTCTGCTGATTATAATACAGAAGAGTAGAAGGATCTGTAACATCGTATGCCTCCTTATATTCGTTATCTTTATCAGCAGCCAATTCATTCAGCTTATTGATATCAATTTTACCGTCTCTGTAAATTTTAGCAGCATATCTAGGATTAGTTAAAATACGCTGTTTCTTAGCCGCCAAAGATGAATTCTTAAAACCTCCAGGAGTAGTTCTAGCAGAAATAGTTTCAGCATCTGCCATTCTATGCCAGATTAAGCTATGTAGCTCATTATTACAATTGACTATAGTATTTTCTGTAGCATCCTTTGTATAATCGTATTCATCAAATATGATAGGTAAATACTTTCTAGCATATTTAGAAAACCATTGACTAGCTGTTACTCCTAGTTTATCAGCAAGGCCCGAAGCTTCCCAATATTTAAATAATTCTTTAGCTGTCTCGATTCTAGTCTTCTCTTCCATATTAGAGCCAAATAGCGTATCAATAAGTGCTGACACTTTAGATACCACTTTGGCATTCTTTACAGAAGTTAATTCTTTGGATTCTTTTAAAACTTCTTTAATTTCTGGATAATCCTCGTATAATTTTCTCCAAATTTTTGCATTAACAGTTACATCAGTTTTTCTAGCAACGAATTCCTTTCTGAGGAAATAAAGCTTATCTATATCAAAGTCAAATCCTGCAATAGTAGTACCCTCTGCTGGAACCTTAATAACGCCTCCTGAAGTTTTCTTACTGCATCTCTTTACCTTTAAATTCATGATAGAATACGCACGTTCCGTAGGAATACGATATGCTATGATATCAAGAATTCCAGGAAAATCACGCTCAATAAGGGTAGTTTTACCATCTTCAGTTAATCTAAACTCTCCTTCTTTTCCTATACCATTAGCTTCATCTTCTGCAGTAAAGCAGTAGGTATCATAGTCTAACTTAATTTCTGTACCTAATGCATCAGTATAAACAAAATCGAAAGGTATCTCACACTCCGCATGCTTGATATTTATTGGATTTCCTTCTTGGTCGTATTCATAGACATATCCTAAACCACCATCATTCGGCTTACGAGAATCATTTTCATAGTCAGTAATGCCAAACGCCGTAGCTTGAACTGCACTACCTCCACACATCTTCTGCTGCTGTACTTTTTTCTTCAGTATGCTAATCAATTTAGAGGAAGTATCGTGCTCAGAACAACTTTCGTAGAGAGGATTAAGAAAAGACTTATCGTCAGTTAATGCGTAATTGAATAACGCAAAGAACGTAGATTCATTACTATTAATTACCAACTGCTGCAATGCTTTACTCAGCCTTTCGTTAGATCCTATTTCAGCCATCAAAGAATCAAAAGATCTCATAAGATTAGCCACAACTAAAGAACTATAGAATCTAGCTATATTACGACCTCCATTCTTAGGATTCTTACGATAATCTCCAGTCACATCATACATTGTGCCTCCAATGTTAACTTTTGTAGGCTGATCCCATTCTTCGGTATCCTCATTGAATACTTTATGTAGATATGACTCATAATTATTTCCTTCCATTTTTAAATCTGCAAAGAATACTTTTCTAAGCTGAGTACCGACATTTCTAGAATCATAAATATGTTCGGGAACATTTTGCTGTCTTACATATGTTTCTAAACTAAGTTCATGAACATACGCCTTAGCAAAAGCACTTGCAATAGCCTCCCTAGCGCTTTCCGGAGAAGTTACCAAAGGTACTGGACAGTTTTTTGTGATATATTCTCCCTCAGACTCTTCTTTATCGAATTTAGGATGTTTGCGCTGATCTGCTCTACTGAGAGGACGATCTCCGCCTTCTTTTCCAGGCAAAACGTCTCCTCTAGAATTGACATATAGACCGTCATCATTAGTCTTATAGCTTAAATCAGTAGCACCAAATTCTCCAACTTTGACTACTTCTGTACTACATACAACATCAATCTCGTTTTCTGCCATAGTTTCCCCAATATATCTTAAAAGGGAATGCTCAGGAAGAAGTTCGGGAATGAGAATTACTTCTGCGCACTTATGCTGAACTGGGATTTTAACAGTTTCAACAAATTCTCCATTATCACCATGAGTATACCTAAAGTTCTCAAACGTAAATAAGTAAGGTTTCTGTGGCTGATAAACAACATCAAGTTTATCAATTTTTCTAACTAAAGCAGCAATTTTCTGGGCTTTACTCTTAGGATCGTATCCAGAGCTTGCTTTGATTGCACGAATAGCTAAAATATACTGATATACTTTCTCCTCATTACCATTAAGATTCCAAAGACCTTGTGCGATAGCAATCTTACGATAGGAATCGATAGATCTAAAGCTCTGTCCGTCAGTTAATGTATTTTCAAGATATTTAGAGTAAGCTCCTTTATTTTTAGCTTCTAGCATTTTCATAAATTCAGGATTATTAATCTCTGAATTAATTAAAATGTCATCAAAATAAACAGCTTTTTCTACAGAATAACTCTCTAGTTTACCTGTTTTAGGATTTACTCTAGAAAATACTCTAACCTTTTTACCTTCGCTATTTATATATTCAGCATTAATATCCAATGGGCTACCAGAAGCATGAATCTCCTTGTATCTCTTTTGTAAATCTTCAATTGACTTATAGAAATTAGGAGATATTGTCATCATCTGTAATTGTTGTGTCATAGCAAAGCTATAATTGTAAACAAAATCCTTTATAGCCTCATCTATATTAGTGGAAGTTACAGGTCCTCTAGAAATCTTATTAGGATCGGTAGTGCTAGAAATATTACCCAAAAGAGGATAGGTAATTGTCTTATCTTTCCCTTCTTCAATAGTTTCTAATACCCCTAATTTTTGTAATTTGTTTTTATACGCTTTATATTTAAGGTCTAGTTTTTCTCTTATCCTATCTTTCACATCTTTAGCGGATTCTTGCATCAAAGCATCTATTTCCTCAGGAGTACCTAAGAAAGATAACATTTTATAGTCATATGATTTAGCTGCCTTTAGACCTGCCATATGAGGTTTACCAGAAGGGTTTTGTCTACCATCTTTGAGTTTCTTGTCTACTTCTGTAAGCAGCTTTTTTAGTTGCTTCTCTTGCTCAAAAACAGTATAATACATATCGACGATTTGATCCGTCGAGTATCTAGGAGCTTTAATAAATCGAGCTACACCGCTATCACCAAGAATAAAAATAGGATAATTAGCATACTTCCTGTCTTGCTCTGCTCCTCCACTAAATTGATACTGTTGCCACAATGCGATCGCATGATGTTTTTCAGATAAAGACTCAAAGGCTAATGTTTTACCTTCGATATCCATTTGAGCAAAACGATGATGCTCCAGCCAATGCATCGCCTCATCTGGATGTTCTAAAATTTCTCTTAACCACGCATTCTTAATTTTACTATAGTCAATTTTAGTAGCTCCAGGTTGCAAGCCGTGCTCCCCATAAAAATACGAAGAGCAAAGATATTTAGAAGCAATAAATTTCTCCAGGCCCTCTCTATCTTCTTTAAGGTAGTACATTATTGAATCTATAGTATCAGTAAAGAAGCAAGGAAGCTGATCACTAAATACAGTAGTAGGTTTGCCTTTAGAATCAATAATTCTAGCTCTTCGCTCATCGCTTGTACTACGAGCATTATCCACATAACTAAATACAGCAGCGAGTTTCTGTCTAAATTCTGTCGCTATTTTCTCATCAGAATAGAATCTTTGATGGAAAGGAATCGACTCTCCAGAAATAGGATCCGTAGGATCTAAAATTTGACCTTGGCCTCTGAGAAAAGGATTATATAAAGACAATAAACTTTGTATAAACTTCTCCAATGTGCCCATTTGCTCCATTTTATGGAGATCTGCTACAGTTATAGGAATAGCGAAAGCAGACGCTGCAGAAACGATAGCTTGTTCTGCCATTGAGCGCTTTAACAGAGCCTCTTGTTTACGAGCTTCCCATGTCTTAGTCGATTCTCTTAACTTCTTTCTAGAGTTTTTGAAGATGGTAGATATATTACGGGTAGTTTCTCTAGATTTAGATGACCATGTTACATTACTAGTATCGAGAATACTTTCTATTTTCGGATTTTCTACACCTGTAGTAACTCTAGCTAAATTTATGAGCTGGGCATTCAGACGTTCATGTGAAATGCCTTTTCTCAACATTAACTCTTGGTTAGAACTAATAGAGGCAGGATCAACGAAAATAGAATCTCTAAATTGTGAAATGTTATTGGCATTTGTACCCATTATAAGATTGGTCCCATATTTAGAAATACTAGAAGAATAAACAGAATTCAAGGAGCGTGTTCTAAATGACAGCTTTCCTTTTTCGGTAATCATAGATACTTCTTTATATGGAGTAAATCCTTTTTTGTAGTTACAAAATAACTTTGTCTTTAAGGTAGGATCTTGCTTGATTTTCTGATATACAGCAGACTTTACTTTCTCTGCTGGTACATCGATAGAATTTAATGCCTCAACATCGTTAACTAGAAGGTCACCCATAGCTAATACACTCTCCATGTACGCAGAATTAGGAACTCTTCGTAAAGCATCTGTGAGTACATCATGCACATACATAGGATCTTGCATTACAGGATATCCTAAGTCATCCTTTACTTCATAAATATATGGAAGATCTGATATTTTTCTATCTACAAATATGGCAGTTTTTGGTATAGATGAAATCATTGCACGAACTTCAAGACCAAGAGATCTAAAGCCGGCAATTCTATCTTTTCTTTCCATCCACGCTTCCTTATGTGATTCTTCGGCATCCATATAATCGGATGTGTCCATAATGTCTTCCAACTCGTCAATATCGGCTCTTAGGGCATAGTTATTAAATGCTCCCAATTTTACTCCTTCTGTACGACGTAATATGACTCTAGAAAGCATACATAATGCTCCCCAATTTTCTATAATTTTGCCATACTCTTCTTGTTCTGTTGAGTTTTCATGTGCAGCTAAAAACTTTCCTAATACCTGAGCAAATACTGCTTTAAATAAAGGTTCCTCTCCGTATAAAGGTCTACCATTTCGATCTTTGTAACCTTGTATAATATCGAATTTAGATACTCCAAGTCGAGCAGCTTCAGCTTCGGCCACTTGGCTAAATAAGTAAGCAATCGATGAAGCACGTTGCTTAATAATAGCAGTAGTAGAAAAAGTAGTACTAGCGTGATTCTTGCTTACGTATCCTGAGTCCTTATCTTTATATGCTAAAATAAGACTATGATAAGCAGAAGCTGCGTTACTGCTAGCTGTTCTAATTAGTTTAGTATTGTGGTTGTTTAGCGCAGTTTTATACAATACTAATAGTTTTGCACATTCTTCTAATTGGGAGGTAGTATAGCTATCCTCATCTTCCATAGATGCTGGAAACTTCTTTCTGTCCTCAGCTTTAATCTTTGGATTAGATAAATACATCTCTCGAAAAGTAGCTATTACAAAAGGATGGACAAAGCCTTCTGCCTTCATTAGCTCCAACTCAGCAAGGCGTTTATCAAATTTAGTAGGATTTTTACATTTCATACTTATTACTAATAATTGAAAAAATTTATTATGCTGCAAATATAAGTAAAATAATGCTAATATGCAACTATTTGATCATAAAACTTATAAGCACTAAACTAATTGTTACTATCTTTATAAAAAAATAAGGGAGACTTTTAGTCTCCCTTTAATAAATTACTTCAAATACCCAAGGTCTTTAAGTTTTTCATACACCATTTTGCCTAAAATATAAGCGTCAGGATGAGGTTTTCCTGTAGTTCCATGATATCTTAGATCTACAAAATGCTTCCAATCATCAATAAATGCAGTGTGAACCAACTCAGTCTTAGTATCTAATGGCAATACAACTCTAGCCTGTTGAGCTGTCCAGCCTAGTTTAATAAGATGATTATACGCATATTCAGTTGCTAAATTAGCAAACAACCAATATTCTAAAGTGGTCCACCATCTGGTTTCATTAGAAGAAATATCCTCACACATAGACTGAATATCATTAGATCCTTGACATAACTTTATATTACCTTCGTGGACCCAAGAGGGGAGAGAAACGCTAATTTCACTGCCAAACTTATCCTTAGTGTAATTACAGTAACGGCTACTTTCTTCCGCCATACTATTCACACGGTGACGATTAAATTCACGACTTATAGCAATTTGGGTAGTAAACTTCACCGTAATTCTTTTAGCATGTTTAGTAGGAGCAGGCACCATATATTCCAGATCACACTGCCACTCATTTTCTATAATGACTCTTGAATTAGTAGTAATATAAGCATAAGTGTCTTTCTTTGGTTTGACTACTCTAGAATAAGGATTCTTATCATAGATGTCTATAAGTCCCTCTTTTTCCAAAGGAATAGTCAAATAAATTGTAGCATGCTCGAGCATAGCATAATGCCCATGCTCGATTAGCATGTCCACAAATCTAATATGAGAATCCTCTGTTATTTTATCCTCAGACTTATAACACGTTCTGCCCACTTTCTCAATATGTTTAAGTGCTCCAATCATACCTACTTCCTGAGGTATGATTTCTATACTTGGTTCTACTATCTTCATTAAGGTATGATACATTTAGTGTTCAACAATAAAGATGCAGCAGCTACTGCATGTTCGATAGATACTCTCAATGCTTTAGCTGGATCTATAATACCTGCTTCTAACATATCTACATATTGACGAGTCTTAAAATCGACACCCTTATCTTCAGGACATCTCTCTACTCGACTAAATGCAACATTAGAATTTGCAGCTAAGATTTCGATAGGTTTACAGATAGCTTTAAGAACAGCTTTATAGCCATTAGTTGTAGCTTCTGCAAACTTTGACTTGAGAGCTTTTATTTCTAACTCTTCTGCAATGCGATAGAAAGTAATTCCTCCTCCTGGAACTACACCTTCTTCTAAAGCTGATTTAGTTGCACATACAGCGTCTTCAACTCTATCGTATCTTTCTTTTCTCTCTGCTGGAGTAAAACCTCCTACTTTAATAGTACAAAGTTTGCCTGCTAATTTAGCAAGTTTCTTCTGGTAGTATTCCTTAGTCTTCTCCTCTGTAGCACTGTCTATCAAAGCTTTGATACGATCCAGTCTTTCATTAAAAGCCTTATTTTCGTCTTCTCCTACAGTTATTACAGTTTGTAACTGAGATACAGTAATATGCTCACAAGTACCACCAAAATACATTCCTTCTTGTACAAGAGGAGCCCCAACTAACGCTGCAATATCTTTAGTGTATTCGCTTTTATTGCTGCCAATACCTTCTATTGCAATTGGTACTACTCTGATAATTCCTTTGCGATGATTGACAGCAAGCATTCTTAATACTTCAGTAGAGAAATCGTGGGCAAAGATAATTAAATCTTTATCCGCTTTCACACATTTGTTAAGAATACTCTCTATCTTATTAAACTTATCCAGACGATCATCAATCAGGAGGAAGATAGGTTTATTATACTCAGCTGTTAAAGTCTTATTATTAGTTACAAAAGCACTATCGGCATAGCCTTTGTCCATTATAGTGCCTGCAGACTCTTCTATGAAAGTACTACTCGTAGGAGACTCCTCAAATAGCACAGTGCCATTGGCTCCTGCTCTATTAAATGCCTGTGCTACAATAGTACCAATGAAAGTGTCATTATTAGCAGAAATTGTTGCAACCGCTTTAAGCATATCTGAATTATAGTCTACATCTGTCTTCCATAATCTAATCATATCTACTACATCTTTCATAGCATATTGCATGCCTTCTATAAAAGCAATATTTGCCTTATCTATTCCCTCAGAAATTAGAGCACTAGTTAAAATAGTAGTAGTCGTAGTAGCATCTCCAGCAAGCTCTGCTGTCTTAAGTGCAGTTTCTCTAATCAAATGAATAACTGCATTAGTGTAAGGATCTTCGGCAAATACTTTCTTGGCTACACTAACGCCATCTTTAGTGGGATACGGAATACCTTGCTCATTGTGCAGAATTACATTAGCTCCATTAGGACCTAATGTAGTCTGAACAGCATTACATAGATACTCTGTTCCATCTTTAATTACTTGCTTAATATCGTTTTCTCCTATTAACATATTATCTTAATTGGTTTTCTTTAATTAATCTTCTTGCTATTACACTCTCTAATTTCAATGGAATGCTCATATGTTGACCTTTGGGATTCTTATAAATATGATGACTACCACTAACTCTAAAAAAGCAGTAGCCATTTCTCTTAGCTAATCTACAAAAGTCTCTAAATGTCCATTGTTTCATATTTCTATTCCTCTCTCTATCTGGTCTATTCTCTTTTTACAGACATGAATAATCTTCTCATAATCCATAATTCTAGCTTCTTGAGGAGTCATACCAGGCTCTTCTTTAGTTCTAAGAACTCTTTTGACTATATCAGCATCCCAAGCATTTAGCTTGTACTCTTCCCAAATATCCCAAGGTTGAATTTTACGCTTACTGTAGTCGCTAGAACCTATATTATAACTCATTACATCTTCTTTGTCCATAATTCCTGTGTATTAATTGGTACATTCTCTACTTTATAGACGGTTTTACCAAATGGTATTTTTTGCAATAGCATGTTTTGAATTTTACTAGTCGATGTACTGTATTTTGTTACATTAACTGTTAATTCATAACTAGCTATTGTGGCCATTTCTCCATCGTATATAATCTTTTTAGAATGCCATTCTGCTATACAAGTATTATAGGAAAATAGTTTATTTCCAGTAGATCTTAAATTGCCATTTGACGAAGATGCTTTAGTCCTATTTAAGAACTTTATTATTACATCGATGTTCTTCATATTACTGCAATTTAAATGCCAATGCCTCTACAGAATTCACATTGTATTCCTTCATGAGAGACTCCTTAGCAGATGGCTGCAAGAAGTTGATGGCTGAAATGATTGAAGAGATTGGGTTGCCCTTCACCAACATCTTGAAATTCTCTGTATTCATAATTGTTTTCTGTTTTTAATTGTTAGTTAACCTAGTGGACCCAATGGTCTGATACTGAGGCCTCTGCAGGGATTTTACTGAATTTACAATATGCAGTAGATGCCTCTTCCATACATTGTACTAAAACAGCAGATACTTCTTTCATTGTTTGTGGGTATTCGATACAAATTTCATCATGAACAATGGCTGTTAGTTTTACGATATTAAATAGATTATGGTTTAGAATCCAGTCGTATAGCTTAATACAAGCTAATTTAGTAATACAAGCTCCACTACCCTGTGTGGGCGCGTTACGAGCCATTCTATCCCATTTAGATGCTGCTTGAAAGTGTTCTCTTACTTCCGTCGCAATTGCATCTCCTGTACCTTTATGTTTATTTCTATATTCTTCCCAGAATTCTTGGGTAAAAGATTTTTGTCTTTGTAGCCATTTATTATGATCCCACCAATACATTTTATGTCCTGTAAATTTGTTAATAAGAACATATCCGTTCTGGCGTACAAATCTAGAACCTTCTCGAGCAAACGCTGATATTCCTTTAAAACCTTTATCTAGATTATCAATATATATTTGTGCTTGCTCTATACTACAGTTAGCACTTTTAGCTATAGTAGGAGCTGCTGCACCGAACATATAAGCAAACTCGACAGCTTTAACAGCTTTTCTCCACTGAGGAGCTTTAGTTTTAATATCTGCTACACAAGTACATCCTAAAGCCTCACACTCCTGTCTAAAAACCATCCATGCAAACAAACTATGTGTGTCTTTAGAACCATACAAAAACTCGTTTTGAAATTCTTTATCGTTATATATATCTGCACCTAAGTAACTTTCCATCACCTTTTCCAAAGGCGGACTATCCCTTTACCATGCTTTTACAAGTTTAGGTATCTCATTATAGTCTCTGCACCTTCCATAATAAATTGCCCATTTTGTTTATTGATTAAATAGTTACTTTTATTACGGCTTGGCTCAGGGTTGGGGGATGCATCCCTTTCCTTGAATTTTGAGAATTTTTCTCTAAGAGTTTCCTCAAAGAGGTGCCATTTATCATATTTTCGTATTAGAAAAATATGAGCATCTTTATACATTAAATTGGCTACTCTAACAATGTCTACAGTTTTAGAAACTTCTAAATAATATAAATAATTATCTTTATCCTTCTTTCTTTTATATAATTGAGACATTACTCCGTTTTCTAGGAGATACTTTTGAATTTTTTCTAAAAAAACTCTAGACTTTCCACAGACACCCCATAACATGGTATGTCCATTATTTGTCGAATGCCAATAACCATCACCATCAAATATACCTCTTAATATATTTGGCGATATTGGTATGTAAATATCACATTCATAAGATTTGTTTATAAAATTGCCTCTTTTCTCTAACCATTGTGCTATACTGTCATTTCTTACAGAGAAAGAATACATATAAGTACCATATCGTTTTTGCAAAACTTTAGACACTTTGGCACTAGGATTTATAAATTCCTTAAACGATTCAACCATCTCTTCATCTTTTAAAGACAGGGAAATTGAAACAGAATTAATATCCTTTCTATGATGTATACATCCGTCAGTTAATAACAGTCCTAGGAAATATTCTGACTTTTCATCATTATCCTTGAATGGATTAGGAACAGCTAATCGTTCTTTAATTGTTTTGGGCGTAATTCCTCGCCTTAATAATACTCTTCTAATGCTTGTATTGTACGTGTTCCATTTATTTGCAATTTGTACTGTATCCAGACCTTCTAGATAGTCTTTTACAATAGAATCTTCCTTTTCTTTGCTGAATTTTGTGTTCCTCATAAAAATTATTTATTAATTAAATTTCCAATACGGCAAAGATAAGCAAAATAATCGAGATAAACAAATTTTATAATAATTAATTTACATTAATGGGAATTTTTAATTTAGCACTATAGTCACAACTACAGAATAAGTTTCCTTTCTCTGCAACAAAAGCACTACGAGTAGCTTCGTCACTAGGTAATTGTTGTAAATTAGGGCTAGTACATCGACTCGCAGGAATTTGCTTGGCTTTAGCCAAATCGGAATCAGGCTGCTGTGAGCCACATGACATTCTTCCTGATGCTGCTCCTAATTGTCTGTATACAGTATGTATTCGTCCTGTTTTAGGATTTATAGCGTCTAGATGACCTTGCCCAAAAGAAGATACTACTTTCGCATATTCCTGATACGCAAAATAAAGTCTTAGAAATTCATCATTAATACCTTTCTGCCCTTTAAGATGTTTTTCAAGAACACTATCTTTGTCTTCTCCGGTCTTTTTGTCTTGTACTGTCGTGTCAAATCCTAAATCTTTGGCTAATTGTACTACTTGTCTAGAACTACTCCAATTAATTTTACAAATTGGCTCAGTAGAAAATCCAGAGAATAAATCTCCTTGTCTTTCAATATGGTAGTATTTAGATAAAGCAGGATTACTAGTAACAAATGCATCTAATGCTTTAGTGGCTTTTGCTAAATTTTCCGCATCGTTTTGCATCTTAGCCTGCCACTTATCTACATCTAGTTTGATTCCACACCATTCCAAATAAGCAATAACGGGAACAAAGTCACACTCTAATTTAGCCCCAGCAAGACACTCTTTCTTCTTGCACTCTTCTATCTGTAGTTTAGCAATTTGCTCTAGATACGTGACATCGCCAGCAGCATATATAATAACCTTTTCATCTAATCCTCTCCAAATAATTTCACCTCGTACTGTTTTATCTATATTAATTCCTAACCTTCTTTCTGCAATAGCATTAAGAGCATAAGAAATTATACCAGCAGGATATCCTAAATGAAGCAACTGCTCTACAATCATAGTATCATATACTCGCAATGGTATAATACCATGATTATATAGAAATTGAATATCAAACTTCAAATTTTGACCTATTAGTAATTTAGATTCTAAGGCATTCTTATACAATTTAATATCAACTGTAGTACAATCAACTACTATTCTAGCATCTGCTTTGTCGTTACCAAATTGAGCACATAGAATCTCGCACAAATGGCAATTTCTGCCTGCTGTCTCGAGGTCAAATTGAATAGACTCCCAGCTATTTATCATAGCCAGGGAGTCTTCAATACTAAGTTTCTGATATTCAGTACTATCAAACAGTGTCTGCTGTCTGCTTACTAAATAAATCATTACTTCTTATAAAACATAAGTTTATCAAAATCTAGTATATACTTATATCTAGCAAAGAAATTACTACCAAGAATACCATGAATAGTAACGCCATTTTCTTGTTTAATTAGGCCAAAAGCCTGAGACATATCAGCAGCAAGAAACTCTACGTCAAACTTTAATCCACTATACGAAACAGTTGAATTAATAATTGGGTTTAATACTGTCTCGCCTTCCATGCCAAACATCTCCCTACTAGCTCCGGTCTCTTCATAAACAATATCCTTAAGATACTCTTTACTAATAACACACTCTGTACTGCCTGTATCTAATAACATATTTAGTTTCTTATGGCCATTATAAAAAGTTACAACAGGCAATTCAACTAAATCCATAGAATCTCTAAAGAAAAGCGCATACTTTCTGATACGCGCCTGCTTAAAGATATAATAGCTTACAACACTTATAATAATAAGTGTAAACAAAATAAATACTACAATCATATTTTAATTAGTTCCTGTTGATCCAAAACCTCCTCTGTCTTCGCTCTCTAAATTATCTACATATTCAAATTCAATCTTCTTAGTGAATAGCCACTTAATTTTCTGCCATACTGTAGCTTTCTGAGAAGGCTGAATTCTAAACTGACACACTCTAGTGTATTGAGGAATTTCTGCTTTTCCTAAAGCTACTACTGGCCATCCCCACTCATCGCTATTACCACTATAACTATTGTCTATTACGCCAATAGAATTAGTTTGAAGCACACGATATTTCTTAAAAGAACTACTTCTAGGTGCTAGGATTGCCTCAAATCCTGAAGGAAGTTTCATTGCAAATCCTAAAGGTAATACACAATAAGTAAATCCTACATCTCTATATTTATTACCCTCCTGCTGATACTGCACACCAGCCTGAGGCTGACATAGATCTACATTACATCTTACCTTAAGATCAAACCAATCTCCTTTATCAATATTCTCTATTTTACAATTTTCGTCTATAAGTCTTACTTTGATTTTCATAATTTGTTGATTTTTAATTAATTACATTTACTCCAGCCACATGATGGACAACTAATGCAGCCGCCTGTGTTTACAATAGATTCACCACACTCAGGGCATTTGGTTCCTGATTTAGTTTCCTCTTTCTTCTTCTCCTGCTGTTTTTGCTTACATACAGTCCAATTACTATCAATGAAGTCTTTGATAGTTCTAGACATAATATCAGGACAAGACATACCGTCTACAGGATTACCCTTTGCTTTAGTCATCTGGCATGCAGGACAATGAATGCTCTTCAGCTGATCTGCAATTTCCTCTATTTTAATACCAGATCTAAGTCCTAAAGAAATCATTCTTGTTACAGCATTAAGATTAGCTTGACAAATACCTCCCTTAGATGTGTGAGTAAATACCTCAACTAAGTTACCATCTTTATCAAGATTAGTGGTAATATAAAGAGTACCACAAGCACATTTCTTACAATGTGTTGCACCAAATGTTGTTCCGATAGTCTTTCTTGACACTGGAGAAATAGTATTGAATTTTAGACTATCCTCTTTCTCTTCTGTCTTCGGTGTATTATCTGTAGATAAAATAGGATCTCTACTACCGTCCACATAAACAGTTACTCCTTTGAGGCCTGCCTCCCACGCCTTTATATAAATATTTCTAATCTCTTCTGGAGTTGTTGTCTTTGGTAGATTCAATGTCGAACTAATTGCGGTATCACAATAGTTTTGAACAGCAGCCTGGATACGAACTCTTTGGCTAGGCGGAATACTATTTGCTGTCACAATAGTGTCCACAAACCAATTTTTATCCATAGCCTCTTTGACTACTGGGGCCCAAACTTCATAAGAAGTCTCCTTTTCACCATTCAAAGATTTAGTATTTCTGGTATAATGAGTAGCAAACCAAGGCTCAATACCAGTAGATACATTAAGCATAGTACCAATAGAACCACAAGGAGCTACACTCAATAGTGAACAATTTCTAAGACAATCTGTACGCTTAAGTGCCTTAATCGTCTCGTCGCTAAAAGTATGTCTGATGATACTAGAATCCCATACCTTATTGTTATATCCGGGGAAATTACCTCTTGTTTTAGCCAATTCGACACTAGCATTTACAGCAGCTCTAAATAGTACTGTCATAATGTCTTCAAGTAACTGTATCGACGATGTGTCACCATACTTAAAGCCAAACTTAATAAACATATCGTGAATACCCATTACACCAATGCCTAGATTACGGTATCTAGCTGCCATAGCTTGTTGCTCAGGCAGTGCGTGATTTAGAAGATTCTCTTCAAGTACATCGTCCATAGCTCTGACGATATGACCTACATCATAAATCAAAGTATTGAAATCAAAACTAACATTCTGCGTGTAAGGATGGTCTACATACTCAGATAGATTGATAGAAGCTAAGTTACAAGCTCCGTGCTTTGGGAGAGGTTGCTCTCCGCAAGGATTGCAAGTTTCAATCTGATACTCATCTACGCACTCCATAAGATTGTAGTTTCTGAATCTATTAGTATAGATTACTCCAGGCTCTGCATATTTACAAGCTTGCTCACAAAGAATATTAAATAGTCTATTGGCCTCAACTTCTTCATTGACCACACGATTCATGAAACTATCACTGATCTCCATTGACAAATTAGCCTTATTTATCTTCTTGAGATCGGACTTAATTTTCATAAATGTCTCAGCCTCAGGATGATTAATATCAAGAGACATAAGTAATGCTCCCTTCCTACTTCCTCCCTGGCTTACGCTCTCTGTAACAGTATTAAAGATCTCCATAAATGGTACAATACCGTCTGACTTAAATTTACCAGCAATAGAAGAGCCCTTAGGTCTAATTTTACTCAAAGAAATACCTTGACCTCCTTGAGCTTTGAATGTCATAGCAATATTCTTTGCTGCATCCATAATACCCTCAAGAGAGTCGTCAATATAACCATGAGAATAACAATTAGAAAAAGATCCCTTATTTGTACCACGATTTGCCAAAGTTCTTCCACCAAAAAGGAATTTCTTCTCTTTGATTAGCCTTGCAATCTCTGGATCGTTACCGCTCACTCGTCTAAGCCATTCATCAAATGATTCATTATTAAAACGATACTTATTATTCCAAATATCGTAAGAAAGCTGGTTTTCATTTAGCCACTCAAATGCTTGTTTATCAAATGTATTACTCATTATTCAAATACTTTATTAAATCGTTAGGAATTGTCACATTAATGCCTTGAGGTACTATAGGAGTTTCGGTGAGATAATAATGTAATTCTTTGACAATATTTCTCCAATTTCTACATACATACTTATCATTCTTTCCATAAGTAATATCTGTAGTACAGAAAGTATCTTTATATTCCCATACTAGTGGTGTTTTAGTTCTATTACAGATTACAATAAATCTATAATTTGCTATCTTAAAGTCCTTAAAATAAGGGTCTTTTTCGATATTTTGTTTAAGCAATTCTGCATACAGCATTGCCTGCTCGAAATAACGCCACTCATAGAATGATTTGTAGAAATTCCACTCAGATTTATATGATGTCTTTAAATCACAAGGATAGATGATTTTATTCTTATGATCTACAATGCACAAATCCATCATTCCACGTAACTTTATACCATCATATTCTCCTTTAAACTTAAGCTGATAAAGTCTCTCTGTAGTATCATCAAACGGACTATCATCCATAAAATACCATTTTGTTGCTTCACTACTCTTGAGTTTATCAACACAAGCCATGGCATCTTGATAAAGGGCTGTGCCAATAACTTTCTTATCTCCTGCCAAATAAAGCAACGAATAGTATTCATTGCCCTGTTCCTTTATTACTTTGGCTCTAGTATCAGGCTTCCAATTCTTCTGATACTCGAAACTCTCTGTGTATGCAATAATGATGTCATTTGGAATTTGGTTAAGAGTGCTATATGTATTTTTATACTCCCCGAACAAAGCATCGACAATAATCTTAACTTTATCCGTTACTTCTGGAAATTCTGCAACAAAGAATAACTTCTCAAATGCCTCATATCCATCGGTAAGAAGAGTATCTACTATACTTCCAAATAATAGGCTTGGACTATCGACCTTATCGAAAAGTGTATCAAGTTTCTCGAAGCCTTCTCTGTCAAACTTAGCTAGTGTAGAATATGAATAGGCGCTATCCGCTCGATATGTTTCCTCTGTTACTAGCCAAGATATATCTTTTAATGATTTTCTCATAATTCTACCTCCTCATCAAATATCTCATCTTCTATTTCTGATTCATAATCTTCTTCTCCTAAAATATTGTTTATTAGAGTATAATAATTATCCACTTCACTCTTTAATTTAGTCAAAGAAATAGTGTCAGTATCTTTATATTTACCTGGAATTATCTCTTTAGATTGATTTTTTCTAGCAAGATATAAAGCAGAATCTACAAGCATTTTTAATCCTTCAAAATCTTTTTTTTCTAACAAAGACTCTCCTATTTGAGCATCCTTACCGGGTAAGTGCCTTAGAAGACTCTTTATTCTGTGTATAGGACTTTGCATAGTTTTCTATAATTTTAATTGCTTGTTTTAATTGTTTAATTGTTCTAATCTCAAAGAATATTCCTTCAGGTAAATAACGTTCCATCCATTTTCTGAACAGCTTTCTTTTTATAGGATATGTGTCGTTAATATGCCCTTTAAGCTCTATTACTACAAAGATATTTTTATATACAAAAGTAAAGTCAGGAGTATATGTAGTACTCCTGACCTTATCATCTTGTAGAATTAAATCTTTAATCTTTTCCCCTTCTTTATAAAAAGGGACTTTAGGCTTAAATCCTTCCCAAACAGTACACTTAAACTGCTCATAGTTAGGATTAAATCCAGCTGCTTTAAGATGCTTATATGCACTTACTTCCAACAAAGATTTAAACTTTATACCATCATATTCTTTA
The DNA here is from genome assembly GCA_036311465.1 of Agathobacter sp. Taxonomy (GTDB): domain Bacteria; phylum Bacillota; class Clostridia; order Lachnospirales; family Lachnospiraceae; genus Roseburia. The sequence continues at coordinate 54,688 of JAXJPW010000010.1, forward strand.
GGAGTAGCATTTTTAATCTTTTTATTTTCCATTAGAATAGCTCATCAGTAAGCTCCTTACATACTCTAAGTGCATATGCTGCATTTTCAGCACGATCAAAGAATGCAAAATGATCAAAAGTCTTAATAGTAGATGCCTTAATCTGATGAATCTTACCATCCCCAAGACTAATAATATAGCCTGTTGCAGGCATCTCTTCTGGGTCATTTAGCCTATAGGATAACTGCTTAAGAGCAATTTGCAATAGACTTACTGGATGCAAATCCCACAATAGCTGTAATGCATTGAGAATACACTGCTCACAGTCATAGCCTTTGTTGACACCCCAATCTAAGAATACTGATTTTAGCTTAGGATTGCTAATTTTAAACATAGGGAATTCGTGCTCTCCCCAATCTGCAGTATTCTCGATGTCCTTAACAGGATCTACTGCAGGAGGATTAGGTGAGGTATATTGGGCAAAGGCTAGTATTCCATCTGCAACTAACTTTGGTACGTCAATATCCTTTAGAGGCTGTTTAACGCCATTTACTGTGATCATGTCTCCAGTGTCTACTATATTACCTGTCGCAATTTCAATTAATGTTTTCATATATACTATTTAATTAACCACTCTATCTTTTCTCCATTAGTTTTATATAGATGTTCATTTACTTCTGTAAAAACATCTTTTTCTAATAGAGCATTACATCTAGCATAATATGATGGATGTCTCTCTAAAATAACCTTATTATTTTTATTTATATAAGGTAAGAAAGTCTTAGCAGTATTTCCAAATAGAATATAAGGCAACCCAGGACTATAATCTGATAGATTTTTTAACACACTAATAATAAAGTTTCTCCATATCATAGCATGTGACCCAGGTTTATTTAATTCTACTGTCAGTGCGGAGTTCAATAATAATACTCCTTGTTCTGCCCAATTTTCCAATGTGACATCCAATCTACCATCTAAATTAAGATACAGTGAAGATTGTATTACTTTTAATGAGGGGGATATTTCACTCTTATTCTGGTTAGCAAAAGCCAATCCAGTAGCTACCCCCTTTTGTGGATATGGGTCCATTCCTAAGATTATGCATTTCAAATTATTATAATTACATAATTTAAATGCATCAAAGATATGCTTAGGAGAAGGAGCAATATTATCTAGATCTTTCAATTGTTGTAATGCTTTATTCATTTCAATAATATCAATAATACTGCCCCAACTCTTAATATAGTTAGCACCTACCATGTTGAAGGGCCAACTGTCTTAGGTTCTCCATAATCTGGCCTCGATTATACTCCGGAGAATCAGGTAGATTTAGTCTGTATGCATGAGGATCGTCATTATTAATCTCTCCAGTATAACAAATCTGAGACATGAAGTCATCCTCGAAGCCGGAATCTATGTCATCATCTATCACATTACCGTCATTGTCATACTCAATAACATTGATTGGATAGTACGCACAGGTTCTCAGCTTGCCATAATCAGATTGAGTCGGAACTGCTACGATATCTGCAGGATTAACTAAGACTCTTAGGCCTACATCACCAAAGTAGTTCTTCTGGAGCCAGTCTTTACCTCCGACGTGTACAAATATGTTATCTCTAAGGCTTTTTATCCTTAGATTCTATAGGTATATTAGATTTCCCTATAGTTCAGCGTACATTTTCATCCTATTAGGATGTCGAACACTCTTGGGTAGATTATATTTATTCACTACCTACGCGTTACACTACTCGTCATCCTTTCGCAATATGACGAGTTAGCACGGTATTACTATAATAACTTAGTATTTTATCTGCAATAATCTTCTTTCGATTTAAATATAATGTGGCACTTTCATATATTTTTTGTACTACCATTTGAACAGATTTAATCTTATCATACCTTAGAGTAAAATATGTAGTATGATCTGCAATAACACTACCTGGAATATCTATAAAATAATCAGATATATCTTTTAGAATTCCGAGAGTTCCATTGCAGAAGCACAGAGAAATTTTTCTCCAATTTCCGCTATTTGGTAAATTATAAGTTAAACACCCATCTCCGTCTAAAAATCCCCTAATAAAATCTTTCTTAAAATCATTAGGAATGTATTGAAATACATTAGAATCAGTATGGGTTTTATCAATACAAAACCCTAATTCTAAAAGTCTTTGGTACATTTTCTTAGATTTCCACCTAATAGAACATTGAGGTTTTCTTTTGAAGTTTTGATTGTTGCTATATTCAATTGGTGAATCTGGGCAAATATACTTTTGGATAAGATGGATTAGTTCTATATCATCTATTTTTAATCTGCAGCCCATTCTTCCATCAGAAGCCAAGTACCCATCAGCATATAAAAACCCCAATAAATAAGCCTTTGCTTCAGAATCTATACAATCAAAAAAGTCATCAATAGCTCTATACTTACGTAAGTCGGCATTAACTTTTAACTTCTTTCTAATATGGTAATCCCACGTGCCACGCGGAATGCCATATTTTTCTCTAATCTGTCTGTACGATAGCCCGTTTTGAACGTGCTCAATTTCATAAATTTGTTTGTAATTTAACTCCATAATAGTAACCTTTTATGCAGCAAATATACAAAAAACTTTTGATTTTTCCAAATATTTAAATAAATTATTTACAGTCTAATTTAGCTTCACCGTTTTTGCTCGATGTTTTTCGAAAAGTATTATTACTTAACTGGGCAACACTTTACCCTCTACTACAGTCGTTCTCTTGGATAGCATCACAAGACTTTCTCTCCATCTGGACTACTTGACCAATACGAATCTCAAATGAATGAGAATAGTGATCTGTGAATACAGTAACCTCTTCGTTCTGACTAGCCACTATTTTATCGTAGATCTCAGCCAAGTTGCCCACAATCACAGTAGATGAATCAGAGGCATCTGTTTTGTTGATTCTAACATAGTCGCCCGTATAATCTACACCTACAAGATAATTAGAAGGAGATTTCTTAAGCTTATATCTCACATAGGCCCACTCTCTAGTTACATACTTAATAAGAGTAGAATCAAATTCGTCCCCCTCTCTCTTGATGTCTACATTACGATAACCTACAATAAGGCCAGACTTTGAGATTACCATTCCCCAGCGATTAAGGAACCAGAATATGTTATTTCTAACTCTACTATCAGGATTAAGAGAAAGCAGAGTCCAGAAATTAAGATAGGCCTGAATCTTATCGTAATCCCCTGCCATTTCTGCTGCAAGAAATGCTTGTGCAAAATCCTGCGGCACTGTCAGCTGAGAAATAGAATCAATATAGATAGAGTTGCCTCTTAAAGAAAGATAGATCGATTTCTCTATACCTTCAAGAAGAGTCTTTGTTTTACCGTATTCTGGATTAAATAAGGTAATTAGCGCATTTGGATTATCCAAATTATGCATTACCTTCTCAAACAAAGACTCGGTACAATTTTCTGTTTTAAACTGGGTACCATCATCTAAGGTAACTACCAGTGTGTTGTTAATTCTTAAAATATTCATTATTTTTCGATTTTAATGTGCTTAAAGCAATCAGTTGTTAAATAGTTAGCATATGCTTCATCAGTCATTGTATCAAGACCGAATCTCTGAGCCAACTCTGCAAGTAAATAGGCAGTATTTACATTATCAGCATCTCTAAAACAGCTGGCAAGAGTCAAGAAATCCCACAATTTAGTATTATTCTGGATACTCTCTATCTCAGCGTTCTTCCAATTATTGGCTTTGCCTTTATCTATAATTTCTTGCATGGCTGTTCTAGCATTACCCTTTGGATAGACATTTTTGTTTATGATAGCTACAACATCTAAATATCTGCTAATCATTTCGGAAATATTACCAGAGGTAACCATTAGACTATGGTTGGAAATAAACGCCTTCATAGATTGTGCCATATATCTCTTATGAGAATCTATAGAACATAGAATTGTAAATTCTTGACGTTCTGTTGATAGAAACTCCTCTAAAGAAACAGCATTAGGAAGAGCTGCAATTATAGGAATATTAGTAGCGGCAACTGCTACGAAAATAGGAACAGCGGCTACATTAAAGAGAGTTCTGTATAAGGCATACAATCCCTTTAAGCAATCTAAGTTATCTCCGGCGGTATTTGTAGTATATACTATCGAGTTAGGTACTTTCCCTAAATCTTGAAGGGTGTATCTCTCACTATCAAGAATAGTTCTAGCCATACCTATATTATAATCATAGGTACTTCCTTCTTGGCAAGTATAAATCACACAAGTTCTAGCTTTCGTATTAGTAGAAGACGTTGAATTGCTCTGCCTTTCTGCCTTTCTCGCTGCTTCCCAATTTGTCTTATATTCAGTAGGAATACTAGATTCGTTAATTTCAGTAAAGAAAGACTCTAGATTAAGATTCTCTAGAATGAATCTAAGATTGACACCATTAAATGGCTTATCTGCCTTAATTAGCTCTGGCAGCACGTCCCACTTAAGCTGTCTTAAAGCTTTGTCTTTAGATATTACCAAAAATATAGTACTATAAGAGCTTCTTGCTTTGAATTGATCCTTAGTATAATCTTTTAACATTGCTCTCCAAATAGGCTCTCTAGTAGTAACTACTTTATGTGTAGTACACAGCTTCTCATAAGATAACGATGCGCAAGAAGGAACTTTCGAATAGTATTTTTTAGAATCGTAATTAAAATAGAACTTAATACAATCTTCATTAATATAATTACTGAAAGCCTTCTGTAGCAGTCGAAAAACTTGAGTGGACGGTATCTCTTTACTATTAACTTTGCTGCCTTTCAAATAATCCCATTTAGTCAATAAATCGTGCTTTATAGTAATAGGAACAAAAGATTTATCGTTGATATCTAAATTAAGAATATACGACTGATTCTTCATTATCTTATAATAATCAATAAGATTAGTAAAATTAAGATTATTTGTGGTACGCATCACCTCCGCTTTGATCTCGTCCAAAACCTCGGTAAACCTCTTTTTAATCGCTTCGTCTGTCTTCTGATTATATAGAATTGCCTCTCTATTAGGAGTTACATCCAACTCCTCAATATCAAATTTTACAGCAATACTCCACTGAGGCGGTATTCCTACAGTCTCCGCTAATTGTGTTTTAGTGAAAGGATATAAACAATTGCCTACTAGTATAGACAACTTTGATGTTTCCGAGTAGCTGTAATATGTAGCCAATTCAGAATAGTCATAAACATTAAAGGTTTTGTATTGCCCTATCTGCCTATTATTGAACTTTTTGGCAAATCCATCAAGCAAATCTTGAGTATCATCGAGATAAATGCAGTTAAAATAAATTAAACTACCAAAGCCATGTTTAATTTCTGAAAGTTTTTCTTTAGTAACAGTTAAAGAAACCTGCACTTCTAAACCATTGCTTTCCTCTGTTTTCCATCTACCTAACTCATCTATATTGATGCCAGAGCCATCTTTGTACATTAGATACGAATACTTAGTACCGTCGTGATAACTTGTTAAAGTAGCAGAATCTGCACAAGAAAGACAACTAAACCTTCCAATCGTTTGTTATCCTAAAGGCTTTTTATCCCTTAGTTCTTACACTTGTTATTCGTGCAAGTCCAGCATATCTTTTCATCCCTTCCGGGAGTCTCGGCCTCGTGGGAAGATTATATTCTCCGTAGAGTTTCACTTCCTATGCGTTGCGGCTGGTATACTTATTACAATATACCTTCACCTCTGATTACCATTTCAGGCTTCCAGATTTTTTCCGAGATTTATTCATCAGATATTACTATCTGAGTCGGCATTGTGATTTAATGCGACAGTATACATTTTATTACAAATAGAACACTTAAGTCTCTGTTTTCCATCTCGAATTCCTTTTCTTTGAGAATGAGTTCCGTGACAATAAGGACATGGGCCGTATTCTTCTATGACTGATGGTCTTAAGTCCTTTTCTTTATAACATAATTCTCGTTTCCTCTCTAGAAATATGGTAGCTGTACTATATATATAATCAGCAAATTTAATAGATAATGACCTATTAGATGATACTAAACTGTATGACATATAGAATTTACCATTACTTGCTTTTTTAAGTCTTTGATTCCAAGTAAACTTAATACCATTGGCTGCTAACACTGCATCTAGAGATTTAAGAAAATTAGGAGTTGCACATCCAAAATCTATATGTAGACTATTTCTACTTCTATGTCTTGACGGATACCACGCCGAACCATCGGCATCAAAATATCCTCGAATAAAGTGAGGTAAATATTTAACGTCTATATCTGGAAAATGGAATTCTCCTGTAGAATCGTGCTTAGTTTTGTTTGATTTTAAGCCTAACGAGACAAGGTCTTCATATAACGCTTTTTGACAACATTCCAAATAAATCATGTTAGAATGCGAAGTGTAGCGCTTTAATCTTAGAAAAGGAAAGCATTGTTGTAGCTTTTGGTATAAAGAAAAATCGTCTTCAATACTAGCTAATATAAACTTGTAGTTATGTTTATATTTACTATTACATCCATCTCCAAAAGCTTGTCCTAAAAAATAGGCTTTTTCTTCAGTGTCAATTTGTCTAAATTCATTATTGTACTTCATGTCTATTAATTTTTAACTTACAAATATATGAAAAATATTAATGATAGACAAGACAATAAATGATCTGTTCTAGTGTATACTATTAATTTATTAAATTACGTCGTTTACCGAAAGCTCCTATGAAGTCATTACTATCTCTTTTAGTAGAACTACCAATATTAGTATAAATATTAGCAAATCTTTCTGGACTAAGTCCTACGCCAAAGTCTCTAATAGTAATTGTAAGCGGAGCTTGATTAGGCTGACTCCAATAGCGCATACGAGATCTAAATTCATCACTTCCCACAGAAGAATGAAGGGATACTACCACTGGCTGCTTTACCCCAGCTTCTACATGAGAATCCCATCCATTAGAAATAGTCTCTCTTAAGAAAGATTGAATAGGATTTGAATAAAGATTCGTAGTTAATAGAGATGCAATGAAATCCAGATTTTTTGTGTCTATTCCAACTTTGTTTGCTTTTATTTCGCCCACATATTGGGCTTCAGGTTTTTGATTGTGATTAATTATCATTTGTTTGCGTTTTAAATAAAGGTAATAATTTGTCTTGGAACAGTTGTTTATTTTGCAGTACTTTATACATATCACTTATATCTTTGCCTCCTTCAAAATAAGGCAAAACTACATTTAGAAAGCCAGTATCCTTCGCTAATTTCTCTCCGTCTGCTATGCCTACTTCGTCATTATCGAAGAGAATAAAAACTTGTTTAAATCTCTTTTTTAATTCTGATATAGCAGTTTCGCTCATTCCGTACCCTTCTCCTTGTAAAGCGATAGAAGGGATTCCGGTATTAGCCCAAAGGCATAAAGCATCTTTAAGAGAAGAGCAAATACATACTCTATTACCAGTCTCTGGAAGTTTAGCCCAGAGACTAATAATAGATCTATCGTGCTGATTGCTCCATTTGAATCCTTTCTGATTGAAAGGCTGATATATTTTAAGTGTTATGTTGTTTTCTTTTCTTTCAACATAAGCATATGCATATTTATCTGCTCCAAAAATTAATTTACGATTTCCTTTTGTGATAATCTTATGAGAGATAGGATACACATCAGCAAATTGTAACCACTCTTTTTCTATACCGAATGATCTCCAATACTGAATATCGTGATCTTGCCACTCTCTGACTTTACATTCCAATTTACTTGTTCTTTCTTTGACTGTCTCTTTAACGACGCATTTATTAACTGTGGCTTCTGCTTTGACTTTATTTTTTGTAATGCTATTAGCATCATTCCACATTTTAATAATTACATCATTATAAGAAAGCTTCCAAAGTTTCTCAAATAAATCTAAGATATTGCCAGATTCTCTAGTTGCGAAATCTCTCCAATGTATTCTATGCCCATCTATAGTACTAATACTAAACGACGGGTTTCTTTCCATTCTTAATGGAGAACAAATTACACAAGGAATCTCTGTAACTCCAAGATAATAAAAAAGAAGGTCAGCCTCACTGACCTTCTTTAATACATCATCAAGTGTCACTGAAATATTTCCAGAGCTAAATGCCATATACTACAAACCAAATGGGTTATCCTCCTCCATTGCATCAGTTGCAAATGGATTTACTGCAGGGGTAGAAGAAGTGAAGTTAGTAGCCTCAGTTGTATACTCCTTGAGAGCACCAATAAAGAACTCAGTCGTAGGATAAGCACCTGCTGCCTTACGATCCTCAAGCTCCTTAGCAAGTTTGCTGTAGTCCCTTACACCATTCTTCAGGAACATCTGAGTAAACACAGCCTGATACTGCTTACCGTCATCATTGGTCTTTACACCAAAGAGAATCTTAACCTTATTATTAGGCTGAAGATTAATTACCTCCTTAAGCTCAGTATAATCACCAGCAAAATACTTCTCAATGCAGTCAAGACGAGCTATACAATCCTCAGGATTATCAACCATTACCCACTTGCCGTCCACATACTTCATTACATTAGGGATATTAAGATAAGCCTTAATGAAATTAGTAAGCTCCTCCTCACCTACAAAGCAAGGACGATAATCAGAATCGAGATTAGCAGGACCATTAGCATATACAGGAACTTCATGAGCCTTAGCCTGCTCAATAGTTACCCATGCTGTACGACCATACTTGTCGATAACCTGAACCTTAGACTTATCACGATTAAAGCGATACTCCTTTCTAAGGAACAATGCTACCTTAGAAGTCATATCAATCTCGTTAGAGTTTGTAGGATCTGTCTTCACAATGAAATCAATGCGGACAGTCTCAATCTTCTTACCATCAACATCTACTGAACTACGATACTCTGGCACATTCTCAATTGTTGTACCATAGATAGTCTCAAGCTCACTCTTTGAAGGATTAACACCTACTACATAACAAGGTGCTACACCAGTGTAACGCTTTACAATTGTACCATCTGTTGACTCTGAACCCTTGGCAAATGCCATAAAAACTTTAGCTGTATTCATAATTATTCTAGTATTAAATTGTTATTATTCTGTTATTTGTTTAATTAATTACTCCTCCTCTGTGGTCATTGGAAATACCTCGCAAGACTCCTCGCTTACATCTGTGCCCGCACAGCAAAGCTCATCATTAAAATGATATTCCAAATCACTGCCTGGCGATGGTATAGGAACTACTGTCTCTGGATACTTCAATACATAAGTAGTAACCTTAGTTACCTTACCCTCCTCGTTAGTAGTCTCTGTAACTACACGATTTACCAACTCTGCTGATGTGTAACCACCAGTCATTGCTTTAACACCTGCCTCCCAAGCATTTGCCTGTGCCTCAAGTGATGCAATCTGAAGCTGAAGATCTGATACCTTATCCTTCAGACGCTCAATCTTACTCATAAAAGGTGCTACATTCTGTGCTGTTCTCTTAATCTGCGCGATCTCTCTTGCTGTAAATGTCTTTGTCATAATTTTATAAAAATTTAATTGGTTTTAAATTAACGTCTTTAATAATTGTAATATGATATTTTTTAGCATACCATTCTAATGCTGTTTCTATAAAAGAAGATAGCTGCATAACTAAAGCAGGTAAAGCACTCATTAGCAATGAGATTTGTTGATTTGTTTTACCTCTATCTTTAGCATACTCTGAGAGTAATTCTGCAGCTTCTTCCATTGTTAACTTATTAGTAAAATACTTATTAGATAAATCTATTACTCTAGCCCTATCCATTATAATATTCATTGATTTTCTTGACGACCAATCCAAGGTCATTAGGGATGAAATCCTCTTCAAACATATCTGCAGGACTCTTTGCAGGAATTTCAACAGTTCCCTGCATAATTCTATGAGTATAGAAACCATATTCTGCTTCTCCCTTATCATTATATCTAACAGTAGAGTAAAGAACCATAGGAACTACTTCTACTATATTATACTGACTATCTAGTAATTTACCTACAGTACTTACCTTGAAAGTAACAATAGAGTTATCACTAGTTACATCCTCACTGTGAAGCATAAAGAATACATTTGTATCCATCTTCATCTTCTCACAAGTATTAATTACCTGCTGAAAATGAACTGCTAACTCTGTGTACTTCTGAAATCCTGCAACTGTAGCCTTCTTGAAATACTCCTTACGAAGAACATAAATCGCATCATCAAGAATCACATTCTTAACATGAGGACAAGAAGCATCAATTTGCTGAAGCAATGTAATCAACTGTTGATAGTCATCTACAATAAAGTGATTCTTCTTCTCTTTACTGTAAAGAGAGCCACTGCCTTTAAAAGGAAGTCTCTTACCTAGTACATTGATAACAATAGTCTCTTTTGGGTCCAAACCCTTAATACTGGTAGACTTACCAGTTCCTGATTTTCCTAAAATAATACAACAATTTGCCATGTGTTTGTTTTAATGAATTAATAAAAAATGATTTAACTGGTTTAATAGGTTTTTCTAATTCTTCTATATACTTATATACTTTTAGCAGTCCTACTTCGTCATTTGGAGGGGGTAATTCATAAAAACTACAAGTAGCACCATCAAAGAATAATGCTATAATACCTCCCTGTGCTCCATCTCGACCAATGCATACTTCTAAGAATCTAATATGGTCTTTGAATTTTTTAATATCATAACCTAAATAAGATTCCAATCCAAACTTATAAGGACTAAATAATCCAAGCATAAGATTACAATCTCTTGCTGGATATCTAGAATCTCCCAAGCCTCTAACAGAAGGTCTAATTCTTCCTAGTTTTACACTATCATTAGATTCGGACTCCGCACTCTGCTGTTGTATAATAATCACAGTAAAACCATATCTATTTCTAAGATTCTTAGCACAATATTCTGAAATCTTATCCATAGCTTCTTTCTGTGTCATTCCTCTTTCAGGATCGCATAAGGCTAAATGGTCAATAACTATAAATCTATATTCGGATGGGTCATTTGGTTCATACCAATCAAAAGCATCTGCTTCCTTTGTTACACCAAATTCATCTTTATACTTAGTCTTCTTATAGTGAGTAGTACCATTTTCTTCTGCATACTGTTTAGCTAATTTAAGAATTCCTGTAGGATTACTAACAGTAGAAAACTCAAAGACTTGTTCAAAGAATGTTAATCTTTCTTGATATTGAGGGTCTTGCAGTAAAAGCAAAATATTCTCATCTAACGGTCTGTCATTTTTAGAACTTCTAAGATCTCTAGGAGAGATTCTGATACCACTTAGCCTATTTAGTAAATAGCTAATATATCTTTGGGTCATTCCTTCATCTGTTTCCTCTAGAATAATATAAAAGATCTTTAGTTTTAATTGCTCCTTATGCTTAAACGCATACTCTAAAGCATCAAATAACAGACTTAGAGTGAACTGTGTCTTGCCTCCTTTCGTATAAGAAGAAATTAAGTACATCATCTTCTGCTCAAAACCAATGAAGTCATCACTAAACCTTTTAAAAGGACTCGGAATACTATTAATACCTCCATTTAAAACAGTGAGTCTTCGTTGGTCTAGAAAATCTAAAGTTCTTTTAACTAATCCTTGTTGACTCATACTATTTCAATGTTAAATCCCAGTCCTGAGATGTAGTTTCTTCTTGTCCTGCATTCTCTATATAAGTAGCTAAATCTGAAACTTCTTCAATGTAACCATTTCCATCAGAATCTATTTTTCTTTCATCTTTCCAAATGAAATACTTCAAGGCTCTCATATAAGCATAGTTACCATTAAAAGAAGCTACATATTGTTTAGCTGCTGTAATAATCTGCTCGTCTGTATAAATATTTCCGTAAAGCTTAAAGAATTTTTGTAGTTTAAGTTTGGTGTCTTTTTTATTTCCTTTCCAATAGACAGATGTGCCTTCTTTTTTGCCTTTAGGAAATACCTCCATCAGTGCTACAGCTAATGCATCTAATCTATCTTCTTTAGGTACTTCCTTATCTGAAAGTAAAAGAACTCTGGCAACTTTATCGGCCCATGCCTCTGTCACAAGTAATTCCTCTCCTCTCTCCACTACTACTTCCTTCTGTAATGCCTCTTTCTTTACTTCTTCCAAGTTTGTTCCCGACTGTACTAACATAGTATATAGTACAATCGGTAAACTTACTTGTTCTCTTATACAGACATCTGTGTCAATTACATATTTCATTCTAATGTGTTAATGTCTACAGTGTCAATAAATGTTTTATCAATTCCATAAAGAATATTTTCTAAATATTCTTCATCTCGAGTATTTTTATAATAGAAGATATACTGATGGGGATCTTCTGCTCTAAGACTACGGCCAAATTTCTGAATAAATGGTCTTTCAGTACCATCAAGCTGAACAATAATACCTACTTGAATATCAGTAAGATTTTGTCCTTCTTGAAGCATGCCTACAGCATATAAACTATTGATTTTCTTATCATTAAATGATTTAATTATAGTATCAGACTTTTTTCTTTTCGAATGAATAGCATTATCTTTACCTAATAATTCAGCTTGTGCAACACTTGCACAAAAGCAAATAAATCGTTTATTCTTCAAAGAATTAATTAGTTTTAATACTGCACCTGTTTTAATTTCTCCTAAAAATCTCTTTCTTTGTATGCCTACTTGCATCCATTTATTCTTAGTCCTTTCTTGTCTGAAGTTCATATATTGCTTCTTCCAATACTCAAACTGCTCTGTATAATAGTTATACTTCTGTAATGCTGTGCATCTCATACAAAGTTTAACATTAGGATACTGCTTTTTATTTCTCAAGTATGTCCATTTATCTTTTAATTCACAGTAAATAGGTATTCTTTTCTTGATATCGCCCCATTCCTCTATTACAAATTGGTCCTTTGTTAGATTATCTAAAGTCAATGGAACTAAATGAATATGAGGCTCAGGAAGAATGTCATACTTAATAGCCTCCTGTAAAGATATTCTACTAATGCCTAATTTTCCTACTTTTGTTTCAATAAAAGAAATCAAGTTGTCATCCATAGTAGCAGACAAGAATATATTCTTAACACTCTTAATGCTGTAGAATATATCTTTTCTTAAATCCGATCCTAGATGATGAGCTTCATCGTAGATTACAAGATCCCACTTAGTATCTCGGTATTTATGGAGAGAAGCATAGCATTCAATAGTCAAAGATGCATTGATATTACCCCATTTGTCGAACTCTTTTTGCCAGTTATCTTTATGCGGTACTTCTGCAACTACTAATAGAACTTGTGCTTTTCTACTTTTTATACCTTTTAAATAAGCATTAGCCATCTTAATAGCTGCTGCGCTTTTACCTACTCCAGTAGCCCATAAAAGAGCTACTGAAGTAAATGCTTCTGTTCCTTTAACTACTGATTGAATCAGCTTCTCTCTAGTCATAAATTAATCTTCGTAAATGTGATAAGTGTAACTTGTTCCTTTGTAGTATTTGCAGAGCTCTGCCATATGATACTCAAGTCTCTCTACTGGCTTCATTTTCTTCCACTCTTTCTTTTTGAATTGAGGGCAAGATTCCATAGAGACGAAATAATCATAGGCCTCTTGAGTCATCTGCTTTACTATAGTAGCAGATTTAGGAACTAAGTTCACAATTGTAAACTTCTTTTTGAATGTTTTTCCTGTCTTTTTGTTTGTTACTGTTTTCACAACAGTTTCCTCTTGACGTACAAGAGTACTCCCCTGCAATTTAATGCTCAAGGAGATTTTAGTAGTATTATTCATAATTAGTATTAAAAACCAATAGGTCTACGAGGAGGGATATTAGCAGCAGCTTTCTTCTGTTTATGTGCCATAGTGATATTATAAACAAACTGTGTAATAACACTTCCTAATATAGAACCTATTGTATATAATAATAGATCCCAGTACCACATCTTAGAATTTACTTACGAATTTCTTATCGTGCTTAATTACTTTGTATGCTTTATTTAAGAAGTCCTCCATAGGATATCCCATATGACGAAAACAGTCTTCGATTGAACAGAACCAATTGTGTACTGCTGTATAAGCCGCAATCTCCGCTTTAGCCATAGAGATCTTAAGGCCCTTCTTCTCATCGTATTCATCCTTAGGATGCATTGATGCATAACCTCTACAAATACGAGGCATAGGTGGCACACACTTTTTATCTACCATTAGTTCTACAATCTTCTCGAGCATAGCAGGCATTTTGACCTCAAAGGTCATCACACATTTGGTGGTATTTCCAAAAATCATATATGTAGGAACACCAAATGAAATCTTAATATTGTTTCTTGTATTCATAGTCTTTAACTTTTAATAGGGATTATTGTTTCTACCATCTCATTAAGTAAGGTAGTAAGCCACCCATTGCACAGTAAATACTCCTTGTAGACAGCAGAAATTCCTGTATCTTCAATACCTCTATCTATCATAGTCTTCTTGAAAATATCTATTGTGGCATCTGCATATTCTTCTCTGACGTTACCTGCATTTGGGCATGTTCCTTTTCTCCAATACTGATAGGCTTGTGTAATAAGACCTCTGTAATCTATATCAGTATAAATACTATCAGATAAAGCAGCAAGGAAATAAATGAAGAAATTTGCAGGGAGAGACTTTAATGCTACTCTTTTACAAGCAGACAATTCTCCTAGTACAGTTTTAACTGTTGTTCTATAAATATAAGTTGGGGGATTATTTGTCGCCATAAGTTTTTGATGCGTTTTTTACATTAAACAAATTCTTGAAGGCACTAAATAGAGTGAACAGTCTACCAGATTCGCATTTAAGCTTTGTGTAGTAATGACTGCTACACGCTTTGATAGATCTATCCAACTCTTTACTTGCTAAAAAGAAACAATAGTGAAGATTTTCAGGATGTTTCTTTACATGTCTTCGTAGTACTTTTTCTTCGTACGGAGACCATCTTTTCTTTTTACTTGTTTTCATTGTTTTAATTAATTGGCCAATATGATTTGCATTTGATCTGGTCGTATTCTTTATCTTCTAATACTAGATAAGTCAAGTAATCTAGTTTTCTGTCAATTGCCTCTAAGTGAGCCTTGTATCTATAACAAGACTCCTTAGATTGACAATTTGTACCTTTACAATGTGTGATATCGTGTAACATATTAATCGACTACTCCTCCTCCGTAAAATTCACTAAACGTGGTATTCCGATATTCTTTAGTGTCTGGACTAATCATGAAGGCACCATACTTACAATCAGTACCTTCCCAGTATACTTTATACCAAGTTCTACCTTTTGTATCGTTTTCGTCCACTTTCTTGTAGTTACGAAACTCTTCTCGGAACTCATTGGGTAAACTAAGCCGTGGGAAATTTCTAGGCTGTTGCTCTAAATAATCTTTAATGCTCATATTACTTTTTAATTTTAAGTGGATTCACATCAATCCCAAACTTATCTGCAATCTCTTGCATAGTAAGTTCTACTTCTTTCTTTCTTAATTCGGGAGTGTTTTTTCTAATAAAACAAGGTTGTGTAAATCCCATATTTATTCCTCCTTAATCAATTTAATTTCAATCTGTTGAGGACTGTTCTCATAGGTTACTTCTGGGAACTCTTTTCCATCTAAAATTGCACAAACATGATTCCATCCAAAACCGTCTTTATATGTCGGTTTTACATAATGCATTGTCAATAATCCTCTTTCAGTCCTCGCTATCCAAAGTTTCATAATTTTACTTATTTTTACAAGGACAATGCTCTGCGTGAGTAATACCACCTTTGTAAATTCCACTATAAATGACATATAAGTGCCCTTCAATCTCTACAGTGTATAAATTATGAGAAGAATCTTGGTAGTAATACTTTAACTTGATATTTTGTATTGGTTCTTCTTTTGTAACATATGTATTACCACATCCGCACAAACAAATTGCCGCCAATAAAATCAAAATCTTTTTCATGATTATAATAGTTTATTATAAAACCATTCCAGACTACCATCTATATTAGTTCCGTCAAATATATTATCTATAAACTTAGAATCAAAGACATTTTTTCCTGTAAAAATAAAATATATTGGACAAATTATAATCGGAGATAGTAATATTAAAACCATATTTGTAGGTATAAGTATGACAAATGTAAGAATACATGCCATTACATAAATAAATCTTCTAAAAAATAACCATAACTTTTTCATAACTACAAACTTTTTAACAATTCTTCTTTGGTGGGGAAAAGTCTATCCTCTGACATCACTGCAGAATCCATTTCTATAATATATTCAATAGTAGTTTCTTTGAATGTTCTAATACAAAATTTAGAAACTTCTATTGTATTTGTTTTAATTTTCATTATTCGGGCTTGAATAGGTTTATTGTACCACATCAACCACACCTTGTCCCCTATGTTATATTTTGTTTTTATTGTCATTACTTTTTCAATTTTCTAAAATACCTTTCATGATAGTTTCTATCAGTATATAATCGCTTATTCTCAGGATGTACTATTAATTTGTACTTTTTACGATGATTCCAATAATAAGGAGGTAGAATAACACTTCCGTGTACAATACACTCGCACTCTTCCAATTGATCTTCAAAATCATTTATTTCATCGTCAGAAAGATTTGCACCGTAATAACTATACACATGATATAAATCACCATAAGAAGTAGCCGGCGTATAGATAATATCATAATCTTCTGGATTTACAGAATTGATAATTTGATTAAATTTATTAATATTTTTAACAAATTCATCTTTATCCATCTGATGATGTGTATTCCAATAATGCTGATTTACAGTATCCTGACAAAATTCATCCCAATTATCAATTTCATACACAGAACGTATTTCTGATTTATAAAACCAAGGATTGTTTATCCAATCAATAACATTATTCATCATTTCATCTAATGAATCCCAATTAAATGCTACTCTAGATGGTCTAAATTTATCATAATAAACAATATGTTCAGCAAAAAACCAATCCTTTTTATCACCATAATCAGTATTAGTCCAAATACCAAATTTCATGTCTGGTAAATCTTTGAATGTAATAATAAAATTACAATCTTCAGATTTAATATTACAACAATAATCACCTCCCCATAATTTATAATCAAATTTATATCCATAAGATTTAATTTGATCTAAAATAGGTTTAGCACACATCCAACGATGTTTATGTACTTTTCTATAAGAAGCCATATTAAAATCTATTAAATATTGCTAATTTCTTATTCACATTTTTTTATTTCTACTTCTGAAAAATCATATTTTCTACAATCAAATCCTACATCTGACCATAATGCATTTTCACAAATTTCACTATCTGCAAATGGGCAATGTTCACATAGTGTTGTACCTTCTGGTACATCTAAGATAAATTTAGCCATGTTATTCTTCTCCTTCTATTATAACAATACTACCGTAATGACTTAATAACGGAGAATATGTATATCCTCCTTCTTTCACGTAAATAGTCGCTTTTTGTTGGCATTTCTGTAATTCTTTAATTAGTTCTTCTACTGTCATACTACAATGGTTTTATTTGAGTTATATATTCTGGTGCTATATATCCTCCAAATGGGTCATCTACAGAAGAATATGCTACACTATATACATTTCCATCTTTTATAGGATATGGATAACAAATAATAACCTCTTTTATGCCATTATAGTCTACATATACTTTTTGATGAATACTTGTATCTAACCAATTAGATAATTTAACCCATTCTATCAAATCGGTATATTGACTTTCAAATCCTTCCCAAGGTTGGATAGTATCTACTAATCTAGTATCTGTATGAATAGCGCCTGTCTTTTTATGTACAGTATATACAAATTTAGTAGTGTCCTCTTCATCTTGTATGTTATAGAATAGCAAGGAGAATATATCTAAATCAGAACTTATATCCATAGATACATTTTTAGACCAAGATAGGCTATGATTAATTTCTCTTCTTATATCATCTACCATTCTCATTTTCTGTTCTTCAGTAAAAGCCTCAGGATTTTTATGAACTATATCCATAATAGTCCTAGCATGATTAATAGCAACTCCAGTATGTCTTCCTATACAATAACGGTAGGACATCCAAATGAGATCTTCTACAGTTTTAGTATTTAAAGTAATTAAGTTGTTCATAAGATTAAGGTTAAAAAAATAAGGCATAGTCTCCTAATACACGGGTACCTCCCAGACTATGCCTTGATGTATAAAATCAATCAATAATTATATGTATAATATGCTGTAAACAAACCGTAACGACATACTTCCTATTAGGTAAAAGTACTGTAGCCTGTAGGAGAATCGAACTCCCGTTTCAAGAATGAAAATCTTGCGTCCTAACCCCTAGACGAACAGGCCAACATTCTTAAATTACTTAAGATATTTGTCTATAAAATTAAACATTTGTTGTCTTGGCTCCTCGTACTTGTCCGCCATTGCTGTTACCATAATATTTATTAGTAGGAGAATGCTGTCTAAAAGTGCAGTAGCAAAATCACCAGTTAAAATACTCCAAATCAAAGCACCTAGACACCAAATAACCACTGCTATTTGTATGTAGTACAAAATAAAAGTTACTGTTTTCATAATTGTTAATTTTAGTAGTTAATAATTGAGCAACCAAAGGGAATCGAACCCTCGACTTGGGCTTGGGAAGCCCACGTTTTACCACTAAACTATGGTTGCAAGTACAGAAAGCCGGGATCGAACCGGCACGGACATTTCTGTCCACAGGATTTTAAGTCCGGCGTGTCTACCTATTCCACCATGAATATCCTCGAAAATGGTTTTATTAGTAGTACCGAGGGGACTCCAACCCCTAACTTGCCGATTAGAAGTCGGCTATTCTGTGCAGTTGAATTACGGTACTATATAAAAAATACAATTTTTCACACTTTTCCATAGGAAATAAGAGGTAAATTTCACATTTCTCCAAGGGAAAAGAGAGAAAAAGAGAAGAGAGGATTAATTGCAGTGAGAGTAAAAAGAGTTATGATTTTTATGTGTCATCGTAATGTCGCCTATTTACAAAAAATAAAGAGGATTGTGTGGTAGACACAATCCCCTCTATAATCAACTATAAATCAGCACTTTAGCATCATCATAGTCTTCAAAAATCAAGCAACAAGATTACTCAATTCTCTCAATAGTACCGTCACCCTCTCTCCAAAGAGTAACGAACTTCACAGTCTCCAAATCGACTGCATCGCCAACTCCTAATGACGATTTACTTGACACTGGGAAATAAGCTCGCTGACCAGTAGTCAAGAAGAAACAACAAGATGGACCATACTGAGAATCCACAATCTCTGCTCGCTTAATACAGCGCTTCTCCTCTGCAGTCAACAGACGCTCACCTCGTTTCTCCCAATTTCCTGCATACAATTTAGTAGACGCAAAAATACCTGATAAAAGACTCATAAAATTAAAGTATTAAAATTAAACAATAAACTTGTCCCCCTCTCCACTCCCTCACACTAGCAAGGGCGAGGGAGGGGAACCCTCCGAGCCGAAGGATCGGGAGCAATGGCCACAAACTACTAGCAACAAACTTGAGCTAAAAAACAACGAGCTGCTACCCACAAGCTATAAAAAATCAAACAACAATCAACAATCAAACATCGTGCTGTTACCCACAATCCACAAAAAACAAACTACTAGCAACAAAATAACGAGCTGCCGAGAGTTAGGTGATAAAAAAATGGGGAACCCGAAGGTCCCCCATAATAATCCAGAATTAGAGCTCAAGCTTGACACACGTCTCGCCATCTCTTTCTAGTAATAGAACTCTAGCTTCATCAAAGTCAATCTTATCTCCAATCTGACCTCGTGAATGCTTACTTAATTCATGGAGAGTATATCCTCTGCCGACCATAAAGATCTTAGCAACTCGACCATACTCTCCTTGCTCAACTACTCCTGCTTTCATCATGAGCTTCTCTTCCTCTGTGAAACGACGAACTTCCTTAATTTCCCAGCTAGAACCGTAAACAGTTTTACCCTCAAATATGTTTATAAATGACATAATACTTTGACAATCCCACACTAGAGCGATTGACAGGCTTTAAATTAACAAAAAGTGAATAAAGTAATTAGTGACTACACACCACAGTCAAGGGTGTGTAGCCTAGAGAATTAGAATAAGCTATTCAAATCAACATTAGGAGTATCCTTCTTCGCTCTCTCCTCCTGCCTGATGCTGTATTTATATTTACCGGTGTCTTTATGTTGCCACTTTACAAGGAGAAGAGTGGTAGTATTATTCTTATACTTGGTAGCACTGCTAGGAGACACATTGACTTTAAGATCTCCAAATTCAAACCAATACTTAGGGTTACCGCCTTTAGTAACTCCCTCATAAATCCGCTGACCCTGAGGAATCTCTACTACCTGAATCTCTGTCCAAGGAGACTCTTTCTTCTCTTGTGCTACTGCGAAATTAATGCCAAGAATGACTGCCAAAATAACTAAAATCTTTTTCATAATAATATATATTAAAGGTTATTAATTAGTCTCCGAAGTAAGTATAATCTATCTCCATCTCTTCTCTATATGAGGTATTCAACTCATTATGCAAATCTCGTAATTGCTTATGAGTCATTTGTTTGAGTTCCCAATCAGAAATCTCGCTTCCTGTAAGAATAGCATACATAGTTTTAATTTCTTGTATCATGGTATTATGAGAGTTCCACACTAGAGCAGCTCACAAGCTTTAATAATTAGAGATTATATTTCTTGATGTCATTTGGAGTAAGTTTCTCAACTCTGGCTCCAAGATTCTGATATTCAAAAGCCTGCTCTTTATTTAGTCTTCTAACAGGCTGGCCACAGATGAAGAGAACGTAAACACATTTCTGTGTCATTCTGTCTTGGTGTTCTTGCCATCTAATCTCACGACATTTAGTCTCAATAGTGTCATCAGAACTTGCAATAAGCTCTCTTGTAATCATTCGTCTTTTTGGTTTAGACGTAACCTCCTTAAGTCTATCCTTGATAGACTCTCCGATAAGATTTAACAATTTAGTCATAATAAAAGTATTTTAGTACCACATTTCTGTTGCCAAGCTGTGGTAAACTCTGAGTCTTAGCTCAGTCATGCCTAAGGATTAGAGCAAGAAGCCATGCACATAGTGATGCGTATAACGATACGCACGCACTATTTGCTGTGCAGAGGCGCCTTCCTTCTCCAACCTATCCAAAGAACGCTCTATGCAATCATAGAGATCCTTGTGCGTAGGATTAGAGCAGTCCACAAAGAGATTATCAATAGACTCCTTGACGCACTCCAAAGCATCTAAATACAACTCTTCAGTCATATCTGTAAACTTTATAAGTTATCCGAAATCTGTCGGACACAGGATACTATAATAGTATCACAAAACGATTTGTTCTGTTTCCAAGAGATCGTGAACTCTCAGAGTCTTAGCTCAGATAGGGATCTCTTTAGTATCTAACTTCACCAGGATGATACCCATGAGACACAATCGATGCTTTAAGCATCTCAAGGTCTTGGTTAGCTAGACGAGATCCTGGAAGGAGCGCAACCCAGTGCGCCCCATTCCAAATGAGATCTATAATCATATTACCAATTAAATTTATCAGTTATTTTATCCATTATCCATATTATCAATGGTGTTCCTACTATAAATCCTATAAAGGATATAGCTCCTAATAACTCATCTGCATTCTGCATTGAGATAAACATACCTGTTACAGGCACCACGATAAGTACCGCTGTGATGAAACTAATCATCCATTCTCTTAAGTTTTTCATAGTTGTTTTGTTTTTAATTGTTTGTTGTTTAGTGATTTGTATTTTGTGATTATGTTTATTTCTGATATCAGATATCTGTAATCAGAAAAGCATGCTTTTCAGCATGCCGGGGGATGATCCCCATTGCCCGAGGCAACGGGGGAGATAGGTTAGATAATACCCCCCATCCATAAATATTATTCAAAATCAAAAAAAAATTAAAAAAATTTTTCAAAAAAATTTTCAAAATTAGAATTCCTTATACAATGTTCTCTCTCCTATAAAAATTTTTTATAATAATTTCCCTTAAATATTTGCATATCTCGATTTTTTTACTTATATTTGCAGCGTCTTTCATACAGATATCTAGCTGTATGAAATTCTGAGCTAATAATTATACAATATGTATATAAGCAAGAGGTCCTAGTGAAATAGTGAGAGTGGCACGCCAACTAGATTGCGAAAAGGCTGAGGATAAAGTGCCCTAGGGATAACAGAGGTGAAAAACAATAATATATAGACGCCTCTCATGAAATAACTAGGATTTAGGTAGATATAAGATCTCGGAGGTTGAAATTCTACTTGGAGGTGATTCAAGCCGACCAGGACCTCTTATACACATAAGTGAACTATATATAAAGAGGTTAATTAATTATAATTCAACTATTTACTAAAAGTAATATACGAATAAAGTTCTATATTCATAATGGTATATTTTGGGTAAATAGTGTTCATAGTGAAGAAGGGGATAATTTAATATATTATGATTGAAGTAGATGTAATTTATGAAAACTGTAAGCTGGATGATGGTATATTTTACGCTATGAGAATAGAGAATGGTACCACTACAGCATTTAGTGTAATGACAGAATTAAAAGGAAAATAATATGACTTTAGATCAGATTGTTGAAGAGATTAAAGCAAAGCCCTATATGTTTAAACAAGGCAGGGGTTTTTTAGCAAAAAGATTAGGTACTACGCCTGAGATTATAATGGAAGCAAAGAAGAAAGCGAGATCTTTACTCAATACCACTTCTAAGCCTGTAAGTGGCCCACGTATTCTTATATTGGACATTGAGACATCGCCAATGCAGGCTTATGTATGGAAGAGATGGAAAGAAAATATTTCTTTGGATCAGACCATTTCAGAATGGTTTATGATATGCTGGTCTGCTAAATGGTTAGGAGAAGGGGAAACTTTCGGAGATTGTTGTACTCCAGACGAGATGCTAGAAGAGGATGATATGAGAATATGTTACTCTCTATGGAATGTTCTCAACGAAGCAGATATTGTTATAGCACATAACGGCTGTGTGGAGAAAGACACTCCGATTTTAATGAAAGATTTTACATGGAAAAAAGCTGGAGAACTAATCGAGGGAGATGAGATTATAGCGTTTGAAGAGGGTTTACCTCCAGGAGTACCATTGAGAGACAAAAACGGTAATTGGCAAAATCCTTTGAAAAGACCAAGACAACTCCAGACAGCAAAAGTGACACATAATCATATAGAGAAAGTACCATGTGTCAAAGTTAAGTTTACTAATGGGTACGAATTAATCACTACTCCAAACCATCCGTGGCTAATGAAGTCTAAGAAAGACAATTTCCTTAAATGGAGAGAAAGTCAAGACTTAAAAGAAGGGGATCGCGTGGTACGCATATGTGCACCTTGGACACAAGAAAAATCTTATGAAGAAGGGTGGATGAGTGGATTCATAGAAGGAGAGGGCTCGTTAATAAAACAAGATGATATCCCTTCAGCAATACAATGGTGTCAAAGACCTACGGTAGTAAAAGAAAAGGCAGATAGTTATGCGGATTTACTAGGTATTAATCGATTTGATTATTTACCAAAAACAAATTGGGGCCTTGGTAAAGGGGATTGCATTTATACTAATACTTTAGGAGGTAAATGGGAAGTATTTAAATGGTTAGGTAAACTAAATTTACAACGTTTAAAATCCCATATTGATTATAATTGTCTTGGAAGTTTATACGCTCCTAATACTGATAATAACGAGACAGAAACTTATTACGTGCAGTCGGTAGAATCTTGTGGATACCATGAAATTGCAGCTCTAAGTACCTCAACTTCTACATACATAGCAGATGGGTTTGCAATGCATAATTGCAAATTTGATATTCCAATGATCAATTCTAGATTTGCTATACATGGGTTTTTACCTCCTTCCCCATACAGACAGATTGATACTTTGGATGTAGCAAAAAAGAGCTTCAAGTTTAGTTCGAATAAGCTAGATGCTTTAGCAGGATACTTTAATATCGAACATAAAGATCCTACTGATTTCAAGTTGTGGAAGGCTTGTATGGAGGGAGACCAAGAGGCATTAAATTATATGTTCTCTTACAATAAGAAAGATGTAGAGATTCTCGAGCAAGTATATTATAAGATTAGGCCTTGGATTAAGAATCATCCAAACTTAGCTACTATCAATATGACAGAAGAGCTTCTCTGTCCTATCTGTGGTAGTCGTAATGTGGTCCCTATTCCGGGTAAATTCTCTGGAACTGCGATCAGTCAGTATCAAGTATATAGATGTAAAGATTGCTTTGCGGTAGTCAGAGGAAGAGAGAAAATTAATGACAAAGTACAACTTACACCAATAAGATAATATGTCAAATAACAATAAATGGGGGGCTCTATCTATGAAAGATAGAGCCTTTTTAATTAGGCAAGCTGTCAAGAACGGCATTACAGATATAGAAGAAGTTAAGAAATTATATCAAGAGAGTCACCAGTTTAGTGGTGAAGAAGAGACTGCGGAATCTTTAATGAAGATGGCCTTAACCTCTAAAAAAGATAGATTCACTTATCCGGGACAGGAGATTGTCTATTATAGAAATAGACAACAAGCTATAGAGGATATTAATCAACGTTTAGTACGAGTTGAGAACGCAAAAACACGCAAAGGAGGATGGGACAAAGATAGAGGTGTATGGAAGCCCCACAAATCTTTTGAAGGCGGAAATAAAACAATTGGATACGGTCTTAAGTTAATACCTCAGTCAGAAGTAAAAAAAGTTGTAGACAAACAAGGTTTTCTCACAGAGAACCAGGAGAAGTATTTCAGAACTCAAAATGTTAAAAAGAGTTATGCAAAAGCCAAAGACATATATGAGTCTAAATATGGGGAAGGCTCTTTCGACAATCTTCATTATAAAGTACAGTCACTTTTAACAGATAAAGAATACAATGTGAGAAATGGATTAAAGGGATGGCCAAGCTTAATGGAAGCTGTACATAACAGCGATATTAGTAACATTAAAAATAATATCGTCACGAGAGGCAGAAATCCTAAAACTAAAAAATTAGAAGTCCTTAAAGGGAGAAACGATGATTTCCTTAAAGATATAGACTCTTTAGAAATGGGCATATATCCTATTAAATTAGGAAATCATTCATACAGTGGGGAAACATCCAATCCCTCAGAATCAGTGTCACTATGGGATAAGCTATATAAAGCCTATTCAGAAGGAGCTAGAATGGCTAGAGATGCACGTATAGGTAATCCTGCTGCTCAAATGGTAAGGGATTTATATGATTCTGGAGAAAAGCAAAAAGCTTTAGATTTAGCAAAATCCATGATAAAAGCTAATAGTGCAGGAATAGCACTAGGAGCAGGAGCTGCTTCTACCAGTTTACTTGCTGATTTAGGAATTACTGCAGGTACTACTGTTATGGATACTGTTGGAGATGGAGATAGCAAAAATTTAGCTAAGAATGTAGCTAAGAATGCTATTGGTGATTTAGTGGGCTTTGGTGCAGGTAAGGCATTAAATCATTTTATTGATTTAAATATTATAAAGAAAGCTTTTAAAGATGGTCGTTTACGTATTGGCGATCCAGTTCAATTAACAGGTTATCATCAATCGAATTCTTCTATTACAGACTTTTTATTTCCGTATAAAGAAAGGTGGGATGTAGTTACACACAAAGCGGATCCTAGCTCTGTATTTTTTACTGTAGGAAATCCAGCTAGTAGTGGTTTTTTAAGTAAGCGTCCGTATATAGGTCAATTTAGCATTAAAATGGAGAGGCCTCTAATTCAGACAGGTGAGATTAACGGTACTACTAAGAATACCATGCGTAATAAAATTGTAAAGGCTGCTAGGAAATTAGGAGCCGATGGTGTATTATATGAAGGTATTGCGGATAATCAATTGGAAAACCAGCGTATTTTACAGGCATTTGAGAATGCTGGTATTGACCATATTAATACAGATGTTAACTATGCTAATTTATCGGATTCGCAGTGGGATGAGTTATATAATAAGGCTCTTGCTGAGAATAATTTAGCAGAAGCTCAACGATTAAGAGATTTGCACTTCAAAACAAAATCTCCAGATAATGTATTTATTAATCCTGATGGCACTCCTGCTGTAAACTATCATGGCAGTCCCGAAACTTTTAATGAGTTTAACATAAATTTATTTGGTAGAACAGATCCTGGAGATCACGGAGTTGGATTTTATTTTAGTCCAGATAAAGAGTACGCTGAGTGGTATGGTCAAACGCGTCCTTTCTATTTATATGCAAAGAATCCATATATCGGAAAACATTCTAGTATGTTAAATCGTGGTAAAAATGCTCAAGAATTAATTGCGAAACATAAAATAGATACTGATAAAGCAGCAGAAAGAAGCATTCAACATATGTTACAACAGCAGAGGGGAAACACCCCTTCTAAAATGTATGAGGCATTTGGATTTACTGGAGAGACTTCGGAAAAAGAAATTAGAGACGCTGTTAGAAAATATTACAATGGGGTACATAATGACTATGTGAGAAGTTTAGGAAATATAGATGTTGCAGACAGCTATAAATCTACTGATGAAAATGTAATATTTAATCCAAATCATATTAAAATATCAGATCCAATTACCTACGACGATGCTGGTAATATCATTCCATTATCTAAACGTGACAATTTTTCTATTTCTGATACTAGATACTCTTTACTTCCTTTTGCAGGACTTGGGACGTCGTTGTTTCTACCTCTTACTAATAAATTAAAACAAGAAAAGTAAAAATAATTGCCAAAATATTTGCATATGTCAAATATTTTACTTATCTTTGTACCCAGAATGATAAACAAACCCCGAAGGCCCGAAAAGGCATACTAGAGGGGTACTAGAAATACGATGAATTTGTTTTCATAATTGTGTGGTTTTAATTGGTTAATAAGCCCCGAAGGCCTGGCACTCTGTTCTATACAAATAGAGAAACGGTGGCACACTAGAGGGGCATTACGGGAATATGGTGAAATTGGAAGCACACGCTAGACTTAGGATCTAGTGCCGCAAGGCGTGAGAGTTCGAGTCTCTCTATTCCCACTACTTTAATTTTGGAATATATGGAAGAGAAGAAGGAATTACAGAAGGACGGTACTGAAGAACTCGGTACTTCTTTTAAAATGAACAGACACCAAAGACGACAATTAATTTTTCCTAATGGTGTAGCGGCCCCGAAGAGGCCTTTTAATAATAGAGCTAATACCAGTCGTCGTCCAGGAGTTCACAGTAGAACAACCAATCAGATTAAGAAGAAGATTTATGCACAATTGTTTGGACGAAAATAACCTAGTAGCATTTTGTCCACACTGTCTATCTTTAGCAATCCGTGTTATGGATAGGGATAGCACAAATCTAGATTACTGTGATAGATGTGGAAATGCTGATATTAATATAGTAGATTTTGATACATGGGAGAAGATGTATGAAAATCGATATGGGCAAAAATATTTACCTTTAAATAAAAATAAAAATGGAAGAGAACAAACAGACAAATGTAAAAGCTCAGAATACAGAGCTTACTAAGGAGCAGTTGCAGGCTGTGGCACAGCAGCTTTCTCGTCAGAATGCAGAGCTTAGATCTAAGATGCAGGAGATTAATTATTTTAATCTTTTTAAGAGATTAGAGTTCCTATTTAAGGTGCTAGAGTTGCCAGATCGCTTTGCTCCGGAGTTTGTGGACGCTTGCTCTAAGGAGATTGTAGAGCTCCTAACTCCTGTTGAGGAGCCCGTTGATACAGAGGCAGTAACTGAGTAAAATTACTGCTATGAAGAATAGGGTTAATAATGTAATTAGAATCCCAGCTTCTTTAGAAGGCAGTTTCTTCAAGTATTGGTTTTTATTCTTAGAGCCTTTTCACCATCTAACCGCTAGAGAGATAGATGTTATCGCAAGCTTTGTTAAACAAAGATTTGAGCTTAGCAAAGTTATTAAAGATGACAACATTCTAGACAAAGTCGTGATGAGTGAAGACACTAAACAAAAAGTGAGAGAAGAGTGTAATATCACTCTTCCTCATTTTCAAGTAGTTATGGGCAAGCTTAGAAAAAACAAAGTTATTGTTGATGGGAAAATTAATCCTAAATTCATACCTAGACTAGAAGAAGACGGGGATAGTTTTAAATTACTTCTTTTATTTGATTTCCAATGAAACACGATGAGCAACTAAAAATAGTTGCTTCAGAATTAGAATTACCTCCAGAGGTAGTCAAGGAAGCATACTTATCGTTTTGGAGATTTATAAGAGAGAAAATGGGAGAAATTCCTCTGCAAGCAGATTTAACAGAGGAGCAATTCAGTCAATACAGAACAAGCTTTAATATACCTTCATTAGGAAAATTCACATGTTCCTATAACAGAATGCTAAATGTAAAGAAGGTAAAGCATTATAAACAGAAGAAGAATGGAAGATTTTAAAGTTAGACTTCTTGACGAGGTCTGTATATTAGAAGATAAAATACATAAGCTTGAGGCTTTTGTTACAAATAAAGAGACTTTCTCAAAGCTTTCATTTAAGCTAAGAGTAGCCACACGCCTACAGTTGTTTTTTATGAGACATTATTCTCTATGTCTAGCGCAGAGAATTGATATGGTGTGTACTCCAGAGGATATAGCATACTATGCTACTCCTCAGACGGCTAAGACTGCTAAACCTAAGACTAAACGCAAGAACAAAAAGACTAAGACAAATGAGTAAGAAGTTGAATATTAAGAAGATACGTCCGATGTTTAACGCTCTAGTTACTACATTTGATGTGTTTGAAGAGACAGAGAGTAACGGTATAATTGGAGCAGACGAGATGGCTGGTCAGCCCAAGCCATACCAGACTGTGGTAGCAGTAGGGCCTGCCGTATCTCACATTAATGTTGGAGATATAGTCGCTATCGATTTCAGTCGATATGCCAGAAAGCAGCATAAGGATGGCTCCCTAAAAGATGGTGTAATTCAGGATAACCCTGTAGTATCATACGCATTTAATACTATTCCTTTGGATGGTGTGGAGCATTTATTCTTGTATGCGAACGACATTCAGTTTGTTATCGAGGACCATGAGATGGTAGAAGATATGGAAATAATTACTACACAGAAAGAGGTAGTGTCTTAAATATTAGCTGAGTAGTAATACTACTCGGCTTTTTTTATTATGATAAAGTTATTCAAAAGAGAAGGCTACGATGTCAAAGTGGACCCAGAAGCTTTGATGCTAAAGCCATTTAAAAAAATATGGGACAGGGATAAAAGCAAAGATAAAAATAGAGCCATGCAAGAATTGGGTTTTATTTACTTTGTTTGTGACCCAAGAAGTGACTATCAGTATTTGGTCGACGTGAGCGCCCGTCAAGAGGCTGTAAAACAAGGAGAAGGATTACCAGAAAAATGGGCTCCAGACAAAGTAGTGCTCGAAGCCATGGAGTTCTATTCCAGCTTTAAACCTACCTCTGCTCTCCTTCTGGAGGATACTCGTTTTGCAGTAGACAAACTTAGAGAACACTTGAAAAATATCGATCTTGGAGCTGTGGATGACAAGGGCAAGCCTATTTACACCCTCAATACAATTACTGCTACTATTAAGCAAATCCCCGATTTAATCAAAGGATTGGACGAAGCCGAAAGAGCGGTATCCAGTGATATTAAAGAGATGAGTAAGGTAAGAGGAGGACATCAAAAAACAGTGTTAGAGGAGGATTAAAGCATGGAATTAACTGATATTATTAATGTTTTAAATGATCTGAGAAACGGAAAAGTAGGACATTTTATTTTGTCAAAACAATGTGTTCCTCATAGGAATTTTAGTGCGTATAAAGATTTTATATGTTCTGTGTACTACCATAGAGATGATCATAATGAGCCTATTATAACTGTCAAAGAAACTTTTAAAACTAACGGAGAAGGGTCTCAATATTATTGGAAAATCGTAGAATTGGAAACATTAAGAGAGATCCTTAAGTACATTGAAAGCCATGGATTTGAATAAACACCAAACAGCGATAACGGAAGAGCTCATAGCAATTTATCCGCAAGAAGTAATAGAGCAGCTTTATGATGTGATTAACAATATTCCATTTATTAAGCATCTTATTTCTGCAGATAGGCCTTATGCAAAAGATCTACCTCGAGATGAAGAAGGTAAGATCATAGTAGATATCTCTAAGCCCCACATACTAGAAAATATGGATTACTTCAGGCCATCTGCACTGCATTTCAAAAAGCATGGGTGCTTTACTCTTTTGAGACCTAATAAAAATCCTAATAGTGAATTTATGAAATGGGTCCTAGAAGAGAGAAGAAGATGCTGGGAAGGATTTGTTAGACCTTCAGATGGAGAATGGATTACTGGATATATGTATTGGTATCTTAATTATTGTCCTATTATGCTGTCAAGACTGGTAGGCAATACGACTAAAGCTAATCGTATCGAGGATTTTCCTGATGTGTGGGAAGGTATTTATTGGAGATTCCATTACCTAGATCAGGCTAGAAAGAATGGTCACCACGCCATAGAATTAGCACGACGTGGTGCCTCAAAGTCGTACACACTAGCTTCTATGATGTCTCATAACTTCGTATTAGGAGAAAACGAAGAAGCGAGAAGAAGAACTACTACTGTACTTACTGCATATCAGAATCAGTATTTATCTGTGGGTAAGGATGGTACCTTAGCTAAGTTTGTACCTATGATTGACTTTGTTGCTGAAAATACACAGTTTCCTAAGTTACGACTCAAGGATTCTCCTCAAGAAATGGTATGGCAGCAAGGCTATAAAGATAAAGAGACAGGAGTATCCAAAGGAAGTCTCAATACTGTAATGGGTGTATCATCTAAAGACGATGAAGGAAAGCTTCGTGGTAAGCGTGGTTATATATTCTTCGAGGAGATGGGTAGCTTCCCTAATCTTCTAAGTGTCTATAATACAGTAAGATACGGTCTCGAGGACGGTAATGCAGTCTTCGGATTGGCTTATTTAGTAGGTACTGCTGCTGAAGATGCCTCTGATTTTAGTGCAGCTAAGGAGATGCTTTATAACCCTGAAGGTTACAATATTCAAGCAATACCTAATGTGTACGATAAATCTAGCCAAGGCAAATCTAATTTTGGTTTCTTTTTTCCTGCCTATGTAAATAGACAAGGTTGTTACAATAAGGACGGTGTTTCTGATGTGATTAAAGCACTGCTTGAGGTATTAGAGAAAAGATACTATGCGAAGTATAAAACTAATGATCCTAAGACTATCGTAAGAGTTGTTGCCGAAATGCCTATTACTCCTGCTGAAGCAACCATCAAGGTAGATGCTAACATGTTCCCAGTTACTACTTTGACGGAAAGATTAGTTCAACTTGATACGAATCCTGCAGAATTAAATAGTGTAAAAGTGGGTACTTTAGAATTTGATGCTAATGGTAAAGTATATTATGTACCAACTGCGGCTCAGCCAATTAGGCATTTCCCTACAAAAGATAATAAAGTGCACGGTGCAATTGAGTTTTTTCAGCTACCAGAAATAGACAAAAATACTGGCAATCCTTACGCTAATAGATACATTCTAGGTCATGACCCTGTAGACAATGATACTGCAGATACCATGTCGCTATCTTCCACATTTGTTTTAGACTTATGGACAGATAAAATAGTGGCAGAGTATACAGGAAGACAGGATTATGCGGAAGAAAATTATGAGATCTGTAGAAGGCTTTGTTTATTTTACAATGGCAAAGTAAACTATGAGAATAATAAAAAAGGCTTATTTGCTTATTTCTCGAAGATGAACTGCGTTTATCTAATGACAGATAACCTCAACTTCTTAAAGGACAAGCAGATGATTAAAGTCAATAGCTACGGAAATGCGGCAAAGGGAACAGTGGCAACTCAAGCTATTAACTCATATGCATTAGAACTAATTAGAAGATGGTTACTATTGCCTACCCCTGCAATAAGTCAAGACGGTGAAGGAAGGGAAATTAATATTCCTAATTTGTACCATATTCAGTCAAGAGCCCTTTTGCAAGAGTTGATTAGTTTTAACAGTGAAGGAAACTTCGACCGTGTATCTGCATTGGGCATGCTAATGCTTTTTAGGGAAGATAAAATGGTTGTGAATAAAGGAGATTTTAAGTCCGAAAAAAAGACACATGCTCCAGACAATTATAAAGGAAAAGACCCTTTCTTTCGTAAGAATTATGACGACCGAATGTTTAAAGCCAACAACACTTGGTAACATAAATAAAGTATTTATTTAGTTGCACAAGTTAAATATTTTGCTTATTTTTGCAGCAAAATAATATTTAAATCACATTAATATGTCGACTATACATAATTTACCATCCCAGCGAATACCGGATTCGAAAAAGACCGATTCTTGGTGCAAAAAACATCTGGACTGGGCAGACGGTAGAACATATTTTAATTATAGTCCTGTACGTAATTCTGTTCGTCATAAGAAGATAAATTATGATTTAGTGAATGGTATTCTGCATATGCAGGACTTGGGTTTAATTGTAAACCCTGAGAATCTAGACGCTGGATTTATTCCAGAAAAGATACATCATTATCCTATTATTAATAAGAGTCTTAATGTACTCAGAGGCGAAGAGACAAAAAGACTCTTTGATTATAGAGTAGTCATCACTAATCCTAATGCAATCTCCGAGATGGAGGAGGCTAAGAAAGAAGCTATTATGGCTCAATTACAGCAGGCTATCTCGAATACTGCACAATCCGAGCAGGAGTATGAAGCCGAGATTCAGAAGATTAGTGATTACTATAAATATCAATACCAGGATATTCGAGAAATCAGAGCTAATGCCCTTCTTAACCACTACGTAAAAGAGTACAATATGCCACTGATGTTCAATGAAGGTATGGCGGACGGCATGATTGTGGGAGAAGAAATATATCTTTGTGATATAGTTGGTGGGGAGCCTGTAATCGAGAGGCTTGACCCTCTTAAGGTGAGAATTTTTAAGTCTGGCTATTCAAATAAAATAGAAGATGCTGACATAATAGTCATCGAAGACTACTGGAGCCCAGGCAAAATTATTGATGTTTACGGCGATTCTTTAACTGCTAAGGAAGTAGATAAGATAGAGAATCTATCGTTTGGCTCTGACAACTCTGATGGGACTGATTCTTATGATCCTACGTGGGCCTATTCTAGTGACAATATGGCAGGTACAACTTTTGTTGGGGAGGAAGGAATACAAGTAGAAAACCTTTTTTCTGCTGATGAGAGCGATGCACTTCTGCCATATGATATGGCTGGTAACATTAAGGTTGTAAGAATTTTCTGGAAATCTCTAAGAAGAATTAAGAAAGTAAAATCATATGATCCTCTGACGGGCGAAGAGATTTATACTTTCCACACTGATAAATATCAGACTAACAAAGACTTAGGCGAAGAAGAGCAGGTCTTCTACATTAATGAAGCTTGGGAAGGCACGAAGATAGGCAAAGATATCTATGTTAATATGAGACCTAGAGCCATTCAATATAATAGAATGGATAATCCATCTAGATGTCATTTTGGTATTATTGGTTCTATATATAATATTAATAATGCTGCCCCGCTCTCTTTTGTGGACATGATGAAACACTATAATTATTTATACGATGTTATTCATGACAGATTGAATAAGCTTATAGCTAGAAACTGGGGTATGATTATTCAACTCGACTTGGCTAAGGTACCTGAGGAGTGGTCTATTGACAAATGGATGTACTATGCTAAGACTAATGGTATTGCAGTAATTGACAGCTTTAAGGAAGGTAATGTGGGAGCTTCTACAGGTGTGCTAGCAGGAGGCATGAATAATGCTTCTTCTGGTGTTATTAATGCTGAACTTGGTAATTCTATTCAACAGTATATTAATCTCCTAGAGTACATCAAACAAGAGATGACTGAAGTAGTTGGTATCTCTAAACAGAGAGAAGGTCAGATTAGTAACAGGGAGACTGTAGGAGGTGTAGAAAGAGCTACTTTGCAGTCATCACATATTACAGAGTGGGTATTTGCTATCCATAATGATGTCAAGAAAAGAGCTCTAGAGTGTTTCCTTGAAACCGCTAAAATAGCTTTTAGGGGTCGAACTAAGAAATTCAACTATATTCTTCCTGACTATACGATAAAAGCAATAGATCTAGATGGTGATGTATTCGCTGAGGCCGACTATGGCTTAGTCATAGATAGCAACTCTCAGGCACAGGAATTACATGCTAAACTTGACACTCTTGCTCAGGCAGCTCTTCAAAATCAAACTCTATCATTCTCTACTATTATGAAGTTATACAATTCAGCATCTCTCGCAGAGAAGCAGAGAATGATCGAAGAGGATGAGAGAATTATCCAGGAAAGACAGGCTCAAGCACAACAACAGCAGATGCAACATGAGCAGCAACTTGAACAAGCTAAGCTTCAGGAAAAGCAAATGGAAATGCAGCATGAGGATCAGCTAAATCAAAGGGATAACGAAACCAAGATTCTTATCGCATCTATGCAAGCTGAAGCCAAGTTGATGGACGAGTCTTCTGATGGTATTCAACCCGAGTATTCTCAAGAGGCCAAGGAAAAATTACTTGAGTCTATGAGACAATTCGATGCTAGATTAGCTTTAGATAAAGATAGATTAGCATTTGAGGAGAGAAAACATAAGGACGATATAGCTGTCAAAAAGCAACAAATTCATTCAAGAAAAAGTACAACAAGTAAATAATGAAATACGTTAAACTAACGATAGGGCTTATTATTATAAGCTTAATTGTCAGCTTGTCAGTTACTATTTCAAAATATAACACTTTAAGTGAAGATTATTCTATAGCAGTAGGGAACGAAAAAGCCCTACTGCAGAATAATTCTAAGCTTAATGAAGACATAGGGGTACTTCAACTATCTGTTGATCAATTATCTTACTTTAACGACAGTCTCTTAGTGAAGCTTGATTCTGTGAGAAGAGAGCTTAAGATTAAAGACAAAGAGTTAAAGTACATGCAATATAATAAAACGACCTTTGAGAAAACAGATTCTATAGTTTTCCTAAAGGACACTATTTTCAGAGATAAGTTGCATATAGACACTACTCTACATAATAAATGGTATAGTCTCAATCTTACATTAGACTATCCTAATTCTGTAACAGTCACTCCTAAGATTATAAGCGAGCAATATTTAATTATACGAGCAGACAAAGAAACTGTCAAACCACCTAAGAAATGCAAGCTAGCTAGATGGTTTCAAAAAAAGCATACAGTTATAAGGGCGGAATTGAAGGAAGAGAATCCTTATATTGAACATCAATGCAGTAGGTTCGTAAAAATACTGGACAAATAATGGAAACTCAACAATTAATAATATCTGCTGGAATAACCCTTGTATCCACTACCATCTCCTCTGTAGTTACTTGGTTTCTCTCTAGGAGAAAATATCTAAGTGAAGTAAAGAAAAATGACATTACTAATATGCAGTCCTCATTAGATTTCTATGAAGACTTGAGCGACGATGCTCGTCATAGATTACACGATTTGAGAGATGAAAATAGACAGCTTAGAGAAGAGAATATAAGAATCAGAGAAGAAAATGCTGCTATCAGAGTAGATAATGCTGCAATAAGAGCAGAAAACGCTCGAGTAATGAAAGAACTTGAAGACATTAAGCTATTAGTTAATAGATTACTCGAAAATACCTGTGTTAATATGGCGTGTCAAATTAGAAATAGAGGATTTGCCCCTTTGGTGGTTGATAAAAGTCCTACTTTACGAGAGCAGGAGAAAACACCGAAAAAAGCAGCAAAAGGAGAGGAAACTAATAAACAAGTATAATTTATGGGACTAAAAGAATATTTAATTAGATACTATGTTCAGCCTGACGATATTCCAGGTATAACTGTGGTAGTTGCGGAGGGCACTCAGACCGCTGCTTCTTATTTAAATGTTAACGGTCAATATAAAGGTCATTATTCTATTCTTGGCATAGCTTTAATTAATGATACCGACCAGTATAATACTAGAAGTATACTGGTAGAAAGATCTGCTGGTAAGGGAGAATCCGCTTATGAATTAGCAGTACTAAGAGGAGAAACAAGATCATTAGATGAATGGTTAGCATCTCTTAAAGGAGAAAAAGGTGAGCCTGGCAAAGATGGGGCTGATGGTAACCTAGCAATAAGTGCCTTAGAGGCTATTGATAAGTTAGACGACCGCCTTAAGGTAATAGAGGCAAAACTCGGTATCTAATATGCAATTAACAGTACACAGGCAGTATAAAAAAGATACATATACTATAGGTACTTTATACGTGGACGGTGAGAAATTCTGCGATACATTAGAGGATAAAGATAGGGGCATATTTCAGAATATGCCTCTGTCTACTATCAAAGACTTAAAAGTATATGGCGAGACTGCAATTCCTACAGGTAAATATAAAATTACTTTGGAAGTAGAATCTCCTAAATTTAAAGTATACCCCTTTTATCAAGAAGCATGTGAAGGTAAACTTCCCCGATTGATAGGTGTCCCAGGATTCGAAGGAATATTGCTTCATGTTGCAGATGGTCCTAAAGGAGCAGAATTACTACATGGGTGCATAGGAATAGGAGAAAATAAAATTAAAGGAGGCCTTATTAACGGAAAAGAAGCCTTTAAAAAACTATATGCAGTTCTCAAAAAAGCACATCAACGAAACGAAGAAATAACAATACAAATTATCTAATTATGGCAAAGAAAAGAGGAAAGTCGACCCCCATGTCACCAAGAGCAGGTTATAAAGCATCGGGCAGAAAATATGGCTGTGGAGGAAAGATTAAGAAGTAAATTCTTGTATAAAATAGAGTTAGTAGGCATAAAGCTAATTCCTATGATTATAGCGTTATTGTATTTTATAGATACAATTTTAGACGCTTATGGAATAGATGTAGAATTTATATCTCATTTGTTTGGATTAGCTCTTTTGCCTTGGTGTTTCTTACTTCTGTCGTCCTTTGTTTTTAGATTTTGTTTGTTTCACCGATTACCATTATACTATATAGCATTGAATCACCTCATATCATTAATTGATTATTATATAGGTATTCCCGTAGAACTGAAGGCTTGGGTAATCGGACATATAGCGATACTATTCATCTTTATATTATGGATGGTAGTTCTTCATATAAAAAAGAAAAAGGATGATTAAACTATTAAAACAACATCTACTAAGATTGGTAGATGATATAGATACAGGCAATACCAATATAACTGAGGAAGACGCTCTGAAGATATGTGGTTACATTAATGAAGTTACTCGAAAAGACGAGAGAATGAGTAAATACAAAGCCTATACATATCTTAATGTTAGTAGAGCTACATTTGATAACTATGTAGCACAAGGGTTACTGCCTAAAGGAGCAAAAGAAGCAGGATACAAAGAACTATCTTGGTATAAAAAAGATTTAGATAATTTTATAAAGCAAAGAAAGTCATGTCAAAGATAAAGGAGGATTGGAGAGAGGCTACCGAAGAAGAGAAATTATCTTTCCAGAAAACACAAGAAGATATTCCGCAGCAGGAGATTTAAGAATAAGTAAATATTTATATATAATATGATAGAGGATGTAATATGTGGTACTGAGAAGAAATTGGCAATTTATATTGAACCTACTTCTGCTTTCGATATTTCAAAGTCACAGCATAAATTTGAAATAGAGTTGTTTTGTACAGGGTCGATCATTTTTAAAGTACCAGAAAAAGATATTAAAGTGTCTGGAGACGATGAGCATACTCGCATTGTGACATTTAATACTAAAGATGTGGGATGCGGTAGACTAAAATGCAGAGTTATTGCACATATTCCAGATGGTGATTTTTCTCCGGAAGGGTCCGAACAGCTAGGTATTCGAACAGAGATATACGACTTTATTACAGAATTGAACATTATTAAAGGGTTAAAGTAACATGGGATGTTTAACTATTAATGTGGAAAGCATTATTACTCCTAAACTTCCTATTATTGTAGATGTTATAAATCCTACTTTAGATATCGATATACAGATACTGCCAACGTATTTTTTAAATTTACATATTTACAATACAGTCTTCCCGTTAACAATTGGCATTCAACATAATCAGCATAACATAGACTGTACTATAAGCGCTATTTGTGAGGCTCTATTCAAAGGAGTTATTTCTGTAGAAACAGCCGAAATACTAATTGATTACGTAGGTACCGAAACGACGGTTCCTGTCTATTCCAACGTAGATTGGATAGTGCGTAGCGACGATCCACTTTCGTATTGGCTTAATATATCATATAGCGGACATCTAGAAGGTACAGCAACTTTCTCTGCTTTATTAAACGAAGGTATAGACAGAGGGACTACAGTAATTTTCGAAAGTGTGGATAAAAATACCATTGTTACTGTACCTTTAATACAGGAAGGGCTAAGAGAAATTTATGTATCAGATTTCGAATTAAAAGATGGTGGAACTTTTAATGTTTTAAAACAATGAGTTATAATAGTAAATATACAGGAGTACAAGTAGAATCCCTATTGGATGAAGTTAGTGATAAGGCCTCGCAATGGAATGACGGGTTACAAGATATAGAGGACTTAAAAGATACACACGCTGCGTTCACAGAAAATCTAGAAAGTCTACAGCAAGATTTAGAAAACGCAAAAGAGGCTACTGCCCAGGCCGCACAAATAGCCACTGACGCTACAAACCGTTTTTCAGAATGGGCTAGTGATGGAGTTTTTAATAAGTCAGAAAAATCAGGGCTAATAAGAGAGTGCAATTTCATTCAAGAGGACTATAAGGAAATAAAAGCACAAATTAAACAAGAATGGAATATAACATCAGAAGCTTTTGACGATGCATATACAGCGTACATCAATATCATTACTTCTGTTCTCCAAGCTTTTACTTCTGACCAGAATCCCGATGTTGTACCTATTCCAGATAATTTTAATGATTGTCAGCAAAATTATTATTATCAACGTACTTCCTTACTCCAGACTATATACGACAAGACAAATAAGGATGTACAAGACTTAGTAGAGAATGCAAACGCAGCTAATGAAATAATCGAGGCTCTGACTGGTAATATAGATGCTCTTAAAGGGCAATACGATGCTCTATATTCACAATACACGACTCTCCAGAAAGACTTAGATGGTGTTATAGAAAGTCACTTTTACAAAGGTGCACCTACTATAAATTCTACTCCAACTTCGGCTTGGATAGATGGAGATACAAATATAGAAGCAATTAATCATATTGGCGATACATATACGGACATTTCTCAGTATAATGCTGATGATGTGAATAGCACGGCAGGCAAATCGTGGAGATGGGTGATATGTACTGAACATAACTCGCAAGACTACCTAGATGTTATTGCAGCTACAGATGCCGAAGGAAAAACCTATTATTTGCATTGGCACCAAATCGCGGATAGCGATGCTGTATTGGCATTACAGCAAGCTGCGAAAGCTCAGTCTACAGCTGATGGTAAATGTTCTACTTATTTGACAAAACCAGATAATACATATCAAAAAGGAGATATCTGGATACTCGATAAAGATTATAGTGACGGGAATTGGTCATACCAAAAAGGAGATATCCTTATTGCAGTAGTAAATTGTGACGGCTCGTTTAACTACACAGATTGGAGTAAGTTAATAAATTATGCGACCCCTAAAACTGTTCTAGAACAGATAGAGTCTAATTTAAAGAAAGTACGAGCAGGAGGACAGAATTTACTAAGAAATAGTGGATTTACTGGAGACTATTTATCTACAGGATTAGTAGACGATACTATACTCAATGCATCCTCGTCTTTATACAATTCAAAAGTAGTACATTGGGAAGGAACTGATGCTAAAGAAGATAATGTTTCAGCGGACGCTGAGTCTAGCAGCGGGAATAAAATTACGTTAAAAGAAGGAAGTTTTAAACAGCAGCTAGAATTTCCGTTGGTCGTCGGAGATTCTTATGTGCTTTCATTCAAGGCCAAAGGAACCTATTTAAAATTTAGTACTGGAGGAGTACCTAAAACAATAGGCTTGGATCCTGCACAATGGGATCAGTACCAAGAAAAATTTACGTTAGCGTCTAATGGTACTGTATTAGATCTAAGTGAATCTAATTGTGAATTATGTAATTTACAACTAGAGGCAGGAGAGTATGCTTCTGCTTGGAGCAGATCGCCTTTTGATAATTCTAGTGACAGAACGTATTATGAATCCTTGAAATATTTAGATCAGGCTCTTAATCAAGGCAGTACTAAAACTAAAGGAGGTCTTGTTCTCACTAATCATATTAAAGTAGGTAATTATAAGGACGGAGATATGATTAAGGAGACGGGCGGTATGCAAGGCACTTGGTCGAGTGACAATAGTCCATTCCTTTGGGGTGGTGGAACATTTGAGCAAGCTGCGAAAGCGGTATCT
Source organism: Agathobacter sp. (assembly GCA_036311465.1). GTDB lineage: Bacteria > Bacillota > Clostridia > Lachnospirales > Lachnospiraceae > Roseburia. The sequence goes on from JAXJPW010000010.1 coordinate 95,112, forward strand.
GAGAACGGAGAAGGAGAAGACGAAGCTAACTTTGTTGTGACACACGGAGGAAAGGCTATCCTTAATGACGCCGTTGTAAGAGGAACAGTGTATGCGAGTGATGGAATGTTCACGGGTACGGTGAATGCCACTTCGGGAGAGTTTAACAACGTAGATGTGCAGACGGGTAAGATTGCCGACTTCAACATTAGCGGAAGTCATCTCGGTATCCAAGAGGAGCTTGGCGGGAATGGTATGTTCTTGTATAACCAATATATCGGATTCCGAGAAAGCGAAGATGGTTACAAACGAGAAGCACTCGTTGGAGAGAATATTCTACCTGCGGAGGCTGGAATCACGGGCTTGGCTAAGTACGAAAACACTACCACGGACTCCTACGAAGCGATGGATGGCACGGGTTATGGCGTTATTTCAAACGTATCGGGTTACAAGCATTCTTATGCTTTTGCTTCCGAAAAAGGCGTGTTCGCGGGATTTAGACCACACGTTGCCATACTTGGTAGTAGCAACGATAGTCCTTTGCAACTTGGCAAATACCATCACACAATATTAGCATGGTATGGTGGAACAATTGTTCTTGATGGAACGCCCGAAAACGGACAAGAGTATGAAATCATTTGCCCTAACACTTCGGTAGAAGAGGGTCGAGTACAAATCATTACATATGATGGCACGAAGAAAA
>JAXJPW010000011.1:0-10479 GCA_036311465.1 Agathobacter sp.
TCTCAAAATATCTGCCTCCTTTAGTTGGGAAATTTGTGAAATTCGTGCCGAAAAACACGAACTACTCTACAGATATTTTAAAACAGAGAGGGATAGAAAATAAGAGTACTCACTATGAGGCGTTTACGTTGAAAAGTAGGGGCACAATGTCCCAAAATTATCAATATGCATAATGTGGATGTTTACGTAACAAGCAGCAATTCAAAATTTCTGTCAGAGAATGTCATTACAGAATTTAGAGGACGTGGTGATGAGGTTCATGTTTATCCAGTCGGTGAGCATATATAAAGCTGGATTATAAGTAATTTACAAAGGAGGCAAGATTATTATGAATTTTTTTGAGGAAAGAATAGCAAAAGAAGGAATTGTTAAAGAAGGAAACGTTCTTAAGGTAGACAGTTTCTTAAATCATCAGATGGACATTGACTTGTTCGATCAAATGGGAGCTGAATTTAAGAGAAGATTTGAAGGAAAAGAAATTAATAAGATTTTGACAATTGAAGCTTCCGGTATTGGTATTGCATGTATTGCTGCAATGCATTTTAACGTTCCGGTCGTTTTTGCAAAAAAATCAAAGAGCATAAACATTGATGGAGATATGTATATTGCAGAAGTAGAATCATTTACCCATAAATGTAAAAATCAGGTAATTGTTTCCAAGAAATTTTTAGGCCAAGATGATCATGTTTTGATTATCGATGACTTCCTTGCCAATGGATGTGCACTTCAAGGTCTTGTGTCAATTGTGAATCAGTCAGGTGGCACAGTTGAAGGTATTGGAATTGCAATTGAAAAGGGATTTCAGGTAGGTGGACAGGTTATCCGTAATCTTGGATATCAACTTGAGTCTCTTGCAATAGTAGAGGCAATGGATGCCAAAGCGGGAACTATAACATTTAGAGAACAATAGTAATAATGAGGCGAGAGAATGAAACCATTTTTAGGAATTATATATGATAACTATGAAAAAATAGTTTATTCGAGGAAATGAATATGTTACAAATTGGAGAAAGAATTCAAGAATATCGTAAGAATTTAGGCTTTAGTCAGGAGGAATTTGCTGAAAAAATTGGTGTCAGCAGACAGGCTGTTTCCAAATGGGAACTGGATAAGGCATACCCTGATTTGGACCGGCTGGTTTGTATATGTGGAATACTGAATGTGCCCATTGAGAAACTGATTTATGGGAAACAGGAAGCCCAGAATAATGAGGAGGATGAAGCTTGCGAAAGTGACAATATCAATAATATTTTGCACATGAAGAATATAAGAGGACATCATAGTCTGGCAAGATTAAAACTGATTTTTTATGTACTTGCTGTTTTTTGCGTGTTTTGCATTGGTGTATTGTCTGTCCTGTTAGTAAGAAATGAATGGACCAATCATTCTCCGAAAAATGAGAGTGTACGAGTGGAAAAGGTATATCAGCAATATACAAAAGCTGATTTATGTTTCTTTGACGATAATGGCCGTAAGGTTATGGATACAGTATGGATGGATGTTCCGGGAATCCGGGATGGGGACTATTTAGCATGTTATACCGGGGCAGACAATGATACATTTTTCTTAGATTATAATGTGACTACAATTATAGTTTCTGCAATATTATGTCTTATATTTGTTATGCTGCTTATACTTACCGGATTAGAAATTCGACGTATGAAAAAAGAAGATAAGCTGCAAATTATTCTTAGTGATTTTGAAGAAGATACAGCTTCTGAATAAGATTAGAAGGGCAATAAGAGATGAAGAAGTTAAAAAAGGTTATTTCAATTATTATTATAGCTTGTGTTTTGGCAGGAGCTGTGCTTTTTTCCCTATATTTTATGGGAATAATAAAGCTATCACAAGAGGATTATTCTCTTTCAGAAGATGGAAGTGAAAAGGAAAGAAATGATTCAGAAGAACCATGGCAGATTGTATTTAAAGGCTTTGAGTTCTATGTAAAGCCAATGAGATTAGCTTTAATTCATGAGAGTGGATGTCTTAATATAAGAAACTGTGATGAATACCTAATTCAGATTGACGTGGAAGATATGACTGCGGACGATTTCTGGAATAACAGAGAAAAACGTCAAAATGAAATTGAAGCCGCAGGCTATGTTATGCAGCTTGCACCAGAAAAGATTGAAATGGATGGGCGGGAATACATACGTTATATAGTAAGCCTGGAAAATGAAAGAGGCTCTGATTTTGAAAATTCATATTATTATGTGCTAATTTCTGAAGCTTCTGAGGGGAAGAGAATTCTGGCAATGGTAAGGTTCGACGGAATAGATGTTGCTTTACTTGATAGGGAGAAAAGAGAAGCTCTTTATGAAAAAGCATTAATTGAAACGACAGATGTAATAAACAGTGTACATGCTACGGACAAAAAGGATGATGCAACTGGATCCTGCTGGGAAGTGGAAGAAGCAATAGCATATCTTTCAAAGGATAGTCTATCTGCTGATAAATTTACAATATCTTATCATCTCCCTGAAGGCTACGATTTGATGTCAGATGATGAAATGGGCAAAACTTATTATTCAAAGAAAGACCAAACACATGTAACTACTTCTATTAACTCATTTTCCTGGCTTACAGCCAAAGATATGGTAGACAAGAAAAATCAAGCAGGAATATCCAAAATCATGGAGGAAGGGGAATATGAAGTAAATGGACTGAAATATTTCTATTACACCTACTCAGTTATGCACAAGAATAATGATGAAAAAACCTATTGGTACTATTTTGTTGCATATGCAGATTTAGAGAATGGTGACATTTATTCCATAAATGCATTTTCTAAAAATAATGCAAATATGATAAATAAAGAATGCTATTATGATTTTATGAATATAGAACAGTCTGGAAACAATTAAATTCTGGATTTACTAATCAATGGCAAATGTAGTAAATATCGTGAAAAAGCAAGGAAAAATGCGGGTTGCTACTGGTGGTTGCTGTAGTTGCAACTGTTTATAGCTTGCTATATTTGGGCCTCTTTATAATAATTTTTAAGGAAATTATTTTTAAGAAAATTATTTTTAGGAGGATTTATTTATGAAGATGAAAAAAAGAATGCTGGCAGGAGTCATTACTATAATGATGAGTTTTTCTCTCATTGCCTGTGGGAATGAGAAAGAGAATACATATGAAAGTCAGTCAGAACAGGAGACACAAAAGGAATCAGAAATTCAGGCTACATCAGAAAATGGTTTGAACTCAGAAACATCAGATAAAAGTAGTGAAGCTTCGACAGAGTTTGAAGTTCCAAGTCAGGAAGATTTCACACCAGTTGAGGGCTTAAGCAAAAAATATGTAGATATGGATAATAGAGCTTTTGCTTATAATGGAAAGATATTCAAACTTGGTGAGAGCACACTGAAGGATCTGATAGATGGAGGAATTCCCTTTGAGGAAAGCGACATAAACAATAAGGGCAACAACGTAAACAGTAATTATGAAACACAGGATTTTACAGCAAGAATTAATGACTATGTTTCAATGCAGTTTCAGTTTATCAATACAACAAAGGATTCAATGGTAGCAGAAGAATGTCTCTTATCATATGTAAGAATATATTTCTTATATGTGCCACAGCCTGATTATGAGGCAGATTACAATAAGGAGATAACAGAGAAGATTCTTGATGCCACAAAATCTGTTTGCTTTTCATTTCCTTTAATTCTTACAAAAGAACAACTTCTGGAAAAGAGTAGCAAAGGTGCAGAACCGGATGAGTATAATAACGTATATTATAATATTGACTCAAAGGTTTATATGGGTGACAGTGGCTATCATTTTGAATTTGATAAGAAGACAAATCAATTAAAAGAAGTGTCAATAAGTTGGCTTCCATAATGGGAATTAGTCACAGATGCAATGATCGTTTAGATAAACTATATTTGGTTTATGAAGGCAGTCCATGGGGGCTGCCTTTTTTTGAGCGCAAAAAGTGCTGTACTTTTTTAGTATCTTTCTTCTTGAATTGCGTTAGTGTATGATAATATGGAAAGAAATTGGAGAAATGGGTAAATCAGAAGCGGCAGAAAAGCCTTGCGAAATTTATTTATGCAAAAAGAAGGGCGTGAAATAATATATGAATAAGCTCAAATTTATTAAAGATGTTTATACGGGAGTGGAGATAGTCAGTTTTGAAAATGTAGATGTCACTTATCCTGAACATACACATATCGGACATTATGTATTTGGAATTGTAACTGCCGGTACTATTAAAATTGAAATCAAAAAAGATGAGTTTATATGTAAAGAAGGCGAAATGTTTTCTGTGGCATTGAACTTGCCGCATTCTATTATTCCAATTACGGATAGATATTCGATGATAAGTATATGCATACCATATGAGGATGATATAGAAAGAGATTTTGATATTATCAGGAATCAGATATTAGGTAATCCGGAAATGGAAATTAGTATTGCCCAAATGTCTGAGAAAGTACATGTGAGTCCATACCATATGATTAGAAAATTCTCATCGGAGAATGGATTGACTCCACACAAATTCCAGCTACAGTGTCGGGTTAGAAAAGCGCAAGAGCTTTTGGAAAGTGGGATGAAAGTAGTTGATGTTGCTACAACATTAGGTTTTTGTGACCAAAGTCATCTTTGCAGAGTATTTAAAAAGCAGCTAGGGATTTCACCCGAAGAATATATTAACTCCGCAATTTTATCCAAGTCAGAATAATATGCTTGTAATAGAATTGTCCTATATTAAAGAAAGAGAGGACAATTATATGAAAAATGAAGTATTCCAAGCATTTAACAAGGGCAGATTATCAGTTGTAGAAGGGGATGTAGCTTTTGAACAAATTGATTGGTCAAAGCATCCTACATTTGAAGGGGTAGAACTTAAGCACATTATTACTGCAAAAGATACAGATGGAAATTTCAGCTTTCACCTTGTAAGAATTGCACCGGGTAAAACAATTGGCAATCATAGTCATGAGACGCAGCTTGAAACACATGAAGTGATTTCAGGAAATGGAGTATGCATAAATGATGGTAAGAAGATGGAATATGAGCCAGGGGTAATATCAATTATTCCGGCGAAAATACCACATGAAGTAAAGGCTGGTGACGAAGGGCTTTATCTTTTTGCAAAGTTTATGCCTGCACTATGCTAATATTCCAATTGTAATTTTGTATGAAATTTCAGATGAAAAGCATGGATGAGTAAAAGTTTGGTATAGCATAAAAATGGCAGAATGTAGCATACGTAGTGATATTGGTTCACCAATAATACCAGCAGGTATTCTGTGTGGAAGATGGCATCAGGATTCTAAGAAGGCAGAAAGGAAATGTGTAGTATTTTGAATAAACGTCTTAATTACATTGATAACTTAAGAAGTATAACTGTAGCTTTGCTGGTTTTGTATCATGCCGCCATAGCCTACAATTCCTGGGGAGAAGCAAATTATATATTTTTTGAAAGAGTAAATCCCATTGCAGCTGTGGTTGTGTTCATTACACCATGGTTTATGCCTTTGATGTTTTTGCTTGCAGGAGTGTCGGCAGCATTTTCTTTAAAGAAAAGAACTACTGCGGAATTTGTGAAGGAGCGATTGAAAAGATTAGGAATACCACTGGTGCTTGGGATAGTTTTTATTAATCCGATTATGTGCTATGTAGCAGACAAAACGCATAATGGATATAGCGGAAATTACCTGCAGCATTATGTGGTATATTTCTCAAAATTTTCGGATTTAACAGGCTATGATGGTGGATTTACATTGGGACACCTTTGGTTTATAGCTGTATTGATGGTCATTTCATGTTTGGGATGTGGAGTGATTAAAGTAATTGATAATATATGTACTAATAGAAAAAGACTACTTGTAGCAGAGGTCATAATAATAGTACTTGCAATTGCTACATTTGATGTTACATTCTTTGGTAAGAAAATGCTTACATATTTTTTCTTATATTTTCTTGGCTATTATTTGTTTAGCAGTGAAAAATTTATACATCAATTAATAAGTTTCAAGTGGATTCTTATTTGTCTATGGGTTGTGGCATCCGTAGTAAATACCGTATTGTTTGTGTATGTGGGACAGTATGAACTGTTAAATACAGTATGTAATTATCTGGCTTTTGTATTTGGATTACCAGCACTGTTTTGCCTGAGTTATGAACAATTGAATTTTTCCAACGAAATAAGTAAAAAAACAGCAGGATTATCCTATGTTTTTTACATTGTTCATTTTCCAATTGTGATAGTGTGTCAGTATTTTATTAGTATGACTGGAATAGGCTGTATCATGAACTTTGTATTATCCTTGAGTATTGCATACCCCTTGTCATTCCTGGTGTCCTGGTGGATTGGAAAGACAAAATATATAAGAACTTTGTTTGGATTGAAGTCAGAAACAGTGTTATAATCAACAAAAAGAGAGAAAGATGAAATTCCGCTTCCTTTTAAAGAAAGCGGAATTTCATTCGTTAAAGCAACATCCCTTTTCTTACAGTGCCAATGATTTTATTCAATGATAAATACGGAAATCTCTTTGTTGAGACGTTTTGCAGTGGCGTCACATTTGTCAACTTCTTCGCTGACAACATCAGTTTGAGACTTAACATCAGCAACCTTAGACGCTATATTGGTTGTTCCTTGTGCCCCCTCATTTGTAGCGGTTGCAATCTCATTCATTGCATCAAGCACGCTGTCAATAGAAGCTAAAAGTTCCTCAGAGGTTGCACTGAAATCGCTGATAAGAAAATCAATTTTTTCTGCATCTTTATTATATGCATCTGCAACTCCATCAAACATATCATAACTGGCTGCAACATCGGTTGCAACGAACGATAATAATCGTTCTGCATCTTTTGACAGATTAGTAACTGCTACTGTTACTTCCTCTGTAACCGATTGAATCTTTGATACTGCCTGTTTAGATTGTTCTGCCAGTCCTCCAATTTCTGTTGCAACGACCGCAAAACCTCTACCTGCTTCTCCGGCGCGTGCCGCTTCAATAGAAGCATTTAATGCCAATAAGTTTGTCTGCTCTGTAATTTCCATAATTGCGGAAGTAAGCACTTCAATCTCTTTTACTACGGTTGAGTCTTCCAATGCCTTCGTTAAGCTTTCTTGCAATTCAGTATGCATTTGATTTGCATGTTCTCGTTGCTTCATTGTATCTTCCTGTGCCTTGCGTGCACGCTCATGAATATCTACTGCCTGTTCTGCGCCATCTTGCGAACGGAAGGCGATATTTTTAGCCGCAGCTTCAATCTCTTGCGACATATTCTTGATTATGTCCGATGAAGCAGCTGTTTCTTCCATTCCTGCTGCCAATTGCTGCGTTGTTGCAGATACATCTTCTACATTGCCACTTAATGCATATACATTATTTTTTACTCGGTCTACAATACCGAAAATCAGATTTCCCTGATTTTTTACTTCACGAATCAGACCGCTTACTTGTTTTTTCATATTCTCCAGACCTTCGCCCAGAATTCCAAAATCATCTTTTCGGTTTTGCAATAGCTTCGGCAATGGTTCTGAAAAGTTTCCTTTTGCTATACTTTCAATATAGTTCAAAGAAGCATTGAAAGATCTACTTAAACTGTTACCAATACAAATGCATAAAATTTGTGTAACAGCTACTAATACAAATTCTATTCCAAGTACAATATATATCGTAGATGTTACTTTTTTCCGCAAAAACGTTGTTTGCATTTCAACTGTGGTATCGATATAATCCGTGTAGTTTCCGGTTCCTATTACCCAGCCAAACGGCTCAAAGGCTTTACTATAAGAACGCTTCGGAGATGGTTCTGTTTCTCCTGCCTTCGGGAACGTGTAATCAACAAATCCGCCTTCCGGTTCCTGACCGACACGAATAATCTCACGGACCATTTCATATCCGTTGGCATCTTTCGTTTCTATACGATTTGTTCCCTCTGTTTCACCGCCAAGCAATACTACGCAGTTACCCTCATAAGTATCTGCCCAGAAATAACCTGCTTCCCCATAACGCAGGTCACGTAGCAACGCCGCGCCCATTTCTTTGGCCTCATCCAAAGAGCACTCACCGTTTTCATACTGTGTATAAACACCGGTCAACATAGATATAGCATTTTCCACTTGTTCTTTGATGCTCTGATCATAATCGGCGCGAATACTCTCCTCAAGTATTTCCGTAGCATCGACGCGTAATGCCTTCAATTTAATAATAGCTACGCCTCCTAATATTATCAGACCAACAAGTGTAATAAATGTCATGAGCAATAGTTTTGTTTTTACACGGATATTCTTCATTTTCCATTCCTCCTGCATATGATACTAGTACTATTGTACCATGTGCTTTTATTTTGGTCTACCATAAAAATCTGTCTTTCTTCTTTTTTATTACAATGAAAACGATACGAATGTCAACCATAGCTGACTTGAAAAAGTAAATTCCAGTGCAGAGGTAAATTCCACCACACTTTGTTTTTTGCTGATTTTACTGGATGTTTTTAGCAGAATCTCCTGTTTTCTGCTATAATTGATTCAATTTATCGAAAAATTTAGGGGAATCACTTTTTTGTACAAAAATTGAGAAATCCTTGAAAACAAAAACTATATTAATAATAAGAGTTAGTAAGATTAATTCTACCGATTAGGAGGAAATTAGTTATGAAAAAATAGTAGCAATAATTATAGTATTTGCAGTGGTTGTTAGTAGTATTACTATTGGTCCGGCAATTGCAAAGGCTGCAGTAGACTTAAATACTAAAATGGATATCTCATGCGAAATCAATGTCGGACTTAAGAAGAGAACCAATTATTTTTCCCAGCAACATCAAGATACAATAAATGAAGAATTAATAAATTTGAATTCATTTTGTGCGAATGATAATACTGCATATAAAGAGCCATATAGTGTAAATAATTATGCTAAGTTATGCAATTTTTGGGGAGAACAGGATAAATACAAAGTTAGTATGATAGATAAAAATTGGTATTTAAAAGAAGTGCCAAATTTTTCATCAGCATTTCAAAATTACAAAGGTGCGCCAAAGGGAATGCAGGGAATAGCTGCAAATAAAAATAACGTTTATTTCTTTTTAAATGATAATAAAGATGACGAAAAAAATCAGATTTATAAATATAATATTAGCATGAAGACTTTAGAACCCTTAACAATAGCTAATAGCGCAAAAAAAACATTAAAAGTCTTGTTTTTTTGAAACATGGAAATGATATGGATGTTTCAACTGAATATGGAAAGCCGGTATTGTATGTCGTAGCTGGAAAGGATGACTGTGATTGGGTATATAGAGTTGCGTTAGATGCTAAAGGAACGCAGGCTGTTAAAAAAACAAAGTATACAGTTGTAAAAGCTAAAACTAACTCAAAGAAAAAGAAGGAAAAAATTACGCCAAATGGAATTGCATTGGTAGGTGTAAAAAAAGATAAAAAAGGAAACATAATACAGAGAAATTTTGTTATTAGAGATGGAAAACATATTTATATTGGTCGACAGAAAAATAAATCTACGGAAATAGTGGTATATGCAGGATGTATATTAAGTATGGGCGGTATTCCATCTATATATGGAGGTATGGATTATTACAACAATAAGCTATACATAACTGCAACTGAGAAGAAGAATAAGAAGATAGCATATGTGCAAGTATTCGATATAAAAAAATATCTTCATACTGAAAAAACAAGCTTTACAAATACAGAAATTAAATGGAAAAAGCTATACTATATTACAGGGGAAAGAAAAAAAACTACCATGTTTGAGCTTGAGGGTTGTGCAGTAGTAAATGGCAAAATATATATTAATACGAATGAAAAAATATTGAATGAAAAAAATGAAGTACGAAATGCCGACAGAGTCGGAATACTTACAAAAAATAGTATTAGAACTGGGCAAAAGTATTTCCGCGAAGGTGTTAAGTTCCTCCTATTTTGCTTTATGGATCTAGCAAAGCAGGAACACATATGTAGACGAATGCCCATCCCTAGCAATAACGCCAATGCGTTATAGAAATTAGTCAAGAAATTGACAGTAAAAAATAACTCAAGTAAATTAAACCTATACAGTATTAGTGTATAAAAGTATTAATACTTTTATATAGAAAGGGAAACTAATAATGGTAAAGAAGATAATGCACGATCCACTGTTTCTTGCACAAAAGTCAGTGGATGCAACAGAGGAAGATAAACAGATTGTGACTGATTTGCTTGATACACTTAGAGCAAATTCAGAACATTGTGTTGGTATGGCTGCCAATATGATTGGGGTACAAAAGAACATCATTGTAGTAGCAGCAGGACCATTTCAATTTGCAATGATAAATCCCGTAATTACAAAGAAATCTGGAGAGTATCAGACTGAGGAAGGCTGTCTTTCTCTAGAGGGCGTAAGACCATGCACCAGATATCAAGAAATAGAAGTGGACTATCTGGATCAGAATTTTAACAAGTAATTGCAAGAATTCTCCCTCCTCTGTAGGTGGTGAGATGAATTGCAATAAAAA
>JAXJPW010000012.1:0-4572 GCA_036311465.1 Agathobacter sp.
TCCCAGGAATAGGCATAATTGGTGCTGCTACTATTCTTGCTGAAATCGGTGATATAAGCAGATTTAAAAATTCCTCTGCATTAGTTGCCTTTGCAGGCATTGATCCAACTGTGCGTCAGATTTAAACGAAAAAGTGGGTCAATTTTACTTAACAATCCACAGCCGATACTGTATGGCTTTCCAACATAGTCTGAAAACTTTGTCCGACACTTTGGTCTAAATGCATTATTCAGAATATACAAAGATACATCTCATTCCACTACCGCCAAAATGAAGAACATCTTCTTTGGGATTACCGCTTTTTTGACCAATTTTTATGTTTGAAATACCGCATGTAAAACTGAATTTTATAAAAACTCTTACCGTTTATAGTAAGCTTTCGCAGAAAAACGCACTCTTTCGCAACATTTTGTTACTAAGAGTGCATTACATCAGCATATTGAATTCACAATGTCCGTTCGTATACGGGGCTCGGCAAAATTTCGCTAGTGTCTATTAATTAACATCATAGATTCTTAATTGCTTCTGGTCAGCCATGATGGTTAATTATTAGACTGGCAGAAGTTGTAGGTTGTTGGAAATCCGAAAGTATAACCATAATAAATATTATTTTTAATTATATTCAATGTATATCTCTCTTCCTCTACTAACAGCTATATTAATAAAAGAAACTAATTGTTCAATAACTTCCTTAGATTTTATTATAATATCCTCATCTCTTGTATTTAATACTCTTTCGTCGAATCTTTTCAATTCTTCCAATACAATATATGGATATTTCATCTCCCATTTATCATCATAAAATCCATCTTGATTAAAATAACACTCAAGAATTCCATTTGGGGAGAATTCAGAATAAAAACATCCCTCCAAAATTGTATTAAAAAAACGTTCCAAATTACTATACCGCTCTCATCACCATTATCATCTTTCCATACTTTTACTTCTCCCTCTCCTTCATATCCTTCATAAAATCTTTTATCTAACATCTAATTACTCCTTCCAATGACCTTTATCCAGTAATTCTATTTGCTCTGATGTTCCGTTTTTCCTTGCATTTATTGCATCATACCATCTCCACCCCTCAACCCATTCATTTTCTCCTATCAAAAATTGTGTTGATGGTTTTGTTCCTCCACTTCCTGGAATTGTTCTTTGAATCACCCAAGTATTTCCTTGTCCTTCTGGTGCTCCCGAAGTACGTGTTGTGACATAATTAAATATGATTATAAAGATTATTAATCTTATCTGAAAAATTAATTATTTCTTCTGCAAATTCTTTTCTTTCATCTTCATCTAACCACTCATAATCTTGATTTTTTATTATTGCATTAGACAAAATATCTTTAATTTCACCAATATAATCTGTTAATCTCTCTATACTTATGCTTGATATTTTTTCCAGCAATTCTCCTTCATACATATCACCTGCAAAAGGATTTTCTTTTAAATAATCTACCGCTTTTGAAATTGCAATATCCATAAACTCATTTTGTCGAATCATCCTCAAAATATCTGACACCTCTAACTCAGATACTCTTTTATCTATCAAACGGTTATACCATTTTTGCAATGGATAAATCTCCCCATCCGTTTCAACATATTTACATTTATAAATATCCTTTATTTTTCTATCATCTTCCATTACTCAATACCTCCATACGGCTTAAACATTTCTTGAATTCGCTCTATATATAAATTTGCTTTATCCAATCCTTCTTGTAATAATGCCCTATCAACATCAGAAAGATTTGGGTTTTTCAAAGATCCTTCTAATCCTTTTCTTATTTTTTTAAGTGAAGAATAAGAATCCTTCATCTCCCCTAAGTGATCAAAGTACCCCCCTTTTCCATTGGGAACAGGTTTTCCTTGTAAATCCCTTAAAGTACCACTAAAATCTCCTTCTGTTAAATGGTCATTAATTGTATTTTCAAGAGAATTGAGTCTGCTCTTTTGAGCATCTGTAAGTGTATTAACCGTATTTCTACCACTAACACTTCCAACATCAATATCTCTCGAATATCTTGAAAGTTCATCTAAACTGCCATCCGTTCCCGGCCATGGTTCATAATATTGTTCCCAAAATTCATCTCCAAAAAGTAATCCGACATCATCTATTTTATCATCTAGTTCTATATTATGTGGAGACTTTTTATTGCCTCTTACACTTGTTTTTTTTAGCTCATCGATATCTTTTGTCGCTATTACCTCGCCTGCCGCATTCTTAAATAGAACCTTTCTTCCAACTTTTTCTGTAATTATTCCTGCTCCAAGCTTTAATATACTTATTACCTCTGATGGCAATCCACTTGAATCTATAACCTCATCAACTACTGCATTTGCGGTTGCTGTTCCGATAGCCAATGCATACTCTTTTAATATTTCTGAAGCAACGGGACTACTCAATGCTCCTAGTCCTAAAGTTATAGTATCAATACCTGCTATTATTACTTTTGTCTTTCTCTCATCTTCTGACAGCTCTCTTCCTGTTATTATATCTTTTCCAACTATAGCATCAATAATAGGTACAATAATTGTCGCATCTGCAACAATTGATAAGAATTCCTTAAATTGTTCCCATGATGTCATACTCTCTGGATCCCAGAACTTTCTCATATCCGGAATTGAAACTTCTGGATTATTTTTCTCCATCTCTTCTTTAATATTTAAATACTGTGCTTTAAATATTTCCGCAAAATCATCTACCTGTTCAAAGTCCTTTTGATCATATTTTTTATCTTCATTCTCTGATCCCAAGAAGTCCTTAAGGTTAAGCTTCTCCTTTTCTCTAATCTCTAGCCGATTATTATAATCTGAGAATAATGTTTTGACTCCTATATCGTTTTCTATTTCATAATTTTCTATTTTTATTTCCAGAAGAGGAGATAATGCCGTGTCGACAAGTTTTTCTTTAAATGGGATATCTATATTTTTTTCAATATAGGGAATCAGATTACAAATAAAATCATAAATAATTTCTCTATCCGTGTTTGCTTCATTAAAATTATTAATTACTCTTTCATCATAACCTATTCCTAAATCTACTTTTTCTAGAGCTTCTTCACATTTTTTCAGTTTATCAGTAATTTCTATTATAGCATAATATATATTATCTATGTTATCTTCTGATGCTTTTTCGAGCCATGAGTCATATACTTTTATTGTGTCATCTTTCATCTTTGTCAATTTTCTCAGTTAATTTTTCCCTTTGTTTGTTATTTCACTTGTTGCCTCTAGGTCTATCTCATTAAACGAATTCAATACATTTATCACATATTTTGTTGCACCAGAATACAGCAAATTTATTTTATATATATGAAAACTCAATGTTGAAAAATAATATTCTAATTCGTCTTTTGCTTTTCCCTCATATACTTTATTACGAATGAGTTCTGCACATTCTGTCACTATAGAATAGGCCTCTGCAACATCTTCTTGTATATGATATAGTTCAAGATAATAATCAATCAATCGATTGCTTACAACTATCTTAGGTGAACAGACTCCTTCTTTTCTACTCGTTAACATATTACTAACTAATCCCTTTCATCTTCACAAATTTTTCATTTTCTGTCTCAAACCTGGACATTTTATCAAGAAAACTATTAATTGCCTTTTCAGCTCCCTCTATGCAGTTTTCCACTCTCTGACTCGTAAATTCTTTATGATACATCTGTAACAGCCTCATAAAAGCCAGGAATTCTTTCTGTGCTTGTCCCTCCCATTCCTTTTCAGTTTCAATTTCAGAAATTAACATACTTAGTTTATAATATGAATCATCCATTGCATCTTGAATCTTCTCCAATTTTGTTACTATTTGTTCCATTTTATCGGAATCAACTATAAAATCACTCATTTTTTCCTCTCTGTACTGTCCTTAGCATTATTTATTATATTACCTCCTGGAGGTTTATCTTGCTATTTCTTCCCAGTATTTCTCCTTTTCCTCAATTTTTTCTAACTTACTTTTTACATCCTTTATTGCATTTTCTATCTCCCCTAAGGATTTATCCATTTCTTCTCTTGCAATATCCAATCTATCTTTGAATATTTCATAAAATTCACCATATGCAGAATCTGGATTTTTTCCCATCGTATCATACTCTTTTTCGAACATGCTTCGATAATATGACATTTCGTCAACTCCCTCCAAATAGTCCTCTATATCCTCACGCACGCTCTTATACAAATCTCTCTTTTCTTCAGCCTCTTTCTTCTTATCAATATTATTGTTGCACATTCTTTTTTTCCTCTTCCAGTCTCAATATTTTTGCAATATCATGCCTGATCACTATATGGTCAATAGCCTTCTTAACCTGCATTTGCAAATCATACTTATACACTTCACGCTCAGTCCAGTAATATATACAATCTGAATTAATTCGATTATCAGCTATTTCCTTAACTCGAATAGCCTTATCCCAGTCCACTATTTCATGCAGCATTATTTTCTCAACACTTACGAAACTTACATCTGCAGGATAGTAATAGGAGCCTTCCCTAAGAATGTCATATTGCTTTAACAGCGCCATCATTATTACTGTTCCAGGCATTCTTGTCAGTTCAAATTCA
>JAXJPW010000013.1:0-3251 GCA_036311465.1 Agathobacter sp.
TGAATTTGAACTGACAAGAATGCCTGGAACAGTAATAATGATGGCGCTGTTAAAGCAATATGACATTCTTAGGGAAGGCTCCTATTACTATCCTGCAGAGGTAAGTTTCGTAAGTGTTGAGAAAATAATGCTGCATGAAATAGTGGACTGGGATAAGGCTATTCGAGTTAAGGAGGTAGCTGATAATCGAATTAATTCGGATTGTATATATTATTGGACAAAGCGTGAAGTATATAAATATGATTTGCAAATGCAGGTTAAGAAGGCTATTGACCCTGTAGTGATCAGGCATGATATTGCAAAAATATTGAGACTGGAAGAGGAAAGGGGGGTATGGACAACAGCATGGCAAACGGAATAATAGATTGGTGTATAAGCGTAGTCAAAGGTAAGACAGAAGCAGAAGAAAAGAGAGATTTATACAAGAGCATTCGAGAGGATTTAGAGGATTATAAGAAAGCATTTAACGATATGTCTGATCTTCGAAATAATTTGGAAGAGGATATTAGGTATATGGGAAAAAATCCAAATTGTGCATATGGCGATTTTTATGATACCTTCAAGGAAAAATTATTTATTACAAAAACGGAAATATACGAATCTTTGACAAAGATGGAGTCTGCAATAGCAAGTATTGATGAGCGGCTAGCAACAGTAATAGAAAAGGAGGAGTACTGGGAGCAACAGGTTGAAAAAGAGAAAGGAAATTGACAATAATACGAAACCAGTACAACAAGGAAAATGGGCGATTTTAAAGTTAACATCGATAAAATGGATGAAATTGTAACAAAATTAAAGACTATACAAGCGGATATGGATAATTCGTATAATATGATGAGCAAGCTAATGACCAATATTGAAACAGAAAAGAAATGGAATGGACAAGCACAAAAAGAATTTTTAGCTTTTATGCGATTAATGCAGATGTATCATAAAGAATTTACAAGTGAATTAGAGGATAATTGTGTAGAGGGTGCAATAAGTACAATTAGTAGTTTTATTGAAAAGGTAACAACGTTTGAGCAGGATAATGTTGAATTCAGCAAAATGAAAGGAATTAGTTATTAGCATGGAATATACAAAGCATAATAATGGTGGCATAACTAGTACTACTGCTTGCGAAAGGATAATTGATTATTATTTGGAGTTGATACATATGCGTGGTCACCACTTACGGATATAGATTATAGAAAATATGAAATAGACAATGATATAGGAGTTACAACAAAGAACTCACATCCAAATGCTCAGGGATTAATAATCGAAAAGAAAAAGCTTAATCTTAAGGACTTCCTGGGCTCAGAAAATGAAGATAAAAAATCTGATTCCCAAAACTGTGAGCAGGTAGATGATTTTGCAAAAATATTTATAGAACAATATAAAAACCTAAGCAAAACAATGTCGGAAGGCGATGAAAAAGTTAAACTGCCCGACATGAGAAAGTTCTGGGATCCGGAAAGTAAGACAACGGATGAGCGATTCAAGGAATTTCTATCAATGGTAGCAGATGCAACAATTATAGTTCCCATTGCAGATGCTATACTTGGAAAAGACATAATAACAGGAGAAAAGTTGTCAACATATGGAGTGACCTCAAAAATACTAATCGCTGTGATAGATGTAATAACACTAGGTGTAGGA
Source organism: Agathobacter sp. (assembly GCA_036311465.1). Taxonomy (GTDB): domain Bacteria; phylum Bacillota; class Clostridia; order Lachnospirales; family Lachnospiraceae; genus Roseburia. Next base: position 1,642 of record JAXJPW010000013.1, read on the forward strand.
TCATTGAGTAATCCAGCCGTTTCAGGAGTCATAAAGGAATATGCATTAGGCCTTACAGCAGCAACAGTAAGTGCCGCAGTTTATGAGGCAGCAGATGCAAGTGGATTGCCACCAGCGGTAATAAATGCATTGACGATTGGCGCAGGAATAGTTACAGTAATAATTGGCAACAAGGTTCTTTTTAAGAACAAGGCAGGAAAGGTATTAGCTACGAAAGACCTAGATGAGCTAAAAAATCCAAGAGCAAGAGGAAATGAAGCGCCTCCACTTAGAAGAGAGCTAGATGATTATTTAGATGGTGTTGGGGAATTTTATGAAGATGATGTTTTTGGACAATATTATGAACCATGGCCGGAAATGGATGACTATTTGGATGAACTTGCCAGACATTCGAGAGAGGTTGATGTTGGAAGTGTTAGTAAGACCAGCTATGGGAAGTCAAGTAATAATTTTTTAAATGGAGAATCATTTAAAGAATTATCGAGAGATGATGCAAGAGAAGTGGTAAGTAATCTTTTAGATAATGGAGAAATAAATATAGACGATTTACAGAACTTGGTTCCCGAAGATGTGCCTAATACATTTGTAGCTACAGATACAATAAAAGATGGCGCAAAATATGAGTTTACGCTTGCTGATGGTCAAAAAGTAATTATTAGGTGGCATGAACCTGATCCGGTTGCGGCGAGTAAATATCCAGGGTGTGTATCAGGTTCTAGATATACAGCTGAGATAAAAGTCGGTAATAAACAATTAAAGGCAAATGGCGGATGGAGTAGAAATCAAGCTATAAATGATGTGCATGTGCCTATAAAAGGAAAATAAGGAGAGTGGTAAAATGAAACTAGAAGAAATCAGAAGATTACCCGATATTATTCCAATAGAAGAAAGTATGAAGTTATTTAAGAAAGCGCTATCAAGTTTTCACGAAAAAGAAATTAACAAGCAACAATTTCTTGAGATATTGCTAGAATTAACAGAACGACAAGTAAAGACGTATGAGATTCTTGAGAATGATTTAAGAAATGAAGTAGACAGATGTATAGTATCTATATGGAATACAGATTCATATAATGATGTTGATGCTATTTTATCTATTGTGGTAAATTTAGGTTTGGTCAAAACGTATGATTTAGTAAAGGAATCTCTAAATGGTCAAGAAGACATAAGAGAAGATATTTATGAAGAAATAAAGGAATGCGTGGACGAAAATGGCGATGATGTTTCAAATCCATATCGTTTTTTAGAGTACAACAACTAAACCTCCCCACCGGCAGGCTTAAATCCTAGTCTTACTACCAGACATTAACAGAACTTCTTAGGCTCATAAGGCTTACCATCCCGTAATACAGCATAAATTACGGTGGTAAGCTTTCTTGCCACGGCTCCAGTAGCAGTTAAGTGATGTTTACCTTGGTCACGTTTCTTTTTGTAATATGCATTCAACGGGCTATTGTGAAAAGAACATGTGGTGGCAGCAAGAAAAATGGCATGTCTTAAGTAAGGTGAACCACGTTTTGACATATGGTTATGTGTGCTGTTAAATTCACCCGACTGACGCACAGTTGGATCAATGCCTGCAAAGGCAACTAATGCAGAGGAATTTTTAA
>JAXJPW010000014.1:0-20814 GCA_036311465.1 Agathobacter sp.
AAGATACAGACCGCTCATTCTTAGAAGAATTATTGCCATGGTCAAATAAGCTTCCAAAACATATCAGAAAATAAAATGCAAGTACAGTCGTCAATCTGGCGGCTGTAGATTTATGATAAGTACCGACTATGGAGCGTTCTCCTTAGAAAGTGAGTAATAATATGCATGATCCGATAAAATCTCATAATCTGCCACCTCAGTTTCATTAACCTGTCTAACCATGTTATTATAGTAAGACAAATTAACTCCAGTCGGATCCACAACAATGATGAACTCATGAATACTGCTTGGCAACAGAATTAAATCCTGACCCAGCTCCTCAGCAATATCCTGTAACAGATTATCGTAGAGTATGGTAACAGCACCGTTAACCTTGGCGCTGTTGGTTAGAATATACATGCTCATATCAGCACCTTCAAGCATTGGGCATGGCATATCCAGGTTATTCTCCTCCAACAAAGCCTCCAGATTCTTTAGCTTATAAGGAAGTAGTCGGGGAGTATTACGCATTGACAGCGCCTGAAGATTTTCAAGATCAGTATTCCATTGCTCAAGAAGATTATCGGTAACTGTAATTGAAGAAAAACCATTCTTATCCTCACCCATATATATCTGGAAGATGATTGCTAAATCGAGATAATCCAGATGTGGAACACCCTCAAGATATGAAGAGTTTCTATCGTGGTTAATTAACTTCATTATGATATTGTCCCTGACCTTGTCGAAGTTAAGAATACCGTCTAAATCAATACTTGATTCAGGCACAAAGCGATAATACGTGTCAAGAATATCCTCATAGATATCCTCAAGTGGAGCACCATCAAGGTATCTATGGTAGTAGGGATTTAGATATACGGTAGGAGAAATATTAAGGTTAGGCCTTGTAATAACAAGTCCGTCATATATTAATCCATTGTTCTTGGGAAATGGTCGTATATTTAATGTCCACTGCTCTGGTATTCTTGTCTTAATGTCAGCTTCTACACTGCATAAAAAATCTTGATAATTCATTATTCTCCTTACTGGAAAATATAAACCTGGGAAATGTATGTGGCTCAAAAAATGAATTATTGAACCTTTGTATATTAAATATACCACAGCATATTTATATCTTCAATCAACGAATAAGCAAGAAAATCTACGTTCAGTATAGGTGAAATATATTGCTTTTATATTTCAATTTTGCTATGATAAAAAAAGATTGCCGATATAGCTCAGTAGGTAGAGCGACGCCCTCGTAATGCGTAGGCCACCGGTTCGATCCCGGTTATCGGCTTTGTGATAAAAAAGAAGGGAAGAAAGATTATGAGTGAATTCATCGAAAAGAATAAGACGATTATTTCTATTGCTGCATTTGCTATTGTAGCGGTTGCAATGCTTGTAGTGAGTGTGCTTGTTGCAGAATGCCCGGTGGCAGTGGCCTGTGTGTTGCTTGTTATAGAGGTGGCAATAGCTGCATTACTTCATAATGTAGAGCTTTGGTTCCATGGAGTTTTTGTTATTGTTGAGCTCATTGCAGGCTTGATAACAGGCAAGATTTTATTGGTAGCACTGTTTTTAGTTGTATATTTAGCTGCAACATTAGCACTTAGATTTATAAAATAGGAGATTGTTATATGGATTATGACGGGTTTAGTCAGCAACAGTTAGACGCACTTTTTATTAAAATGATTGAATTTAATGAAGGAGATCCAAAGAGAATACAGCATCTTACCAAGGTTCACAGCTTTGCCCGAATTATGGGAATACAGGAGCAGCTTGATGCAAATACTCTTTTTATTCTCGAGGCTACTGCCTATGTACATGATATAGGAATTCGAGTAGCAGAGAAGAAGTACGGCAGATCTGATGGAAAGCTTCAGGAACAGGAAGGACCTGTCGAGGCGCATCAGATATTATCTGAGCTGGGCTTTGAGAATTATCAGATGGATCGAATCTGTTATCTGATTGGACATCATCATACCTATGATAATATAGATGGAATGGATTATCAGATTCTCGTGGAGGCGGATTTTTTAGTTAATCTCTATGAGGATGAAGCAGGACAAGGTGCTTTGCGAAAGGCTTATTACAATGTGTTTAAGACTGAAACTGGCAAAGCAATTTTTAGGACAATGTTTGGTTTTTCAGAGGAATAGAAGGGTTCCAGGGGTTACACTCTGGAACTTTTGTGTATAATTTATGGCAAATAAGATTAATTATCAGCTGAAGATGGAACAGCTTATCAGAGAAAACTGTACAAAGGAGAGAATACCAAGGCTATTATTACATAGCTGCTGTGGTCCCTGCAGTACATATTGTATTGAGACTCTGGCCCAATATTTTGAGGTTACAGTGTTTTATTATAATCCCAATATTTTTCCAGAGGAAGAGTATTATATGAGGGTACGGGAACAGGAACGCTTTATCAGTGAATTTCCTACAAAGAATCCAGTGCATTTTGTGGAGGGAGTTTTTGATACAGAACGTTTCTATCAGATGGCAAAGGGATTAGAACAACTTCCAGAGGGTGGAGAACGTTGCTTTAGATGTTACGAGCTTCGTCTGAGAGAGACAGCAGAATTTGCTAAGCAAAATGGCTTTGACTTCTTTACAACAACCCTGTCAATAAGTCCATTAAAGAATGCTCAAAAGCTTAATGAAATAGGCCAAAGGCTTGAAGATGAATATAAGGTAAAGTACCTGTTTTCAGATTTTAAGAAAAAGGAAGGCTACAAGAAGTCTACAGAAATATCGGCAGCGTACAACATGTACAGACAATACTATTGTGGATGTGTGTATTCTAAGGCAAGTCGTGACGCCGAAATTGCTATGAAGGCAAAAGAGCAGTAAGGGCAGTACAAATATAAATAAGAAAAATAAATATAAATAGGAAATATTAATTGAAATTACAAATTGGAATAAGGAGGAAACAAAAATGGCACAGTTATGGGGAGGACGCTTCACAAAAGAAACAGATAAATTAGTTTACAATTTTAATGCGTCCATTTCATTTGACCAGAAATTTTATAAACAGGATATAGAGGGAAGTATTGCCCATGTTACAATGCTTGGAAAACAGGGAATATTAACTGAACAGGAAAAGGATGACATTGTTAAATGTCTTAATGAGATTCTTGCAGATGTTGAGAGCGGTAAGCTTGAGATTAGTGACGAGTACGAGGATATTCATAGCTTTGTGGAGGCTAATCTTATTGACAGACTTGGAGATACCGGAAAGAAGCTTCATACCGGAAGAAGCAGAAATGACCAGGTTGCTCTTGATATGAGACTTTACACAAGAATGCAGGTACTTGAGATGGATGAACTTCTCAAGGAGCTTTTACAGGTTATCCTCCGTTTAATGAAAGAAAATACTGAGACAATAATGCCAGGCTTTACACATCTTCAGAAGGCTCAGCCTATTACACTTGCTCATCATATGGGAGCATATTTTGAGATGTTTAAAAGAGACAGACTTCGCCTTCATGATATCTATGAGAGAATGAATTACTGTCCTCTTGGCTCAGGTGCTCTTGCTGGAACTACATATCCTTTGGACAGAGATTATTCAGCTGAACTTCTTGGTTTCTATGGTCCAACACTTAACAGTATGGATGGTGTATCTGACAGAGATTATCTTATTGAGTTTTTATCAGCTCTGTCTACAATAATGATGCATCTGAGCCGATTTTCAGAGGAGATTATTATCTGGAATTCTAATGAATACCAGTTCGTAGAGATTGATGATGCATACAGTACAGGAAGTAGTATTATGCCTCAGAAGAAGAATCCTGATATTGCAGAGCTGGTAAGAGGAAAGACAGGTCGTGTATATGGTGCACTTGTTTCACTTCTTACAACAATGAAGGGTATTCCACTTGCATATAACAAGGATATGCAGGAGGATAAGGAGCTTTCCTTTGATGCCTTTGATACTGCAAAGGGGTGTGTAGCACTTTTTACAGGAATGCTTGATACAATTAAGTTTAATAACGATGTAATGCGTAAGAGCGCCAACAATGGATTCACAAATGCCACAGACGCTGCTGACTATCTGGTAAATCATGGTGTACCATTTAGAGATGCACATGGAATAATTGGACAGATAGTTTTATTCTGTATTGAAAAGGATATTGCTATTGATGATATGTCTTTAGAAGAGCTTAAACAGTTTTCGGATGTGTTTGAGGAGGATATCTACCAGGCAATTTCAATGGAAACCTGTGTTAACAAGCGACTTACAGTAGGTGCACCAGGAAAAGACATGATGCTAAAGGTTATTGCCCTTGAGGAAAAGTACTTAGCTGAGTAATTGTGCAAATGTTATAAGATTTTGAAATTTTATTTGTTAATTTAATAAGGTTTGTTAATTGTATTTTCTTAGAAAATCAATTAATATATTTTCTATGAAAGACACTTGTTCGTGAGTGACGGACAAATACAATGGCAAGGAGATTAAGAAATGAGTGAGAAATTAAAAGTTGGTATTCTTGGTGGAACAGGAATGGTTGGTCAGAGATTCATCTCATTATTAGAGAACCATCCATGGTTTGAGGTTACAACAATTGCAGCTAGTCCAAGAAGTGCTGGAAAGACATATGAGGAAGCTGTAGGGGATCGTTGGAAAATGGATACTCCAATGCCAGAGGCAGTTAAGAAAATCGTTGTTAAGAACGTTAATGAAGTTGAGAATGTTGCTTCAGAGGTTGATTTTGTATTCTCAGCAGTAGATATGACAAAGGAAGAGATTCAGAAGATTGAGGAAGATTACGCTAAGACAGAAACACCAGTTGTTTCTAACAACAGTGCTCACAGATGGACACCGGATGTACCTATGGTAGTACCTGAGATTAATCCTCAGCATATGGAAGTTATTAAGTACCAGAAGGAGAGACTTGGAACAACAAGAGGTTTCGTTGCAGTAAAGCCTAACTGTTCAATTCAGTCGTATGCTCCAGTTCTTACAGCTTGGAAGGAATTCGAGCCATATGAGGTAATTGTTTCTACATATCAGGCTATTTCAGGTGCTGGTAAGACATTTAAGGATTGGCCAGAGATGGTTGAGAACATTATTCCATATATCGGTGGAGAGGAAGAGAAATCTGAGAAGGAGCCACTTCGTGTATGGGGTCATATTGATGATGAGAAGAAGCAGATCGTTCCTGCTACATCACCAGTAATTACAGCACAGTGTATTCGTGTCCCTGTATTAAACGGTCATACTGCCTCAGTTTTTGTTAAGTTTAAGAAGAAACCTACAAAGGAACAGCTTGTTAAGGCTCTTCTTGATTATTCAGGAGTACCACAGGAGCTTAAGCTTCCAAGTGCACCTACACAGTTTATTCAGTACCTTGAAGAGGACAATCGTCCACAGGTTAAGTTAGATGTTGACTATGAGAAGGGAATGGGAATCTCAGTTGGACGTCTTAGAGAAGATACAGTTTATGACTGGAAGTTTGTTGGACTTTCACACAACACAGTTAGAGGTGCTGCAGGTGGAGCAGTACTTTGTGCAGAGCTTCTTAAGGCACAGGGCTATATCACAAAGAAGTAATATAATTAGTGTAGTGTAATTAAATTTAATTGTATTAGTAGATATTGGTAAAATAATAGAAATAAGAGACCTTATTGCGAAAATCATGGGCAATAAGGTCTTTTTATGTTGTATGAAAGTTAAAAAATGATATAATATAATAGTACTTTTTTCGATGAAATTACATAAAGGACAGGAGAGAAGGAGTAATGGTTTCAAACACAAAGGAACTTAGTAGACTTGAGAGTTTTTACAAGAAAACAGGCAATCAGCTAGTTGTTTTGTATGGCAGAAGTGGGTGCGATAAGGAAAAGCTTATTATGTCTTTTACAGAAGGGAAGAAGTTTTTCTATTACCGGTGCAGACAGGCATCAGCTCTTGAGCAGAAGAAGATGATAGGGGCAGAGCTGGCTAAGAGATTTGAAGTTAAGCATTTAAAGGATACATATGATGAATATTTTAACCGAATGAAAACAGGTGATCCTTCGAAGCTTATTATTGTAATTGACGAGGCTCAGTATATTCTCAAACGAGACAGAGAATTTCTGGAGAGCATAATTAAGCTTAAAATGAAAAAGCTTTATCCGGGACCAGTTATGGTTGTTTTAGCTTCATCTTCAATTGTCTGGGTTGAACAGGATGTTAAGGAGCTTTTTGCAGAGCGTGCCAATAAGATAGATGATTTTATTAAAATCGAAGAGCTCAATTTTCTGGAGGTGGTGCGCGCTTTTCCAACACTTCCTGTTAGTGATTCTATTAGAATATATGGTGTGTTTGGTGGAGTTCCTTCATATATTAACAGGTGGAATGTTAAGTCCTCATTTAAGGACAATATCTGCAGGTTGATTCTTAATAAAGACGGAGAACTGTTTAATGAGGCTGAGAGTATTATTTCAGCAGAACTTAGAGAACTTTCAGTATATAATACTATTCTTGCCAATATTGCAAAGGGGAAGAATAAGCTTAATGATATCTATCATGAGACAGGTTTTTCAAGGGCCAAGATTTCAGTGTATATGAAGAATCTTAGCCATTTTGACATTATTGAGAAGCTGGTTTCTTTTGAAACCGGTGGTTGGGAGAATGCCAAGAAAGGTGTTTACCAGATTAAGGATACCTTCGTGAATTTTTGGTTTAAATTTGTGTATCCACATTTATCAGACCTGTATCTTATGGATGAGGAAGTATTTTTTGATACCTATATTCAGCCGGATATAGACGAATATCTTAACAGATATTTCCGCAATGTATGTATGGAATATCTGCTTATTCTCAATCAGATGGATAAGCTTCCTCTTAAGATTCATAAAGTTGGAACCTGGGTTGGAAAGACAGGAAATATAGATATTATTGCTCAAAGCAGTGACAGACAGAATATTATTGGCTTCTGTAACTGGAATGAGCCTGAGATGACAATGGAGATGTGTGAACAGATGGCATCCGCCATGAGTAAGGCAAAGCTTTCATCAGATCATTATTATCTGTTTTCGGCTACAGCCTTTGAGCAGGCGCTGGTGCATTATGTCACCTTAGATCCTAGATTTGTTCTCATAAATATGAATGAATTGTAATATGAGGAGATTATGGGAAAATCATTAATAATAACAGAGAAACCTTCTGTAGCACAGGAATTTGCAAAGGTGCTGCACGTAAGTGGTAGGAATAATGGATATATCGAAAACGATGAGTATGTTATTACCTGGTGCGTAGGACATCTTGTGGGGTTGGTATATCCTGAATCCTACGATATTAAATATAAGAAATGGAAGCTTGAAGACCTTCCATTTCTACCAGAGGATTACAAATACGATGTCATAAAGGAAGTATCAGGACAGTACGACATCGTTCACAAAATGCTTCATAGAGAGGATATTTCAAGAGTATACTGGGCAGGTGATGCCGGAAAAGAAGGACAGACCATAGAAGAAAATATTAGAAATTATGGTGGAGTCCGAGAGGGCATGGAAGAACTTAGAGTATGGATTGATTCTCAGACTGAAGAGGAAATTCTCAGAGGTATCAATGAAGCAAAACCAATGTCTGATTATGCAAATCTTGGAAATTCCGGAATAATGCGTACAATTGAAGATTATGCAATGGGAATCAATTTCTCCAGAGTAATGTCTGTAAAGTATGGACAGCTTTTAAATGATGCTGCTGGAACCAAGTCATACACTGCAATTGCAGTAGGCAGAGTTATGACCTGCGTACTTGGAATGGTTGTAATTAGAGAACGGGAGATTCGTAATTTTAAAGAAACACCATTCTACAGAGTAATCGGTTCTTTTACAGATGCAAATGTTGAAGGAGAGTGGAAAGCAGTTGAAGGCTCTAAATATTTTGAATCACCATTACTGTATAAGGAAAACGGCTTCAAGGAAGAGAAGGATGCTCAGGCACTTATTGAACAATTAAATGGAAAAAAAGCATTTGTTAAATCTATAGATAAGAATATTACTAAGAAAAGAGCACCACTGTTATTTAATCTTGCTGAGCTTCAGGCTGAATGTTCGAAGCGATTTAAGATTAGTCCTGATGAAACTCTTCAGGTGGCGCAGGATTTGTATGAGAAAAAGCTGACTACATATCCAAGAACAGATGCAAGAGTATTGTCATCAGCCGTTGGAAAAGAAATATACAAAAATATTAGCAGACTAAAGGGCTATGAGCCAACTTCAGAATATGTTGAGCATATTATTAGCAATAAATTATATGGAAATATAACAAATACTCAATACACAGATGATAGTAAAGTTACAGACCATTATGCAATTATTCCTACAGGTCAGTTAACAGAGCTGGGAACACTTAATTCTCTTCAAAGAGCTGTGTTTGATGTGATTGTAAGAAGATTTTTGAGTATTTTCTATCCTCCTGCAGAATACCAGAATGTTAAGCTTGTAGTTGGAGTTGAGAAGGAAAACTTCTTTGCTTCATCCAAGGTGCTTAAGACTCCAGGATATCTTGAGGTGGCAACACCACCAAAGAAGAAATCCTTTGAAGAGGAGAACAGCAGAATTCTTGGAGGAAAGTCTTTGGAGGAAAGCTCCGCAGATGGTGAGAAGACAGAGGAAAATACGGTTAATCCTAAGATCCTTCTTGAGCTTGCCGACAGGCTAAAGCAGGGAGATGAGATTGACGTAACAGGCTACGGAATTAAGTACGGTAAGACTTCACCTCCAAAGAGATACACCTCCGGTTCCATGGTTCTTGCAATGGAAAATGCAGGGCAGCTAATAGAAGATGAGGAATTGCGCGAGCAGATTAAGGGTTCAGGAATTGGAACCTCTGCCACAAGAGCAGAGATAATAAAGAAGCTTGTTAGAATCGGCTATTTGAACCTCAATAAGAAAACTCAGATACTCACTCCGGAAAATCTTGGAGAGATGATTTTTGAGGTTGTAAGCATGACGGTTCCGGCTCTTCTTAATCCGAAAATGACTGCTTCCTGGGAGAAGGGGCTTGAAGGCATTACACAGGGAACAGTAGATTTTGGAGATTACAGAAATAAGCTGGAGGAGTTTATTAGAACAGAAACCCTTAAGATGATAGGGCAGGATATTCGTTATGAGCTTGCAGGTCGAATAAGTGAATTTGCAGGTAAGAATGGTAAGGGCGCAGGTGCAAGGCGTAAAATTGGTGCAAAGTGTCCTGTTTGTGGCGGAGAGCTTGTGACGACTCCATTTGGTTTTGGCTGTTCAAATTATAAGACAGATAAAACCGGTTGTAATTTTAACATTGGTGAAATTGCAGGTGTGACACTTAGTGATGAGCAGGCAAAAAAGCTGGCAGAGGAAGGTCATACTGATACAATTCGAGGTTTTAAGTCCAAGTCAGGAAAGCGATTTGATGCCTGTCTTGTAATGAAAAAGAATGAAGAAGGCAAGGTTAATATAGAGTTTGATTTTGACAATGTTGAAGAGATTATCTTAGAGGATGTAAAATGTCCGATTTGTGATGGCAGTATTAAAAAGACTTTCTATGGTTATGGCTGCTGTAATTACAACAGGGATGATCCTGAAAGCTGTAAATTTTCTGTAGGAGAGATGTGTGGAAAGACATTTACAGAAAGTCAGGTCAAGCAGCTTCTCAAGGAAGGCTCTACAGAAGTAATTCGTGGTTTTAAGAGTAAGAATGGGAAAAGGTTTGATGCCAGAGTTGTATTTGCCAGGGATGAAAATGACAAAATTACAGGTCTCAAATTTGATTTTGACCAGGTGACTCCTGAGGTGGTAAAGGATGTAGTTTGTCCGGTTTGCGGTGGTGACATGATTGTCACACCATTTGGCTTTGGCTGTCGAAATTATAGGCGGGATGACCCTCAAAGCTGCAGATTTTCTGTAGGAGAGATAGCTGGAAAGAAGCTTAATGTTAGTCAGCTTAAGCAGTTGTTAACAGACAAAAAAACAGAAACCATACGAGGCTTCAAGGGTAAAAGCGGAAAGAAGTTTGACGCCTGCCTTGTGCTTAAGGATGACGAGAATAAGCAGCTGTCAGTTCAGTTTGATTTCGAAAATGTTGAAGCTAAGCAGGTAAAGGATGTAGTATGCCCGGTTTGTGGTGGTAACATTGTTGCAACAGCATTTGGCTTTGGTTGTGCAAACTATCGTAAAGAGGATGAACAAAGCTGCCGTTTTTCAATTGGTAAAATGGCTGAAAAAGCTCTTACAGAGGCTCAGGTTAAGCAGCTGTTAACAGATGGGGTTACAGAAATAATTCGTGGCTTTAAATCAAAGTCAGGTAAGAAGTTTGATGCAAAGGTTGCACTTTCAAAGGATGAAGAAGGCAAGGTTACAGGACTTCGCTTTGATTTTGATGATGTAACACCGGCGGCAATTAAGGATGTAGTCTGTCCGGTATGTGGTGGAGATATGGTTGCAACACCATTTGGCTTCGGCTGTGCCAATTATAAGAAGGATGATCCAAGTAGCTGTAGATTTTCTGTGGGAGAGATAGCAGGAAAGAAACTGAATGTAAATCAGCTAAAGCAACTGCTAAATGATAGGAAAACAGAAACAATAAGAGGCTTCAAAGGCAAAAGTGGAAAGAAGTTTGATGCCTGTCTTGTGCTTAAAGAGGATGAGAATAAGGAGCTTTCAATTCAGTTTGATTTCGACAGTGTTGAGGCTAAAAAGCTTAAGGATGTGGTTTGTCCTGTCTGCGGTGGCGATATTGTTGAGACACCATTTGGATATGGCTGTTCTAATTATGACAAGGATGATGAGAACAGCTGCAGGTTTAACATAGGTAAAATTGCAGGTGTTAAGCTGAAGGAGGCACAGATAAAGCAGCTTCTTACCGAGAAAAAGACAGATGTGATAACTGGCTTTATTGCCAAGACAGGAATGATGTTTGACGCTCCGCTTAGATTATCTGAGGAGGGCAGGATTGAGTTTGATTTCCCTGAAAAGCCTGAACCGGTGGATTCTAACCTGCCTTGTCCAAAGTGCCAGAAATTAATGAAGAAGGCACAGTGGCAATATGAATGTGAGTGTGGCTATAAGCTTCGTCATACAGTAGCACAGGTAGAATTGTCAGAGGAGATACTGGCAGAGTTACTGTCAACAGGAAAGACCCGAAATAAGGTGACAGGTTTTACCTCCAAATCGGGAAATGTATTTGATACCTGTCTCAAATTTGAAGATGATCAGATAAAATTTGACTTTGACAATCCAGGTGAGAATAGCGGTGAGAATTCAAAAGCAGACGCTGGAAAGCTTGATTTTTCTTCAATAAGTGAAGAAGAGATGCAGACAATAAGCTCACAGTTTGAAGATGTGGGGAATGAAGCAGAAGAGGCTGCAGAAGAGGCTAAAGAACAGGTTGCAGAAGAGGCTGCAAAACAGGAAATAAAACAGGAAGGAAATAATGGTGATAGTAATGAATAATGCCAGAATAGTGAATTTGTATGATTTAAGTCAGACAATTGCAAGAGAGTACTTATCACAGTTTGAATATCCCTGGGAAGCCCTTTCGGGGATTGGTGATTATATTAAGAAGCTTGGTCCGACACTGGATCCGGACAAGTTTGAATGCAGAGGGGAGAATATCTGGGTGGCAAAGAGTGCCAGGGTTTTTCCAAGTGCATACTTAAATGGGCCTCTTATTATCGATGAGGATGCAGAGATAAGACACTGTGCATTCATTCGAGGAAATGCTATAGTAGGCAAAGGCTCAGTAGTTGGTAATTCTACAGAGCTTAAGAATGTTATTCTCTTTAACACAGTTCAGGTTCCACATTACAATTATGTAGGGGACTCAATCCTGGGATATAAATCTCATATGGGAGCCGGTTCAATTACGTCCAATGTAAAGTCGGATAAGACATTGGTGGTTGTAAAGGATTCTTATGATAGTAAGGAAGAAATTGAAACAGGACTTAAGAAATTTGGTGCTATGCTTGGAGATTATGTAGAGGTGGGTTGCAATTCTGTGCTTAACCCTGGAACCGTAGTTGGAAGGAATTCGAGCATATATCCAGTCTCAAGAGTGCGTGGAGTTATTCCAGAAGGATCAATATTTAAAGACAAAGACAATGTAATTAAGAAAAGATAGTCAATAATATATAAATATCACTAGACTTATGTCAAAAAATATAATAAAATGTTGTCGGTATGTTAAAATGCTAACAAAGTTTTTTACATAATGCAAATTTATAAGTGAAAGGAGTCTTATAATGATTTACACTAAGGAAGTTGAAAACATGTGTCCTGTAGCTAAGGGCGCAAAACATGAGCCAGCTCCTATCCCAGAAGAAGGAAAATGGGTTCATTCTAAGAAAATTGAGGACATTTCAGGATTTACACACGGAGTAGGCTGGTGTGCTCCACAGCAGGGTGCTTGTAAGCTTTCCCTCAATGTTAAGAACGGAATTATCGAGGAGGCTCTTGTTGAGACTATCGGATGTTCTGGTATGACACATTCAGCAGCTATGGCAGCTGAGATTCTTCAGGGAAAGACAATCCTTGAGGCTTTAAATACAGACTTAGTTTGTGATGCTATCAACACAGCTATGAGAGAGTTATTCTTACAGATCGTTTACGGACGTACACAGTCTGCATTATCTGATGACGGACTTGCATTCGGTGCTGGTCTTGAGGATCTTGGAAAGGGACTTCGTTCTCAGGTTGGTACAATGTACGCAACAAAGGAGAAGGGTGTTCGTTACCTTGAGATGGCTGAGGGATATGTTACAGGTATCGCTTTAGACGAGAATAACGAAGTTATTGGATATCAGTTCGTTTCTCTTGGAAAGATGACTGACTTTATCAAGAAGGGTGATGACCCTAATACAGCTTGGGAGAAGGCTAAGGGACAGTATGGTCGCGTAGCTGATGCTGCTAAGATCATCGACCCACGTCAGGAATAAGATAGAAAGGAGAAATTGAAACAATGGCATTATTTGAATCATATGAAAGAAGAATTGACCAGATTAACGCTGTTTTAAATAGCTATGGTATCAGCTCAATCGAAGAAGCTGAGAAAATTACAAAGGATGCTGGACTTGATGTTTACAACATGGTTAAGGGAATCCAGCCAATCTGTTTTGAGAACGCATGTTGGGCTTACATCGTAGGTGCAGCTATCGCAATCAAGAAGGATTGTAGAAGAGCAGCTGATGCTGCTGCAGCAATCGGAGAGGGACTTCAGTCATTCTGTATTCCTGGATCAGTTGCTGATCATCGTAAGGTAGGTTTAGGACATGGTAACCTTGGAAAGATGTTACTTGAAGAGGAGACAGAGTGCTTCTGTTTCTTAGCTGGACATGAGTCATTCGCAGCTGCTGAGGGTGCTATCGGTATCGCTGAGAAGGCTAACAAGGTTCGTCAGAAGCCACTTCGTGTTATCCTTAACGGATTAGGAAAAGACGCTGCTCAGATCATCTCACGTATCAACGGATTTACATTTGTTGAGACAAAGTATGATTACAAGACAGCTGAGCTTAACACAGTATATGAGAAGGCTTACTCAGATGGTCTTCGTGCTACAGTTAAGTGTTACGGTGCTGATGATGTTCAGGAAGGTGTTGCTATCATGCACAAGGAGAATGTTGGTGTATCTATCACAGGTAACTCAACAAACCCTACACGTTTCCAGCATCCAGTAGCAGGAACATACAAGAAAGAGTGTATCGAGCAGGGTAAGAAGTACTTCTCAGTAGCATCAGGCGGTGGTACAGGACGTACACTTCACCCAGATAACATGGCTGCAGGACCAGCTTCATACGGAATGACAGATACATTAGGACGTATGCACTCAGATGCACAGTTCGCAGGATCTTCATCAGTTCCAGCTCACGTTGAGATGATGGGTCTTATCGGTGCAGGAAACAACCCAATGGTTGGTATGACAGTTGCTGTTGCTGTTTCTGTTGAGGAAGCTGCAAAGGCTGGTAAGTTCTAATTAAATGAACTAACTGTTTTAATAGGGAACAAGATTTCTCTACTTAAGATATGAATAATAATGGACTCCTTAAGACCAGATTGGTTTTTGGGAGTCCTTATTTGTATTTTATGTATCATATTTGTGTCAGGGAGAGTGTAATTGCATTATGAAATACAATAAGATTATTAAGGGGAAGTTCATTGACAGGCCTAATCGCTTTATTGCTCATGTTGAAGTTGAGGGGCAGGTTGAAACTGTACATGTTAAAAACACAGGAAGATGTAGAGAATTATTAATACCTGGAATAGACGTAATACTTGAGATAGCAGATAATCCAAACCGTAAGACAAAGTATGATTTGGTAACAGTCTGGAAAGAGGGCATGGGATGGATAAATATTGATTCTCAGGCCCCTAACAAGATTGTGGCAGAGTGGCTTCAAACCCAAAGCTTTGACTATATAAAGCCTGAATATAAGTATAATAATTCCAGAATAGATTTCTATATGGAAAAAGGCGAACAAAAGTACCTGATGGAGGTTAAAGGATGTACTCTGGAAATAGGCGGAGTAGGATATTTCCCTGATGCTCCGACAGAAAGAGGTGTGAAGCATCTTAAGGAGCTGACCTCTGCAGTGAAACAAGGATATAAGTGCATAGTGACATTTGCAATTCAGATGAATGGAATAGATGAAGTGCGTCCCAATATTGATATGGATCCTGATTTTGGAAAAGCCCTTGAGGAGGCAAAAAGAGCAGGAGTGGAAGTGTTTTTTCTAAGATGTCAGGTTGGAGAGACTCTTGTAGAGTATGAACCATCTCAGAGACTTGAGTGCTGAAATCGAGTACCCAAAGTGTGTGCTAAAACTGAGTACTAAAAGAGAGTACTAAAACTATACAAAAAAAGGGAATTGGCATATAGCCAACTCCCATAATCTTTATTCTTTACCATCCCAGCAGTAAGTGCAGAGCTTGCACTTATCAATTCCTACTGAATCCAGCATATCATCCAAGCGGTTAAAGCGAAGAGAAGTGAAATGTAATTCTTTTCCAATTTCTTCAACCATCTTTTCATATTTTGGTGAATCTGGATCAGAATATTCCTGAAGAATTTCGTCAGTAACATTTCCGTTTTCAAGTCTTGCAATTACACGACGTGTAATTAAATCCATCTCAGATGTTGACCTTGAGAAGTTAAGATATTTACATCCATATAAGAGTGGAGGACAGGCAGGTCTGATATGAACCTCTTTAGCTCCACTTTCATAAAGGAATTCTGTAGTTTCTCTTAGCTGTGTTCCACGAACAATGGAATCGTCAATTAGGAGAAGCTTTTTATCTTTAACCAAATCCTGAACAGCAAGCATTTTCATTTTGGCAATGAGATTACGCTGTGTCTGAATAGTTGGCATAAATGAACGAGGCCATGTTGGAGTATATTTGATAAATGGTCTTGAAAATGGAATGCCTGAGGCATTAGCATAACCTACAGCATGTGCTGTTCCGGAATCAGGAACTCCTGCAACGATGTCTACATCAACATTGTCACGTCCGGCCATTTTCTCACCACAGTTGTAACGCATTTTCTCAACGCTGATACCTTCGTAGCTGCTGGCTGGATAGCCATAGTATACCCAAAGGAAGGTACAAATCTTCATATCAGAACCAGGCTGTACAAGTGTTACACAGTTAGAATCAGTAAGAACAACGATTTCACCAGGTCCTAATTCCTTGTAATCCTTGTAACCAAGGTTGGCATAAGAAAAACTCTCGAAGGCGGCGCAGAAGGCACCATCCTTTTTACCAATTACAATTGGAGTTCTTCCATATTTATCTCTGGCACAGTAGATTCCTTGTGGAGTTGCTAAAAGAATAGAAAGAGAACCATCTACTACCTCAAGGGCGTAATTTATACCCTCTATCAGATTTTCTTTCTGATTAATTAAAGCTGCAACTAATTCTGTTGCATTGATTTCTCCGCCGCTCATCTCTAAGAAATGAGAGCAGCCATTTTCGAAAATAAGCTTAGTTAATTCGTCCATATTATTGATTTTGCTAACTGTTGTAAGAGCAAAAGTGCCATGATGAGAACGAACTACCAAAGGCTGTGGCTCATAATCTGAAATACAGCCTATTCCAAGACGTCCCTTCATTTGATTAACTTCTTTATCAAATTTTGTTCTGAAAGGAGCATTTTCAATATTATGAATTGCGCGATCAAAACCCTTCTGATCGTCATAAACGAGCATTCCGCCTCGCCTTGTTCCGAGATGTGAATGATAATCAATTCCGAAGAAAAGATCAAAAACACAGTCGTCTTTTGATGCTACACCAAAAAATCCACCCATGATGAACCTCCATGCTAATTTTTTTTCACTTGACATTCTACCATAAAAAAAACAGTCGTAAAGAAAAAAGTTCAATGTTTTTATTGTTTATGGACAAATGAATAATA
Organism: Agathobacter sp.; assembly: GCA_036311465.1. Taxonomy (GTDB): domain Bacteria; phylum Bacillota; class Clostridia; order Lachnospirales; family Lachnospiraceae; genus Roseburia. The sequence goes on from JAXJPW010000014.1 coordinate 16,355, forward strand.
AACGATTAGAATTTTATACAAAGAGGTACTAAAGTATCAGAAAAGCAGGAGGACAGGGTATTGCAAAGAGTAAAACATTTTATTTTCGGGTGTATAGTATTTATGTTATGTTTGGGAATGGGGAATGAAATAGCAAATGCAAAGGGACTTAAGACAACCAGTCTTTCAACAAAAAGTGTAAAGGTCTACTGGGAACCTGTTAAGGGTGCTACAAGCTATGACGTATATAAGAAAGAACAAAAAGCCAAAAAGTATAAACTGATAAAGACCATAAAGAAATGCGATATTAAAATTTCAGTTGAAAAGAACAGAAAGTATTCCTTTAAGGTGATAGCAAAAATTCCAGTTCCGTCTGAAAGTGAACAGGAAGAAAACACTGAAGAAGAAACTGAAGACGAGAACAAAGACGAGAATAAAGACGAGGGTGAAAAGGAAGAGGAGCCAACGAAATACAAAAAGAAAGAAATGACCTGTTCATTCGATAATGCTTCCTTTGTATCAATGAATCATCAGAAATACACATACGCAGAGATGGAAAAGGATATCAGCCAGTTGTGTAAAAAGTATAGCGAGTATGTTCAGTATGACATAATCGGAAAAAGCGGTAAGGGTAAGAAAATATATGATGTAATATTGGGAAACAGAAATGCTAAGAAATCTTTACTGATTATATCAGAGCTGCATGCCAGAGAGTATGTGACCACTGTGATTTGCATGAAACAGCTGGAATATTATTTGGAAAACTATAATAAAAAGATAGATGGGAAAATCCCGGGAAATGTTTTTAAAAAATGTAATGTTCATTATGTGATGATGGCAAATCCTGATGGGGTTGAAATATCGCAAAAGAAAAATGCAAGATGGAAGGGAAACAAGAATGGGGTAAACCTCAACAGAAATTTCCCATATAAGTTCAAAGTTAGAGGAAAGAACACAGTGGATTATACCGGAAAAAAAGCAGCCAGTGAAAAGGAGACACAGGCAATTATTTCCATTGCTAAGAAACTGAAAAAGTCACAAAAAACTTTGGGAGTAATAAGTTATCATGCCATGGGGCAGATAATTTTTGGCTCTTACAGAGGAAATGACAAAAAACTTAAGTCACAAATCAGGAAAATGTATAATGTTGCAAGAAAAACAACAGGATACGCAGATGCAGGGAGCTATGACAATGATGATAGCAATGGATGCTCTAGAGAATATTTCATTTATAATCAAAAAATACCATTTATAACAATAGAAGTTGGATCTGTGGCAACGCCAATTCCACAAAAGTATTATGGTTCTATTTTTAATAAAAACAAGCTGGTAATGTTAAGAGTGGCACAGATATTGTAATTTACTTGCAACATTATACATTCTATAGTAGTATAGGCACATAACGATTACATATATTGGAAAATGGAGGGAATAGATATGTATTTTTGTAAGAACTGCGGTGAGGCATATGTTTCAGACAATGCAATCATGTGTGTGAAGTGTGGAGCCGCAAGAGGAACAGGTTACAATTATTGTCAGGAATGTGGAAAACCGGTTCCACCAAATGCCTTTGCATGTCCAAACTGTGGTGTGGGTCTTGCAACAGGACAGATGACAAGGCCAATGCCAATTCCAAATCAGAAATCAAAGGTAGTTGCTGGATTACTTGGAATTTTTCTCGGAGCATTTGGCGTACATAATTTCTACCTTGGATATACAACTAAGGGAATAATTCAGCTGGTAGGAACAATTATTTCATATTTGCTGGCATGTTTTGTTGTTGGATTATTTACAGCTGCAGGTATTGCAATCTGGGGATTCGTTGAGGGAATACTCATCTTCTCAGGTAATATAAGTGTAGATGGATATGGAAATCCAATAGGAGAATAATATAGTAAAAAATGTTATTGAGCATATAACTTGAGGGAATAATAATATAAGTGCTTGACAAACTTTGATTATAGTAATATTATTTCAATGTGAGTGAACAAAAAAGTTATAAAGGACGATTTTTTATGAGAAAACAGACATACTCTCTTTTAGTAGAAAATAATCCTGGTGTTGTTAGTAGAGTGTCAGGACTTTTCAGTAGAAGAGGATACAACATGGAAAGTATATCTGCTGGAGTGACTGCTGATGATCGCTTTTCGAGAATTACTGTTGTTGCCAGTGGTGATGACCAGTGTTTAGAACAGATTGAGAAGCAGTTGGCTAAGCTGGAGGACGTACTGGATATTAAGCTTCTTGAATATGGAACTTCAGTTACCAGAGAGCTTATTCTTGTAAAAATAAGAGCAACAGATGTGCAAAGACAGCCTATTATGAATGTTACTGAGATTTATCATGGTAAGATTGTTGATGTTACAGCAGATTCAATGGTGATTGAGCTTACCGGTCATCAGGGCAAGTTAGATGCATTTCTTGGTCTTTTAGATGGATATGAGATTCTTGAGTTGGCGAGAACAGGTGTTACCGGACTAACTCGCGGTTCAAGTGATGTTACATTTTTAGATTAGTTATAATTGGATTAGTTATAATTTAGATTAGTTATATTTTAGGAGGAAATAGAAAATGTCAGATGCAAAGATTTTTTATCAGGAAGATTGTAATTTATCATTATTAGATGGTAAGACAATTGCAGTTATTGGTTATGGTAGTCAGGGTCATGCTCATGCATTAAATGCAAAGGAGTCAGGATGTAATGTTATCATCGGACTTTATGAAGGAAGTAAGTCATGGGCTAAGGCTGAGAAGCAGGGCTTCGAAGTTTATACAGCAGCTGAAGCAGCAAAGAAAGCTGATATCATCATGATCCTTATCAATGATGAGAAGCAGGCTGCACTTTACAAGAATGATATCGAGCCAAACCTTGAGCCAGGAAATATGTTAATGTTTGCTCATGGTTTCAATATTCATTTTGGATGTATCGTACCACCAGCAGATGTTGATGTTACAATGATCGCTCCAAAGGGACCAGGTCATACAGTACGTTCAGAGTATCAGGCTGGAAAGGGTGTTCCTTGTTTAGTAGCTGTAGAGCAGGATGCTACAGGAAAGGCTCTTGAGACAGCACTTGCATATGCACTTGCTATCGGTGGAGCTAGAGCTGGTGTTCTTGAGACAACATTCCGTACAGAGACAGAGACAGACCTTTTCGGTGAGCAGGCTGTTCTTTGTGGTGGTGTTTGTGCACTTATGCAGGCAGGTTTTGAGACTCTTACAGAGGCTGGATATGATCCAAGAAATGCATACTTTGAGTGTATCCACGAGATGAAGCTTATTGTAGACCTTATCTACCAGTCAGGTTTTGCAGGAATGAGATACTCTATCTCTAACACAGCTGAGTATGGTGATTATATTACAGGACCTAAGATTATCACAGAAGAGACAAAGAAGGCTATGAAGAAGGTTCTTTCTGATATTCAGGACGGATCATTTGCTAAGGAATTCTTACTTGATATGTCAGATGCTGGAAAGCAGGTACACTTCAAGGCAATGAGAAAGCTTGCAGCAGAGCATCCAGCTGAGAAGGTTGGTGAGGAAGTTCGTAAGCTTTACAGCTGGAACAACGAAGATGACAAACTCATCAATAACTAATTGACGTTTGTAATAAAAGATAGTAAAATACTAATGAGCTTGGTTGAGGAGTACCTTCAACCAAGCTTTTTTAATAAAATTGTTAAAAATATCACAAAATATTATTGATTTTAGGTTACAACTGTTTTATTATGTTGTAGTAAATGTGATAACAAATAATATTATAATAAAGTGAGGTAAATTAAGATGGCAACAATCGATTTAACAAAGTATGGCATCACTGGAACTACTGAGATAGTTTACAATCCTTCTTTCGAGCAGTTATTTGAGGAAGAGACAAAGGCTGGTCTTGAGGGATACGAAGTAGGTCAGGAGACAGAGCTTGGAACAGTTAACGTTATGACAGGTATCTACACAGGACGTTCTCCAAAAGATAAGTATATCGTTATGGATGAGAACTCTAAGGATACAGTATGGTGGGATTCAGAGGTTTATCCAAATGACAACCATCCAATGTCTGAGGACACATGGGCTACAGTTAAGGACCTTGCTAAGAAAGAGCTTTCAAACAAGAGATTATTTGTTGTTGATGCTTTCTGTGGAGCTAATGCTGACACACGTATGGCAGTTCGTTTCATCGTTGAGGTTGCTTGGCAGGCTCATTTCGTAAAGAACATGTTCATCATTCCTACAGAGGATGAACTTAAGAACTTCGAGCCTGATTTCGTTGTATATAACGCTTCAAAGGCTAAGGTTGAGAACTACAAGGAGTTAGGACTTAACTCAGAGACTTGTGTAGCATTTAATATTACAAGCCGTGAACAGGTTATCATTAACACATGGTACGGCGGAGAGATGAAGAAGGGTATGTTCTCTATGATGAACTACTACCTTCCACTTAAGGGAATTGCTTCAATGCACTGTTCAGCAAACGCTGATATGAA
>JAXJPW010000015.1:0-5803 GCA_036311465.1 Agathobacter sp.
AAAGATGCCTGAATATGTGCCTGTCCGCGTTCAACGTTTTTCTTTACACGCTTTTTAGTTGTTTTCTTTGCAACATTCTTAGCCATTATTAAACTAACCTACTTTCTCGAATAATATAAACTGAAGTACTATTACTTCTTCTTGTTTGCTACAGTTCTCTTTGGACCCTTACGTGTTCTAGCGTTTGTCTTTGTCTTCTGTCCACGTACTGGAAGTCCCTTTCTATGACGGATTCCACGATAACATCCGATTTCCTGAAGTCTCTTAATATTTAATGCGATTTCTCTTCTAAGATCACCTTCTACAGTCTGTGTCTCATCGATAACTGTACTAATTCTCTTAACTTCGTCATCTGTAAGATCTCTAACACGAGTGCTAGGATCAACACCAGCTGCCTCAAGGATACGGTTTGAGCTTACTCTACCAATTCCGTAGATGTATGTTAAACCGATTTCTACACGTTTTTCTCTTGGTAAATCTACACCTGCAATACGAGCCATGTGTGTTTACACCTCCATAAAATTTTCCTAAATTGATTAAAGTTTCTAATTCAATGATATATCTGCAACTATATATCCTTACCCGAACAACATCCATATACAGCTACGGTTGCACGTCCTGAAATGTGTGTATATAAATGTTCCTTCCGTATTTGACTTATTCGCAGTTAACTGTTCGGTATGTTCCAGCCAACCGCCAGAGTGTCATCTGTTTATTATGAACAGCAAGAATACTTCCTGCTGCAGCCGCACATAATTTAAATAAGAATCTGTTGATTCCTGCGTTGAAAAGGTAAACTTTAAAACGCACAAACAACAGGGTATACATTAGAAATAATTAACCCTGTCTCTGCTTATGCTTTGGATTCTCGCAGATAATGCGAATGCTTCCTTTTCTCTTGATAACTTTGCACTTTTCGCAAATAGGTTTAACTGATGATCTTACCTTCACAGCAAATCCTCCTTTCTCACTAAAAGTCCAATTTCTGGTACTTTCCCAAAAGTGTCCGTATAATATTATACATGGACACTTTCAAGAAGTCAACATATTTTGTCAAAAATTATATCAGAAAAAAATTGATTATTTATCTCTCCAGATAATTCTACCCTTTGTAAGGTCGTATGGAGACATCTCAATTGTTACTTTATCTCCTGGAAGAATACGAATGAAGTTCATTCTTAACTTTCCACTGATTGTTGCAAGAATCTGATGTCCATTCTCTAACTCTACCTTAAAAAAAGCGTTTGGGAGCTTCTCTACTACAACTCCTTCAACTTCGATTACGTCTGCCTTTGACATTTTTATTTCCTCCTGTACTAAATCTTCCTGCTGAGTTTAAAACCAATCGAGTAAGCCGGCTGCTTTTTCATCCTCGGTCAATGTGAGGATCTCGGGTTTTCCTTTTGTTATAAGTATCGTGTTTTCATAATGCGCCGAAAGCTTTAAGTCCTCTGTAATTACAGTCCACTCATCGCTCAACCACATAACTTCCGGTGTTCCTTCATTAATCATTGGCTCAACTGCCAATGTCATTCCCGACTTCAGCTTAATACCCTTTCTTGGCCATTTCTGTCTGAAGTTCGGAATCTCCGGATCTTCATGTAAGTCAGTTCCAATTCCATGACCTACCAGATCTCTGACTACTCCATATCCTTTGCTCTCGGCATAATCTCCGATTGCAGCAGATATATCAAATAAATGATTACCCTCTGTGGCAAACTTCATTCCTTCAAAGAAACTTCTTCTGGTATGTTCTATAAGCTCTCTCGCTTCTTTGCCAACGTCCCCAACTGCAATTGTTCTTGCAGCATCTGAATGGTATCCTTTATAAATCACACCGGCATCAAGACTCACAATATCTCCCTCTTGAATAATATGCTTATCGCTAGGAATTCCATGAACCACTTCTTCATTTACGGATACGCAAATGGATGCCGGATAGCCATACAAATTCAAAAATGATGGGGTACAGCCATAGCTTCGTATCATTTCTTCGCCCAACCGGTCCACATCAAGTGTAGACATCCCAGGCTTAATTGCTTTTCCAAGCTCCTGGTGAACTGCCGCAAGGATTCTTCCAGCCTCACGCATAAGCTCAAGCTCCTGGTCAGATTTAATGGTAACAGGCATATTATTCTCCTAAAATCGCAACTATTGCTGCGAATACATCGTCCATTGGCTGTGTTCCGTCAACAGATTTGAGGATACCCTGCTTGCTATAGTACTCGATAAGTGGTTGTGTCTGCTCATGATAAGTAGTAAGTCTCTTAAGAACTGTCTCCGGCTTATCATCATCACGAATGATTAAGTCATTGCCACATGCATCACATTTTCCCTCAACCTTTGTTGGATTAAACTGGATATGATATGTTGCTCCACAGTTAACGCAGGCTCTTCTTCCACCCATACGGTTAACAATGTTGTCATCTGGAACATCAACATCAATTGCATAATCCATTGTCTGGTTCAAGTTCTTAAGTGCAGCATCAAGTGCCTCTGCCTGTGGAATTGTACGTGGGAATCCATCAAGTACAAAACCATTCTTGCAGTCCTCCTGCTGAATTCTATCTACAACAAGGTCACATGTAAGCTCATCTGGAACTAATGCACCCTGATCCATGTATGTCTTTGCTTTCTTACCAAGCTCTGTTCCGTTTTTGATGTTTGCACGGAAAATATCTCCTGTTGAGATATGTGGAATATCATACTTAGCTGCGATCTGCTTAGCCTGTGTACCTTTTCCAGCACCAGGTGCCCCTAACATAATTATCTTCATATATAATTCTCCTTACTTGATAGCACGAATGGAGATACTGAAAACCAGTATCTCCAATTGTACATTTTAATCATTTAAAAATCCTTTATAGTAACGAACTTTCATATGTGACTCAACCTGCTTGAGTGTCTCAATTACTACACCAACAATGATGATAATTGATGTTCCACCGAAAGATACGTTTGCATTAAATACTCCACTAAAGAAAATTGGAATAAATGCAACGATTGCAAGACCAACCGCACCTATAAATACGATATAATTTAATATTTGATTTAAATAATCGCTTGTTGGCTTTCCAGGTCTGATACCAGGAATAAATCCGCCAGCACGCTTCATATTGTTAGCTATCTCTAATGGGTTGAATGTAATCTGTGTGTAGAAATATGCAAAAGCAATAACTAATACAATATATACAACTAATCCAATTGATGAAAGTGGATCCTTTGGATTACACCAGTTACTCTGAGATAACATTTTAAGTATTTTAGCGCCCCATCCAGATCCCTGTCCTTTGCCAAGAATTGAACAAATGATTACAGGAGTCTGTAATAATGACTGTGCAAAAATTACTGGGATAACACCAGCAGTGTTAACCTTAAGTGGAATATGCATCTGCTGTCCACCAACTTGCTTTCTGCCCTGAATCTTCTTAGAGTACTGAACTGGAATACGTCTCTCAGCAGCCTGAAGTACAATAACAAATACTACAGTAGCTACAATAATTGCACAGATAATAACAACTGCAAGAACTGCCTTTGCCACTACTGTCTGTGTTGAAACGAACATAGTCCATAATTTTCCAAGATCTTCTGGCATACGAGAAATAATATTAATTGTAAGTACAATTGAAATACCATTTCCGATACCCTTTTCAGTAATACGCTCACCAATCCACATAAGTACTGCAGATCCTGCTGTAAGAACGATAACGATCATTACATATGTAAGCATATTCTTGTCAGCAGATTTAATTGATTTAGTATTAACAAAGCCGATTGTCATTGCAATAGCTTCAATTAAACCTAATCCGATTGTAAGGTAACGAGTTACCTTAGTAATCTTCTTTCTTCCCTCTTCTCCGTCACGCTGTATCTCCTCTAATTTAGGAATTGCTATTGTAAGCAACTGCATGATAATTGAAGATGTAATGTATGGTGTAATATTTAATGCAAATACAGACATCTTCTCGAATGATCCACCAGTAATTGCATTTACGAAGCCTAAACCTTCTGCATTTTTGTCTGCGAAGAACTGCTTAAACACTTCACCGTCAATACCCGGAATTGGAAGCTCGCTTCCAATTCGGATAATGATTAACATGAGAAATGTAAAAAATACTCTTGTACGTATTTCTTTAATTTTGAATGCATTACGGAGTGTCTCAATCATTAGATCACCTCTGCTTTTCCACCAAGAGCTTCGATTTTCTCTTTAGCGCTAGCACTGAATGCGTTAGCCTGAACTGTAAGCTTCTTAGTAAGTTCGCCATTTCCGAGGATCTTTACTCCATCTCTTGGGTTCTTAACGATACCAGCTTCAATTAATGTCTCAACTGAAACAACTGCATCATTATCGAACTGCTCAAGAACTGCAACATTAATACCAACGATTTCCTTAGAGTTTCTATTCTTGAAACCTCTCTTAGGTAATCTTCTATATAATGGCATCTGGCCACCTTCGAAACCTGGTCTTGGAGCTCCTGAACGAGCCTTCTGACCCTTATGTCCCTTACCAGCAGTCTTACCGTTTCCTGATCCGTGTCCACGGCCTCTACGGAAATTATCACTATGCACTGAACCTTCAGCTGCCTTTAAATTAGATAAATCCATCACGGTACCTCCTTGTCTTATTAAACTTCTTCTACCTTTACGTATGGTGCTACTTTACGAACAGCGCCCTGTGTAGCTGCGTTGTTTGGTAACTCTACTGTCTTTCCTAACTTAGTTAATCCAAGAGCCTCAATAGTCTTCTTGTTCTTAGGAACTGCACCGATTGTAGACTTGATAAGTGTTACTTTTACTCTATCTGCCATCTCTCAATTCCTCCTATCCTAAGATTTCTTCTACAGATTTACCACGAAGTCTAGCAACTTCCTCTGGGCTTCTTAACTGCTTAAGTGCCTCGATTGTAGCAAGTACTACGTTCTGCTTATTGTTTGATCCTAAAGATTTTGTACGGATATTCTGGATACCTGCAAGCTCACATACTGAACGAGCTGGACCACCAGCGATAATACCAGTACCTTCAGGAGACTTCTTTAATAATACGGAAGCACCTGTATATTTTCCTGTTACATCATGTGTAATACTGTTTACATCATCTAACTTAACAGAGATCATGCTCTTAATTGCATCTTCTTTTCCTTTACGGATAGCTTCAGGAATTTCTGCAGCCTTTCCAAGACCAGCACCAACGTGTCCGTTCTTGTCACCAACTACAACAAGAGCTGTGAAACGCATGTTACGTCCACCTTTAACAACCTTTGTTACACGCTTGATGTCTACTACCTGATCAACTAATTCAAGCTGACTAGCATCAATTAATTCACGTTTCATGTTTGTCTCCTCCTAAAACTCTAAACCAGCTTCTCTAGCTGCTTCAGCTAATGCCTTTACTTTACCTGCGTAAATAAATCCACCTCTATCGAAGACAACTGTTGAAATACCCTTATCTAAAGCTTTCTTTGCGATTACAGTACCAAGCTTAGCAGCTGCATCTACGTTATTAGTCTTCTCGATTTCTGCTTTAACATCTTTATCAAGTGTTGATGCAGAAACAAGTGTATTTCCAACTGTATCATCAATAATCTGAGCATACATATGGTTATTGCTTCTGAATACAGCTAAACGAGGACGCTGTGCTGTACCAGCAAGATGATTACGCATTCTGTTATGTTTCTTTACACGAACTTCTGTTCTTGATTTCTTACTAACCATTACTTGTCCACTCCTTTAATTATTTTTTACCAGTCTTACCAACTTTACGTCTAATAACTTCATCAGCATACTTGATTCCCTTACCCTT
>JAXJPW010000016.1:0-1679 GCA_036311465.1 Agathobacter sp.
GTCTTTTACATACCGTAAAATTCCCATTTTTTTTAAGAATTTGATTACCATTTTCCTTTTTTTATTCTACCTTCAACGAGTATTAAACCAAAAGCTACAATACAAATTATTAATGTAATCCAGATTGGAGAAAACACCCACAGCCACGACCAGGAAATAACATCCGTAATTTTTAAAATTATAAATAGCGTGACCAAACCACCACACAAGCCCATACCCTTACTTCTCTTTTTTCTTTTATTATCCATATAGACTCGCTCCCTTACAAATTCAAGTATTTCTAACTGTTCGACTTATTGGAATTTATCGCTTCATCTTTCATTCTATCTTATATACACATGCACTTTCCTTTCTGTCCCCGATATCCATTATGAAAAAAAAGCCAATACACGCCATCATAATAACAATGCTACTTATCAAATTTTGATTCACAACAACAATATCACTAAGTGAATTAATCAAGCTATGCAATATCACACATAAAAATGTACTGCGGCCTCTTATATACAACCCACCTATCAAAAACGTTATAGCTAATGTTGACAGCGTATGTAATAAAATGTTTGTTCTAAGTTGTTGATATGTGCCAAGCATTAAAAACAGTGGTAAATGCCACAGTTGCCATACAATTCCCACCTTAAGAACTACCCAAAATCTCCTTTGTTCATTAATCTGTAGTTCTCTTTTTAGCCAAAATCCTCTCCATCCAATTTCTTCCATTCCGCCAATTATTAAAAACATAGGAATAAGAATAACCAAATTTACAAAAGAACTCACAATTTCACCACTCCAGACAAAGTAGGGCAGTAGCTGTAGTACAGATACTGCTATTAATCCAATCACCCAATCGCTTTTATGAGACGGTAGCCTAAAAATTCCTTTGATTATTTCTTTATATTTCTTTTTTTCATAAGTCCTCTCAACAAATATCGCTGAAATTGCTGGAGATATTACCCCTAAAACATATAGTATCAACATCCACGTGTATGTGTTAAAGTTTACATTTTGAGCTCTAGAATAAAACGCAACACATCCCCATGACAAATATGTAATACAGAAACATATTATCAAATATCTTACTATTGCATTTTTTGTGATACTCTTTTTCATTACAATTATACCTCTACTATATGGAATTACTTTTGTATTCTGACATCTTTACAAATTCAAAATTAAGCGTGACTTTTATCCGCTTATTCCATATACATTCTATCACATCAAGCATTATTATTCATCCAAAATATATACTAATTCTTTTAATTATGATATGTACTTCCTATGTGCCAATTTTACATTATTCTGATTCACCATAGCATACCTAAGTGTTGTATCAATCTGCTCATGCCCAAGAATCTTCTGAACCTGTTCTATCGGCATTCCCTTTTCTATCGCTCTAGTTGCCATAGTTCTTCTAAACTTATGTGGATGCACTTTTTCTACTCCAAGCCGTTTTCCCATTTCTCTGAGTCGTAGTTCCACACCACTCTCTGTAAGCCTATTGTGTGGTTTGTTCAATGAAACAAATAATGCGCTATTATCATCCGTCCTTGATTCAATATAGTTTATCAAATGAATCTTTGTCTTTGCATCAAAGTATGCCTTACGCTCCTTATCACCTTTTCCGTAAACAACACATTCTCGTTCAGAAAAATCTATATCATCAATATTCAATCTAACTA
>JAXJPW010000017.1:0-15196 GCA_036311465.1 Agathobacter sp.
CAGATAGATCCGGATATTACAATGAGAACCTTAGAAGGGAAAACTGTTCTTGAGGTAGAGGTTGTTCCGGGTAAATTCAGACCATACTATATTGCAAGTAAAGGCAAAGAAACAACCGCATATATTAGAATAAATGGGACAAGTAGACCAGCAGATGCAAGAAAGTTAAAGGAATTAGAGATTGAAGGGCAGAATCTGTCCTATGATAAGATGCTCTGTATTGGGAAAGAATATGATGAAAAGAAAGCGTTGCATTTATGTAAAGAAATGAAGCGTATTGCACTAGAAGCTTGTAAATCTGAGGATGAAAAAGCAGAAGTAAAGGATATGACGCTTGAAAAGCTGGAAGATTTTGGAGTGCTTAGTAAGTCTGGAAAAAAATTTAGCGTTACAAATGCATTTGAACTTATGACAGATAATAAGAATAGAAATGCGAAGGTTCAGTGCGCATTGTTCAAAGGTACTACAAGAGATATATTTATAGATCAAAAAGAATTCACGGGACCGATATATGAACAGGTAGATGATGCGTACCATTTTATATTAAGACATATTAACTTAGGTGCAGAAATTAACGGTGTATACAGAAGTGAGGAATACGAATTGCCTACAAAAGCTATCAGAGAGATGGTTGCAAATGCCGTGGTTCATAGAAGCTATCTTGATGAAGCTTGTGTACAGGTGTGCATATTTGATGATAGGATTGAAGTGTTGTCACCGGGAATGTTATATGGAGGTCTTGATATAGCGACAGCAAAAATGGGCAAATCAAGATGCAGGAATGAAGCTATTGCAGAGGCATTTCATTATATGCATATTATTGAATCATGGGGAACAGGAATTCCAAGGCTATATAATAGATGCACAGAGTATGGATTATCAGAACCGCTCTTTGAAGAATTCGGTGATGGTATAAAGGTTACAATGTTCAGAAAAGTAAGCAACACTCAGGAAAAAGTAAGCAATGCTACGAAAAATATGTGCAACACTCTTAAAGAAGTAAGCAATGCGGCTGGAAAAGTAATCAATAATGCTCAGAAAGTAAGCAACACTTTTGAAAAATATATGCCATTATTCAGAGAAGCGGAAATAACAGATAAGTTTATCAAGAATATTGAACAGGTATTTTGTGCATGTGGTACAGGCGTTCCATTTGGACAGGCAAATGTTCAGGAATGGTTAAGTTGCTCGAAATCAAAAGCAACAAATGTTATGAATGCGATGAAGGCTGCAAAAGTAATTAAGAAAGTAACTGGTTATGGATCAGGTAGATATGAGTTTATAGAGTTGTAATAAAAGTTAAACGGTATAATGTCTGAAGAATTGAACTGCATTGGAGGAAACTATATGTTATTAAAAGAGCATTTAGAAGAATATACAAAAGAACAGTTGTTGGATCAGGCGAGAAGTTTTGAATTAAGAAAATGTTCAGGACTTCGTAAAGCTGCACTGATAGAGAGGATTCTTGATTGTTTCTGTGCAGAGGATATGCTTCGAAGCAGATTGGCATGTTTGACCAAGGAGCAAATGTTTCTTTTTCGCAAAGCATGTGACGTACCGCAGGATATTTCTATAAATGATGTAGTGGATAGTATGCAGCTGCATATGTACTGGCTGGGTGCTTTTGACGAGATGTCGGACAGATTCTGTGTGTTTGAAGAGGTATCTGCTGTTTTCAAGAGGATTGATGATGAAGCTTTGGAATCAGATCAATACAAAAAAGGATGGATGATGAAATGCGTGCACTTTTTCATAAACTATTATGGAATCGCTCCGGTGGAAGTTATTTATGAGTTATACAAATTAAAGGTTAAGGATACCATAGATGAAATGATTGCTATGCTATGGGAAATGCCCGTAGATATTGTGGAATCGTGTATTTTCCCGATGAGAAGCTTGGGATTACAAGATTGGCCGAAGGATGATCCGATTTATTCTTCAAAAGGATTGTTTATACATATACCAATACTGGAGAATGATGAAGTGGGATATCTATTGGATAGCCAAATGGATAAAGATTTTTATATACCATCGGTACAGCAGATTGAAAAAATTTGTAGAATAGGATATGAAGAAAGTTCATTGGCATATAAAAAATTACAAACTTTTTTTATGCGGAAACTGGATTTACCATATGAGCAGGCTGTTTCGTGGTGTCTACAGGTATGGGCAAACAGCTACGAGGGGGAATCTCCGGCGGATGTGATTAGTAAAATGTCAGATGCAGATTTGGTATTTAAGAGTGAAAAGCAAATAAATGAGTTTTTGGGATTGCTTATGGATGCTCATAACAACACAAGAATGAAAGAAAACAGAGGTCATAAGCCAAATGAACTGATAAGAAGAGAACTAGCTGGCGGAATGCCTACAATCGTGCCGGGAAGTTCTCATGCAGCTACAATGCTAAGAGATGCAGCATCACAATTAAAAGAGATGGGGATACCGGTTGATTTAGAAAGTAATGCGGATACTATTGCGACATCTCTTTATCCAAATGGATTGGGTGGAAAGGCTGTAAGTGTAGAAAAGAAAATATATCCTAACGATCCATGTCCTTGCGGTTCTGGAAAGAAGTATAAAAAGTGTTGCGGTAGAAAGTAAAAAATCCTTGTCCATTTTTCGCATCAGAGTCATAATACCAGTAGGCACATTGATACCCATTCGTGATACCCAAATGATACCTGAAATTTTGAAAACTGAAAATAATAAAAAGAAATAGACGAGAAGACGCTGTTTCTGAAAGCAAAAATCCACTAAACCACAGGAAATAACTTGACCTGTAGGGAGTTTGAGTAGACCTGATAAAAGACAAAAAACCCGTAAACCCTAGTTTTTATAGGGATTGCGGGCTTTTTTATGTTCTTGCAAATACGCATTGTGTAATTATGCTTTATGATGTATAATATACACAAATACACAATGTGTATGAAAAGGAGTGAAATAAATGGATAATAATACACAGAATAAAATAAAAGAATTGAGAGAAATGACAGGAATGAATCGTAAGGCTTTTTGTGACTATTTTATGATTCCTTACAGAACAGTAACTGAATGGGAAAGAGATAATAGGCACGCTCCAGAATATGTCCTTAGATTGCTAGAGTATTATATTCGTATGGAGAAAATAAAAAAGGGAGACAGCCCGGATGGAAAATAGAGATAATATTCAACTTTACGAGGATAAGAAAGTCAGAACTGTATGGGATGAGGAGAAGGAATGCTGGTGGTTTTCAGTAGTCGATGTGGTAGGGATTTTAACTGAAAGTGTGGATGGCCGGAAATACTGGAACAAATTAAAACAACGATTAAAAGATGAAGGAAGTGAACTGGTGACAAATTGTCACCAGTTGAAAATGGAAGCAACTGATGGAAAGATGAGACTTACAGATGTTGCTACAGTTGAGCAACTTTTTCGAATCATCCAATCTATTCCTTCGCCTAAGGCAGAACCATTTAAACGTTGGTTAGCAGCAGTTGGCGCGGAACGAATTGAAGAAACAATTGATCCTGAACAGGCAATTGATAGAGCTTTAGAAACTTATCAGCGCAAGGGTTACAGTGATGAGTGGATTCAACAAAGACTTATGTCAATTAAGGTTCGTAATGCTTTGACAGACGAGTGGCAGAAATCAGGCGTTAAAAAAGGTCGAGAATATGCAATACTGACAGATGAAATTACAAAAGCTTGGTCGGATATGACAACAAGACAATATAAGAATTTGAAGGGATTAAAAAAGGAAAATCTTCGCGATACTTTCCCTAAAACAAAAAGAAAGGTATTATAAAAATGAAAGAAAAAGTTATGATGTTTGTCAAACAGGAAACCGTTTTGGCAATAGCCATTCTATTAGCGGTGTTCTCTGCCTTTTTTGTACCACCGTCAAAAGAATACCTGTCTTATATAGACTGGCGTGTATTAGGGATATTGTTAAGCCTTATGATTATTATGTCAGGACTACAAGAGACAGGATTATTTGATGCTATTGGCAGTAGACTATTAAAAAAGACAAGGAATACAAGACAGCTTTCCATGATGCTAGTGTTCTTATGCTTTTTCTTTAGTATGCTAATAACCAATGATGTGGCGCTTTTTACATTTGTACCGTTTGCCATGATAATTTTAAAGAAATGTAAGCAAGAGGACTTATTAATCCCAGTGCTGGTATTACAGACAATAGCCGCCAACCTAGGAAGTATGCTTACCCCAATTGGCAATCCCCAGAATCTTTATTTGTACAATTTATCTGGAATGTGCATGAAGGAATTTGTGTTAGTGATGTTGCCATACACCCTGGCAGCTTTCGTTTTTCTTGTGGTGAGTGTTTTACTTTGTTGCAGGAACGAGATTATCACAGAGGTGATTGTGGAGAAAAGTGAAAAGAATGTGAGAAGTGGTGTTAAAAATACTGTTTACCTAACGCTGTTTTTACTAAGTCTTTTGGTAGTTGCCCGCATCATTTCATTTGAAATTGTGTTAGTGCTAGTTATATTCACAGTTTTTTTAATGGATCGGAAGGTGCTAACACAGGTAGACTATTGTTTGTTGCTCACCTTTATTGCCTTTTTCATTTTTACTGGAAATATGGGAAATATTCCTGTAATTCGAGACAGTTTGCAGCAGTTGGTAGCAGGAAAAGAGTTAGGTATTGGAATTTTGGCGAGTCAGGCAATTAGTAATGTTCCTGCTACGCTACTTTTATCAGGCTTTACATCAAATTATAAAAGCTTATTAATTGGAGTTAATGTTGGAGGATTAGGAACGCTTATTGCTTCTATGGCTAGTCTAATTTCTTATAAATTATTTGCAAAAGAGTATAATCATGAAAAAGGAAGGTATTTCTGTTACTTTACAGTAGCAAATATTATTTTCTTAGTTATTTTAGTAATACTAACCATGGTATTATAACAGG
Source organism: Agathobacter sp. (assembly GCA_036311465.1). GTDB lineage: Bacteria > Bacillota > Clostridia > Lachnospirales > Lachnospiraceae > Roseburia. The sequence continues at coordinate 4,911 of JAXJPW010000017.1, forward strand.
AAGATAAATGCGGATAAAATGCTTGTGATACAGAAGTAGAAAAAGATCTCCAGGATATTACATGAATAAAATTCATTGGAATTCCATAAACCCAGATGGCCAGGTGCCTGATGATCTAGTCAAGGACTTATTGGATAAATCTTATCAGCTGGAGCTTGGAGGATTTAAAATGAACTTATATCATTATTATGACAAAACCATAGGCCCCTTTAAAAATTTGTCAGACCTGTCCATAGAAGAGGCAAACAGGGTACTTCATGAAATAGCAATTACCAAACCTACAGTTCAGTGCGCAAAAAGAAGCGATGATTATATGCAGGCAAGAGCTTACTATGAAAATATATTGAGAAATGAGTTTCAAAAGAAAGGTGGATTAATCTCCAGACAAGTACCTCACTACATGGTGGTGGAACACAGTCCATGGTTAAGCACCTGGTATGAACACAGCTCCTATATTAAAATACCTATCGAAGAGTTTGACTTAAGAACAATATCCTTTACCTATGGAGATTCACATCCAACCTTTAGTGACAGGGTAAATGACGGTAAAGAATATCGCAAGAAGCTCTATACCTATGATGAAATACTGGAAGTTATTGAGAAGTATGGATTGCCTCAGGACTGGAATGATGATGGAAAATATGGGCCGGAAAGGTACATAGAAGCTCATATTTGGAGTGATGACATTATAGGTAAATATCTGATAAAATGATAAAAAGTAAATAAGGATAAAAAGCTAAAGAAGAAGAATAATATGTAAGAGGGCAAAACACTACAAAATAAAGGAGGTCATATGAGATACGACGTAGCAATTATTGGTACAGGCCCTGCAGGGATTTCTGCAGCGCTGAATTTGAAACTACATAATAAATCCATTATCTGGTTTGGTTCGGCGGATTTGAGTATGAAGGTGGAAAAATCGGAAAAAATCGCCAATTATCCGGGAGTTCCAATGGTGAAGGGCCAGAGGCTTAATGAAGTATTTAAGCAGCAGATAGAGGAAGCGGGGCTTGAGATTACAGACAAGATGGTAACCAATATCGCCTCAACCAAGAATGGCTTTATGATTCTAGGGGGCAATGATGTCTATGAGGCGGACAAGGTTCTTCTTGCAACCGGAACAGTAACAGCCAAAAGTCTGCCAGGTGAGGATGAGCTTCTGGGAAAAGGCGTAAGTTATTGTGCTACCTGCGATGGTTTTCTCTACAAGCAAAAGAAAATTGCTGTATTTTGTGGAGCCAAGAGATATGAGCATGAGGTAGAGTATTTAGCTGAGCTCGCAGACAAGGTTTATCTGTATGCTGCTTACCCGGACTGTGAGATTGACCTTCCAAATGTGGAACGCCTTACATCCTCAATCAAAGAAATAAAAGGTGAGGACCGTGTGGAAAGCATTAATACTGCGGAAGGAGACAGCTATGAGGTGGACGGTGTGTTCATTCTCAGGACAGCTGTAGCACCAACCAGCCTGATTAAAAAGCTGGAGGTTGACGGAAATCACATTGCTGTAAATAGAAAAATGGAAACCAATATACCAGGCTGTTATGCGGCTGGAGATTGTACGGGACGTCCATATCAGATAGCTAAAGCAGTTGGAGAAGGCAATATAGCCGCCCATAGTATGCTGGAATAAATAACTGGAATAAATGAAAGGAAGACAAATAGGAGCAGTCAGGTGACTGCTCCATTTTAGTGTCATATTTACGACTGATTCAGCATTGCCAGAAGTTCTGTACGGTTGGAACAACTGGTCTTTTTCAAAATGTTTCGCACATGAAACTTAACCGTATTTTCAGAAATAAACAGTTTTGCCGAGATTTCACTGTTGGATGATCCGGCACTGATAAGATTAAGAACTTCAATTTCTCGCGAGGAAAGCTCGTACTTACTGGTAAACATATGTAGACGATCCTCCTGGCTTGGCACAGGCTCTGGAACAGGCATATACAGCTTGTTGTAAAGTATGAAGAAAACCACATAAGCTATTACAAAGCAAATGCTGGCAACGATTACCAAAGGAATTATTCTGTCCTTTAACAGGATGCCGGCCAAACTGCCTGCTGCGTCACCTATTCTTCCAAACATTAGTCCAAATCCTGCCATATACAGGAGCTGCTCCCTGCTGCGAGCCAAATCCGAGAACAATACCACGCGATAAACTGCAATAAATCCAAATAAGCAATATCCAAGAATCCAAAGCACAATACTGATGCCAACCTCATTGGATAAAGCAATCATGGCAAATGGGAAAAACAGGGAAGAGAGACAGCAGATTGCTCCGTACTTTCTGCTTCGATCTCCTACAATTCCAGCCATAATTAATCCAATAGCATAAAAGGCTCTTGAAAATTCAAGGCTGATTCCCTTTGAAATGTCTGCCATTGGAAAAAAGAATCCTATTCCACGAGTCAGACTTATCAATATAACAGTAAGTGCAGCAAGAACAATTATGCTTCCTTTTGTCTTTTCTTCTGTATAAGAAATATCTTCAAAGGATGGAAAATCTCCATTAATAATTATTATTGTAATTGTAATACAGATAAATATGCCATACAGGATAAGGACATAAGCAGAGCGAAGAAAAGTGGAATCATTTGGCAGGGAAAGCAGCCAGGAGGCTATGCTTGATACAGCATAGGCACCACCAAATACAATGGAAAAATATTTCTGCTGTACCATTGTTGACATCAATGTTAGATAAAAGCCTGCAATAATCCCATGAAACAGATTCATCAGATATCCCATAATTAGTATTGCTGGTAAGCCGCCTATTAGTGCAGACATAATTATAAATATAAAATCTGCCAGAATGCAGGCAATAAAAACAGACTTTCTGAAAAGAAAGCGCCTGTTATGCTTTAGGACAATGCCAAACAAAAGCAGTCCTGCAACCTGAAATAAATATCCAATTACCTCTGTAAGCCAGTCCACCCTGGAGGCATCGGTAAAATCCAACAAATGATACATCCATGTTAGATATCCGGTTGAAGTCCAAAGGAAGCACAGAGAAATAATCAAACTACACCATAGGTTAGTTTTTAGGATAGCACTATCATGTTCATTTTTTATTTTCTTTCCTTCATTGCAAATTAACATACCTGTCTCCTGAAATTTTTCTATCTACTCATAAATTATAGGACTTTATACTCATTTTTTTCAATTACCTTTTGAAAAATGTAGTACTGAAGGACTACCTATCCCAAACCTACCCCTATCAGTCCCTATATTCTTTTAAACAATCCCTAGGGGTAATATGAAAAAGTTTTTAGATAGTATAAAATTGTTCAAAAATACAGGAGGTAAATCATACGTTCATAATTATGTGGGTATGAAAAAATGAGGGAGGTACAATATATGAAGGAAAACACATTAAAAAAAGTGTTAAAGAGTTTCATTGCCTTTACACTTTCCATGGCGGTTGCGCTTACCACAATATTTGTGGGCCTACCGCTTAATGTAAAGGCAGCAGATGCCAATAATCCGAATTATATTATTGGTGTAGCAGACAATCACAATTGGATGGGAACAGTAGTAGATGGACAATCTAATGCAATATCAAGTAAGGGAGTTCTGCTATGGCCTGGGGAGAAGGTAATAAGTAACGGTAGAACTTTTTCTGAACCTAATACTACTATTAACTGTCATCATGATTCAAACGCACCATCTGCAAATAGATACAGTAACTATGTTGGTTTAAATATAACTTCTGCTGATAAACAGGTGACTTTGGATACTTTGGGGGAATGGGTTTCCGATGAAGAAGAGATGATTACAGGGGGAACGGTAAATGACTCATCTAGTATTACAAAGGGAAAGCTGGCATATGAGAAGGCCTTTGTAGCTAAAAAGCCTGTTTTTTTGGAGTATGATGATATAATTTGCAAGGCGTATGCTACAAAATGTGGTTGTCCAGCAAATTCAGACTGGAATACATATCATTATTATCTGTATTCATTTAAGGTTCATGAAATCAGTGCATCAGATATTAATATAGAATATGCTGATACTGACAGTTGGAAATCTGACAAAACTCTTAATGCAATTAAGGTAAGCAAGGATAAGACAACATATTCATACCAGGTTCCAACAAAAGTAGGTTATGCCTTTGATGGATGGGACTTCAGGGACAAAAAAGGAAGCTTTAATGTTGAGGGAAATAACCTGTTCGACATAATTAAAGACTCAAAGGATGGAACTCTTACAGTTGAAGGAACAGATGCAAAGAATTGTAAGACCTTTGACCAATTAAGCAGAAATGGAATTGTAGCCACACCTAAATGGGTTAAGAAAAAGGTAACAATTAATTATGACCCAAATGGCGGAGTAATATCTTCAAGGAAAAGTGTGTGCATTACACCAGTAGAGGATCTGGGGGGCTTTATACAGCTGGATGCAAAAAGAGAAGGCTATAGCTTTGACGGCTGGTATGTAGACAATAAGAAGATTACATCTCTTGAGGATATTCCTGCTGCTAAGTCAAATAGCAGTCAGATATATGATGTGAAAGCAAAATGGACTCCTGGAGACAATCCTTCCAGCTATACAATCGATTCAAAGACTGGCACCTTGACAGTCAAAAATCAGAACAGCTTTCCTTCATATGATTACAGACTATATGTAAAAAGAGTTGTTGTTAGCGAAGGAATAACTGAGATCCCTGAAGGAGCATTTAAATCCTCAGCTTTGGAAGAGATAAAGCTACCAACTACGTTAAAAACCATTGGAAAAGAAGCATTTATGTACTGTAAAAACTTAGAAGCGATTACTATTCCAAATGGAGTAACTGAAATAAAAGAGGACTGCTTTAATCAGTGTACCAAGCTGAAAAAGGTTGTTTTGCCTTCACAGCTTAAGTCTATCGGGACAGAGGCATTTTATATGGCACCAATTACATCTGTTTCCATACCGGATTCGGTTACAGATATTGGAGATTCGGCATTTGCATATACAGGGTTAAAATCAGTTGAGATACCAGGAAAGGTTACGCTTGGCTATGGTGTATTTAGTGGTTGCAAGGAATTAGAGAGTGCAAAGTTAAATCGCGGAATAAAATGCATACAGAATGACACATTTTCAGGCTGTACATCATTAAAGAAGCTAACATTACCTAACACGATAGAATTGATAGGGTGGCAGGCATTTGCAGATACAATAGTATCAGAGGTTATTTTTGGTGGCACAAAGCAACAGTGGGAAGAACTTTGCAAGCAGGCAGATGAGCTTAAGGCGGCAAAGGTAACATATGTTCAATCCATTGATACCCATGTACATGAATTAAAGCATGTAGCAAAAGTAGCCCCAACCTGTACAAAGCCAGGAAATAAAGAGTACTGGATCTGCACAAAGTGTGGAAAAGTATATAGTGATGCAGCGGCTAAAAACGAGACAAGTATCGACAAGATGAAAATTGCAGCAAGTGGACACAAGTGGAATAAAGGTGCTGTAACAAAGAAGCCTACTGCCACAAAGACTGGTGCAAAAACCTATAAATGTACAGTCTGTGGAGCCACAAAGACTGAGGTAATTCCTGTTGATAAGCCGGCAAAAGTAGGAACAAAGATAACAGATAGTAAGTCTAAGGGCATTTATATAGTAACCAAGTCCGATTCCAAGAATGGGACAGTGGCATATAAGCAGGCTACAGACAAGAAGCAGTCATCTGTTAAAGTTCCTGATTCAATTACATATAAAGGCATTACCTATAAAGTAACAGCAATAAAAGATTATGCATTTAAGGGGGTTTCCACTAAGGCAACCATTAAGGTTCCAAAGGGAAAAGCAAAGACCTATAAGTCTTTATTCCAGAAGAAGGGATTAAGCAAGAAGGTTATTGTGAAGTAGATTACAAAATGCAAGGCATTAATATTTTTCAAGGAGGAAAACAATATGAGGAAAAGTAAAAAGACAATTCGCTTTATTATAGCAATAGCACTTGCTATGGTACTTGCAGTAGGACAGCTGGGAGGTGCCGGAGTTGAAAAGGTATTGGCAGCTTCACATGGTCCAAGACCAAATGGCTATGCATACATTAAATTGATAGATGACGCTTCATCTACATATATTACAATCTTTAGCGAACGTGAAAAAACAAGCACAGTGGAGGGATTAAGCTACAATAAAGGTACTAATACTCTTACCATGAATAATTTTAAGGGGCTTCATCTGGATGTAAATGAGATGGGTGATGATTTTACTATCAAGCTTGTAGGAACCAATACTATTACCCTATTACAGGCTTGGGGATTTGGATATTCAGGAAGCGTGAAGCTGACAGGAAGCGGAACCTTAAATATTAATAATTCAAATGATTGTGGAATTGAACTTCTTTCAGAAGTTTCAAATTCTCAGTTATACATCGATAAGGATGTTAAATTAAACATTAGCTGTGGCGGAAATGCAATCCACGTTTCTGATTCAACAAATAGCACACCAATTAAGTTTGCTTCCGGAGTTGCTGCTTCAAAAGGTAAGATTACTACAGTATCTTCCTATGAACCAGCGCTATGTGAATTTGCATCTTCATATGGCTGCAAAAAGAATGGTAAAAACTATGGATGGTTCGTTCGTCTTGGAGATACTGTATATATTCATGATGAAGACTTTAATATGGTAGATACTATTCCATTAAATGGAATAACTGTACCGGCAAAAGCAGTTGAAAAAGCAGGCTACACTGTAAAATACACAAAGACAAAGACATATTTCTCTGGAATAGCAGAAAAGAAAGTAAGCATATCAAAAGGAAAAGTAAGCGTTGGCAAAGCCTCAATTAAGAGCTTAACCGGTGCCAAGAAGGCATTTACAGTTAAAATCAATAAGGTAAGCGGAGCAAAGGGATATCAGGTTCGTTACGCAACCAACAGCAAGATGTCAAGTGCCAAAACATCCAGCTTCACATCTACCAGCAAAAAGATAAGCGGACTTAAAGCTAAAACCAATTATTATGTACAGGCCCGTGCTTACAAAGTAGATTCCAAGGGTAAAAAGATTTACGGAGCATGGTCTGCTGCTAAAAAAGTTAAAACAAAATAGACGCCTTAAGGCATTTAGAAAAAGAGCTATTTTTAGCTCTTTTTCTTTTTAAGGTGGCTTCTGTTATAGAAATTAATATATCTTTTTTGAAAGAAAGGTGGTAAAATAGTACCAAATACAGAGTGCGTTTAGGAGGGCAAAATGGATATAGAAGTATTAAAAAAGTGCGGAAAAACAACAATATTTCATAGAGGTCAAGTATTATGTCAGGAAGGTGAAATCGGACATTCCATGTACATTCTTTTAAAAGGAGAGGTGGAAATTTCAATTAATTCATTTTCAGATTACCCCAAATCTTTGGGGATAATGCCTGAGGGAAGCTTCTTTGGTGAAATGTCTCTCCTTGAACATAAGCCACGTTCTGCAACTATTGTCGCATGTTCCGAGGAAGTAACGGTACTTGAAGTGTCAGAGACAGATTTTACAAAACTGTTGCTGAACGCTTCTTCAATTACATACAGGATTTTGCTTACACTTAATAGTCGATTAAATACAATGCTGGATAGGCTGAATGAAACTGAAAAAAAATTTGTATTTCAATACAGAAAGAATCCAATATACAACACTATTCAGAAAATGGATGTGCGCTCCTTTGATGCCATTGCAAAGAAGGATCCTGATTATGTATGGGAGCTATTAAAATATCTTAGTTCTTCTCTTGAGAAGCTAAATCGTGAATACATACAGAAATCGAATTAACTCTGGGAGATTTTTATGTCTAAAAAAGTTACGCTCAATAAGATAATGACAATATGCTGTTCGATTATTTTGGCAATATTAACTTTTATACTTTCATATTCTCAAGCACTGGAAGTTCCGGATGAATTTTTCTCAAACTATTTCTATACATATAATCCGCTTGAGAAAGCAGATGAGAGAATCACAATTATTGCCATTGATTCTGACAGTGAGGAAAAATATGGCAAATACAGTACATGGTCCAGATCCTTGCTTGCGGAAGCGGTTGATAAGCTGACTACAGAAAAAGCTTCGGTTATAGCACTTGATACTGATTTGTCAGCTACAAAGGATTCTGATGGAGATGCCCGGTTAGTCAAAGCATGTGAAAAGCATGGAGCAGTAGCAACAATGGCGAATGCTCATTTTGACTCTAAGGATAATCCACAAGGTGACAGTGAACCTTCTGATATGAATGATATGACACTTACAAAGCCTGCAGACTCATCTATGAATTGGAAGGAACATTCAGTCACAGGTGTTTCATATCCATATGACGAACTTAAATCCGTAACAAAGACAGGTATATCAAACGCAGTACAACAAGGTCTGGATAACTCAATTCATTTTGCCGCATTAAATGTAAGTGTTGGACATGCTGAAATACAGTCCAGCTTTGCGGCTGTTACATATATGTTATACAAAGATTCCAGGGGAGAGGAATATGATTTTCCACATATGGATACGCAGAATCTTTTTGGCTTCAACAACATATATGATACAAAAAGCTACCAGATAATATCCTTCAAAGATTTATTAAGTGGGGATTATGATTCCGGATTTTTAGAAAACAATATAGTAATAATTGGCGAGTATAAGCAGGGAGAAAAAGCAAACAGGTTTTTTGACTTCAATTACTTTAAATCAGATTCGGCTAAACAGGAAGTTCTTGTACAGTCTGCAATTATTCAGGCTTTGATTACCAACAAGACTATACACAATGTAAGTATAGAATTACAGGCACTGGCATTTGCCATACTTGCCGCCATATTGTATTTGTTCTGTTCAAAGCGCAGGACATTTTGGGCGTTTATCGTATACTTCCTGTCAATTTTAGTATTTGGTTTGTTTTCATATATTTTATATTTACAGGGATATAGGATACGTATGCTGGTTCCGGCAATAATGTTGCTGGTATCATCCTTGATATATCTGCTTCAGAAACTCATTATGGCATCATTAGAACAATATCGTATGAAAAGAACCCTCAATCTATATGTAGATTCGCAGGTGGTAAATATGATTGAACAAACTAACCCTTTTGAGCTTTCACAATTAAATGAAAGAAGAAATATTGCTGTTTTGTTTGTTGACATCAGAGGCTTTACTGCATTATCAGAGTTACTCGAGCCGGAGAATGTTGTTGAATTTCTTAATCAATACTTTACTGTAGTGTATTCTGCAATTGAAGCATGGAACGGTACACTGGATAAATTCATTGGTGATGCGGCTATGGCAATATTTAATGCGCCATCCGATTTAGAGGACTATGAGTTTAACGCAGTTTGTGCTGCCGACGATATTATCAAAGGATTTGAGAAAATAAAACAAGTCTTTTTTGAAAAATATAATAGAGAAATAGACATAGGCATTGGAATTGATTGTGGTGATGCAGTGGTTGGAAACATTGGCTGCCTGGGGCGTATGGATTACACCGCAATTGGAGACGTGGTTAATACTGCATCTCGTCTTGAGTCTAAGGCCAGGCCGGGACAGATTCTAATAAGCAATTCCATGTATGAGAAAATAGGACAACGCTGTGAGGCATCAACAATTGGTAATCTTTCATTAAAGGGAAAGAAACAGACAGTAACCACATATGAAATAAATAGAATAGATAAACCACATGCACCGAATGCGATTGGCAGAAAGGAGTTTTTGCGTGAAAGCACTTTACTGTATTCCAAATTTAAATCAAATATCAAGCTACCTTGATTTTTCTGAAAAATACAATGCCGGCTTTGAGTATAATGATTTTTTCCTTCCAGGGGTGTTGGATGACGAAGAACGTATCTCACAAATTATAGCTTCATATTCTTCTCTCAATCGAGATTGCAGTGAAGATACCTTGCATGGTGCATTTTTGGATATATGTGTTCATAGTTGTGATCCACTAATATTTAAAGCATCAGATTGGCGTATTCATCAGAGCATGAATATAGCTGCCAGATTGGGTGTTAAGAAGGTTATTTTTCATACAAATCATATTCCAAACTTCAAATTGCAGAGCTATCTTGATAGCTGGATTGATTCTAATGAAGAGTATTGGCGCGGGCTTTTGCAGGAATATCCGGATATGGAAGTATATATAGAGAATATGTTTGATTTGGATTCTTCACTGATATGTCAATTAGCAGAAAGAATGGCTGACCAACCACGATTTGGTGTTTGTCTGGATATTGCACATGCTTTTATTTCAGATGAATCGGTAGAAAACTGGTGCAAATCTCTGCTTCCATATGTAAGGCATGTTCACATAAATGATAATAATGGAATCGAGGATTCACACAGTGTAG
>JAXJPW010000018.1:0-57050 GCA_036311465.1 Agathobacter sp.
TACGCTGTAATAGCTGTCTTCCAATCCGTCCAGAGGATAGTATTCATCATACTCTTCCTGCGTAATCTTTCCTGTATTCAGATTGTCCTTCAAATGCTGCTCTGTTGTCACCATTCCACCAGCCTGACACTTTGAAATTGCAAGGCTTACCACCCTGTCCGGGCTGTAAGAGACTGACTGTGGCTCCGGTATCGGCTGCTGCTCAGAAGCTGGTTCGTTCTTTGTATCTGTTGGTTGTTCCGCTGGTTTATGATTATCAGAACTTTTATTATCATCCGTCTGCTTATTCTCAGCGGATTTGTCATCAGATGCTTTATTATCTAACTGATTGTCCTTATCAGTTTCTTTCTTATCATCAGAAGTTTCCATCTCTTTTATAGCCTCTGTGCTTTCCAGCACAACGTTCTCTGCATCCTCGGTTTCAACAGTTACAGCTTCAGTTGTCGGTTCAACTGTTTCATTATCAATCTCTGTGCTTCCTGCATCCGTTACCTCCGTACTCAAATCTTTATTTGAGCCACATCCGACACTTCCTATCAGTACTACGGATAATAAGAAAAATAATAGTTTCTTCATATGAATCACCTATTCCCTTTCCGTAAGAGGGATAGGCTTGTGTCCTCATGACAAACTGACCTGTCCACTCTTACTCTATGTGAACAATTTATTCGGTTGTCACGGGACATCTTCTATGGGACTGTCCCGTATTCTGTGCATTGTAGTCTCCTTTCATTATATCAACTCTCTTAATTTAAAGAAATACTGCATAAGTCTTCTGCTTTTCTTATAACTTAAGAATAATCCCTTTACCTGCATATCCTCACCTCCTTCAAAATGTTCCCATTCTTACAAATGAAAGAAATACTCTAGCCACCATAACGAATAGAAGAAGAACTAACTTGGCAAGTCCTAAGACCAGCTTCAATGCACCAAGTATAATTCTAAGCATCCACTTGAGTATCTCTAATACCACTGTTCCTATGGCTTCCATAATTCTTCTCATAATAATCAGTCTCCTTTCGACATCCAGCTCATTGCAAGTCCTGCAACATCTGCATCATCCATTACATCCTCTGTAGGTTCTTCATCTTTGTTATAAGTACTTGGTCTGATAACCGACTGACCTACATTCATTCCGGATATCACCCCACCAAGTAGCTTGATTACTTCTTTTCTTGCCTCATTCATTGCAACTTCAATAAGTTCTGCCTTGATTTCATCAATATCTTCCACAGATATAAATGATTCCCTTTTTCTCTCTTTCTTTTCCATGAACTGCTCTTCACCATAGTGGTCAATGTAAAACTGGCAAGCATCTATAATGAACTGATTCTTGGATTTGAAAATATTCGAATCAAGATTTTGAAGTACATTGTTAATCTTCACATGCTGAGGATTGTTCATATTGAGACGAACAGAAGTCTTTACTTCATATTCAAGTCTTCTTCCCATGTTAAGCACCTCCTACGATAATCTCTTAGCACTCTTAAGCCCCATCGTTGCAAGTTGCTCATACCCTCTTGCATTTGCTTTAATATCAAGGATATATGAGATATTCTTTGCATCATAATTACTGAAGTTCTTCATTACAACTGCTCCACCGCCAACAAATATGATTGGAGTTGTCTTTAGGTTATAGCCAAACTCACGAATTGAGTTATAGACCTTTTCGACAAAATCCTCTATCTCCGTTTTGATGATTGCAAAGTAATCATCGTCAATATCGGACCTGCCATAGCGCATGATATTCTGGATTTCAGACTCATCTACTTCCCCATTCAGCTGTCTTACACACTGTTCATTGATAGAACGCATACAGGTAATGAGACCTCTTGGAATTGTCACACACTTTGATTCATCCGGTGACTTATTTATTACCGGCATAATATCAATCGTCCAGCTTCCAATATCAACAATCAACGTTTTCTTTGCCATTGTTGGTATTTTATCGACTACCGCTGCATAACACTGAGGGAATACTGCAACATCATCAATTTCAATATGATAAGCTTCATCTTCAAATCTGAAATTCACTCTCTTATTCTTTGTCAGATATTTGATGAAGTCAGTTTTTTCAGCACCAAACCTTGTAAGTGGAAGTCCTACTGCAAGAAATACCTTTGCCTCTGCAAGTCCTCTTCTCTTTAACTCCTTTGCAACTGCTGCAAGTGTGAGAAGATAAAAGCTGTCATCTTCTACCTTGGTATCCTTTACTTCCTGCCTTACAGTTCCAACCTTGTAATACTTGCCTTCATACTCAAGTACATCACCAAAAAGTGCCGGAGTCGTTGTAATCTCCTTAACACCTGTAACAAATACCTGAGAAATTGTTTTCATCATTGACCAGCCATGATCAATGCCGATGACTTCTAATTTATTGTTCATGTCTTTCGCACATCCTTTCTTCCTAAACAGCCATTCAAACACGTCACCACCTACTTTCCAATCAACTTACGCATACAAGGAAAACAATAGCCATTTCCCTGATAATAAGAGCAACCAACACATTCTGCCGGAAGCTTCGATTCCTTTTTCTTGGATAGTTTACAACATGTTCCGTTGGCACATCTGTTGTTATGCCCCCAAAAGAATCTGCAATGCATACAGTCTTTTATTTCTCTCTCAAGTTTTTTCTCTGGAGACACATATCTGCTATTCTTATGCTTATCTCTTTTTTCAACTATTCCCACCTGAGCTATCCTCCCTTCCAAGGAGTGATTGCTCTCTAATTCGTTCCAATACTCTGTCAGACTCGCCTGCCGTCCTTGCTAATGAAAACAATACGATAAGAACAATTATTACTAATGCTATACTAAATCCAATCATCACTTCATCCTCCTTCTAATTAGTGCCATATAGACAGAAATAGAATTTGGAAGTGATATAGTCTACATGGCTATGCTTAATGCTTAAGCATGTAGGTACACGTCAGTCTTCTAGACTCCTATATCGCCCCGTGTACAAAGAGGTGTGCTCACCTCCGGGAGTTACAGACGAGCCACTAAACGTGTTTCACGACGCCCTTCTGAATTATCAGAAGCACTATCTCCTCTCTTAGCCTTGTGAGGATAAGGACGACCTTCTCGCCCTCTGTGGGTGATTATCCTTACGCAACATGCCAAATCCCTTTACCAGATTTCCATCCAACTTCTCGTCCTTCGTCTCTCAATCCATCAGACTACTAATATGATAGCTGTGACTTTCATCCTCCAGGTACATGCCCCGTAATTTTACTACCTATGAATTTCTTCATAGTGCATATAAAATGCAAATCTGTAACTGAATATTCAGTTGTAAAGTCCAATCTCTCTTGGACAATTGATATTCTACTATGAGCATCTTTTTTACGGAAGTGACACCACTGGTGTATTTTCACTGGTTTTCACCAGTTTTTGGTGCATTTGTGTTCTCCTTCAATTTATTCCACAAATGTTTCGGCAATGACCTTGCTGGTTCTCTGAATTGCTCAAGGAATTCCTCGAATAACTCCGTGTTAATCAAAGCTGAGTTTCCTACTTTATAAACTGCACCTGCCTCTCTTGCAATTACGATAATTCGAGATTTGCTAATTCCATAAATAACAGCACCTTCTTCGGCATTTACATACTTCTTCATAAAATCCTTCGTATCTGAATAGCACTTATATGAATATCCCATTTCAATCATCTCCCTTCATATTTGGTATTGGATGCTTCATCTTTGTAGGTGGCTCTCTGAACTGTTCCATATATTCATCAAACACTTCTAAATTAATTAGAATAGTATTTCCTTTTGCAGTACCTATCTTATATACTGCTCCCGCAGCTCTTGCCATTTCGATAAATCTGTGATGTCCTATGCTATATGTCATAGAACCTTCACCAATTCTAACAAATTTCTTTTCAACTATTTTGTTTGAACTTGGGACCCTTGTAAAATGCTTCATAAATTCAACCAACCTTCCCTTATGTATCAATGTAATTTTTGAAAGCTTGTATCTCGCTCCGGCTGCTAGAGCTATCTCAAGTGCTTCTTCTTTTGATACATTCAACATTGACATTACCTCTTCTATACGAATATACCTTTTATTTATTTGTTCATTACGATACGCACTAACTGAACCACTTAATGTATTTACCATTCCATCACCTACTTATAAAAATCTGAATCAGTAATATGATACTTTTCAAGGTACTTATCCAATATTTCTGTATTAACAAGTACCAGTTGCCCGATTTTATAACACGCCTGTGCTTCCTTGGCTAATTCTTGAAACTTTGTCTTCCCCATGCTATACATCTTTGCCCCATCAGCATATCTGACAAATTTCTTCATATCCTGAAATCTTCCACCATTTACTTTTTCTCCATTCATAATAATCACCTTTCTTGTATTCACCACAGCTATAAATGACACATTTCTCCATAACGCAAAAAAGAGGACATCTTCTAAATTTCTTTAGAAAATGTCCTCTCAGTAGTTCATATTTGATTGAATTTATTTCTTTTTAGATTGTATACTCTTTCATACTGATGTATATGACTATGTCAAAATGCGTCCTAAAATACGTCCTTTGACGTATCCACACCTCGCAACCCCGCATAAACACTGGGTTTATTTATCAAGTGACTTCATCGTCGGGAACAACAACACATCTCTAATAGCCTGCGAATCAGTAAGCAACATACAAAGTCTATCAAGTCCATATCCAATTCCACCTGTTGGTGGCATTCCTAATTCAAGTGCGTAAAGGAAATCTTCATCTGTGTGCTCTGCCTCATCATCTCCAGCCTCTGCGTTTGCATCCTGTGCTGCGAAACGCTCTCTCTGGTCGATTGGGTCGTTAAGCTCTGAGTATGCGTTACACATCTCCCATGTGTTGCAGAAGAGCTCGAAACGCTCTACCTTTGTAGGGTCTCCTGGCTTCTTCTTTGTAAGTGGAGAGATTTCGATTGGGTGATCCATGATGAAGGTTGGCTGAATAAGCTCCTTCTCACAGAACTCCTCGAAGAAGAGGTTGATGATATCACCCTTCTTGTGACGGTCCTCATATTCAATGTGATGCTCGTCAGCAAGCTTCTTAGCTGCTGCATCATCTTCTACCTTGTCGAAGTCGATTCCTGTGTACTTAAGGATTGCCTCGTTCATTGTCATTCTTGCAAATGGCTTTCCAAGGTCGATTTCAACTCCGTTGTAAGAAATCTTTGTTGATCCTACAACCTTCTCTGCAAGGTAACGGAACATACTCTCTGTAAGCTCCATCATTCCTTCGTAGTCTGTATATGCCTGATATAACTCCATAAGTGTAAACTCTGGGTTATGACGTGTATCAACACCTTCGTTACGGAATACTCGACCAATCTCGTATACTCTCTCAAGTCCGCCTACGATAAGTCTCTTAAGGTAAAGCTCAAGGGAAATTCTAAGCTTTACATCCTCGTTTAAGGCATTGTAATGTGTCTCGAATGGTCTTGCTGCAGCTCCACCAGCATTTGCAACAAGCATTGGAGTCTCAACTTCCATGAAGTCTCTCTCTGCAAGGAAGTTACGGATTTCTTTCATCATGAGGGATCTCTTAACAAAAACGTTCTTGCTTTCCTCATTCATGATAAGGTCAATGTATCTCTGACGATATCTTGTATCTGTATCTGTAAGTCCATGGAACTTCTCTGGAAGCACCTGAAGGGACTTAGAAAGTAATGTTAACTCTTCTGCATGGATTGAGATTTCTCCAGTCTTTGTTCTGAATGCAAATCCCTTTACTCCATATATATCACCGATATCAGACTTCTTGAATGCTGCATATGCATCCTCTCCGATTGAATCTCTTGCTACGTATACCTGAATCTTTCCCTTAAGATCCTGAATGTTACAGAAAGATGCTTTTCCCATAACACGCTTGAACATCATACGTCCTGCGATTGATACCTGGATTGGCTGAGCGTCCATAATTGCACGACGCTCGTTGTAATCATCGTTGATTACCTTACGTGCCTCAGCCTCTTCAAGTCCATCTACATTTGGTGCTACCCTTCCTGCAAGGAGCTGCTCCTCATGAGCATTGTAGAGGTCCTTAACCTCATCTGAGTGATGTGTTTGATCATATTTTGTGATTACAAATGGGTCATTGCCCGCTTCCTGTAAATTCTGTAATTTCTCGCGGCGGACCTTAAGGAGCTGGTTTAAGTCCTGTCCACCATTGTTCTTGTTCTGTTCAGCCATTTCTATGAACCTTTCTATCTATTGTCGTTGAATATTATTCAGCAGATGCTCTTGTAATCTCAAGAATCTTGTACTGTAACTCTCCAACCTGTGTCTCTACTGTTACAGTCTCGCCTACTGTCTTACCGATAAGGGCTTTTCCTACTGGTGACTCGTTTGAGATCTTACCCTTTAAGCTGTTAGCCTCTGTAGAACCAACGATCTTATATACTAATTCCTCTGCATATTCACAATCAAGAATCTTAACCTGACATCCGATACTTACCTTATCGAAATCAGCTTCCTCTTCCAAAATAACTTCTGCATTCTTAAGGATTTTCTCAATTTCCTCAATACGAGCCTCGATATCACGCTGCTCGTCCTTTGCTGCATCGTACTCAGCATTCTCAGATAAATCACCCTGCTCACGAGCTTCCTTAATCTTCTGAGATACTTCTTTTCGTTTTACAACTTTTAAATTTTCTAATTCATCTTCAAGTTTCTTAAGTCCTTCATAAGTCAGAATGTTCTTCTTATCCATCTTTATATCCTTCCCTAAGCTTATTTTTATTCTATGCCTCATCTGGCTACATTTTAACCCATGTATTATATCCAAAGAATGGCTATATGTCAAGGTTTCCTGCCCTCAAGCCTACATTATTCCCAGCAGCTTCTCCTGGAAATTGTCATACATTGTTCTATAGTCTGCGTACTGAATATCTGCACCCTTGAAATTCGCCTTCCAGCTGTCCCTAATGTTATCGCACAGACACACTGCCTGCATATGATCTGTCAGCAGTATTGCCGGAAAAACGTAATATATCATAAATATATTCAGGTCTGTCTGTACGGTTCCTTTTATTTTTCTTCCAAAAAACCTGCTGTTGGTACTCATTGCCTCAAACACTGCTTCCGCAAGCTGTTCTCCTATGGCCCTGGCTACTGCCTCTTTATCCTCTGCTCTGTCTACTTCCTCAAGCATTGCATCAAAGTAATGACCATACTTCTTGCGAAAATCCTTCATGTTTTCTTCATACTGACTCTTTTTAAGTCGCCCTATCTTGCTCTTATAGTCGCTAAAAATCTCTGCTATGTTAGCAAAATCTAACATTTTCTCCACCCTCCAATCATCTCTTCCAATGCCTCAAAGGTTTCCACAGTATTAATGGCATCTCTCAGCTTTGAGGAATTTGGATATCCTGTTGTGTACCAGGCTGCATGCTTTCGTATCTCTCGTATTCCTATATACTCGCCCTTGAACTCCAGCATCATCCTGGCCTGGCGAAGTATCATATCTGCCACTTCTCCTAACTCTGGCTTTGGCAACTGCTGCCCTGTCTCGAAATAATGCAGTATCTGCTTGAAAATCCATGGATTCCCCTGAGCTCCTCTGGCTATCATAAATCCGTCACAGCCAGTCTGCTCCTCCATGGCTATTACATCCTCTGCACAAAGCAGGTCCCCATTTCCTATAACAGGAATGCTGACCGCCTCCTTCACCTGTCGGATTATCTCCCAGTCTGCTTTTCCTGAATAGTACTGTTCTCTTGTTCTTCCGTGAACTGCCACTGCTGCCGCTCCGCTTTCCTGAGCAATCCGCGCCATCTCAACTGCATTTACATGCTCCTCATCAAAGCCTCGCCTTATCTTGACAGTTACGGGCTTTTTAATTGCCTTGACGGTTTTCTCTATTATCTCACCGGCCAGCTTTGGATTTTTCATAAGGGCTGACCCCTCACCGTTATTAACTATTTTGGGAACTGGGCATCCCATGTTAATGTCAAGAATGTCAAAAGGCAGGTCCTCTATCTGGTGGGCTATCTGTGACACAATATCTGGATCTGACCCAAAAAGCTGAAGTGATACCGGTGTCTCCCTTGGATCGATGGTCAGCAGTGGCTTGGTATTCTTGTTCTTGTATAGTATGGCCTTGGCACTTACCATCTCCATGCACAAAAGGCCTGCTCCCTGCTCTTTACACAATAATCGAAAAGGCAGGTCTGTTACGCCTGCCATTGGTCCCAGTATTAAATTGTTTGGAAGTGTTACATTTCCAATCTTTAAGGTTTTTATCTTATTATTTTCCATTTTTTCGATTCTGCTTCTTGTATATCAAATTGATTCCCTTAAGTGTAAGGTCCGGATCGTACACATCTACAAGACTTGTCTCTCCTGCGATTATTCTACCCAATCCACCGGTTACTACTACTTTCATTTTATCCAGTCCGGTTTCTTCCTGCACTTTTCTGATAAGGTACTCTGTCTGTCCTATCTGACCATATACAAGACCTGACTGCATGCTGGAAATAGTCTCTTTTCCAAGTACATTCTCCGGCTTCTTTATCTCGATTTCCGGAAGCTTGGCTGCATCCTGCCACAGGGCCTGGGCTGAGATTCTTATTCCCGGTGCTGTTATTCCACCTATAAATGAGCCGGTTTCATCCACCAGATCATATGTTGTTGCTGTTCCGAAATCTATTACCAGTACTGGTCCACCGTAGAGCTCATATGCCGCTACTGCATCGACTATTCGGTCTGCACCTATCTGCTGAGGATTAGGAGTAGCTACTCTGATTCCTGTCTTAATTCCTGCTCCAACTATTATTGGAACTATTCCAAAATACTTTATCAGCGCATTCTGAAGTGAGTGCATTGTGTTAGGCACTACTGAGCAGATTATTGCATCATTTATATCCTCTGTCTTGATATTATTATTGCCGAGAAGGGTTGTAATCATCATTCCATACTCGTCTGATGTTCGAGGAATCTTTGTTGTTATTCTAAAGGTTCCTTCAATTTTATCTCCGTTGAAAATGCCACAGGTTATATTAGTATTTCCAACATCTAATGCTAAAATCATTCTATACCTCCTCGATGTCCATTCCCATGAATGTCACCTTATAATACAACTCTAATGCTTCTAAGAGCTCTCTCTTGGCACTTTGATACTGCTTTA
Source organism: Agathobacter sp. (assembly GCA_036311465.1). GTDB lineage: Bacteria > Bacillota > Clostridia > Lachnospirales > Lachnospiraceae > Roseburia. The sequence goes on from JAXJPW010000018.1 coordinate 9,137, forward strand.
TCTTAAGAACGCTTCCTATCTCATCATAGAAAAAGTCGTTCTCCTCATATGATGCTCTGAACTCCAGATTGCCCTCCTCATCAAACACAAGCTCAAGCACTCCTCCTACATCCTCTGTGTAGAGTACACACATTATCTTCAGCTCATCCTTGATAGACTGTGGTAACCCCTGAAAATTTTCACTCAGGTAAAACTGTTTCTTGTATGCGCTTGCCACGCAAAGTACTGTTTCATTAGACATATCCGTATATTCCTCTCACTGATACCTCGCCACTTGATACCATTTTTCTTGATTCCCATGTATCTACCACCAGTTCTCCTCTTGGTGTGATTCCCATGGCTTTTCCCTCAAATGGCTCCTTAGGGTCTAGCACCTTTACTATCTTGTGCAGGTTTACAAGCATTGAATTATACTCATTAACCAGGGCTGACAAATCCTCTGTTTCCATGAAAATCTCATAGTAATGTTCGAAATGCTCCATGGTTTTGGCGATTATCTCTGCTCTGTGGAAGGTCTTTCCATCACACTCCAGCATCAGTGAGCTTGCCATATGACGTATCTCCTCGGAAAATTCACTGTTATGCACATTTATCCCAATTCCGATTACAATATGGTTGATATAGTCAAACTGGGCGCTCATCTCTGTTAATATTCCACAGACCTTCTTGCCATTTAATACTATATCATTAGGCCACTTTATCTGAGCATTGACTCCTGTTACCTCCTGTATTGCCCGGCCTACTGCCAGTGCGGCTACAAGGGTAAGCATAGACGCATTGTTTGGATTCATCTCAGGCTTAAGCATTAGTGTCATAAATATTCCACTGCCGGGTGGTGACTCCCAGCTTCGGCCTCTTCGGCCTTTTCCTGCTATCTGCTGGTCTGCCACTACAAGGGTTCCACCTGGATGACCTGTTTCTGCCAGCTCCTTTGCCTTGGTATTAGTTGAATCTATTGTGTCAAAATAGTACACTTCCTGGCCGGCCCACTGAGTATTAAGCATGCTTTTTATCTCACCTGCTGACATTACGTCCGGTGCTGATACAAGCTTATATCCTCTATTCTGTACTGCCTCTATCTCGTATCCTGCTGACTTTAATCCATTTATCGCTTTCCAGACTGCAGTTCTTGATACGCCAAATTTATTACACAATTCCTGGCCTGACACATAATCCTCTGATTCTCTCAGAGTCTTTAGGATTTCTTCCTTCATAGTTCTCCTCGTTTATTTGAGAGTAGCATACATTATTGCTTTGATTGAATGCATACGATTCTCTGCCTCATCAAATACTACTGAGCGTGGTCCTTCGAATACCTCATCTGTTACTTCAAGCTCGCTAAGACCAAACTTCTCAAATACTTCCTGTCCTATCTTTGTTCCCTGATCATGGAAGGCTGGCAGGCAGTGCATGAAAATTGCTGTTTCCTTGGCATTTTCAAAGGCCTTGGCATTTACCTGATATGGCGAAAGGTCATCTATTCTCTCCTTCCATACCTCATCTGGCTCTCCCATTGACACCCATACGTCTGTATAGATTACATCTGCATCCTTTGTGCCTTCTGCCACGTCCTCTGTAAGTGTTATTGTAGCTCCTGTCTGAGCTGCTACCTCCTTACAGTAATCTACCAGCTTCTGCTCTGGGAAATATTTCTTGTTTGTGCATGCCACAAAATCCATTCCAAGCTTTGCACATGTTACCATTAATGAGTTGCCCATATTATAACGTGCATCTCCCATATATACAAACTTAAGTCCCTTAAGCTCTCCTAAGTGTTCACGTATTGTAAGCATATCTGCTATCATCTGTGTTGGATGGAACTCATTTGTAAGTCCGTTCCACACCGGCACTCCTGCATACTCTGCAAGCTCCTCCACGATTTCCTGTCCGTATCCACGATACTCGATTCCATCGTACATACGACCAAGTACTCTTGCTGTATCTGCAATGCTCTCCTTCTTGCCAATCTGTGAACCAGTTGGATCAAGATATGTTACATGCATTCCCAAATCGTGTGCTGCCACTTCAAAAGAGCATCTTGTTCTGGTACTTGTCTTTTCAAAAATCAATGCAATATTCTTGCCTGTTAATTCATCATGTCTGATGCCTTTTTTCTTCTTATCCTTCAGCTCTGCTGCCACATCAATAAGATAATTAATTTCTTCTGGAGTATAATCCATAAGTTTTAAAAAGTGTCGTCCCTTTAAGTTCATGCTCTTTCTCTCCCTTTACTTTAAGATGATGACATTTTACTCCATTTGTGCCGGTCTTGCAATATTTTGAACATATGGTTTTTTTGTTTTGGAGGCTACTAAAACTTATAATATGAAAAAGGTTCTCATGCCTTGGCACAAGAACCTTATAGTTTCGAATGATTGATTTTATTTTGCTTTTTGTAATTTATTTGAAAAATAAGACGCATCCAATTCTAACACCCTTAAGACCCTTACGGTAGTATCTGAATCCGATTGCACCGTTTGTGTTGTCCTGTCCGCTAAGTGCTGCTCTTGCCGCCTTCTTGCAGGATGCGCTAATGTTGCCGCTTCTGAGTACTCTTGCGAGCTTTCCTGATGAAGCTGGCCCGAACTGGCTTTTCTGATATATTACTGCCTTTATCGAATTAGGATATCTGCCGCTCTTTACTCGGTTACATACTACTGCACCTACGCCAAGCTGACATGCATATGATTCTCCTCCTGCCTCACACATAATGATTGCTGAAAGAAGTGTAAAATCATCTGCGTTGGAATCTACTTTTGATCCCTGTCTTGTGCCTGAACCTGTTGAGCTGTCTGAAGAGCCACCATTCTTTGCAGCTTCTTCTGCTTCCTTCTTCGCTTTTTCTTCCTCTAGGGTAATGGCTTTTCCTGTATCAAGTACAACCTTTACAAACTCATCGCTAACAAAGCAGGTTTTCGAGTCATACTTTACAGCTACCCAGCCGTCTACCTCTTTTGCTTTTTTATCTACTTTTAGCTTGGCACCCTTCTCAAGTGCCACAACAACCCTTGCGTCTGTGCTGGCCTTTGAGCGAAGTCTAAGTCCATCTGTCTGAACCTTTGCTACTGTTGCTACAGTTTTCTTAGCATATTCAAGTGCCTCCTGACCTGTTACACAGTAGTCGTTCTTAACATATCCTTTTACTTTGCCTGATTCAATCTGTGTCCAAGTCTTTCCGACTTTGACTATTAAGGCACGGTCGCCCTTGTAGAGCTTTCCAACGATATCAGACTTCTCGCTGGCCTTTGAACGAACATTAAGTGATTCGTCAACCTTTGCCATTAATTTGTCCTGCCACTCCTTCTGCTCTGGAGTAAGCTCAGACATGTTCTTCTCCTCTTTCTTGCTTTCTTCCTTGCCTTCAAGACTTGAGGCTACCACGTCGATTTTCTCGTCCTCGACACTAATGGCTTCCTTAGCCTCAGTTGCCTCTTCCTTCTGGTAAGTCAAAAGCTCTGCGGATACTCCCGCAACTCCATCATTCGCTAAACTATTAGTACTTACTGTAGTGCCATGGGCTGACTCTGCCTGTGTCTGTCCATTTGCCATGGACTTCTCCACTGATACTTTTTCAGCCTTTTCGCTGTGAGTAACTGCTGTCATTGCAAATGCAGACATTAGTCCTAAAACTGCGATACACTGAACCACCTTTTTGTTTAGTTTCATACAAACCTCCATACGCAATAATACTACTCAAATAGTATTACACTTATATTTCGTTTTTAAACATTATATAACATTTGTTACAGAGTTGTTACGCGGTGTATTCTATCACAGTGGTTTTTTTTTGTCAAATTTTGTAAATAACTGGCAAAAAGTCTTGGTTTTAAGCCATTTCTTTTAGTTTTTTGTTTGCAGCTCAGCCCTGTTTTTGTCACAATTTTGTTACGGGAAAATCTCCTCCAGAACACGGTATACCAATCTGTTTTTTTCAGCATTTTCCTGTTCTGTTTTTTCCTGTTCACTTATTACAGTTCTATAGTCATTAAAGCCTTGATTTATATAGCTTTTTTCCTCTTTCTTTAGTACTTCATTTTCTCCTGTCAGCTCTCCCTCCATTGGGGTATTCATGACACTGTCCAGATACTCATTTATCACTCGCACTATTCTCTTTAGCTGTAGTCTTAATGCCACCAGTTCCACCGCCAAAAAAAATGTTACCAACATAGTGATAATTTGTACTGTCATTCCTTTTTTGTGAACTCCTTTCTTCCTATTATAATGCGTTTTTCTTTTTTTGATGTTTCACGAGTCCTCTGGCGAATGTTTTACATGTCCTACGTGAATGTTTCACGAGTCCTACGGTGAATGTTTCACGCTGCTTTCTGAAAACGGTTCCATTAGGTAAAAAAGCCTGTTTCACAGCTTTGTATTTCCAATATTTTTTTTGCAATTCCCCATGTTTCACAGAGCAGTTCGAAAATGTTTCACATTTCTTTTTCCAAAGGTCTTCTATTGTCCCATCTTTTTTATTATAAAAGTTTGATTTTCATTATTAAAGAGCTCATTGACCACTTTTCATCGCAAGTTTCGACATTTTCATGGTCTTGACATTTCATCTTCTAAGTATAATATAGAAGAGAAACAAACTTTTTCTATATAGAAAGGACACGTTTTATGAAAAAAATTGTTATGACCGGCGGCGGCACTGCAGGACACGTTACTCCAAACATCGCCCTTATTCCTTCTCTTAAGGAAGCTGGTTACGAAATCGAATATATTGGTTCCTACGATGGAATCGAGAAAGGCTTAATTGAAGCTCAGGGCATTAAATATCATGGTATTGCCTCTGGTAAGCTTAGACGTTACTTTGATTTGAAGAATTTCTCTGATCCTTTCAGAGTTATTAAGGGATACAGTCAGGCTCTTAAGCTTATGCGCAAGTTAAAGCCTGATGTGGTTTTCTCAAAGGGTGGATTTGTTTCTGTCCCTGTTGTACTTGCTGCAAAGAAGCGCCATATTCCGGCAATTATTCACGAGTCGGATATTACTCCTGGTCTTGCCAACAAGATTGCTATTAAGGGAGCTAAGAAGGTGTGCTGTAATTTCCCTGAGACAATGAAGTACCTTCCAGCAGACAAGGCTGTTCTCACTGGTTCACCTATCAGGCAGGAGCTTTTTAAGGGAGATCCTGAAGCAGCTCTGAAGCTTTGCGGATTTAAGGATCACAGTAAACCAGTTCTTCTTATTATTGGTGGAAGTCTTGGTTCTCGTATTGTTAACGAGGCTGTTCGTAAGATTCTTCCTGAACTTCTTGAGAAGTTCTACGTAATACATCTTTGTGGAAAGGGAAATCTTGACAATTCCCTTTCCGGTACAATTGGCTATACCCAGTTTGAGTATATTAGCAAGGAGCTTCCTGATTTATTTGCTCTTTGCGATATTGCTATCTCTCGTGCCGGTGCCAATTCAATATGTGAGCTTTTAGCATTACATAAGCCAAACATTCTTATTCCACTTTCTGCTGCTGCCAGCCGTGGTGATCAGGTGCTTAATGCTAAATCCTTCAAAAAGCAGGGCTTCTCCTTTGTTCTGGAAGAAGAAGACCTAACAGAAGAAAGCCTTCGTGCTGCAGTTAACGAAGTATTTGACAATCGTGACAAATATATTGCTGCAATGACAGAAAGTGGCCAGATGGATTCTATTAAAACAATTGTTGATTTAATCAAAAAAGAATCAATATAACAGATAGGCCCCCCAAGAATTCTTGGGGGGCCTGTTTTATCTAATATATTAATCTCTGTATTACTACACTTTAATAACTACATTTTCATTAGTTCGCATACTTTCTTCATTTCTTCCTCAGAAAGCTCTGCATGGTTCCAGTTGGAAGCAACTCCTGAATTGTCTCCATCATATCTTGGAATAAGGTGCATATGATAATGGAATACTGTCTGTCCTGCTGACTCGCCATTGTTCTGAACCATATTGTATCCACTACATCCTAATACAGGAGTCTCTCTCTCTATGATTTTCTTGCCGAGCTTAACAGCCTTTGCAAGTACTTCCTCATCTATCTCATATACATTTGCAAAATGCTCCTTTGGGAGAATAAGTGCATGTCCCTTTGTTGCTGGAGCTGCATCAAGTATTACCTTAAAATCATCATCCTCATAGATTGAGTTTGTTGGAATAAGACCATTGGCAAGTTTACAAAAAATACAATTGTCGTCTCTCATTTTTTTTCCCTTTCTATCTTAATCTTTTTCTTTATCTTTATTGATCTTTATTGAACCTAATATTCAAATAAGTTACAAACTAAAATGGAAACATCTGATCCAGCATTCTTAAGGTCTTGAAGTTTCCCTTGGCAGTCATCTCACCTGACATAAAGGCTCGTTGGAAGGTCATTCTTCCATCTACTATTGACTGCATAACATCCATAGGAATCTTGGCATATACATCAATATTCTCCTCTTCACCGTAGTGAATTGTAAGTTCGTCCAGATTGACACCAATATATAGTGGCTTTTTCATACCCTCGATATTAATTGAGTATGTTGCCCTAAATTCCTCTTGTGGAGCAAATACAGTCTCAAGTTCTTTAATAAATGTATTATCCTCAGTATTGTTGTTATCCTGACCCAGCATATCCTTGAACATTGATGCCAGCTCCTCAATATCTTCCTTCTGTTGCTTAACATATGTATCATCTGATACGTACTTGGATAACTGCTCGCTCTCCTGTGGAGTAAGATTAAGCTGCTTTGTACGAAGTACACTCTGCTTTACTGCCTGATTACTTGTTGGAAGACTCTTAATCTTCTGGGATATTGTCCTATATAGGTTTTCTGCCTTCTTCTCGATTATCACATTAAAATCAGGATTCATTTCAAAAGTAGATAATTCCTCGATATATCCACATAATCCCGGGCATGGCAGTCCGCCAAGTATCTCCCAGGCATTGGCCAGTGTAAGCTCTCCTTCTCTTTCACCATATGTAGTGGACATAACAATTGGCTGCATATAAGTGTTCTGAATCTTTTCCTTATCACCATACAACCAGCATGCATCCAAAAACTGCTGCATAAATCCACCAATACCTAACCACTCTACTGTTGTTGCAAGTATTATTCCATCTGCTTCCTTAAAGGTCTGTGGCAGTGTTGCTATCTCATTCTTGTGTTCAAAAATATTATATCTCTCAACTTTAACTCTTAATTCCTTCAGTACCGCTTCCATTTTGTCGATTACATACAAAGTTGGATCATCAAGCAGGCCTCTTCCACCGTAATAAATATTTATGTTCATATGCCCTTCTCCTCTACCATATATATCTAGTATATTGATTTTTGCTTACAATTTCAATAATTCATCCACCACATATGTCCTGACACTTGTGGTAGAAGATAACCGCAAAGACAAAGCCTGATATTAATCCTCCTACGTGTCCCCAGTTATCTGCTCCTCCAGATGAAATACCAAAATATAATGCCAGCGCAATCATAAAAAGAATTCCCTTGCCATCAAATTCTTCAAAGCGTCCCTTGTTGATAATAACTACCCACAATAAAGCTCCGAATACTCCAAAGACAGCTCCTGACGCACCAGCTGAAACTGCATAATCATTTTTAACTATCATCATGACATATGACAAAATACTTCCTAACACTCCTGATAGCACATACATTGCGGAAAATTTGATGTGTCCAAGAGCCTGCTCGCAATATCTTCCTGCTGCAAACAATACGATAATATTATTAACTAAATGCTCAAATCCAAAATGCATGTAATTCGATGTAAAAAATCTCCAATATTCATGTTCTTCAAAAATGCAATAAGGAAACATGGCCCCCGCAGAACACATAAATTCTGTGTCCATTGTATCCCCTATTAATTCCATAAATGCAAAGACAATAACATTAATTGCAACAAACACAGTAGTTGCTATTGGCTTATTTTCCTTCATTCTCTCATTCCTTTATACATTACCTTCTATAATGTATATTATAATTTTCTTTAATTGGAATGGCAACTTAGTTAGCACTAAAACGATACTGAACATCAGCAAATTCTATAATGTCATTTTTCTTTAGAACACGCCTTTCTTTATATGATAAAGACTCCCCATTTACCATGGTTCCATTGGTTGAATTAAGGTCTTCAATGTAGTATTCATCAGAGCTTTTTTCTATTTTGGCATGGTAATGACTTATGGTGCTCCTGTTTATTTGTGCATCCATCTCTTGACCTTGGCCAATTTTTGTTATATCCAAATCCAGACTAATGTCTTCAAAGTTATCCTTCCCACTATAGATTAGTCTGCCTTTTTCATTTCTGTGATATTCAGTTAGACAAACCGTTGGGTTTTGAGAATAATTTGTATACTCTGTCTGTTCCTCTGGTTCGACCCAGTATTGCTGCTTAGAACTCTGCTTTTTTGTGAATAAGTCTCTAAATTTGCTGAAAATTAGATCAATTTTCAGTTTTTCTAGTACTTTATGCTCACTTTTACACAAAGTTATACACTTATCCACATTTTTTTCAGTTTCTAAGGTTTCTTTTACTGGTTCTGTGTGGATATTTTTTTCTTCCTTAACCCCCTCTTTTCTCTGCAGCACTATGTTTTTTATATCCATTATACTTAAAGACTCATCTAAAGACTGCTCATATAAAGAATATGCCGCCTTTACCGCCTGGGCATCCTGGTGATTAACCTTAGTTAACATATATTCCATTAGCTGCTGAAACTCCTGAGTTAGTTGTCCACTTTCGCTGGGATATATGGTAAATATCAGCTCTTTGTCCTGATTACTCACAAATACCAGTTCAGGATCTAAAACCAGACAATTTATATCTATCAGATTCCATTCCAGAATCTCAATCTCATTACATATGCTTACCACCATACGTTCAATAAAATCTATTCCCACATCCTTCATTCTGCAATACATGTCCAGGGACTGCTTGCCGGATATGTTATACCAGTATTGTGCCGCACCATTAACGAAGCATTTCTCAACGGGTAAAAGTCCTGGAAGCTTTCTCTTAAGCATTATCTTCTCATCAAATCCCGGTTTATTACTTCTTGGAATCTTCATGTAACTGCCTGTAAGATTCCTCTCGTATAGTATTTCTCTATTTATCATTTTTTACCTCTTTCAGAATCTCAAATCTGTAAAAATCATCAACTACCCACATTTCTTCAAGTTTTTGGGCCTCAACTTCATTTGTAGTCTGCTGGTACATATCTATTGCCGTCTGAATACAATATGCCGTCATAAACAGAAATAATGGAATTATTATTGCTGCCTCAATTGAAAAGCTTGCCTTTAAGTTTTTTTCCAATTTTTTTATCATTTTCAATTTCCTTTCAGGCACATCATAATGATATATGCCACAAAAACAAAGGGAATAAAGGATATCTCATATTTTCTGCCCTTTTTAAACACTAGCAATAGTATTAATGACACTATTCCACATAGAGTTGTTGCAATGAGAAACTCTACTGCAAGCTCGTTTATATTCAAAAATAAGCCAGAAACCAAAAGCAGCAGGCTATCCCCGTATCCAATCATCTCTTTTGTAAGATTTGAAACTAAAACCATTGATATGCCAAGGCTTGTGGAATATATTAATTCTATTCTTAACAGATTTCCCTCAAGGATTTTTAACACAAAACCCATAAAAAACAATGATAATAGCAGCCAGACAGGTACAGTTTTTCTTCTATAATCTACTATTGCACAACTTCCGTATCCTATTCCCAGTATCCAATAACTAATTGTTTCCATCCTATTATTGTCCTTTTCCCAAATTGTCCTTTTCCTAAATTGTCCTATTGCTTAATATCCTGTCGCTAATTATCCTTTCCCTTACCACACTTCGAGCATGGCGGTCTTCCACCTACTTCAGACAAATGAACCGTATATATTGTTCTCTTTAATCTGCTACATCCCAGGTCCATGTGATACAGTGTCCCATAGTCTGTTATATACACATATTCCGCCTCTCCAGCTCCCGCTGCACATTTTGAGCATGCCTTATATTTTCTCTTGCTCTTATTCCTTAAGGAAGCTACCTCACTAAACAGCACCTTTTGTATTGATAAGTCCAGATAAGGACATGATTTTGTCAAATGATATACCTTTCCAGTTTCTGTATAGTAAACATACGGATCAGAATCATCCTCTCCTACTGACTTGCCTGTCCACTTTCTCCCCACACATTTTTGTGTCTGGGTAAACCCTGATACAAGGAAAAATCTTAATGGTAATTTTATCTTATATGTAGCACACAGCTTGATATAGTCTCCCTTTGCAGAGGAGCCAAGCAGGGTAATTCCCTGCCCTTTTCCTGCTACATACTCCCTTACTAGTTGGCTTTTAGCTATCTCTTTTCTGAAAAGTACTTCTGCAGTTGCCAGCTGCACTGCTTCTGAATCTGTTAGGGTGCTTTCTACTGCAGTTAATCTCTGTGCATAGCTTAATGCCTTGGCAACCTCTGTTTCTACCTGTAGCACTCTAAAGAAGAATAAAAGACTTATTATAAATGCTGCAAATACAGGAAAAACAACTGCAGCCTCTATGGTCATGCTTCCTTTATTGCAGGTGCAGAGAGGTATCTCTTTATGCTTTACGGAATATTGATTTATATTTCTTTTTGCACTCATTGGGAGAGTTTTTTTATGTATTTTTTTGCAAAGAGACACCTCCCTACACCTACCTTTCTATTTGATATAAGCATACTCAGCCTTTACTTTTTTCTTAGCAGACTTCCCAGGTCCCTTTATCAAACTTACAAAACTGCCAAAAATCGTATTGTACTGAAATTCCGCTTCTACACTTATGGAGCATGCCATATTGTCCATCCTGACATTTTGGTAACCTTGGCTATCTCTTACTGTTGCCTCCTGTGCATCCATGGAACGCATTGATATAGACTTTTCACCGCTAAACATTAGTAAAATAGCCAAGTATTCCCTATAATTTAATCCTAATTTACTTTCTTTAGCTTTACCTTTTCCGGCTAAACTTTGGGATATTCCCTTAATTCCAGAGGTCCATGTTTCTTCACTTTTTATCATTGGAACTCTTCCTCCCTGCAAAAGTGTTCGTAAATCCATAATGCTTTCACAAAATGCCCATGCTGCCATAAGGCCTATTTCTACTGCTTTTATTATTGCCGGGTTAACAGATATTCCTGCTATGGCAGTTGCCAGTGCTGCTGCTTCTGCCCTCTTTGTTGCACTGCTTAGGATATGAAGCATATTTGAAGCTTCCCGAATTATTAGCAATTCATTAACTACTTTTTTAAGATTGTCCTCATCGCTAGACTTTCCGCCAAGCAGATATTCCATCTCGTAATCTAAATGATGTGATTTTGGATTTGTATAGCAGGACATGTAGGTGGATACATATTGACACAAAAATACTTTATCAAGCCAGTTGGTCTCATAGGAGCAGCTGTTTAGACCTGTATTAAGAGTCCTTTCAGATACGGGTTCCTCATGTATTTCTTTATTAGAAATCTTTTCATCTTTTCCAAGAACCAGTGCCAGTGTTCCACTGGCTCTGGTTTTGTCAACATCCTCCAAGGGATTATTCTCTTCTTTTTCTTCTTTTTTCTCTTCTTTTTTCTCTTCTTTTTTGCTTCTGATAAGGCTTGCTTTCAAATTGTTTGGAGCTTTATTTCTGTTTTCTCCATTTCTATCTTCTCCATTGCCTTTTTCTTCTTCTTTTTCCTCTAGCGCATCTATGGCATCATCAATGTATTCGTCCTGATAACTATCTCCCTCCTTTACTTCTTTGAGAGATTTATAATAGCTATATAAGAGCTTTGCCTCTTCATATGCAAAATTCTCTTTCATATAAGAACCCACCATTGCAACATATGCCTGGCAATCATTGTCTGTAAGGACTGTATATTTCTCTAGCTCTGTTCCAAGAAGCTTTCCATTAAGAAGTGATCTGCCCTCGGCTTCCTTTGTACAATATGTAAATTCATTTTCTATCTGAGTAAGGTCCACATCCCCCTGACTATTTCCAATGTCATATGATAACAGATGATATTCCTGCCATAGTGGCTTGCAGTACTGTGCCATTACAGACTCTACTGCTGCCTTACTTTGAATAATGCTCATTGTTTTTTCCAGATCATACCTTGCACCTTCTAATAGAAGAAACACTACCTGGGCAACCAGCATTATTGTCATTGATGCAAAAAGTGTCACACTTCCCTTGCGCTGCCCTGGAATATTCTTTTTTGTCTTCAACTATACTTGTCCTGCCTTTTTATTAATTGTCTTAAACAATTTATCCAGTAGCTTTGAGATTTGTTTCTTAAAAATGACTACCAATCCGATTAAAACCACTACAATTAATACCAGTTCAACTACTCCAATAGCCTCTTCATTCATCAAAAATTTCTTAAATCCTAACATAATTTCTCCTTTCTATACATTAAAATCAAGTATTGCAGGAAACACTACTATTGCTATTACTACAGCCATAATCACCACTAATGGCATAAGAAGTTTGGTTCCTGCCTCTTCACCCATCTTTTTGGCAATAATCTTCCTCTCTTCGAAAGCAAGCGAAGCTTCCTTCTCTAGCATCTGGCACAAGCCCCTGCTTCCCTTCTGTAAATTCTGTACAAGCAGTCGTGACAGCCTGTGATACTCACTTACTCCACTTCTTTCTCCAAATCTTTGATAAGCGTTTCTCTCACTGACGCCATCTCTCATTTCGTAATAAGTATTGACCATTTCCTCGTAGGCATATCTTTTTTCGCTATTTTTTCTTTGCCTCTCATCGATGTATCGAGCGGAAATTATATTCCAAGCCTGATGTGTTGTCATGCCAGAACCCAGTAAAATAGCCAGTTTGCTGACTATGTCCGAATAATCCAGCTTCATCTGGTCTTCCCGACTTTTTATTGCCCTTTTCTTCTTTTCTTTTTCTGAAAGTATCAATAATATGAAAATTATGGCCTCAAAGAAGGCAATTTTAATTGTTAAATGTTGATTTACTTTGCTCCAAATTATCTTTTTTTCGCCAATTTGTTCAGGTAACTGAAGATTTTGCCCTATTTTCTCCTGCTGCTTATCAATACTCCTGTCAATCTCATCGATTAGCTTTTCCTGTCCAACCAGTTTTTGCGGATGAACTGAAAAACTAAACCTGTACTCTTCCTCCTGTTCTCCATATTGCAGGGTTACCTGTGCCTCTATTATTTTTTCTTCATCCTCAAGTGCTTTTTGATTAACCTTTCCCTCAAAGTCAACTATATCTGTATCACTAAAACTCCAGTCAGCCTGGACTTTATCATCTGCATAGTATTCTTTTATTACCAGGTCATGTGTTACACTGTCTGCTGCCTCATCTCCAAACACTGTTTTATCTATTTCTTCCTTTGCCTGATTAAAGACTTGGCGAATCTTTTCTTCTGAAATCTTCTGCTCTTGAAGGGTAAGATTATATTTGTAATCTTTTTCTATTCCCTCTCCATTTACAACAAGTTCTATCTCCTGTTCCCCTTCCCCTGGCTGTGGCCGTTCAATGGAGTTATTCTCTATCTCCCCATCTGTTAATTCCATTACCAGTGAAAATACAAGAACTATTAGAGATAGTATTATGTACATTTTTGCTTTTTTCTTATCCACATTACACCTTTATATCCATTATCCTCTCTGCCCCAATCAGTGCTATTGCATACACCATCAGACATCCTGTCATGAATGTAATTCCCAATGCATTTCCATATATTCTGCTTAGGTATTCTGGCGAGGTCAATCGAAGATAGGCAACCATGAAAATCGGTAGTGCGCTCATTACTCTCTGCTCCATTTTTTTAGCTGCGATTGATACCTCTATTTCTTTTTGGGTCTCGTATTTGGCGTTTATCTTGTAGGTTGTACTTTCTATTATTTCTACCATACTTCCGCCATTTCGCTTGGCAAAAGAAAATATCTGGGAAAATGACATTATGTCCTCATTCTTTGTTCTGTTGGCAAATTCTTCTATTGATTTTTCTAATGCAACACTCATTTTCTGGCTTCTGTTTATTTCTGCCATCTCCTGATACATGTATGCTTCAGTTCCATATAGCAGTTCCATTTCTTTTTGCGCCTCGACGCATGCATTTTCCATAGAATATCCTGCAGACATTGCATTTCCTATGCTTTTTAATGCATCGATAAATTGACTTGTAAGCTGGTCTTTTCTTGCTTTTATCCTGCTTTTCCTATAAATTCTGCTACCGATAACATATATAACCGGACTGGCTGCTATTCCCCAAAATGAATCATAGAACAGCAGTGAGACTATTACTGTTATGCCAAGGCAAGAGGCTGCTATGGAGATTACCTCCAAAGGGGTAAACTTATATGTGTCGTATTCTAGCTTCACCTTTATACACCTCCTGCATTTACTCCGCTATTAGCCCTGCTGATAACAGCTTGTCTGTATACTTTAGCTCAGCCACCTTTTTTAGCTTGCCACTTACTCTTTCCCTGGTGGATTTTCCTATTTCCTCTTGAAACCTGTACAAAATTCTCAGCTGTATCTCTCCATTTTTTACTCCATCCAATTCAGCTATTTCCAATACACGACGCGATTTGTCTCTCAATCTGCCAAGCTGAACTATGATGTCTACTCCTGAAGCTATCTGATTTCTTATTGCTTCTAAAGGTAGATCCTTAGCCATTATTACCATGGTTTCCAAACGTGACAGCATGTCCCTGCAGGAGTTGGCATGGCCTGTGGACAGGCTTCCATCATGGCCTGTGTTCATTGCGGTAAGCATATCTAAGGCCTCCTCCCCTCGACATTCGCCCACGATTATTCTGTCAGGCCGCATTCGTAAGGCTGTTTTTATCAGGTCCCTGATTTGAATTGCTGCAACGCCTTCTGAATTTGCGTTTCTTGTTTCAAGTCGCACAATGTTCTGTGCATAATGCAGCTGCAATTCTGCCGAGTCTTCTATTGTTATTATTCGCTCATCCTGGGGTATATAATGGGATAAGGCATTTAGAAATGTGGTTTTTCCTGAACCGGTTCCACCAGATATGAATATGTTGTATTTTGCCTTAACCAAAAGTTGCAGAAATTCTGCTGTCTCCTGTGTTAATGAACCAATTTTAACCAGCTGTTCAATGCTAAATGGGTTCTTGGGAAACTTTCTTATGGATATTGCTGAGCCATCTATCGATATGGGTGAAAGGACAATATTTACACGTGAACCATCTGGTAATCGAGTATCAACTATTGGCGAAGCCTGGTTTACTACTCTGTTATGCCTTCCTACAATCTGCTGGATTATATCCTGCATTTTCTCCTCTGATGAAAATGCTCCTTCATAC
The DNA here is from genome assembly GCA_036311465.1 of Agathobacter sp. Classification (GTDB taxonomy): domain Bacteria; phylum Bacillota; class Clostridia; order Lachnospirales; family Lachnospiraceae; genus Roseburia. Next base: position 24,438 of record JAXJPW010000018.1, read on the forward strand.
TTATGCAGTCTTCCCTCATATTCATAGAATATATGACTGGGGCCGTTGACCATTATCTCTGTTATGTCATCATTCTCAACAAGCTCCTGAAGAATATCCAGCTTTCTAAGGGAATTATAGGTCTGCTCTTCCAGCCTTATTCTCTCTTTTATTGATATACTCTGCTGCTTTGCTTCCTGAGATATTACGCTATGGATTAACTCTCTTATCTCATCATCGCTCATATCTCTGGTCATATCCATCTGTGCAAATACTTTCTGCCTTATCTGTTCCATTAACTCATCCAACTCTTGCCACCTCCGGCACTGTATTTCGAATCAGATCTCCAAATTCGTTCCATCTCCACTGTTCTATTAACCGCTCACAGGAGGTGGAAGGCGTAGTTATAAATGGAACCTCTATCTTTGTTATTTTTTCCAGCAGGGATTTATAGCCTCTTTTAACTACTTCGTCCTCAAATTCGTACTCTCTCCACTGGCATAACCCACCTTTTCTTTGCATGAGATATATGTTATGACAATAATTCAGCACCTCATAAAATCCCATAAATCTGGCCCCCAGATTAAGTATTATTACGTCGTAGTCCATCTCATGACATATCATTTGAATTATCTTAATGCAGGTGGTTGAATTCATCTCGCATATACTCTCTGTATTACTCATAGGATATACAAAATCAATATTTTCCATATGTCCTATGCACGCCGCAAGACGACTGTAGCTAAACTTTCCTGTTTCTGCCATTACTGCCAGCTCTTCTACTCCACCTGTCCCATCCTGGTTTAGCAGATGCATAAATCCACTGTTTTCCTGCATATCAAGTATTAGTACTCTCTGTCCCTCACCCATTATTGATGCTAGCGTTACCATAAATGGAACCTGATATTCATTCTCTGACAGGGAATATACCCCCACCACTCTTGTTTTCAGCTTTATTGTTCCATACTGCTGCACCTGCTTGATTTCGTCACCTATGTGCTTCATAATTTCATCCACTATTTTGTTTACTTCCTGATACTTCTCCACTATCCATATTTCCTCCATACTCTCCGTTTGATCCTCAAAACATTCCTCTGTTCTGTCCTGAAGATAGACTACAGGCTTTCCAATTTTCTGTTGAATTTCTGTTATCTGAGCCATACTCTGGGCGCAGTCAGCCATCAGCAGGATGTCATATTTGTTCTGCTCTATTGCCATCAGCTGATCCAGACCTGTGTATATATGCAGCTCCAGACTTGTTTTGTAATGGTTCATCAAACACCCGGTAAATCTGTTCTCATATTCCTGATCTTCTATACAGATTCCCAATCTTATTTTCTGCATTTTCTCACCTCCACCATAAGCCATAAGCCTCAGATAGCAGTAATCCCGCCATGATTGGAACTGCAAAATGTATTACATTTCCTGTGTCCCTGTGCGAATAACTGGTCCAATTCCCCCGTATCAGATCCAAAATATAGCACCAGCCATCACTTATTCTCACAAAGAACTGCTTAGTTACCAGCAGCTTTACAAGGGACAGTGCCGCTCCCACTATGAAGGAAAACACTATACAGCTTATAAGCTCTCTTAAATTTACAAAGCTTCCTATTAGGGAAAATAACTTGATATCTCCTGCGCCAATTGCACCCATGAGATAAAAAAGATATAGCATTACAACCGGAATAATAATGTTCGGAAGAATCCGATAGATTTGTCTTACCTCTCCGTGTAAAATTCGAAGAGCAATTGAAATTAAAATTCCTGACAGAATCAGCCGGTTACTAATTCTTGTCTCCTTGATGTCCTGAAGCATTGCTGCAAGCACTAACAGGTGCAAAGTCAGCAACGATGCTACTTCAATCACATCCATTTATGCATCACCTCGCTTGTTTGTGAGTTGAATTATAGCAACGGTTATTGTGACTGTAAATAGGCTTTTTCAAATTAGTTTCTTTTTGTCAGTTCTAAACAAATTCACTTTTCTTTTTTGAGTTTCAAGCTTTGATATTCCTTTATTTTCCTAGATTTTTGCATGTCAAATGAAATTTGTGTAACTCCGACAATAGTAGAAATCTTCGTATATTTTTTCCAATATTTGCTTATACTTGTAGAAAATGAAAGTATAGGTGCCATATTATGAAAATATTTAAATCCAAACCTAATACAGATGACGGTTATGCCACATTACTCAGCAATCTGGAGCAGACTACTGCTGATCTTCAGCTGGTTTATGAGAACCTGGAAAATGTAAGTGACCCTGACCTGATTGACTATTACATCTACCAGGCCAAGGCCGTTCAAATGCGCTATAAATTTCTTCTAAACTGCGTAAAAAAATTAGAGGGTTCCTACACAAAGAACCCTCTGTAATCATTGTTTACAAAACTCTCATTTAACTGGTTTTTGCCATATGTAATCCCGGCATATACCTGCTGTGTATTGCTCATTAATGGCTCTGACTTATCAAGAGCTGCTGCCTGAACAAAACTGCTGTACAGTTTTCGCATGATATTTTCTGCCTCATCTATTTTGAGAAGCTTATTCTCATACTGAGCCATAGCTGTAAGCCTTTTGCAATACATGTACAAAGGATACAGCTGTCCTGCTATTTCATAGGACATGTTCAGGGAATGGATAAGTTCGTCCAATGTTCTTTGGAGGTTTCTTATTCCTTCCTTGAAGCCTTCCTTATCATTTTTATTAAATGCCTTTCTCGTTTCCTGTGCATATTCAAAGAAAATATCATAGATTATTACTATCATTTCACCCTGATTGCATTGGCTTAATCTACGGGTAAAGGCTTGTATTGTCTGTTTTTCCATCTATTCTACCTGCCTAACAGTGATAATACCTGCTGTGGAAGATCATTTGCCTGGGTTAATACTGATACTGCTGCCTGATCCAGAATATTCTGCTGGGCATACTCTGTCATTTCCTCTGCCATGTCGGCATCTGTTATGAGAGAAAATGCCGCTGTCATATTCTCGCTTGTCTCCTGCAAACTCTTTGATGCATACTCCAGTCGATTCTGAAATGCTCCAATTGAAGATCTTGCTCCGGATATTTTTTTGAGAGCCTCATCAAGAGTGGTTATTGCTCGTCCTGCTCCCTTGTAGACTGTAACATCAACTGTGTCCAGATAGAGGCTTTCTGAAGAAATCTCAGGTATTCTTATATCCATTTCCTGATACTGGTTTGCACCAATCTGTACTGTTAGTCGCCCAATATCTGTTACATCAATGTCTACAACTGCTTCTGTTATTGGATTTCCTTCATCATCCACCTGATCCATCAAATCTTCTTTAAGGAGAAAATCCATTGTAAAACCTGAGTGGTCTCGGATATATACTCTATTTCCGTCTGATGATACCACTGCATTATCAGAAAATCCTTCCCCTAATGTAACCTCTGCATTTGTTCCAGAGCTTTGGGCTCTGTATGTATTGGTATCTGGATCAAGTGTGTATCCTGTTGTTCCCAAATCTGCGGCAAGTGTATCTGTGAAAGCTATTTCAATATAAGATTTTGTGCCATATAGTACTGCATCTAATCCTACAGAACCATCGTCATTTCTAATTAATTCAGCTCCAGCCTCTGTTGCAACCTTATCAAGCTCATGCAAAAAGTCTTCTTTTGTGGTTCCTGCTTTGACTTCCATGTTTACGCCATTTACAGAAATACTTCCATCTGCGGAAAAAGTATCTGCTATCTCAAGCTGCCCCTTAGCCTTTGTTGCAGCTGCAGTCACTGTAACCTCATAATTATTTGCCGGTACAGTATCTGACATATTTATTCTTGTTGCCTGCTGTGAGTAAACTCTTGTGTCAGATGATCCGTCCAAAAGGGTTTTTGTATTATACTCTGTGTCAGAAGAAATTCTGTCCACCTCATTTCTAAGCTGAACTATTTCCTTCTGGATTGACTGACGTTCCTCGTATGTATTTGTATCATTTGCGGCCTGTACTGCCAACTCTCTCATACGCTGAATAGTAAGTGTTATCTCATTTGTCGCGCCATCTGCAATCTGTACTACAGAAATTCCATCCTGTGCATTATTGTCAGCCTGATCCAAACCATCAATCTGAGCTCTCATCTTATTGGAAATAGCCATTCCTGCTGGATTATCCCTTGCTGTGTTAAGCTTCAGACCACTTGACAGTCTCTCTATTGAGGCCTGTAATCTGTTCTCTGTTCTAAGAAGCTGCTTATTGGCTATCACTGCCGACATATTTCTATTTATCTTCATTTGTATTTCCTTTCTTTTCTATACATTTGAAGCATCCTTGCATGTTCTTCCGACCATCCCTGTCATTTCTCTTATGTCAGATATATCGACAGATTTTTCTTTTTTCTTAACGTCCTTTTTTGTAACATTAATTTGCAAATATATATAAATCGTATTATAATACTCACGAAATATTTGATTACAAGGAGGGATTTCCCAATGGCTAGTGTTACTAAGGATACTATGATTGGCGAGCTTCTCAGAATTGATGAGAATGTTGCACCATTACTTTTAAATATCGGCATGCATTGTCTTGGATGCCCATCATCACAGATGGAAACTATCGAGCAGGCGGCTATGGTACACGGTATTGATCCTACAGCTCTTGTTGATGAGATCAATAATTTTCTTGCAAAAAATTCAGCAGAATAAGCATTAAAAAAGACGACTTCTCAGTCGTCTTTTTTTTGAAAAAATTAATGTCTCCAGTTATAACGAAGCTAATACCTCTAAGGCCTTCTTGCCAATTATAAGCTTTCCATGCTCTGCCAAATATGCTCCTTTTGCAGGAGAATAGCTCTTCTGAATTGCATATTCTGATATTCTGTTACAAATTCTGTTAAACTCTCCTGGTGTATGATTACTCTTATGAACCAATAGATAATATCTGTTTTTCTTCTCATCCTTGTACAAATCATTACGCCCCTGGTAATATCCTGATATTACAGAAGCCAGTCTGCATACCTGATCAAGACTCTTGAACTCAAACATCTTGGTAAGATCCTGAATAACCTTAGGAGTCTTTCTCTCTGGCTTAACCGGATTTTCCTTTGAATCCTTTACTTCATCTGTAGGAGTCTTATCCTCCTCCTGCTTGTCCGCAGCATTTAATTTCTCACGCTGCTTTCTAATTGCTTCAAAGAAATCTAATATATCATCTGCACCCTGTTTAGGTATGTCATCCTGCTTTGCAGAAAGTTCATCATCGTATTCATCTTCACTTACTTCTGAGAACTTAGAAAATCTTGTATCCAGCTCCTCTGGATATTCTACTTTTGTTATCTGAAGAATAATTGTCTCCGAAGAAAGTGGAATTGCCTCTACCATAAGCGGAATATCTTCAGCATCAAATCCAACCTCGTAATTGGCTCTCTGAACCATGTCTCTGAAAAGACTTTTTGCCTTTTCTGACCCATAGGCAAGTTCGCTTAATTTAATATCTCTGTCCTCTAAATCCTCCTTGGTAAGAGTACAGCGAATCTGGTTATCATTTACCTTTTCAATTTTCATATTATCACTTCCTCACCTAGAAAATTGTGTAAATTGTAAGCTTATTATAATCAACCCCTCTGATAATGTAAACAAAAAAATTTTTCAAAAAAGCCTTGCATTACATTTTGCCTTGTGCTATATGTTTATTTGTGAGATGCGCACCACCAAGAGGTACGTATGACAGATTTCAATAACACAACTTTGTTTAACAAGTATTTGGTTATCCGCCAGCTTGGTCAGGGTAGCTTCAGTTCTGTTTATCTTGTTAGACATCTTTCTTTGGATCAGGAAAGAGCTGTTAAAATTATCCCCCAGGATCAGTTCGATTCCGATTCAACACTTTTTGAAGCAAGATTGCTTAAATCATTTAATCATCCGGGTATTCCACGAATTTATGATATTGAGAAAGATGAATCTTTTTTTTACATTGTGGAAGAATATATTCAGGGCGATTCATTAGACAAATTCTTGTTTCACCAACCAATTATTTCCACAGGTTTATTTTTTACAATATGCAGACAGCTTTGTGATATTTTCAGTTATCTTCATAATGTTCAACCAGGACCAGTTATTTATAGGGACTTAAAACCAGAGCATATTATAGTATGCGGAGATTGTATTAAATTAATCGACTTTGGCATATCTTCTTATGTTTCCATTAATGGAAATAATTTCAATAGCATGGGGAATTTATCCTTCAGTGCACCAGAGTGCTTTTCGGGAAATGAAGCTACTTTGGCATCTGATATCTTTAGCATTGGCAGGATAATTCAGTATATGTCTGAACATCTTGCTACAGAACCTTCCCCAGGGCTTCAACAAATTATCCAAAAATCAACCAGCCTTGATCCAGCCAGTCGTTATGAAACGGTAGACCAGCTTAGTCAGGCTCTAGAAAAAGTAAATAATTATTCATGTGGTGAACATCTCATTAATTCTATAGCTGTGGTCGGAAGTCACTCTGGCTGTGGGGCAACCCATATAGCATTTTCAATTGTGTCTTTTCTGAACTATCAGGGTTATTCAGCGGTTTATATCGAAAACGATAAAACTGGTAACCTGCAGTCCGTTCCTGAATATGACTCTGATTTTTATGAAAAGAACGGTTGGATTTTCTGCAGACTATTTGCAGGTATTCCTCATTATGGACCAGGCATCAGGAGGGTTTTACCTAATGACAGAACTCTTGTATTTGATTATGGTTCCGTTTATTCTGATGAAATTAAGAATGCTGATATTGTTCTTCTTGTTTGCGGGGGATCTGTATGGCACCAAAAAGCAATATCTCAGGCTTATCATCAGCTACATGATAAGGGAATTAAACCTACAATAGTTGCCAATCTTTGTTCAAAAAGGCAATGTCAAAATCTTGCCCGTCTTATGGATAAACGTGTCTTTTGCTATCCATGGGAACAGGATCCTTTTTACATTTCCAAAGACAAAAAGCGACTCTTTAAGCAGCTACTTTTTAAGAAAGGAGTATCTGTATTATTTTTCAAAAGAAGAAAGCGGCGATAACACCAAGAATTTTTGGGGTTTGTGGCATGGGACACAACATTGGTTCCACCTGCCTTTCAATCGCTCTGGCAAATTATCTATGTAATAAGAAAAAAGCATCAACAGCATATGTGGAGCTTAACTCCACAAAGGAAATTCAATGTATGTTTAGCCGAAGCAATAGCAGGAGATTTTCCAAAGTGGGAATAGATATCTATCCGTCAATGACTCTTAGCAGTCTTTCAAAGCTTTTTAATAAACACTACGACTGTCTTGTAATTGATTTTGGCGTACTTAATATATATACATTTCCTGAATTCATTCGATGCACAGACAGACTTGCCATTGCGACAGACACCCCCTGGAAAAAGTCTCAGTTGGATGCATTCCTACTGGAGTTTAAGAACAATAATATTAATGTTAAGGAAGATATAAAACTTTTGGGAAATCTTAGCACTAAAAAGGTTAAGCCCTTTCATCAGACTATTCCTTATTTTGAAAATCCGTTTCAACTTACCTCAGACAGCTTTGGCTTTTTTGAGGAGATTCTAGAAAGGAAATAATATATCACATGGAAAGAAACTTTTTGAATCAGCTGCTATTTGAATTTGACCCTCGTTTTTTCGGCGGACTAGTTATCTGGTTTTAGTCCAAGACGTGGGCATAGGAGGTGATATTCTACAAAATGCAGGTTACAGGTAACTATTAACATAATTATTATATTATTTGGGAACAAATAACATGGAAGGAGATTCGGTGTCTCTTGTCTACATGTTAGTCTAAAAATGTAAATCACGAAAAAAGAGCATAGGACCGCTGTTTTTTCAGCGGTCCTATTTGTTATATTGTTTGAAACTCCCTAATTTCAATGGTATAATTATTCTTATGATAAGAAGGGAAGGTTCACACGTATGAAAAAGAAAATAGTACCAGTACTTGTTGTAGTTGGACTTATTTTTCTAATAATAGGAATAACTGCAATTTCTATGCTGGTTAAAAAATATACTCCGAGCAAGGAGGTTATGGATTCCAGGGAATACTATGGCATTACTTCGGATGACCAGGTTGCCATTATCCTTGATCAAAAAGTTATGGAGGAAAAGGCCAAATCATTCGATGGCAATATATATATAGACTACAATTTCCTGCATGACAATATTAATTCCAGATACTATTGGGATCATAATGAAAACATTCTTTTATATGCAACTGACAAGGAGCTTATCTCTGCTGATGCAGACAGTACCTCATATTATGTTGCCAAGAATACTGAGGATTTCGGTAAAGTAATTGTTAAGGCTACAGCTGATTCAGCTTATGTCTCACTTGATTTTGTTAAGCTTCACACTAATATTTCTGTTAAGTTTTTTGAAGATCCTTCACGAATTGTTATTACATCCGGAAATACTTCACTTGATACCGCTCCTGTTAAGAAAGGTACTCAGGTCAGATTAAAGGGTGGTATTAAGAGTCCTATTCTTAGTGAGGTTTCAAAAGAGGATAGTGTTCAGGTAATTGAGGCTGGTGAGAACTGGACCAAGGTTATGACTTCTGATGGCTACATTGGATATATGAAGGCCTCTCTTGTTGGCGAAACAGAACAAATTGATGAGAGGACTGATGTGATAGAAGAGAAGTTCTCTCATATTGTTAAAGACTTTAAAATTAATATGGCATGGCATCAGGTTACAACATATGCTGCCAACAATGAAGTTGCTAATATGCTTGCTACTACTAAAGGGGTCAATGTTATTTCACCAACCTGGTTCCACCTTAATGACAATAAGGGTAATCTCGAAGATATAGCAAGTAGCAGCTATGTGTCATATTGTCACCAGCAAGGTGTTGAAGTATGGGCGCTTGTTAACAATCTGGATAATCCTGATGTTGATACAACACATGTCCTTACTCATACCTCTACAAGACAGAATCTTGTAAATCAGATTGTTGCTTCTGCTATTAAATATGAGCTTGACGGAATTAATCTTGACTTTGAATCCTTAAATGGAGAGGAAGTCGGTGATTCATATATTCAGTTTGTTCGTGAACTGTCAATTAAGCTTGGTAATAATGGTATTGTTCTTTCAGTTGATAACTATGTTCCAGCTCCATACACAGCTTTCTACAACAGGGCTGAACAGGCTAATTTCGCTGATTATGTTGTAATCATGGGATATGATCAGCACTATAGTGGTTCTGATTCCGGTTCTGTGGCTGCCCTTGACTGGGTGACTCAGGGAGTTGAGGATACACTTAAAGAAGTTCCTTCTTCTCAGGTTATTTTGGGAATGCCATTTTATACAAGGGTCTGGGAGCTTAAACCTAAAGAAGGTTCTGAAAGCACTGAGGTCACAGATGAGAATTCTGAAAAGGAACTATATGATGTTTCTTCAAAGACATATACTATGACAAATGCTGCTAATCTTGTTAGCTCCTTCCAGGCTAAAACCACCTGGGATGAAACCTGTGGTCAGAACTTTGCTACCTGGGAAAACAATGGCATAACCTACAAGGTATGGCTTGAAGATTCTAAGTCCTTTGAAGCAAGACTCCCACTTCTTGAAAAGTATTCTCTTGCAGGTGCTTCATACTGGAAGCTTGGTCTTGAAAACAAATCAATCTGGGATACAATCATAAAATACATTAATTAGCATATATTTATAAAAAAGCCCGATGCATAACTGCATCGGGTATTTTATAAGGAAAATGTATGCTCAATAAACCTTTTCTTTTTTCAAGAATTATTCTGATTTCTCTACTATTTGCTGGATGCTTTTTGGGTGCAAGACAGCTGTCCAAATTTTTGCACAAGCATCCCATATCCTTTATTAATAATTCCTCTGAACACTTAGATTCTTTTCCTGACACAGAGCAGGACACAACTATGCCTTCTAAACCTACCATTGTTATTGACCCTGGACATGGCGGAAGAGATCCTGGCAAAATTGGCATAAATAACGTTCTTGAAAAAGATCTTAACCTTTCTATATCCTTTAAACTCCAGGAGCTTCTTCAAAATAATGGTTTCAAGGTTGTTCTTACCCGAGATAAGGATTGCGATCTTGCCTTTGATTCCAAAAACAAATTCAAAAGTGCTGATTTAAAAGAAAGGGTTAATATTATTACTGAAGCTAAACCCGCTCTTACAATTAGCATTCATCAAAACAGCTTTGCCTCTAATTCCAATAGTAGCACCCCCTGTGGCTCGGAAGTATTCTATTACCGTACTTCCGAGGAGGGAAAAACCCTTGCATACAGCATTGAGCGCAGGCTTTATGATAATCCCAGGCTTAATCCCTGCCGGGGTATCACCTCCAATGACAGCTACTACATTATAAAAAAATCACCCACACCTACTGTTATCATAGAGTGTGGGTTTTTAAGCAATTTTTCTGAAGCTGAACTTTTACGCTCTGACTCTTATCAGCATCAGCTGGTTCAGGCTATCTACTCAGGTATATGTGACTATCTGGGATTACAAGATTGTACCTAATTTTTGCCAGATTTTTAGAATCCGTAATAGTCATTATTGCCCGCTATGTCTCTTATTGTATTAATAAATCCTGCGGCAATATTATATAGACGTTTTGTCTGCACCTGATAAGCCTCATTTTTTGTGTTATTCTCCGCAGACTTGCTCTTATTTAGTGATATTGACTCAAATTTCTCAGAACTTAGGTCATCTACCTGCAAAATCCTTACATTTAAGCTTTCCTCGCTGTCTTCATTCATATTTCGTACTAACAGCTGCAGGCTCAAAGATAATAGCTCCTTTGTCTCCGGATCGCTTACTGCAATCACTCCGGAAACTTCTTTTTCTTTTGCCTCAAACGTTGCCGCAACCTTGCCCATTCCATCGTACTGGAAGAAAATGTCCACCAGGCCTTTTCGTTCTTCACCTCTTACTATTTTAAGAGACATTCCTGTTACAACTCCATCTGTTGTCTCTACAGGGATAACGTAGCTCTCCGACTTTGCCCTATGGGCTGCTATCTTAAACTGATTGCATGCCAGCCTCATCTGGCGTACATCTAATGTTGTAGGATTTTCCTCCTCCATAATCATGTTATCCATTGCGTGAGTGGCTAACTCTGCCAGCTCTTCCTGTGCTTTTGCCAACTCTGAAGGTGTTTTTACTGCTTGGCCAAATCGCTCCAGAACCTGCTCCTTAAGCTCTCTTACCTTGAGGATTCTCTCATCCCTGTTATCCCCAAAAATAGTCTTGAACATTGTATTTGCATTCTTTATCAGCCCTGATGTTGCAATAATGTTTCCTACAGTATTGGCAATATCATAATGCTCCATTATTCTATATATCTCAGTTGAAGTGGTTACTGCTTCCTGATACTCATTTAGGCACTGCTTAGCATATTCTATATCCAGGTCCTTATTCTCGGTATTATTGGTTGCCTGCATCTGGCTGTTTGCTTGAGTCTGGCTGTCTGCCTGCTCCAGCAGATTCTTTAGTTCTTCAGGAGTCATACTCTCCCAATCATTGGCTGCCATGATTTGTGCCTTATCTGGTGTTATCATATCCATTACGTCCTTTACACAATTTAAGCTGTAAGCAGCCATGATCTGACTATCAATCTTTGGTCCTTCTGCTTTTCCTTCTACCCCTGCAAAATCATCATCTACAGAGTAATCCATTTTCCCTTTTTTCTGGGAACGAATTGCTGTGAGAAGGTTTCTCATAGTCATATCTCCACCCTGGTTTATGACTGCTCCCAAAGCTGCTCCATCGCTTTTTTCTACCTGAGCAATAAGTCTGTATATTCCTATGTATGAACTTCTCTCTTCCTCTGTTATTTGATGATTCTGTTCCAGTTTCCACAGATACTTGTTAAATCGCTCTGTGTCCTCATGTCCCAGTTCTGCCTTAATCTCTTCGGCTACAGCATTTAGTTCTGCCGCTGTCATATCAAGGGGCTGTATTCCCTTTCGTATCATCTCAAGGGTTACCGCTGGTGTCATGTTCTTAAATGCTCGCTGAACCTCTTCATCAACAGCCTTCATTCTGTCTATATTCTCTGGTGTTAGTTCTGTGTTGTTATAGGCTAATATTCTTACTGCTCGCTGGTTTTCTTCTGTTAAATTATATCCTAAATCCGTAAGTATATCATCAACATTTCTAAAAGCTTTTGTAATGCTGTCTCCCATATCAGCTCTTGGGCCGGTCATCATAGTATCGTATCTTTGATTTGCTTTTTCAAAGGTATCCTTAAGGACTGCTCCCTCTCTGTGGAGTACTCTGATTGTTGTCTCTGATGAAGTTATTCTCATTGCATAGGCAGGATAGCTCTTCATCTGATTTATTGCTGTTGTTACATCGTCTAAGCTTCTGATGTTCTCTGGTGTAGCTTCAATATCAGCACCTTCCAGCATATCCTTGTAAAACTGCTGCTCCTGCTCTCTCAATGCATCCACTAATTGTTCAAGTGGCTTTGTATCTATTGCAAAACCACGTTTTATTAGGGAATAGTTGGCCTTTACTGTCATTGTAAGCTGTATTTCTGCCAGCCTTCTTTCTGCAACCAGTACATACTCTGCATGCTTTTTGTCCGCAACCTTTTCTGCTACTATTTGGCCTTTATATCTTACATTTTCTGCAATTCTTAGATTACTTATAGTAATCTCCAGCTCCTGCTCCACGCAATACTGTATATCAACAGTTGTTGCGTTCTCAACAACTGTCATTGCCTCATGAGCCTTTTCAAGGGCAGAATAACCCCTTATCAGCATTCCATCTTCTGGTCTTCCTCCTTCAAGAATAGCCTGTGTCATTGATTGGAGTACTTCCGTTTCTTCTACTAGAAGGTCCTTAAGCTGTGATAAGTAGTCCAGATTTTCCTCTGTAACTGCTATTCCATTATTTATCAACCACCTGCAGTCTTCTATTGATACCTTATCCACTTTTCTTGCGGACTTATTGATGATATCCTCAATCTGCTGGCTCATTCCCTCAAATTCTTCATCTGTAAGTGCTATTGACTGTTTCTGGTATGAGCTAATCATTTCTTTACTACTAAACTGAGCCTTATACAAATTTGAAATAGTTGGCTCCAATTCATTCTTAAGTATATAAACAATGGCATCCTCTGACAGTTTTCCTATGGACATGGCCTGCTCAAAAGCCTTCTGCTCATCCTCTATATTTTCCCTTGTTACTGGTAAATCTGCACCTTCAAGAGAATTCTTTATCTGGATTGCAACCGCTTCACTTCCGGCAATTTCCTCCAGCTGCTCCTTGGACAAATCATCCCCATATATTGAGATATCAACACCTGCTTTTGCCAATGCTGCTTTTATCTGATCTGTTTCGGTTACAATAGTTTTTCCTGTTGATTCTGATAGGGAAAAACCATCCTCCTGTATCTTTCCATAATCCTCTGGTGACAACGTGTTGGAAAGCACCACCATCTGATCCTTACGACATTTGGCATCCTTTTCACACTGCTGCTGTAGCTTGTCAGAAAAGGTCTCTTCCTTATCCTCTGCTGGTTTTGTATATACTACGCTCTTAACGTTATGACCTTCACTTATCTCTAATACTTCATCTGCTTTTTTCCCAAATATGGTCTTTTCCTGTTGAGGTATTATATAATTTTCTACACTATTTGGTCCTACTTCACCTTTTATCTTGTTGGAAATATCAATCATGCTTTCTACCTCTCCTTTTCTCTCTGATATATATATCGGACCAAATCTTTTTTTCTAAATAGAAAATACCTGATATCCAGGTGAAGATATCAGGTATCTGTTGTACATTTATTATTTATTTCTAGAATTTGAATACCGCAACCGCATATGGTGCAAGTGGGAATGCAAAGGAATAAGGTCTTCCATCACAATCTGATTTCTCAGCCTTATATGAATTTGGAATATCCCCTGCTTTTCCTCCAAATCTTGCTTCCTCACTGTGAAGAATAAGCTTGTAGCTTTTCTTTTTTGGAACTCCTACTCTATAATCAGCCCACTCCACTGGTGTAAAGTTGATTACAAAAAGCATATTGTTCTTGCCATCTGCGCTTTTTCTTACAAAACTAAATACACTTCTATAGTTATCGTTGGCATTTATCCACTCAAAGCCTTCATATGAGGAATCCAGTTCATAAAGACATGGATTTTTCCTATAGATATGAAGAAGCTCCTTAACCCATTCGTGGATTCTTCTATGGTTTGGATTCTCAAGAAGATACCAGTCTAATTCTCTTTCCTCACTCCACTCCTGAAGCTGTGCAAATTCCTGGCCCATGAACAAAAGCTTCTTGCCGGAATGTCCCATCATAAAGGCATATCCTGCCATTAAGTTCTTAAACTTATCCCCTTCAAGCCCTGGCATTTTATTAATCATGGAGCACTTTAGATGTACTACTTCATCATGGGAGAGTACAAGAATATATTTCTCACTCTCGTTGTAGCTCATGGCAAAAGTCATCTTATTGTGATTAAACTGACGGAAATATGGGTCAAGCTTCATATAATCAAGGAAATCATGCATCCATCCCATATTCCATTTATAGCTAAAGTTTAATCCATCATCCTCTACCTTGCCTGTAACCTTTGGCCAGGCTGTAGACTCCTCTGCAACCATTATTGCACCTGGATTTCTTCCAAGTATTACTGTGTTAATATGTTTGAAAAATTCTACTGCTTCAAGATTTGTATTGCCACCGTATTTATTTGCTACAAATTGACCTGGCTGCTTTCCATAATCAAGATATAGCATAGATGCTACTGCATCTACTCTCAAGCCGTCTATATGGTAGTTTTCTATCCACATTAGTGCACTTCCGATAAGAAAGTTCTTTACCTCGTTTTTGCCATAGTCAAATATTTTTGTTCCCCAGTCTGGGTGCTCTCCCTTTCGTGGGTCTGCATACTCGTAGACTGCAGTTCCGTCAAACTCTGCCAATCCATGGGCATCTCTTGGAAAATGCGCTGGAACCCAGTCAAGGATTACTCCTATCTTATTCTTATGACATTCATTAATAAGGTAGGCAAAATCCTCTGGCTTACCATATCTTGATGTTGGAGCATAGTATCCTGTTACCTGATATCCCCATGAGCCATCATATGGATACTCTGATATTCCCATTAATTCAATATGAGTATATCCCATCTCCTTAACATACTTTACCAATTCCTTAGCCAGTTCCCTATATGAGTAAAATCCATCCTCGTCCTC
Organism: Agathobacter sp.; assembly: GCA_036311465.1. Lineage (GTDB taxonomy): Bacteria > Bacillota > Clostridia > Lachnospirales > Lachnospiraceae > Roseburia. The sequence goes on from JAXJPW010000018.1 coordinate 39,602, forward strand.
ACCACTTGGATGTCTCTTCCAAGAGCCTGGATGCACTTCGTATATCGACATAGGCTGACCATAGAGGTTTTCCTTTCCCTTCTCCGCTCTTTCCTGCATCCATTTTTCATCAGTCCACTTAAAATTATCAATTTCTGTTACTACTGATGCAGTTTCTGGTCTAAGCTGTGCATAGTTGGCATATGGATCAGCCTTGTAAAGCTTTCTTCCATCCTGTGTATGAATCAAAAACTTGTACATGGCTCCTTTTTTAACTCCAGGAACAAACAGCTCAAAAACGCCCATCTCCTTAGGCTTTACTCTTTTCATCTCGCAGGCTGTTTCGCTCCAGTTATTGAAATCACCGATTACAAAAACCTGCTTTGCTTTTGGTGCCCATACATCAAAGCAAACTCCTTTTTTGCCGTCCATTTCCATTAGATGTGCACCCATCTTTCGATAGATGTCATAGTGTGTAGCTTGCCCAAAATAGTAGCAATCTGTATCTGTAAAAAAACTCATTATTCCCCTCCAGGCCTCTTTATTTTATGTCGAAATTTGCTTCCGTTAAAACGATCTTGTCGTCCTCTGTATACCTCTTTGCCGTCAAAATGCTTATGGCTTTTCTAAGTCCACTATGAGCTTCTCTCTCAATAGCTTCGTCTACCAGTTCCTTAACCTCTGTCAATGTTGTCGCCTGGTCAAGACGCTGTATATTACTTATCCTGTTATAAAGTGCTAATACAGCCATATCATCTATCTTGTAGCCTAACTCATTTGAATATGACCTTGCAAAGGTTACCAGTTCATCATTTGTAAAAATAGGTACCTTTATTACATCCTTAAACTGTGCTGCAAATGCCTCATCCTTAGAAAGGGCATTCTTTATTCCTTTTGATGTGTCTTCTAATATTATGAGAGTACCTGCTGTGTCATGCTTCATAAGTAGAGCCAATGTCACTGCTGTATTTCTGCTTATATCTCCTGCTCTCTCAATAATCAGACAGCCTCCTGATACCTTTCGCATCATCTGCTGCACATCCTTACCATTCAAGGAACTTGCATCTATTTTTCCAATTTTTCCAGCTGGGTGTCCTCCTTCTTTCTGAAGAACCTTAATTAGGCTGGTTGCAAGCATTGTCTTTCCACAACCCTTTTCTCCCTGAATAATCAAATTGCCTGTTCCCATCTCATTCTCTCCAGCTAAGTGTTCCGATAGATTGTTAATTGCATTTACAATCTGGTCTTCCATTCCCTTAACTGGTACAAAATATGAGAAAATTGCTTTCTGCTCTTCAGAAAGTTCCTTAATCTTTACCCTCTCTGGCTTACTCTGTGGAGTATCCAAATCCTCAGGCAGTGGAATCTCAATATGTGGCAATCTTCCTGTTCTCTGCCTTGCCTTAATATTTGGAAGCTCCTTTGTCTGACTAATAGACTCTTTTGTTTCTACAGGCTCTGAACTGTTTCCTGTAAAAACACTAACATCTATCTCTGGAAGATCTTCTTCCTCTGGCTCCTCTTCTGCCTCTTCAAGAACTATCTCTGGCAAAATATCCAGCTCTGGAATCAGTTCCTCCATTGGAGGCTGCTCCTCCTGAGCCTCTGGCTCCTCTGTTGCTGGCTCTGGGCCTGCTAGTTCCTCTGTTGCCAGCTCTTCCATTGCTGGCTCTTCTATTACTGACTCTGGGCCTGTTGGCTGCTCTGCGGCCAGTTCTTCCATTGATATCTCCTGACCAGCTTCCTCCTGAGTCTCTGGTTCCTCTGAAATCTCTGTCTCCCCCCCAGAAGCCTCTTCCATCTTCATCTCGTCAATAAATTCATCAACAGCCTCTGGCATTAGTTCTACAAGTGACTGCCCTAATGATTTCTGTTCTGGATTAATCTTTTCCATAAGAACTTCTGATGCTTCAATTATTTTGCCATATGGGCTTGTCACTTGAGGTTTTGACTCTTCAGAGTCACTGTTTTGCATGTATTCCTCTTCCAGAAGCTCCTTTGGAGTCACACCTGCATCAAGCTTTGGAAGCACGTCATTCAGCTTGTCCATAATGTCTCCAGCTTCCTGAAGAGCTCTGGCTTTTGCTGATTCAAGTTTTTTCTGATCTGCTTCCTGAAGGGCCGCTTCTGCAGCTCTTCTCGTTCTTTCCCATTCATCCAAAATATCCTGGATTGACATCTGTCCGGTAATCTGTGTCTCAACCGGCGCTTTTTCGTCAACTACGAGACTTATCTGTCCATCAGACTCTTCCTCCAGTAATTCCTGGAAATTGGTCTTTAGGCATCCATCTATCTCCTGATCCAGTGCCATCTGCTCAAGCTCTCTTTGAATAGCTTCCTCTTCAGGCATTTGAAGATATGGGATATCTTCCACTATCTTCTTAATGTTATCCATTGTATCTTCTACTGCAGACTTTTCTGTTGCTTCTTTAATCTGCTGCATACCTTTGGCAATTTCTTCCTGGAGATTAACAGTATTAAACTTTGTTGAATTAACAATTACCTGTGGGATTGCCACTGTTTCATGGGCATACTCCCCAGCCTTAGCCATTGTTTCACCATTTATCTCTGTTATTCCTTCACGTTCCTGACGGAAATGACGATACTTCTCCTCCTGAAGCTTGGTCAAAGGCTGATAAAGCATCTTAAGCTCCAGAGCACGCTCTACATATGGACCATCTCCGAACCATAATATCAATTCATCACAGGACTCAATACACTTATCGATTTTCCCTGATTTATGATAAAGATATGCAAGCTCATATGCCCACTCTTCTGTATACTCCTGCTCCTTTAGCTCCTCAAGAATTGGTATAAGCTCCTCGTATGTTCCACCCTGACTCTTTTTGATGTTGTATTTTAATACATATCTTAAGTTATCATGTGGTGCTATTTGAACAAACTCTTCGTAGTAATTAAGGGCAGACTCATAATCCTTCATCTTAATCGCTATCTCTCCGAGTCTATAAATAATCATTCTTCCTATTGGTGATCTGTCATATGCCAGCAAGAGAACATCTCTGCATTCGGAATATCTCTCAGCTTTCTCATATACTTCACCGGCTTTTACCAGAGCATTCGCGTTTTTTACTTTATTCCAATTAATTGTATCTGCAATATCAGCAGCTGCATCAAAATTCTCTTCTTCACACAAATTTTTCATCTGATCCAGCTTAAGACTGTATTCGTATTTATCCACTCCGCACCTCTATATATAGTTCATTAATTGATTCTAATACTCTAGTATTAGTGTATCATAGCAACTTTTATATGTCAAAAAAGAGAACGCTGATTAATCAGCATTCTCTCTATAAATTATCTTATTTGTTTTTTCATCTATTTTCTTTAATTCAATATAATCTGATGTCTTGGATGAAAGCTTTTTTCTGGATAAAACATAATTAACTATCATCTTAATAATATAATAAATTACACCAAATGTTGGAACTCCTAACAGCATTCCAGGGAATCCGAATAATCCTCCACCTATAAGAATTCCAAACATTACCCAGAAGGTTGATAATCCAGTTGATGAGCCAAAAATCTTTGGTCCAATAATGTTTCCATCCACCTGCTGAAGTATTATTACATAAATCAACAAATAAACTGCACTCCAAGGACTCTGAATTGCTACTAACAGGAATGTTGGAATGGCTCCAATATATGGTCCAAATACTGGAATTATATTTGTTACTCCAATAATAACCGATACAAGGATTGCATCCGGTATATGCATAATAAGACAGCCTACATAACAAATCACACCAACTATTGCTGAATCCAAGATTTTTCCAATAATAAATCCACCAAAAATCTTATCAGCTTGACGTGCCACATGAAGAATAACATTAGCTTTCTTAGGCTTAAACAATGTATATAAGAGCTTCTTAGACTGTCCTATGAAAGTCTCCTTGCTGGCAAGAATGTAAATCATTACAATTAGCCCGATAAAGCAATTTAGAAGTGTGATTAGCACATTAATCACTCCTGCTGTAATCTGTGCAATATACTTCTGTGCCTGTGGGAGTAATGAACTCTGTGCCCAATTCTCTAGCTTTCCAGTAGATTCCTGTAACATTTTACTTGCCCAGATTACAATTTCATTGTCACCGAAGCTTCCCTGTCTAATCATTTCAACAGTTCTGCTTACATAGCCTGGCATTGTATCGATAAGACCTGTTATACTTGCCACCAGACTTGGAACAATTGCTTTTATCAATAGTGAGATTACCAATACTATAATAATCACAACACTAATTATTCCAATTACTCGTGCAATGCTTTTTCGCTTTTTCTCATCCTTGACCTTTTTGCTTAATAGTCTAATTGACAATTTTTCAATCTTCTTCATTATAGGATTCATAAGATATGCCAGCACACAGCCAATTATAATTGGCTGTATACTGCTAAATGCTTTTCCTATAACCGAAGTTATTGCATCAATTCTAAAAATTACAAAGAATAGAAAAATACAGGCTGCAAATGTTAGAAATATTGTAAGTCCTATCTTAAACAAAAACGTCTTACTTAAATATGGTTTTATATTTTCCAAATCTTTTGACTTATTCTCGTCCTTATCCTGCAAAGATATTTCCCCACTTTCTATTTACGGTTGTAGTTGATAAGACATCCCTTTAAGATTATTTCTCTCTCATCTGGAGTAAGCTCTGCCATCTTAAGTGTAAATGGCTTTAATTCTCCACCTTCTACTACATATGCTTCGAATTCTGTCTTCTTATCTCTAATTGCATCACGGATGCCTGGGAGATACAGATAATCTAAGTTCTTAAATGGAAGGTCTCCCTCATCAATAAGGAATGGAAGCATTCCCCAGTTAATAAGGTTTGAACGATATCTCTTTGTTGCATATTCATTAGCAATGTTAGCCCATCCTCCAAGTACCTTCTGACAAGATGCAGCCTGCTCTCTTGCTGATCCGTCTCCTGGCTTAACAGCAAATATTGTGCTACCAAATCCAATATTATTTACAAGCTCTCCCTTATGGAAGTCAACTTCAGGGAATGCTTTCTTGATAGCATCCATTACTGGCTTGATTTCCTCAAAGGCCTGTCCTGGACAATCACCTGACTCAACTGCCTTCTGAGCTGTCTGAATAGCTTTTGCTCTTCCAACATATTCTGGATCCTTTCTTGAAAGTGCAAACTCTGCAAGTCCAAGTGGATTTGATCTATATGATGATGTCTCTCCTGATGGAATAAGCTCATCTGTTGTTGTTACAGGGTCATGAATCTCTGAAACAACCTTAAGTACAAGATTCTCTGGAAGGGCACTCATCTTTGGCCAATCCTTGATGTTTGGTCCAAGCTGAATTTCAACACTTGGATCTGCTACTCCATGGCTGTCAAATACTCTGTTCTCATAAATTGTCTTATCGAAGAAGTATTTAGGCTTTGTATAGTTTACATCCATATCTGTTGCTGCTGTAAGGTATCCCTTATTTGCTGCTGTTGCTGCGATTGAACGAGCATCCATAAGTGCAACAGAACTAATCTGTCCATTCTGTACCTTTGATCCCTCACGGTTAGGGAAGTTACGTGTTGAATGACGAATAGAGAATGCATTATTAGCTGGTGTATCTCCTGCACCGAAGCATGGTCCACAGAATGCTGTCTTAACGATTGCTCCTGTTGCCATAAGGTTAGCTACTGCACCATTTCTAACAAGCTCCATATATACTGGTGTTGATGCCGGATATACGCTAAGTGTAAACTCATCTGATCCAATTGATGTTCCCTTAAGGATATCAGCTGCATCACAGATATTCTCAAATCCACCACCTGCACAACCAGCGATAATTCCCTGATCTACATAAAGCTTACCATTGCGCACTTTGCTCTTAAGGTCCAATTTAACCTTTCCATCAAAGCTTACTTCAGCTCTCTTCTCGCAATCATCAAGGATATCCATAAGATTTGCATTAAGCTCATCAATTGTATATGTGTTACTTGGATGGAATGGCATAGCGATCATTGGACGAATCTTGCTAAGGTCAATCTTGATAAAGCTATCATAGTATGCCACATCCTTAGGATTTAACTCCTTGTATTCTTCTTCTCTTCCATGAATCTCATAGAATTCCTTAACCTTATCATCTGTTCTCCAGATAGATGAAAGACATGTTGTCTCAGTTGTCATTACATCTACACCAATTCTAAAGTCAACGCTAAGGTTAGATACTCCTGGTCCTACAAACTCCATTACTTTGTTCTTAACGAAGCCATTTGCAAATACCTCACCAATAATAGCAAGTGCTACGTCCTGTGGTCCAACACCTACGATTGGCTCTCCCTCAAGATATACACCAACTACTCCTGGCATATCTATATCATATGTCTGCTCTAAAAGCTGCTTAACAAGCTCTGGACCACCTTCACCTACAGCCATTGTACCAAGTGCACCATAACGTGTATGTGAATCTGATCCAAGAATCATCTTGCCGCCTCCAGCAAGCATTTCTCTTGCAAACTGATGAATTACTGCCTGATGTGGTGGAACATATATTCCGCCATATTTCTTTGCGCATGTAAGTCCAAACATATGATCATCTTCATTGATTGTTCCACCTACTGCACATAAACTGTTATGACAGTTTGTAAGTACATATGGGATTGGGAATTTCTCAAGTCCAGATGCACGTGCTGTCTGAATAATACCAACGAATGTAATATCATGTGATGTTAATTTGTCGAACTTAATCTGCAGCTTATCCATATTTCCAGAAGTGTTATGCTCTTCCAAAATTCCATAAGCTATTGTGTTTTTCTTTGCTTCCTTAGCTGACACTTCTTTGCCAGTCATGCTATTCACTGCATCAACTGCTTCAGGACTATTTACTACTATATCCTTGCCCTGAATCAGATATGCGCCATTTTCATATAATTCCATTTGCATTTCCTCCATGTTCTAGTAAACAAGATTATACCATTTTAAATGATATTGTGGCAATAAATAAATCCCCATCTACCTTAATATCGAAGGTTCCGCCCATTAAATTTGTTAGATTCTTAGCAATTGATAATCCCAGGCCACTTCCTTCTGTTGTTCGGCTTACCTCTCCTCGTACAAATCGCTCTGTCAAATCATTAGCTGAGCCCCCTTCTTTAAATTGAAGGAGATTCTCTGAAACATTTTTGATACAAAATACTGCATTATCATTTTCTTCTGATATTTCTACATATACTCTGGTTTTCTCTAAAGCATATTTTGCTGCATTTGTATATAAATTTTCAATTGCTCTGTATAACTGACGTCCATCCGCCTTTACAAATATAGATTTTGAAGGTAATTTCGTTACAATCGTAAGATTTCTTGCCTCAAATCTTTCGTTAAATTCGCCCCCTGTCTGATAGATTAGCTCCACCAAGTCTATCTGCGTCATATCCAGCTTTATATTTCCTGAGCTAATCTTTGAGGCCTCTACAAGATCCTCTGTAAGCTGTCTAAGTCTCTGAGATTTTTCATCAATTATCCTGATATAGTTCTCAGCTCTTTCATTATCAAGCTGCTCCAGCTTAAGCAGATTAACATAATTTACAATTGATGTTAAAGGTGTCTTTATGTCATGGGACACATTGGTTATAAGATCTGCCTTCATTCTTTCATTCTTTGTGCTTTCCTTTACCGCATTGCTAAGACCTTTTCCAATTTTGTTAACAGCTTCTGCAATTTCTCTTTCCTGTCCATGAAATTCTTCTATCTGTAATGTTGTATCCAGTTCACCTGCTGCGATTCTTTCAATCGCCTTCTTAATTTTTCGGTTCTCAATTGTCTTCTTGGTTGCTACGCCTTTTCCGTTAAACATTCTTGTAAAATAGTCAAATATCTTGAAAAGTATTGACTCTGTAACCAATATTCCGCCCTTTACTCGTCTGATTATACTTTGGTAAAACAGCAAAAATACCAGGTCAAAAAGATATGTCATGGTTGCAACTGTGATAATAAGAGAAGCAAAATCAAAATCTATACCCCTTATTATTCTCAGCAGTAATCCCATCAACATAATAAAAGCAATAAATCCTAAAAACAGAATATCTGAAGGCACTTTGTCTATTCGTGAATAGCTTACAGTAGTGTCTTCAGAGTTTCGCAATCCTGTTACAGTAGTTAAGTATGCAAGGGCTATAAAGCTTCCTGCAAGTCCCGCCACTGTAACAGTACTATATATAGTTAATTCAGATACTATTTTATGTCTCATGCAGTATTGCATTGCAAATATTCCAATTACCATTGCTATTATGCACATTTGATGCAATACAATTGCTGATATTTTCTTTCCTATAGTATATTCTCTCATGAATTCTCCTCAATCTTGTATCCAACTCCCCATACTACCTTCAGGTATCTTGGATCCTTTGGATTTATTTCGATTTTCTCTCGGATATGGCGAATATGAACAGCTACTGTATTATCTGCGCCTATCGCCTCTTCATTCCATATATTCTCATAAATCTGGTTAATAGAATATACTTTACCTTTATTTTTCATTAATAATAGAAGAATATTGTATTCGATTGGAGTAAGTCTTACTTCTTCTCCGTCGACAGTTACTTTCTTAAGATCGTCATTTATCTCAAGTCCTCCAGCTTTGTATATAACATCACTTGGAACATTATTACTTAATACTTCTACTCTTCTAAGCTGCGACTTAACTCGTGCAACTAACTCCAGTGGATTAAATGGCTTTGTTACATAATCATCTGCTCCGATATTAAGTCCCAGTATTTTGTCTGAATCCTCTGTCTTTGCTGATAAGATAATAATTGGAACACTGCTTTCCTTTCTTATCTGCAGCGTTGCATGAATTCCATCAAGTTTTGGCATCATTACATCTATAATAATTAAATCAACCTTTTCTTTACTCAATATATCAAGGGCCATCTCTCCATCGTATGCTTTAATTATGTTATAACCTTCCTGCATAAGATATATCTCTATGGCATCAACAATTTCTTTATCATCATCACAAACTAAGATTGTCATATATGACCTCCATTTACACTGTTTTTCATTATTCTAACACGTTTATCAACAATTATTTCTTAATAATTAATAAATATTGTTCATTCTTCACGAAAAATAAGCCACTGCATAATAAATATACAATGGCTTATCTCGTATGTTTTATTTTTTCTTAGACTTTATGCTTTTCCACATCTTGGCAATTCCCTCTGATAAATCAGATTTTTCTTCTGACTTCTCTTCTTCCTGTTCCTTCCAGTTAAAATAGTCAGCATCTAAATCTGCTCTAAGCTGTTCTTCTCTTTCAAGCTCTTCAGGAGACATATCCTTCTTGTCTTTATCAGTATAGTTCTCCTTGTTGCCACTTGATTCCTTGTTGCTACTTGATGCATTGTTGCCACTTGATTCCTTGTTGCTACTTGATTCCTTTACATCTCCTGTAGCTTCCTCAACCTCATCAGCTTCCTCCTCTGAAGCAATGCCCAGTCTCTCCAAATAGGCTGTATTAACCTTAATCTCTGTCTGTCGGTTTGCATACAGATTCTTCTCTGCTCTTGCATAAACCGGCTTTCCTGCCTCTTTCTGACGCTGGAGTTCTCGGTTTCGCTCATCAATAAGAGTCATATACTTCTCTGTATCTCGTAAATCCTGAAGCTGTGACTTAAGTTCAAGTTGATTTGACTTAACCATCTTTTCCTTTTCCTTAAGCTCTTCCTCCATTTTTTTGCATATCTCCTGCATCTGCTCTGATGTCTCATGCATTATCTGCCATACACGATTGAGTGCTTCATCAGTATACATTACCGATGCTGCATAGATATCCTCTGCCTTCCTACTTGCGTCCCATACGATTTCATCCCCATGCTTACGAAACTCTCTCTCTGCTCTGTCACGACTACGCTGTGTAAGCTCGTACTCATCCATAATATTATAAATACTTTTATTTAAATCTGCTAATAGATCTAAAACCTGTTGCTTCTCAACAACTATTTTTTGGGGATCCTTACTATATGGCTCACTTTTTGAAAGAAGTAGATGTATCTGCCTTAATACTTTTTCTGTTTCATCATGTGCGCTCATTATTTCCCTCACTATTACCTTTTTATTATTATATTTTACATAATTCTTGCTAAAAGGTAAACAGTGATTTGTCTCTATGAAATTGTCAGCGTCAATGGTTTGTTTCCTGTAAGCTCTATACTTGCCTCATCTGGCTGACTTGTACCAATATAAAGTGTATATTCCTTTGAATCTACTACCCTTTCTCCCTCATTGTTGTATACCATAAAAGCTTTTCCCGGCACCTTAACTGATACCTCTTTCTCCTGGCCTGCTAAAAGATTTACTCTTTTGAAGCCAGCAAGACTATAATTTCTTGGTGCAAACTCAGAATCACTGCTGATATAAAGCTGTACTACTTCATCTGTGTCATAGCTTCCTATATTCTTAACCTTGACCTTAAGTTCAAATTCTGTCTCCTCAAGATTCTTATTCTCTATTGCCTTCTTTAGCTGACTATCATCAAATTCTGCATTTTCTACCTCAACCCTGCTGTATGTAAGGCCATAACCAAATGGATACTGTGCCTTCTTTTCCATATATCTATAGGTTCTGCCCTTCATGTTATAATCCTTGAAATCCGGTAATTCTTCAAGACTGTTGTAGAAGGTAACAGGTAGCTTTCCTGATGGTGATACCTCTCCAAAAAGAATTTTTGAAATCGCCTTTCCACCCTCTGAGCCTGGATACCAGGTCTGTATTATTGCTTTTACTACATCGCTGTCTTTTGCCATAGAAAGATCCATTGCAGATCCTGTCATGTTTAATAATATTATTGGCTTGCCAACTTCCTTTACCGCTTCTATTAAATCCACCTGGCATTTTGGCAAATTAAGAGTAGTCTTATCTCCGGAAGCATAGCTATTTCCTGTATCTCCTTCTTCTCCCTCCAGGGTTTCGTCAAGTCCAACACAAAGAATTACAACATCTGCCAACTCTGCAACTGTCTGTGCCTCTGATAATCTGTCTCCTGGCTTTCCGAGACTTTCTACATTTTCCTTAAATAGATGAGAACCTTCAGAATAGTATACTCGAATGTCATCATTCTTAAGATATTCCTGAATTCCCTCAGAAATTGTCCAGTATCTTGAGGCTGTACCATGGTAATTGCCTATTAATGCATTTCTGCTGTTGGCATTTGGTCCTATAATTGCAATTGTCTTTAGCTCTTTTTTATTCAAAGGAAGAATTCCGTCGTTCTTCAGCAATACCATTGATTTTTCTGATACCTTCTGAGAAAATGCCAAGTGCTCCTTACTTTCAACTTCGCTATATGGAATGTCATCATACTCTGATCCATCAAACATTCCAAGCAGAAATCTTGTTGTAAAAAGTCTAACTGCTGCCGTCTTTATCTGTTCTTCTGTAATTAATTTCTCTTTATATGCCTGCATCATGCAAAGATATGTTGAACCACAGTTTACATCGCAGCCTTTTGACAGTGAAAGTGCTACTGATTCTCTTGGATTTTTTGTCACCATATGATTCTCATGAAAATCTCTTATTGCCCAACAGTCTGATACATAGTGTCCCTGGAACTCCCATTCACCTCGCAAAATATCCACCATCAGCTCTGTGTTTGCACAACATGGTTCATCATTTGTTCTGTTGTAGGCACCCATAACAGATTCGACATTTGCTTCCTTAACACAAGCTTCAAATGCTGGCAGGTATGTTTCTCTCAAATCCTTTTTGTTAACCTTGGCATTAAAGGAATGTCTGTCTGCTTCCGGTCCTGAATGTACTGCAAAATGTTTTGCACATGCAGCTACCTTTAATGTTTCTCCTTTTCCCTGAAGACCCTTTACATATGCAACTCCAAGCTTAGATGTTAAATATGGGTCCTCTCCATATGTCTCATGGCCTCTTCCCCATCTTGGATCTCTAAATATATTAACATTTGGAGACCAAATTGTGAGGCCTTTATATATATCATTATCTCCTTTACTATGATTAGCATTGTACTTGGCCCTTGCCTCAGTTGAAACAATATCTCCCACCTGTTCAACAATTTCATCATCAAAAGTTGCTGCCATTCCAATAGCTTGTGGAAAAACTGTTGCTGCTCCTGTTCGTGCTAATCCATGAAGTCCTTCGTTCCACCAGTTATATTCAGGTATTCCAAGTCTATCAATAGCACAGGCATCATATCTGAGCTGTGTAGTCATCTCTTCAATTGTCATTTTTTCAACTAGTTCAATTGCCTTCTCTCTTGCTACCTTCCTATTCATCTATCCCTTTCCTTTCTCAATTCCTATTCTATTTTCATGGTAGCATACTGCATTTCCCTATTCTTTCGATTATGTGCTCAATTGGTGCTAATTCTTGCCATTCTTTACAGCTTCTTACTGATAAATATTCAATATTACGTAATATCACAAAATATGAGGGTTTTATATAAAAATAACCAGTTTTCTGAGCTTTTCAGAAACTGGTTATTTTTATACTATGCTTTTTTCATGCTTATTTTAATCCCAATCCTCAACAGCATCGTTATAATACTGCATCAGCAAAGGCTTTGTTAACTGATTTACACCTGTATTTGTAGCTATCTCATCTTTTCCAAATTTGAAAAGAGCTGATACATTTTCTGTGGACAAATACTTTGTATCTACATCAAACTGAAGGTCTTCCTTCAGCTCCTCTCGACTTGCCATATTAAATCCCCAATCTCCAAATGCAGGAACCTGGAGATGATATGGTATTACATTAAATCCTTCACTTTTTATTGTCTCATTTATGCACCAGAAAGCTTTGGTCGCATAATATGGGCTTGTTGACTGAACTACCATTACTCCTTTTTCTGCAAGTACATTTCCACACATCCTGTAAAACACATTTGAATACAGCTTATTTAACGACTCGCAGTTTGGATCTGGCAAATCAACAATCAATAAATCATATTTTTCCTCAGCCGTCTTCAAAAATTCATATGCATCTTCATTATATACAGATAGCTTTTCTGACTTAAGGCTATTTTGATTAATCGTAGAAATATCTTTATTTGTTGAACATATTCTAATCATTTCTGAATCCAGGTCCACAAGGTCTATTTTGTCAACACTGTCATATTTAAGCACTTCCCTTACTGCTAATCCGTCACCACCACCAAGAATTAGCACCTTCTGACAACTGCCAAGCTGGCTCATAGGCACATGTACCAGTGCCTCATGATACCTGTATTCGTCTGCTGTGGAAAACTGGCAATTTCCATCGATATATAATCTCATATCATCTTTATGCTTTGTGATTACAATTTTCTGGTACTGAGTCTGCTCAAGAAAAACAATTCTGTCTCTATATAATCCACCTTCGATTCCCATGGAAATATTATCTGAAAAAATTATTCCTGTCATCATCAGTAATGCCAGTATGCCTGCTACAATTCTAAATCGGCTGATATTGTTTACTCTTTCGCCAAATTTCCACATAATGAGAAGAGCAGCTATTATATTTAGCAGTCCACATAAAAATGATGTTGCAAAATATCCAAGCTTTGGCAGCAACAACAATGGAAATGCTATTGAACCAACAAGTCCTCCTATATAATCAAAACTAAAAATAGATGAAATTGTAACCTTAAGATTATTCTCATCTGCCTCAATTATTCTTGTCATAATAGGAATTTCCGCCCCAGCCAAAACTCCTATCAGAATAATTTCAGTATACATCACCACAGCATAATTCTTTATATATATATTTGCCAGGAAAAGGAGCAATGAACTTACTCCTCCAACAATCCCTATTGTTAATTCTATAGTTACAAAAATATTGAATAGATTCTTATTAAAATATTTTGATACATAAGATCCAAGTCCTAAGGCCGCCATATACAGTCCAATAGTAATTGAATACTGAAGAGTACTATTTCCTAAAAGATACGAACTTACAGCGCTTATAATCAGCTCATAGCACATTGAACAGCCCGATATAATCAGGGTTGTCAGCATTAAGAGTCTGTATTTCTTACTCATTTTATTTCCTTCTTTATTTCTCTTTAATTTATTCCCTACAATTTAATACATCCCGCGTCATTGACGCGAGATGCGTAAAACACTTTGTCTATTTAACTGGATGAAATTACTGGATTACACCGCTTACTACAAATGCCATTCCGAGAAATATTCCAAAAATCATTATTCCAGCAGCTTCGTTCTTTTCCTTTAAAGCCACATTAAAATTGAATTTTCTGTTGATAATATCTACTACAAAATATCCAACAATAAATGTTACTATACCTATTATCGCATAAATCACAGTTTCTCCAATTGCAGGAAGTGTTAAAATATCACTTTCTATTTCTGGAATATTACTGACAATTGCAGATCTGATTACAAATCCTAATCCCATATAAATACCAGCAGACACCCATCCAACTGACTTATTTCCCTCATTTATCTCCTTTGGAAAATCAACAGGAATAATAAGATCGATGATAAGATATCCAATCATCATAATTACAAGACCAATTACAAGATATACTAATGTTTCTAATGCAATGTATGCTATTTCTGCCATGTTTTTCTCCTTTTCTTTTCATGTTATAAACTACTATATTACAAGTCCATATACTATTTTCCGCTGCTTATTCCACCACTTGAAGACCTTCTGCTGTTAACACTAGACTGCTTTATTGAACTTGAATAGCTGTCAAAATATCCATTTCCTATGTTATGTATTGTTGTTCCATTATACATGCTGTATGCTGAAGGAGTATCACTGTAAGATGATGAATCCTTTGAATAGCTTGAACTGTAATAATGATTTCGATACCAGGTAGTGTTCTTTTTTGAACAGTGGTATGGTGCATTATCAGATGAATAGTTGTATTTTCTGTCCGATATCTGAACATACACTATATCTGGATCTTCCTCTGGATGATAAACAAGACAGTATTCTTTCTTAGTAACAATAGCAATCTGCTCATTTGAAATATCATCCATCTGAGTTACAGATTCTGTTTCTCCCTCTATTCCTTTAATCAGGTCTTTTGCTACATTATCTGTTATATCAGAGGCATTATACTTATATACGTCAGCTTTTTGACTCTCTGAGCCGGTTATAGAAGTTACATATTCATAATTGGATTTTCCTTTAATATAATCATCTATTCGCGGCGTTCCACTTGATATAGCACTAAAAACAAATGAACCGAATAATACAATAGCAACAACCATGAAAATAAGTAGAGCTCCACCCTGCCCAGCGCTTTTTTTCTGCTGACTAGTTCTCTTATATCCAGTTACTACTATTGAATTAGGGTTAATATAATTGCCTGTTGAAAACTCTGTTCCGTCACTCCATATTTCAACAGAAAGTGTATATGTTTTAGATGAATCCTCATATTCAACAAATGATGCACGTTCTCCATTATCTACGTCAACATCACCCTGACTTTTAATAACTACCTGAGTTCCCTCATCAACCTTTATCCACTCAGGTCCAATCTGTCCTTTAACACTGTTATTTGGCCATGAAATACTATATTCATTATAAACATCATCTACTGATAACCAGCACTCTCCTCTTGATGTTTTCAAACGATAATCAGTCCATTTCTTATTCCCATCATTTGGATTACTATACACAATAAATCCAATAACAGTCGCATCAAGTCCGTTAATGTTTAAGGACGT
The DNA here is from genome assembly GCA_036311465.1 of Agathobacter sp. GTDB lineage: Bacteria > Bacillota > Clostridia > Lachnospirales > Lachnospiraceae > Roseburia. The sequence continues at coordinate 55,255 of JAXJPW010000018.1, forward strand.
TCCTACATTATACTGCATTATTCCATATCCTCCTCTTCTATATTAGCAAACCCTTTTGCCATTTGTATTTTATCACCTTCGCATACATCCCGTTGGACTTTTCTAATTTTAATCTTGTCAGCGCTAAACAATTCCTTTAGTTTTTGTGATATACCTTCTACCACATAGTCGCTGCATGAAAAAATATCAATTGCAGCATATCCATATTCTGGCCATGTATGTATTGAAAAATGCGATGTTGATATAACAGCAAAATATGTTATTCCAATTGGTTCAAACTTATGCACGCATTCCTCAACAATATTAGCTCCTACATACTCAATAGCTAAATGCGCAGATTCTTTAATTGCTTCAAGATCATCAAGAATTTGTCCACAACCGTATAAATCTGCTATAAGTTGTACTGCCATTCTATCTCTATCCTTTTCTTCCAAAAAACTTGCCTGTTAGCTTATGAATTGTACCATAAGTCTTTGTTGACTCATCAACTCCTGCTCCACATTTTTCGCATATGCTTGTATTAGCGCTATTATACGAACCACAATACTCACACAACCAGTCCGGCATATTAGAAGTCTTCGCAGCTTCTTCCTTGGTTAATACTGCTTCCTGAATATTTGTGGGCAAATAAAATGTGTTTTCGATACCTCGTGGTTTTCCACAGGCAGTGCATGTATCATATCGAGCTTTAATACCCTTTTGATTACAATACATACAGTCCCATAATCCTTCGATTCTTTGTGAATCCATTTCTCCTATCCTTCCCTTTTTCATTTAATAATTTTTCATATTTTGATGTTGTCACATAAATTAGCTTTTTTATAATATCAATTTTTTAATATATTTGCACTATTTTATTATAAAATCAGTCAAAATAATAAATTCTCGAAAGCCTATTCCCTTCGTTTAGTATCACGATGTATTCTGCCTGTTTTCTGCCAGAATTCTGCCTGTTTTCTGATACTTGTTCTTTAATCAATTATACTTATTAACACTAATTAACATTATTTCTCTTTTTTCAAGAGAATATTAACACTAAAAATATCATTTTCCACGTTTTATGAGCATGTTATCAACTCTTTTCACAATTTATTGTGGATAACTTTTATTTTAATATATCCTTGGGTATTACCATAAAAGGGAATTAATAATTACACTAAACCCATTATTACCTCAATTAGTAACACACCTAATAATATTAATATAAATTGGAAAAAATGTGAATACGCAAGCCGTTATTATGTGATCTACAAAATTGGAAATAATACGTCAAATTTAGTTACTACGGAATTCAACATCTTGTATATAACTAATATCATAAGTAATGCTGGAAAACAAAGCTCAGGCTTTTAAGTACATAATAAAAGTAATTGTATACTAACTCTAGAAGCCAATAAGACATACACTTTTCGTATAAGAGGATATAAAGAAATTAATGGCACAACTTATTACACAAAATGAAGCGAAGAGAGATCAGTAAAAACAAAGTATAATAAATCGGATAAACTAAAAGATATTTATTCTGCTAAAAGAAAAATATAGAGTTATACAAAAAAGCTGAAGGTCTTTTATGACTTTCAGCTTTTTAACTAGAGGTGACTGCCGGATTTGAACCGGCGATGACGGTGTTGCAGACCGGGGCCTTACCACTTGGCTAAGTCACCTAATTATAAAAATAACACTCCTTGGAGTGTTAGCTCCCCAAGTAGGACTTGAACCTACGACACTTCGGTTAACAGCCGAATGCTCTACCGACTGAGCTATTGAGGATTATTTAAAGGTATGTACCTTCAAAA
>JAXJPW010000019.1:0-6053 GCA_036311465.1 Agathobacter sp.
ATATCTCGGTTTTCGGTTGTGCACGAAACATCACATGTACATGATCAATGTCGTGATTCCACTCCTCCAAAACAATTCCATAATTTGGAGCAATATATTCGAATATTTCTTTGGCTCTAGCTGAAATATCATCATCAATTACTTTTCTTCTGTACTTCACCACCATAATCAAATGATAATACAACAAATATACTGAATGAGCATTATTATCCAATTTCATTATATATCAGCCTTCTTTCTGTTTTCGACTGAATATATTATAACACATTCCCTAAACCAGAACAAGTGTTCTTTTTTATTTTATTGCAATTCATCTCACCACCTATAGAGGAGGGAGAATTCTTGCAATTAATTGTTAAAATGATCGGCAAACATTTTAATTAGGCCTGTTTCCTTTTTCTCCTCCTTCTCAAAGGGAGCCTCTACCATTAGAAAAACCGGTAACAGTGCGCAGACCGCTATAACTAACGACGCTCCGTAGCAGTACATGAAGGACTGTTCCGCAAGAACACCACCTAATACGGTAGCAAGTCCCTGGGACACTTCTATAATAACGTTAAGCCTTCCATTTACACCTATATAGTGTTCTTCTTTATCCAGGGCTTTCATACTGTCATATACAAGAGCTTCCTCTGAGCCTGAGTTGAAGTTATTGCCCAAAGCCTGAATAAAGAAGCTTAAGGCAAAGAGCCAGAAGTTTTTGGTCAAAAGCATAATCATGCAGGAAATTGCCACAAGCACACGGCTTATAATCATACTTTTCTTACGGCCAAGAAGGTCTGCCACAGCTCCTGAGGGTATCTCAAATATCATGCTTGTTATGTGATACACTCCCTCCAGGATTCCTATCTGTCCCAGATTTAAGCCACAGTATGAAAGATATAAAACCCATATGCAGTTTTGCATATTCAGGTTCTGCAAAAAGCATGCTATGTAATCTAAACCAATATTTCTGTGTAATCTTCTTTCTAATTTTGTTACTAATTTTGTTTCTGTTTCTATTTTTGTTTCTATTTTAGTCTTCATTTCTCTATCTGTTTCTATGTCATTTCTCAATATTATTTTGCACACTATTTTTATTAATCAGAATTTTAATATGATTGCTGTGCAATTGTCCATTTTATCACTTTTACTGCATTTTGAGTATATTTTTCTTATTGCCTTGTCACCGTCTGTTCTCATGTACCTTTTCTTTTGAGAAGCTGTAATAGATTTCGATACTCCATCAGAGCAAATCAGAAAAATATCTCCCTTATTTATTTTTCCCATCTTAATAGATGCAATCTGGCTTCCTGCCACCTTGCACATTCCAAGATATCGTGACAGGCTATGAAAATCTATTTTACTTACAGGCTGTCCCTTTTCCAGTTTCTCTCTTGCCATTGTATGTTCATTGGTCAGACACACTAATTCCCTGTCACTTAACTTATAGGCAGGGCTGTCTCCTATATTTGCAATACAGTATCTGTCATTTTTCCATAACATAATTGTTATTGTCGTTGCAGTTTTTCCAATCTTTTCACTGAGCACCAGTATTTTTTCATTTATCTGGTCAAGAAGATCTTCTATAAGATTTTCTGCCAGTGAATCACTATATTTATTCTGATCTATAAAATGTGATACAGCCTGAATTGCCGCCTTTGAAGCCAGCTCTGAATGCATCACCGATGCTACTCCGTCCGCCAATGCAACAATATGATATTCTTCTGTCTCACATTCTATATACCCCTTTATCTCACAGTCCTCTCCCGCATATGCAAACAGTGTATCTATCATGAAATTGTCCTGATTCACATTTCTTGATCCTATCAGTGTCTTAGCATGATAGTGAACTGAATACTTGTCCATAATTGTTTTAGGCTTTTCCTCTCCAAGAAAATCCCTGGCAAAATCCAAAACAGAATCATACCGCTTTTGAGGATCAATTGACAGCCCCTTAAGAATTGCATTTTGCATCTTAGCGGACAATGATAGTTTCATAAGCATTGACGGAACTGTGTCGTATTGCTGTCTGTCAGTCATGTCATGAATTCCTTCTCCTGACAACAGATAGACAATAGTTGAACAAAGGGAATACACATCAGTCCATGGACCCTGCTTTAATGCCTGAGAATGCTCCGGTGACTCCAGACCAACATGTCGAAAAACGTTTTTGTTTTTCAGCCTTCCTTCTTTTATTGATGTTGCTGCACCGAAATCAATTAAGTACAGGACCATGTCCTCTGTAAGCATTAGATTCCCCGGGCTTATATCTCTGTGAATAATTCCCCTGCTGTGCATCTGGTCCAGGGTAATTATGATAGAGGGAAGGATTTGTTTCAACAATGAAATGCTGATTTTTCCACCCATCTCCTCCATGTATTTCTGAAGAGATTTGCCCTTTAGCAATCGCATAACAATAAAGCTGTGCTTCTCGTATTCAAAATAATCGTGGATATGTGTTATATAGGGTACGTTTTTGATTTCCTTTAGAATTGATGCCTCGTGCTCCAGACTGTTTTTCGAGCACTTGACTGCTACAAACTGATTTACAAGACAGTCGATGGCTCTGTAGGTATTGCCAAAGCCACCCTGTCCTATTTGTTCTATTATTTCATACCGGTTTTTTATTCTTGTTCCTTTTCTAATTTCCATACTCTATAACCCCAGATTGTTTTGACTGCCTTGCTTTTGTGTACAACTAATACGATTATAATACATCTGCCATATTGTAAAAAACAGGGTATTTTGCAAATTTTTTCAAAATACCCTGTTCTAACTGTTTTTATAATATTTTCTATCCTATTCATCGAAATCGAAATCATTCCATTCGATTTTTGTTATTCTGTCGCTGTCATCTATTGTGAAGCTGTAACTCTTAAATCCGGCTGAATAAGTATATGCAACATGTGCAGGAATTTCATACTTTTCATCAGCATCAAATTTTGTTTCATTATATTCTTTGCCAAACACTTTTACCATATCTTCATAAGATGAACCTAACTTGATTCCTCCAGCTACTTCAAGGTCTAGGGCCAGTGTTGCCTCTGATATATTTTTGTAGCAAACATCTCCTACCTCAAAGCCGCCAATTACAGCATCTTTGACACTTATTTTTGAGTCAGTACTATTTAGTGGTGTGAATTTGCAGACTTCGTTGTCATTAGCATCAAGTACAAACTGTGCCAGCAGATATCTGTTTACCGGGATTTCCTGTTCCAGGTTACTTTCCTTCTGCTTTAAGCCGGCACCTTCTACATCCGAAAGTTTATCCCCGGCCTTGAGTTCTTTTCCATTGATTTTTACGAAATAAATATCATTATCCTTAAGAGAAACCTCTGTGCCTGCTCCTTCTTCTTTTCCTTCTTCTGATTTTCCCTCTGCCGAGTTTTCTGCTTTGCTATTATTAGCCGAAGTATCTGCAGCTTTTCCACATCCTGTAATATATAAAGATGTTCCAAAAATTAACATTGTTGCTAATACTACTATTTTGTTTTTCATTATAACTATTCTCCTCTTCACTTTTTCTGTTGTCTTGCTATACTTAGTTAGATAATTCCAACCAAACGTTATTATACTTTATCGATAAAGAAGGATGCCTCCTTCTGCCGAAAGAAGCATCCTCTGTAACATACAAAATCATGCAATTTTTTTCAAGAAAAACCTGGTTGCATTTATGTAACTAATAGTTGCAAAGCCTAATTTTCCGTGGTTTCTGCACGTTTTGACTCATTTATCTCCATAAATGTTTTATAGTATTCTGCATTCATTATTTCCGGATTTGTCTGTGAATATCCTGAGATAGAAAATACCCCATCGCCCTCCAAATCTGCAAATGCCTCAAATTTATATTCGTATTTCTCCTCATCTTCTTCCATCCATTTGACAGAATATGAATAGTAGTAAAATGTTATCCCATTTATTGTGCATTGTCCCTGGGATGTAATCTGAGATATCCCAGCCAGACTCTTACTCTGTGCATGTTCTTTTGCCGTTGATGAAGATTTATATATTATCGACAGCAACACGTCTGCCCCATCTTGTTCTGAATGATATCCTTTTCCTGTAATGTTATCTGTGCAAAAAGTATATCCCTCCGGCAATTTATAAGATACAGCTATTTCTTCTTTTGTGATTGTGTCTTCTGTAATATCTGATATTTGAACTTTTTCCTCCCAGGCTGCCCCGGCTATATCATTCTTTTTATCCGTTGGCTTGGCTTTCGCTAATATAGAAGTCATTTCTGAAATTGCCTCCTCATAATATGCAGCCTGTTGCTTTTCATTGAGCTTTGCCATATCAATTCCGTCAAAAACTGCTATTCCCCAAATCCTTTTTCCCTGACCTGCCCCGCCTATTAATACTTCATAGAATTTATTATCAGATTTAAGTCTGTATTCAATATATTCCTTTTTATCTACAGTAATCTTCTGTGGCTCAAGCTCAAAAGTATTACCTGCCTTCTTCATTCCCCGGATCTTCGCTTGTCTTTTCTCCCAGAATTCATCAACTGATTTGTCCTCTACATCGATTTGAATCAGGTATTCCTCTCTGCTCCTAATGTTCAGGCAGCCGCTTTCATGAATCAATGCTTTTCCCTTTTTGTTTACCCTAAATTCAAAGCCTTTAAAAACAATCTCCCACTCATCTATATCTTGGTTGTTTGGGCTACCTTGGGTTTTGCCAGCTTCCTGGGTTTTTTCCGTACCCTTCTGTGGCAGATTAACTACTCCCATAAATATCAGGCCCCCAACAGTAGCTGCTACTATTAATATAATTCCTGCAATAATTATTACTATCTTCTTAAGTTTATTCATTAGCTAATATTCCTCTATCCCGTTCTTTTTCATATCTGCTTTTGTTCTATTTAGATTGACTTTCTTCAAGGATTATCTGTATATTATCCTCTTTTCTTATGCGCAATAATTCCTTACAGGTTAGCACCAAGAGTATAACTAATATAATAAGAACTATGGCTACCGATACAATTGTAACCGGCTTGTACTTTATGTATATTCTATCTTTTCCTGCTCCTGAATAGCATTCTATATAATCTCCCTCACGTATACCTGCCTTATCCAGCCAAACTGTATCGACTATTTTACGACTGTCTTCTGCGAAATATCCCACTTCAGCCTTGGTATACTGTCCATACACCTTTTCAACCCTTGCCTTTTCATAATTGCCCTGATGACTCGTCCACTCATTTTGGGTCAGAAGCACAGAAAAAACCACCATACAAAAAACGCATGCCAATGCTAATATTGCAGATATTATATATAGGCCTAGCCTGCAATTCTTTCCTCTTATATTCTTCAAATGAAGCTTACTGTCTATTCTATGGTTCTCATTTTCCTCATTTTCTTCTTTTTCAACTTTTCCATATACCAGTTCATCTATACTAATATTCAGTATTTCGCATATAGATACTATTCTGTCCAAATCAGGATAGGCTTTGTCTCTCTCCCATTTTGATACTGCTTGTCTGCTTACACCAATCTGCTTTGCAAACTCCTCCTGATTAAGTCCACATGCTTTACGATATTCCTGTATTCTTTCACCTATTAAAATCATTTCATTTAACTCCACACAGAATCATAGTTTATTGTTTTGTAAAAAGCCTTCTCTCTTTTCTCAGTATCCTTTTCTACATTGGCCAGCACCCACATTGTTTTGGCTGTTACAGCCTCTGGGGTCATATCATATGACTCTAAGAAATTGCATGCCGCCTTTACATCATGGCCAATCTCATATACCGTCATATCGCTTCCCTCGTGAACCACCTGAGTTGACATTACAACCAGCTTATCCGGATACTCCCGGCTAAGTCTGAGAAATTCTTCCTTTATGCTTGATGGTATTCCACCTACACCAAAGCTTTCTACAATTATTCCATCATAATTCTCAAAAATCACAGAAAGGAGAGTTGGTCTGATTCCCGGTATCAGCTTTAATAAAAATATGTTGTCATTAATATTTTCGTAGAACTCCACTGACTCCTGAAATGGAATCATTGTGTAAACGGTATAATAAAACCAGCAGTTTTCGGCAGTGAAAAACCAGCAGTTTTTTAA
>JAXJPW010000020.1:0-71022 GCA_036311465.1 Agathobacter sp.
CAGCTATTCAGTACAAGATACTATGACTGTCATGCACTGTTAGCTCTGTTTTAAGAGGTAAATATTTAAAGAAAAGCCCATAAAATCAATGATTTAGGGCTTGACATTATAGGAAGGAGAAGGTACAATGAAATTCTATGTATGCGAGACATGTGGTAACTTTGTGGGGATGGTAAAGGATTCAGGTGTTCCAATGATGTGCTGTGGCAAGAAAATGACAGAGCTGGTTCCGGGAACCTCTGACGGAGCAGCAGAGAAGCATGTTCCTGTTGGCACTGTTGATGGCAATAAGGTGACAGTTACAGTTGGATCTGTAGAGCATCCAATGGTAGAGGCCCATTTCATTGAATGGATTGCCATTGAGACAGTAAAGGGAGCACAGCGCAAGGTGCTTAAACCAGAGGAGAAGCCGGCAGCAGAATTCTTATTAACAGATGATGATTCTGTAATTGCAGTATATGCCTACTGCAATCTTCATGGACTTTGGAAGGCTGACATGTAGAAGGGAGCATTTCAGTAAATAGTGTATCAGTTTTAAGGAAGAATGAAACAGTCACAACCCTGGAATTATCAAGGGCTGCGACTGTTTTGTTTACACTGGGTGGGAAGAACTCACAAATTCCTGCAGGAAAGACGGTAATAGAATATCAGCTTCCACTGCTTACAAGTCCAGATGGACAGCAGCTCTTGGCAGAAAATATAAAGCTAAGCATCAGAGGGGCAGAGAAAATATGTATAGTCGGTGATAATGGAGCAGGGAAAACCACACTGCTTAAGAAAATTGCAGAGGAGCTTTTGGCCAGAAAAGACCTTAGAGCAGAATATATGCCACAGAATTACGAGGACATGCTGGAGCTTGATATGACTCCGGTAGAATATCTTAGCAAGTCAGGTGACAAGGAGGAGATGACAAGAATAAGGACTTATCTGGGCTCCCTCAAGTACACTGCAGATGAAATGGAGCATCCTATCAGGGAGCTTTCGGGAGGACAGAAGGCCAAAGTCCTGCTGCTTAAGATGAGTCTTAGTGATGTCAATGTACTTATCCTTGACGAACCTACCCGTAACTTCTCCCCACTTTCAGGACCGGTGATTAGACAGATGGTTCGTGAATTTCCAGGAGCAGTAATCAGTATTTCTCATGACAGAAAGTATATTAGTGAGGTTTGCGACACAAAATATGAGTTGGGCAAACAGGGGCTAATAAAGAAAGAATAAGAAGGATTGTAAAGAGTTATTGCATTATCCGGAGAGAGTGGCTATAATATAATAGCTTCGCAAAATTGCGATTGGGTGAACTGGGAGCACCACTTTTCACCGACAAGAAAGGCGCTGGATTACTACAGGATTGGTAGGTCCTTGCGCTGGAATAATGAAGCCTTGATATGCGCTTATGGACTTGTCCATAGGCGCTTTTTTTGTAATAAGGTGATTACTTGTTTTGAAAATCAAAAAGCAGGAAGAAGGGAGACAAAATGGTAACAGTCAATGGTCAACAAAAAGATATCGCAGGACAGAATCTGCAGCAGTACCTGACAGAGGCCGGATTTGATGTCAACAGGGTTGTTGTTGAGAGAAATCTGGAAATTGTGCCAAAGGATGAACTGGGAAAAATTACAATTCAGGACCAGGACTCCATAGAAGTACTTCGATTTGTAGGAGGGGGCTGATGGATAGGGAAACATTGGAAAAGGCCTTTGATGAGAGATTTTCTCCGGAGGTTAAGGAGAGGCTTCGGGCAGGACGAGTGGCAATTGCGGGACTTGGCGGTTTAGGCTCTAATATCGCAGTAATGCTTGCCAGAACTGGCGTGGGTCACATTAAGATGATTGACTATGACCTTGTGGATGTGACTAACCTTAACAGACAGGCCTACAACATTCCCCAGGTTGGAATGGAAAAGACAAAGGCTTTAAGAGAAATATTGATGCAGATTAATCCCTATCTGGATTATGAATTTGAGCAGATAAAGGTTACAGAGGAAAATCTTGTAGACATTTTTGCAGGATATCCAATAGTGTGTGAAGCCTTTGATAAGGCGGACCAAAAGGCAATGCTGGTTCAGGGAATACTGACAGGCTTTGCAGATACAATTGTGGTTTCCGGAAATGGCATGGCAGGGTACGGTGATGCTAATATGGTTCAAACAAGACATAAGCTTAGGCGATTATATATCTGCGGAGATGAGAAGACAGACATTGAAGATGGAATAGGGCTGATGGCACCAAGGGTAACAGTGTGTGCAGCCCATCAGGCCAATAAGGTTATACAGCTTATTCTGGAAGATATGTAAGTATACGAAAGTATATGAACGCATGAATCTATATAGATATATAAAGACATATACAGACATAGAAATATTACTGCTTAAAAAAGGTAAAAAAGCAAAAAGGAAAAAGAAAGGACACACAAATGGAAGACAAATTTATACTAGGTGGAAAAGAATTTAAGAGCCGCTTTATTTTAGGCTCAGGAAAATACAATATTAATCTGATTAAGGCAGCAGTTGAGCAGGGGGGAGCTGAGATTATCACTCTGGCTCTGCGCAGGGCAAATACACAGGAAAGTGAGAACATACTTGATTATATTCCAGAGGGAGTAACACTTCTTCCAAATACCTCAGGAGCAAGAAATGCTGATGAAGCAGTTCGTATAGCAAGACTTAGCAGAGCAATGGGATGTGGAGATTTTGTAAAGGTTGAGATTATGCGTGACGCAAAATACCTTTTCCCAGACAATCAGGAGACAATAAAGGCCACAGAGATTCTTGCAAAGGAGGGCTTTGTAGTACTTCCTTATATGAATCCTGATTTAAATGTTGCAAGAGACCTGCAGAGCGCTGGTGCCGCAGCAGTTATGCCACTTGCAGCACCAATAGGAAGTAACAAGGGTCTTGCAACTAAGGAGATGATTCAGGTGCTTATTGACGAGATTGACCTTCCAATTATTGTAGATGCAGGAATTGGTAAGCCTTCCCAGGCCTGTGAGGCAATGGAAATGGGGGCAGCAGCTATTATGGCAAACACTGCAATTGCAACTGCCGGTGATGTTCCACAGATGGCAGCAGCCTTCAAGCTTGCAATTGAAGCAGGCAGAAAAGCATATTTAACAGGAATGGGTAGAGTACTTGCAAGAGGTGGAAGTGCTTCTGATCCACTTACAGGATTCTTGAGATAGGAGTAATACAGTAATGAACGAAGAAAATCAGGTATATTTTGTAGACAGTGATGAGCTTCCGGCAGCAGCCTTAGAGCGTAAGCACAAGCTGGAGCAGGACCCTTCATCCAGAACAAACCATATGGAGTACATGGCAGGAATGCAGGTGATTGAATCTGACATTAAGGACAAGGTGTTAGCTGCTATGGACAGCTTTGACTATGACTCCTATACAGCAGAGGATGTACAGAGAGCCTTGTCTAATCCCACCTGTAGCATTGAGGATTTTAAGGCCCTCTTATCCCCTGCCGCTGGGCCTTTTCTGGAGCAGATGGCAAGAAAAGCAGAGGAGCTGACCAAGAATCATTTTGGAAATACAGTATATATTTTTACTCCTCTTTATATAGCTAATTATTGTCAGAATTACTGTGTATACTGCGGCTTTAACTGCTATAACAATATCCGCCGCAAGAAGCTAAGCTTTGAGGAGATTGAGCATGAGATGCAGGTGATTTCCAAGACTGGAATGGAAGAAATACTTATGCTTACAGGTGAGAGCCGTACATATTCAGATGTGGAGTATATAGGAGAAGCTGTTAAGATTGCCAAGAAGTATTTCAGAAATATTGGAGTTGAAATCTATCCTGTAAACGAGGATGAGTACAGATATCTGCATGAGTGTGGTGTTGACTATGTAACTGTTTTTCAGGAGACATATAATCCGGATAAGTATGAGACCCTTCATCTGTTGGGACACAAGAGAGTCTGGCCATACAGATTTGATGCACAGGAGAGAGCAATCAGGGGAGGTATGAGAGGGGCAGGCTTTTCTGCACTTCTAGGTCTGGATGACTTTAGGAAGGATGCTCTTGCAACAGCCCTTCATGTATATTATCTCAACCGCCGCTACCCACATGCAGAGCTTTCATTAAGTTGTCCAAGACTTCGCCCTATTGTTAATAATGATAAGATTAACCCAAGAGATGTGGGAGAGAAAGAGCTTTGTCAGGTCCTTTGCGCATATCGAATTTTCCTGCCATTTGTAGGAATAACAGTATCAAGTCGTGAGAGCAAAGAATTCCGTGATGGGATAGCCAAAATCTGTGCCACTAAGGTTTCAGCAGGCGTGTCTACAGGAATCGGTGATCATGAGGAGAAGTATGAAGGAAAGTCAGAGGCCGATGCAGGGGACGAACAGTTCGAGATTAATGACAGCCGCTCCTTTGAGAAAATGTATAAGGACATGGAGCAGGGAGGCCTTCAGCCTGTGCTGAATGATTATATTTATGTTTAGAGATACCATTGCAATAACAAACAGACAACTGGTAAAGGGAGACTACCTGGAGCAAATCCGAAGGGTGGTCTCTTGTCATCCCTACGGACTTATTCTTAGGGAAAAGGATTTATCTGACTTAGAATATTCCTCACTGGCAGAAGAGGTGTTAGGAGTATGCCGCCAGGGCCAGGTAACCTGCTTTATACATACAAGGGTAGAGATAGCCAGGGAACTTGAATGCCCTAACATTCATCTTTCCATACCTGCTTTATTGGAAAACAGGGGAAAACTGGAGGGCTTTCAGCAGATAAGCGTATCCTGCCATAGCCTTGAGGATGTAAAGCTGGCCCTGTCCTATGGAGCAAGCCAGATTATTCTTGGAACAATATTTGAGACAGAATGCAAGAAGGGGCTTAAGGGCCGGGGGCTTTCTTTTGTAAGGGAGATAGCAGAATACTGCAAAGCCCATGGAGATATTCCAGTATTTGCAATTGGAGGAATTACACCTGAAAATATAGGCCAGGTAAAAGCAGCCGGTGTCCGTGGAGGCTGCATGATGTCCTATATGATGAACAGGATTTAGAGAAATGTTTGCCAGATTGATGCTAGAAGTTTGAAAAAAGTATGTTTATTAATTGTAAATTATTCAGAGAACATCGATTTAGATGAAATATCAATTCAGAAGGGATAATATCAAGAGATAAAAATAGGTGAACATATGAGAAATGCATCAATCTTAAAAAGAGGAATAAGTGTCCTGATGGTGGGAGCGCTTTTGTTTACAGCCTGCTCTAATCAGAAGGAGAACAGCTCTCAGGCGGAAAAAGCAGAGCAAACAAGTCAGATTTCAAGTAATACTCAAAACAGCCAGCCAGTTGCCAAGGAGGAGAAGCTGATTAATAAGAATGGGGGAAGCCGCAACCAGTTTAAGCTGGATATTTCCCTGGACCACAAAAATCATAAGCTCAAGGTGTCACAGAAGCTTTATTACTATAACAATAGTAATGATACCTTGGACAAAATAGTATATAACATGGTGCCACAGGCTTTTTCCAAGAATGGAGGAGGAGTTGAGGTTAAGGACATTACCGTAGGCAAACATCAGTGCAAGCTGGAAAAGGTCAAGGAAACTGTCTATAGCATGAAGCTTCCTGCCCAATTACCAGCTCATGAAAAGGTTCTTATCCAAATGGAATATCAAGTAAAAATACCAAATATCAAAAATAGATTTGGCTATCAGGACAAGGTATATAATCTGGGCAATTTTATTGTTACTCCGGCAGTGTATGGTGAGAAGGGATGGGCAGTGCAGTCCTATGTAGATATAGGAGACGCCTTTTATACGGATATTGCTGATTATGAGGTTGCAATTAAGGTGCCTGAGGGATTTGTTGTTGCAGCAACAGGAAAGGAAGTTAGTAAAGGGGTTTATTGTGCAGAAAGTGTAAGAGACTTTGCATTTTGTGCAAGTTCTTCCTTTAAGACTATTACTGAAAAAGAGGACAATACAGACATTACTGTTTTTTATAATGATAAGATGGACAAAACTGCTGTGCATACAATGGAGGTGGCCAGGAAATCTCTTAAGCTCTATAGTCGATTATTGGGAAAATATCCATATGACACCCTGAGTATTGTTATAAACGGTCTTACCGGTGGTGTGAATGGAATGGAATATCCAACCCTTGTTATGCTTTCACCAGACATTAACTGGGACAATTACAAGAGTGAATTGGGATTTGATAGCGAAGATAGTGCCAGTGCAAATTTTCTTGAGAATGACAATGCAACCTGCCACGAGATAGCCCATCAGTGGTTTTACGGTATTGTAGGAAATGACCAGATAAGTGAAGCCTGGCTGGACGAGGGCTTTTGCCGTTTTAGTGAGTATCTGTATCAGAAGGAGTATGAATCAGATTATTCCCAAACAGCCAAACAAAGCGGATATATGATGAAAGACAGAATAGATGCCACATTAAGCTGTACAAAGGATAATGAAAAAAGAGATGAAGGAACTGACCTGGGAAAATCTCTCTATTACTGGATGGAAACTGACCCTATGGGATACGGATCTATATACGATAAAGGCGCATGCCTCTTATATGAAATGGAGCAGCAGATGGGAGAAGAACAGTTTCAGGCAGCCCTTAAAGGGTATGTCAGCACCTTTGCATATAGCTTTGTGACAAGTGAAAGCTTTAAAGAGTACTGGAACAGTAAAGCAAACTTCAATAAATTATTTGATCTGTATTTTTAGAGCTGCACTGGCTTGACATATTAGTTAACAAGCAATATGATGAGTGGGTAAGTAAAGCTTATTAAAATGTTAAGGAGGATTTGTAGATGAAAAAGACAATTGTATTACGTGAGGAAATCTTAGAGTAATTTCATATTGTCAGTATCAGAAGTAGACCTGTTTTCCTTTTGGGTAAAAAGGTGTGTTTTTGGTATCTTCATAGCAAATCTTATGTGTACGATATTATATAAATGAAAGTAGTCACATCTGATGGGTGTGGCTATTTTTGTACCCTTTTTTACCTTAGCTGGAGAAACAGAATACGACAATATGAAGGTAGAAGACCTTGTAGAACCAAGTAAGGAATTAATCAGATTAAGAGAAAAGAGGAAAATTAAAAAATGACAGAAAACACAATTACAAATAGCAAAATCACAATTAGACCAGAGGAACATAAGGATTATAAGGATATAGTTTCGTTAATCCTGAGATCATTTCAGGAGGGAACAGATTATTCTGACGGCTCCGACATTATAGCACTTGTTGAGGAAATTAGAGATTCAAAGTATCACATTCCGGAATTGTCCTTTGTGGCAGAGCTGGAGGGTAAGATAGTGGGACACTTTTTGTTTTCCCATTTCCCGATTTCGAAAACCAGGGAGGGTGGACACAGAGAAGACGGCAAGTCTGACATTGTAATGCTTGCACCAGTATCAGTTCATGCCGATTACTTCAGACAGGGAATTGGAGCTCAGATGCTTAGCCTGGGAATAGAGAAGGTTAAGGAGATGGGATACAAAGGTATTACAGTTGAGGGTAACTTCAATTTTTACAACAGGGTAGGCTTTAGAACTTCATCGGAGTATGGTATCTATCCAACCAGTGGCTGGCCTATGGAGGAACCAAGATGTATGATGTGTCAGGAGACATATGAGGGTTCTTTGGATGATATTCAGGGATATATTGTTTACGACATGTATTTCAATGCATAATTAAGACGATAAAGTGTAAATAGGGCATTGGATTATAGAAATGCAATACCACACAATATCCTTCCATTTTCATATACTAATATGAAATAAAATCCAAGGAAAGTATATGCAAAATAAATACTCAGGAACCAAAACAGAGGAAAATCTCAGGAAGGCATTTGCAGGGGAGGCCATGGCAAGAGACAGGTACACATACTATGCAGATGTAGCCAAAAAGGAAGGATATGAACAAATCGCAGACATTTTTCTGAAGACAGCAGATAATGAGAAGGAGCATGGAGAGCTTTGGTTCAAGGCTTTGGGTCAACTGGGAGACACCCGTTCAAATCTCCTCAATGCTGCAGAGGGTGAACACGGGGAATGGACAGACATGTATCTTCAGATGGCAAAAGAGGCAGAGGCAGAAGGTTTTCTGGAGCTGGCTGCTCAGTTCAGAGGTGTTGCTGCAATAGAGAAATTGCATGAGGAGCGATTTAGAAAGCTTCTATATAACATTGACAACATGGAGGTATTTAGGAAGACGGGAATCACCATGTGGGAGTGCCGGGTATGCGGAAATGTAGTAATCGGTTTCGAGGCACCTGAGATTTGTCCGGTATGTCATCACTCACAGGCATATTATGAAGTGCGAAAAGAGAATTATTAGTAATTTACCTTGACTCTTTCTTTCATTTCAAAAAAAGAAAATGTTGACTTTCGCTTGAAGGATGAATAGAATTGAAACTAGTTTTGATTAAGGATATTATGGAAGGAGCGCTATAAAATGCAGTATAGAAGATCAAGTAGAATAACTGCATGGGTTGCCTTACTGGCAACTGTTTTTGTTATGCTCTTTTCTATGATATATATTTCTGAGCATGCTGAACATGACTGTACCGGCAGCGAATGTCCAATTTGTATTGTTATGCAGCAGTGCTCAAACAATCTTAAAACTATTGGGACAGCTGTAGCAGTTGTCAGCATTAGTTTGTTTCTTTTTAAGCATATTGTTAAGGAAAAATGCATCAAATCTGGTGCATTTTCCTGCAATTCGTTAATTTCCCAAAAGGTAAGATTAGATATTTGATTTCCAATTCCAGAATAAGGTCAGCAAAAGCTGACGTTTATCCCGCAGCAATTAGGCTGGGGTGTTTTTGTGGTGAAGATTTTTATCAAAAAAATAATGGAATTAGTATACTTGGAGGAAATTCAAATTGAAAAAGTTAATATCGTTTTTACTTGTAATGGCAATGGCAATTACTGCATTTTCCGGATGTGGAAAAAGTGAGTCAAAGGGAGATTCGTCAAAGATATCCATAGTGACTACAATTTTTCCGGAATATGACTGGGTTCGTGAGATAACTAAGGGAAATGACAATGTTGAAATATCAATGCTTCTGGACAAGGGTGTAGACCTTCACAGCTTCCAGCCAACTGCAGAGGATATCGTAAAGGTGTCTTCCTGTGACGTGTTTATCTATGTTGGTGGAGAGTCTGACCAGTGGGTAGAGGATGCTCTTAAGGAAGCCACCAACAAGGATATGGTTGTTATAAATCTGCTTGATGTATTAGGTGACTCTGTAAAAGAGGAGGAGATCATCGAAGGCATGGAGGCTGAAGAAGAGGAAGAAGGCGAAGGAGAAGAAGGCGAAGACGGAGAAGAAGGACCGGAGTATGATGAGCATGTATGGCTATCACTTAAGAATGCCAAGACTCTCTGCCTGCGAATTTCTGAGGAATTAGGAAAGCTGGATTCAGCAAACAAAACTCTTTACGAGAACAATGCCAAAGAATACATTAACTCACTTGATGAACTGGATAAGAAATACGAGGCTGCAGCCAAGGAGGCCAAGACTAAAACAGTTCTGTTTGGTGACAGATTCCCATTCAGATATTTAGTTGATGACTATGGCTTAGATTATTATGCAGCATTTGTAGGATGCAGCGCAGAGTCGGAGGCCAGCTTTGAGACTATCAGCTTTTTAGCAGGAAAGGTTGACCAGCTTAAGCTAAGTGCAATTTGTCAGATTGAAAGCTCGAATGGCAAGATAGCAGAGACAATTAAGAGCACAACAAAGGACAAAAATCAGCAGATACTTACTTTTGACTCTATGCAGTCAGTTACTGCCAAGGATGTTGAGGCTGGAGAAAAGTATCTGAAAATAATGGAGCGCAATCTGGAGGCGTTTCAGGAAGCTATTAAATAAAGGTGGTGTGTAAATGGCTATACTAACTGGCACAGATCTTTCCCTGGGATATGAGGGAAAGGAAATACTAAAGAATATCAATTTTGAAATAAACAGTGGAGATTACTTATGTATTGTTGGGGAAAACGGTGCGGGAAAATCTACTCTTATGAAGACAATTCTGGGACTGATTAATCCATTAAGTGGAAAGATTAGTTATGGAGAAGATTTATGTAACAATCAGATTGGTTATCTTCCACAGCAGACCCTGGTGCAGAGAGATTTTCCGGCATCTGTGGAGGAAATTGTATTATCTGGCTGCCAGGGACGTATGGGATTTCGACCATTTTATTCAAGAGAGGAAAAGGAGCTTGCCCGGGAAAACATGGAAAAAATGAACATTCTTCCCCTTGCCAGACGATGTTACAGAGAACTGTCAGGAGGACAGCAGCAGAGAGTGCTACTGGCAAGAGCTCTCTGTGCCACAAGAAAGGTGCTTTTGCTGGACGAGCCGGTAGCAGGCCTTGATCCCATGGCAATGTCAGAATTATATGAACTTATCAGTAAGCTGAATCAGGATGGGATTACCATAATAATGATTTCCCACGATATTGCAGTTGCCATGAAATATGCAAGCCATGTTCTGCATGTGGCAGAGAAATCCTTTTTCGGAAGCAGGGAGGATTACCTGAAAAGCGAAGCAGGAAGAAAATTCATGATTTTACAGGGAATGGAGGAGGACAAATAGTGGAAAAGTTATTTATGTATCTGGAATATCCTTTTGTCAAATATGCAATTATTGTAGGTGTATTAATTGCCCTCTGTTCCTCCTTACTTGGAGTTACCCTCGTGCTTAAGAGATTTTCATTTATAGGAGACGGATTATCCCATGTGGCCTTTGGAGCCATGGCAATCTCCGGAATACTTGGGGTAACAAATGACACAATTATTATTTTGCCGGTTACAGTTATCTGTGCCATTCTTTTGCTTAAAACAGGACAGAATACAAAGATAAAAGGAGATGCTGCCATTGCAATGATTTCAGTGGGGGCATTGGCCTTTGGCTATCTGTTGCTAAATATTTTTTCAGCATCCACAAATCTTTCAGGAGATGTGTGTTCAACCCTTTTCGGTTCCACATCTATTTTGACCTTGACACAGGGAGAGGTGTGGCTTTGCCTGGCTTTGTCATTACTGGTGGTAACCTTCTTTGTGTTTTCCTATCACCGCATTTTTGACGTGACCTTTGATGAAACCTTTGCCAGAAGTGCAGGTACAAAAGTGGATTTGTATAATCTTGTAATAGCTGTGATAATAGCCGTCATAATTGTTCTGGCAATGAATCTGGTAGGCTCCCTGCTGATTTCAGCCCTGATAATTTTTCCGGCGCTGTCAGCCATGCGCCTCTTTAATTCCTTTAAGAGCGTGACCATTTGCTCAGCAATTATTTCAGTTATTTGTGCCTTTAGCGGAATAATTATATCCATAATGGCAGGAACACCTGTAGGATCAACAATAGTAGCCATTGATGTAGGTGCATTTCTAATTTGTTTATTGCTGGGATTGGCAAAAGGAGGATGTAAGTAATGAAAAAGCGTTTCGTAATAATATTGTGTATGTCAGTAATACTAATCACTTGCTGGGGATGCGGAAGTGGCAATTCCAAGGTAGACCAGACTCTGAAGAATCAAGCGCAGCAGTCAGACGATAGTGAGGAGTCAGACACCAGTGAGGAGTCAGACACCAGTGAGGAGTCAGACGCCAGCCAGCAGTCAAACGTCAGTGAACAGTCAGCCGACGGTGGAGATGCCACCGGAACAGAGGGAATAGATGTAGATTTAACCAGGTTAAGCAGTACCATGGTATACTCAGAGGTCTATAATATGATGACTGTGCCGGAAGACTATATTGGGAAAAAGGTAAGGATGGAAGGTCAGTTTGCAATATATGAAGATGAGAATACTGGGAAAATCTATTTTGCATGTATTATTAGTGATGCTACGGCATGCTGCCAGCAGGGAATTGAATTTGAACTGAAAGAGGATTTGAAATATCCGGATGACTATCCTGAGCTGGGAACAGATGTTGTAATCACTGGTGATTTTGACACCTATAGCGAGGGAGACAGCCAGTACTGCATTTTGCGAAACGCTATAATGGAATAAAAAAAAGCCTGTGGCAGAATCAATCAATTCTGCCAGCAGGCTTTTATTTCATTACAGGTTTGTGTAGAAAATGCCAGTCATAAGCTGAATGGCTATAGACATACCAGTGATGGCAACCCAGCATACAAATCCCATAAGAATAGGCTTTCCACCTTTTTTAATCAGTTTAATCACATCAGTATTAAGACCAATAGCACACATGGCCATAGCAATAAAGAACTTGGCTAACCATTTCATGGCAACTACAAAGCTTCCTGTGTAGAATGCAGTAAATCCTGATTCTGGAGCAAGCCCCACTACTGTTGTAATAATTGAAGCACCAATAAAGAAGAGGATGAACCATGGAAAAATCTTCTTAAAATCGAAGGTATTTGATGATCCACCTGCCTTTTTTGCCTTGTGCATTCTGTAAAGTGCAAGTGTTAAGGTGATAGGGATAATTGCAAGGGTTCTTGTCAGCTTAACTGTAACTGCTGTTGAAAGAATTCCTTCTACTCCATAAAGTCCCTCAGCTGTTGAAGCTGCCGCTGTTACGGAAGAGGTATCATTTACTGCAGTTCCTGCAAAAACGGCAAAGCCTTCTGAACCCAGGCCGATTGCTCGTCCCAGTGAAGGGAAGATAAGAGCAGCAAGTACATTGAAGAGGAAAATTACTGATATTGACTGGGCAACCTCCTCGTCATCTGCTTCAATAACCGGTGCAGTAGCTGCTATTGCAGAACCACCACAGATTGAAGAGCCCACACCGATAAGTGTTGCAACCTTTGAATCGATTTTCAACAGCTTCATTAAGATAAAAGCAGTAATAAGTGAAATTGAAATTGTACAAATAATAACAGGGAGGCTCTGAGTTCCCACCTTTGCGATTGTACCAAGGTTAAGGGAGAAACCCAGGATTATTACAGCCCACTGAAGAATTTTCTTGGAAGTAAATTTGATTCCTGACTGAAATGTCTCTCCTCCAGAGAGGGATGGAACAATCAGAGTAATAATCATTCCTATGATGATTGCAAAAACTGGTGCTCCGATAACCTCAAGGGAAAGGCTTTCTATTTTTAACTGTCCAAGGAAGGTTGATACTGCAGCAATTAAGATGCAGATTAGAATTCCCGGAATTGATTTTTTGTTTAGCTTCATATAGTTCTCCTTTTTTCTATTATTTTTCATTTATCATGATAATATTATAGCTTTTTTATGCAATAAGAAAAAATTATAAATATTTATATTATGATAAGGATATTTTATGGTAAAATATCAGAAGAGAAGAATCAAGCAGCATCACGAGGACAGGAGTATGTTAGATTATAGAACAGAGACCTTTTTGGTAGTATGCGAGTATATGAATTATACTAAGGCGGCAGAGGCCCTTAACCTTACCCAGCCTGCCATATCCGGACAGATTAAATATCTGGAAAATTATTACGGAGTAAAATTGTTTGTCTATGAGAATAAGAAGCTTTCTCTTACAAAGCAGGGTGAAAAGCTTAAGCGTGCTTTGCAGACTGTAATGCACGATGAGCTAAGACTTAAGCGGGAGCTTGCCAAACAAACCCCGGCAAAAGTATATAGAATAGGGGCAACCTTATCCCTTGGAGATGCGTATCTGCCAAAGGTTTTACCAAATTATCTGGAGCAGCATAAGGAGCTTGAGATAGATGTTACAGTGGCCAATACGGAGTCTCTCCTTAAGAAGCTGGATCAGGGAATGCTGGACCTTGTGCTGACAGAGGGTTATTTTGCAAAGGATGAGTATGAGAACAGATTAATCAGGGAAGAAGAGCTGGGTGTCTTTTGTGGAAGTGACTATGAACTGGGAAGTGTTAATGGGGTAGAGGATCTGTTTGGTCACAGGCTGATATGTAGAGAGAAGGGGTCAGGAACCAGAGCGGTTTTTGAGCATTTTCTTCTGGAGAAGGGATATGGAATAGAGGATTTTTCCAATAAATGTGAATTCACCAGCCTGAATCTGATTAAAGAAATGCTTGTTAACAATCAGGGAATAAGTGTACTATACAAATGCGTGGTGGAGGATTTACTGGGCAAGGGACTGCTTACTCAAATCCTGGTTCCGGGACTTGAGCTTAAGCACGATTTTAATGCGGTTTGGCAGAAGAACAGTATGTATGGTTATGAGAACGAAGAGTTCCTGGCAAGAACTCTGGAGAAGTAATAAACATATTGTAGAATGGCTTAAATACTGGAATTCCACCTATATTCTACCATTGGGGGATGTGAAATCTCAGGTGGCAAAGGTATGATGTGTACATTAAAAGATAGGAGGGTTCACATATGAATCAGATTGAAATTGGATTATTTATTGCCAAAAAGAGAAAAGAAAAAAATATGACGCAGGCCAATTTGGCGGAGAAGCTTGGAGTAACCAACAAAACCATTTCCAAGTGGGAAAATGGAAAATGTATGCCAGATTACAATATTGTACAGAGCCTGTGCCAGGAGCTTGGAATTACAATTGCCGAGCTTATGGATGCAGAGGAGAATGAGCCGGATAGTATTCGTACTTATGATGATCAGCAGATACTGGAGCTGCTTAGAAGAACACAGAATCTTGAGGACCAGAAAAATCTTTTATTTGGAATAATACTGGTAGTAATGGGAATTGCATTATGCGCATTGCATTTTCAGATTGGTGGAAGTGATTTTCTTGACTTTTGTTCAGGACTTTGCGCAGGATTATCAATAGGAATGATGGTGGTTGGAGCATATGTTGTCGCAAGATTTTTCCCAAAGTTTGATTAGTAGTTCGCCATGTCAAAGCCTTTTGACATGCCTAATTCTGTAATGTCAAAGCCTTTTGATAGAACATTGAATTAAGATAATCTATATTTTTCATAGGAGGTCACTTAGATGGAAATTTGTGAAAAACTTAAAATAGCACGAGCAAAAGCTCAGCTGACACAGGAGCAGGTTGCAGAGAAAATAATGGTATCAAGACAGACTATTTCCAATTGGGAAAATGGAAAGTCCCTGCCAGATATAATTAGTGTGATGAATTTGAGTGATCTCTACGGGGTAACCTTAGACGAATTATTGAAAGGAGATCAAAAGATGAAAGAAAAGATGGAAATGGATATCAACAAGGCAAAGAACTGTAGAAGAGTATTGCTAACAACAGGAATTCTGATTTTTATTGTTGCTCTTGTTTATATTACCAGCAGATTTGTTGGCGGAGATTTTTATGATTTCTGCGAAGCAGCAGTGAGATGGGTTCTAATGGGAATTGGCCTTGCCTGCGTACTGGCATATGTAAGTGCCAATGCAGAGTAGTGTTTTTAGGTAACAAGGGCTGCCATTTACGAATTTATTGATTCGGCAATATGGCAGCCCTTTCTTAATTATAATAAATTATTTGTCCTGCTGGCCGTCCTTATGGTCATCAAGATGGGAGCTGTCTTCTGTCCCAACATTGTCTACTATCCAGGCACAAATGCCTGCACCTATAGTGATAACACACAGTATTCCAACAAAAATATTCTGAAACATAAATCTCTCCATTTCTGCAGGCGATTACCTAAAATCAGGCATCGCCTGACTTTTTTCTGCAAATTGATGGGAAATATTTAATATGGAGATTAGATTCTTTTCTTTCCGTCCGAGCTATGAATGTATGTAATGATACATCTGTGCGGCAAACTGCCGCAAGCAAAATGTACAAAATATTCAGAATATATCCCTGGATTAGGGACTGGTAAAAAGTTGGAGTAAAAAACATTGTCTATGAGCTTACAGAAATTACTCCGGGCACCTGTGCTTCTTACAGTGAGATGTTGGACCAAGCGATATGTGACCATTTCTATCATTTCCATTGTAAGAGTGCAAGGGCTAATTTCCTGAATTACCTGAAGGCTGTTTGCTGATGAGCTGGAAGAAAAGGAATCTGTCTTGAAAGAATCAAAACACATCCCTGATATAAGCATTATGATCAGCATAAGCGTGCTGATTTTTTGAAGCTTATAATATCTTGCCATAGAACCTCCTGGCCATTTTCAAATTTGTACATTCATGTGTAGATTAACATATACAGATTAACATATACAGTATTTGTCGGCAAACGAATTAAATGTCGAAATATTGCATATTGTGGAATAAAAAAATAATGATAAACTTAATATATCAATCGGTTGATGAGTGCTAAAGCAAAGGGGATATAATATGCCAAAAAAGCAAATAGAGTATCGTTACTATGAGATACCTGCAGATCATTATTGCCTGTCACTTCTGGGGGAGACCTGGGAGAGAAATTATGGAGAAGCAAAGAATACATTTCATTTTCATAATTACCTGGAAATAGGTTATTGCTACTGGGGGAATGGACAACTGATATTTGAGGATAAGTCAACCCAGTACAAGGGTGGAGAGATAACCTTAATTCCCAAGAACATACCACATACTACCTTGAGCAGGGAGAATGGAATCTGTAAGTGGGAGTTTCTATTTATAGATATGGATAGTTTTATTCGTCATGAGATTCAGTTTCAGAGAATGGGAATTGATGAAGTAATTAAAATAGTTAACAGCCAGAGCTATGTAATTAATTCATCTCAGAATATGAGATTGAACAATATTGTCAGAGGAATAATTGAAGAATACAGAAATAAGCTGCCTCACTATAAAAATGCAGTCAAAGGTTACTTAAGAGCACTGGTAGTAGAAATCCTCCGAACCAATGAGGTTATGTCGTCAAATTTAACTCTGGATGAGACAAGGGTAAGTAATTATATAGAGCAAAGTATAAGGTTTATAGAAACTAATTATGACCAAGATATATGTCTGGCAGATGTTTCTTCCAGCTGTGGATTGTCAGAAAGTCATTTTCGCAGGATATTTGTTGACAGTGTAGGAATGAAGCCATCGGATTATATAAATATGGTTCGTGTAAACAAGTCCTGTGAATATATGCTTAACGAGGAGATGTCAATTGAAGAAATAGGATACAGGGTAGGGTTTCAAAATCCTTCAACCTTTAATCGTAACTTCAAAAAAATTATAGGAACTACTCCTCTTCAGTGGAAAAAGGAAGAGAAGAGTAATTCCGGAGTAGTGCACAATTTAAAAATAACAGCTAAAAAAGGCTGGTAAAGACGCATAAAACGGCAAATTATATGATTTGCCGTTTTGATATAAGCGAATTTGCAAGAAACGTGCACGAATTGGTTGACAATGAAAACAATACATTAGGTAATATATACATGTGAAGGTTGCACGGGGTATAATGAGTTGTGCATAGTGCACAAAGGGGCGTGCGAAAATTATATAATAAAAAGGACGAGGAAGTATTAATGGGAAAGTTTGATTATTCAATCGTACGTAATCCGGAGATCTTTCAGCAGAACAGACTGCCTCAGCATTCAGACCATGAATTCTATGAGAATGAAGACTTGGAATTTGGAATGCTGTCAGGCTTTAAGGAATCCCTGAATGGCTCCTGGAAGTTCGCGTATGCAAGAAATTATATAGAGGCAGATCCTGACTTCTACAAGCTGGAGCGGGACTGCAGAAATTGGGAGGATATTCGTGTTCCAGCCCATATCCAGCTGGAAGGCTATGATAAAGTTCAGTATGTAAATACACAGTATCCATGGGATGGACATGAGGATGTGGAGCCAGGTGAGATTCCGATGGAGTATAATCCAACAGCCTCTTATGTTAAATATTTTACAGTGCCTGAGCAAATGAAAAACAGTCCGGTTTTTATCTCCTTTCAGGGAGTAGAGAGTGGATTTGCCCTGTGGCTTAACGGAGAGTATGTGGGTTATAGCGAGGACTCCTTCACTCCTGCTGAATTTGAGCTTACTCCCTACATAAGGGAGGGGGAGAATAAACTTGCTGTAATGGTGTTTAAGTGGACAGCAGGCAGCTGGTGTGAGGACCAGGATTTCTTCCGTTTCTCAGGAATCTTTAGGGATGTATATTTGTACACAGTTCCAGAGGTTCATGTTAGGGACATGAGAGTTCAGACACTGCTGGACAACAATTACAGGGATGCAGAGCTTCTGGTTTTGCTTGATATGACAGGAGCTGGACAGGCCAAGCTTTCTCTTTTAGCAGATGCTGTTGAGCTAACTACAAACATGAAGGTTTGCAAAGGTGTAAATGAGATTAAGCTTCATGTAAAGGAACCTGAACTTTGGAGTGCAGA
Source organism: Agathobacter sp. (assembly GCA_036311465.1). GTDB lineage: Bacteria > Bacillota > Clostridia > Lachnospirales > Lachnospiraceae > Roseburia. The sequence goes on from JAXJPW010000020.1 coordinate 18,148, forward strand.
AAAGCCATTCTTATATGAACTGAAAATAAGGGTCAGCGATGATAAGGGTGATTTTAGCGAACAGGTAATTGAGAGAGTGGGCTTCAGACGCTTTGAAATGATAGACAATATGATGCATATCAACGGAAAGCGTATTGTATTCAAGGGTACAAACAGACATGAATTCTCTTCTGATAAGGGAAGATGCCTCACAGAAGAGGAAATTCTTAAGGATATTATTACGATAAAGCAGAACAACATGAATGCAATTCGTTGTAGTCATTATCCTAACCAGACAGTATTCTACCGATTATGTGACGAATATGGTCTGTATGTAATAGACGAAACTAATCTGGAGACCCATGGAACCTGGATGACACCTATTCTAAACAATAAGGTTAAGCCTATTGAGTATGCTGTTCCAGGAGACAGACCAGAGTTTGAAGAAAATGTAATAGACCGTTCCCGTTCAATGTTTGAAAGAGACAAGAATCACCCATGTATTCTAATATGGTCTCTGGGCAATGAAAGCTTTGGCGGAATTAATCTTAAGAAGATGCATGATAAGCTTAAGGAGTGGGATGATACAAGACTGGTTCATTACGAGGGGCTCTACAACGACAGACGATTCAATGACAGCTCAGACATGGAGAGTACAATGTATGCTCCGGTAACAGAGATAAGAGAGTTTTTATCAGAGCATAGAGATAAGCCATATATAAACTGTGAGTATGCTCACGCCATGGGCAATTCCTGCGGAGCAATCTCCAAGTATACAGAGCTTGCCTATGAAGAACCACTTTTCCAGGGAGGATTTATCTGGGATTATATAGATCAGGCAATAACACGCAGGGATCGTTACGGAAATGAGTTTGAAGGTTATGGCGGCGATTTTGATGACAGGCCAAACGACGGAAGCTTTTCCGGCAATGGGCTGTGCTTCAGCAAAAATCGTGTGCCAACTCCTAAGATGCAGGAGGTTAAGTTTGTATATCAGCCAGTTAAGATTACTTTTGAAGAGGGAAGAGCATACATAGAGAACAGAAATCTTTTTACCAATACAAAGGAATATCAGACCTTTATTTCCGTAGAAAAGTATGGAGTTCTGCTATCACAGGAAGAAATAGAAATAGACTGTGCACCATTAGAAAAAACAGAGCTTGATCTGGATCTTGAGATTCCTGAGACAGATGAGTATGTAATTACTATTTCCATGAGACTGGCAAAGGATACTAAGTGGGCCAGGGCTGGCCACGAGATAGCCTTCGGTCAGATGGCATATGGCTCATATGAAGCTCCGGAATTTCCAAAGTCAACACTTAAGATAACCAGAGGCTTTGAGAATATTGGAATAAAGGGAGACTGCTTTGAGTTGCTGTTTTCAAATACAGCCCAGGGCCTTTCTTCTTATTGTTATATGGGAAAAGAATTGTTAAAGCGTACGATTAAACCTAATTTCTGGCGTCCAATGACAGAGAATGACCTGGCAAATCAGTTGCCATTTAGAGCAGGACAGTGGAAGCTGGCTTCTAAGTATCTCTCTACAATGGCCATGGACGAAGGAAAGAATTCTCAGATAACCGTGAGAGAGGAAAAGGGATGTGCGATAGTAGAGATGACATATTTTCTCCCAACAAAGCCTCTGTCAGAGTGTAGTGTCAGATATACAGTCCATGAGGATGGATATGTGGATGTGGAATTAGCACTTCCAAAATCAGATGAAGTGGGAGAGCTTCCGGCACTTGAGATGATTTTTGCAATGGATGCAGATTACGACAATCTAACATGGTATGGCTTAGGAGAGTCTGATACATATATAGATAAGAACCATGCGAGAATAGGCCTTTTCCAAAATAAAGTAGCTGACAATCTGGCCAGATACCTGGTACCGCAGGAGAGTGGAAATCATGAGCAGGTCAGGTTTGCAAAGGTTACAGATGTTAATGGAAGAGGAATAATATGGACCTGCAATAAACTTGCATTTTCTGCATTGCCATACACTCCACATGAAATAGATGAGGCTTTACATCCTCATGAGCTGCCGCCTGTTCACAACACCTATGTTCGTGTAGGAAAGCAGATGGGAATCGCAGGTGACAATACTTGGGGAGCCAAGACCCATCCGGAATTTATGCTGGATAATAGTAGAGAAATAACTTTAAAATTTAGCTTCAGGGGTATTTAAAATAAGTATTTCCCGTATTAAAAAAATAATGCTATAATGTAGCAAAAAAGTACTTTGCTATGTTATAGCATTTTTATGGTGAAGAGAATGAAGAAATTATCTAAAGAACATGAGGATAAATTGCAGTTTGCCTTTGAACTTATGGACGAAAGCCTAGAGAAGATGTATGAAGGAAAGCTAAATCTTGCAAGAGATATTGCTCTTCGAGCTAATGCCCTATTTGAAGAATTAAATATCAAAATAGAAAGAGTCAAAAATCTTAATAATTTAGGAATGATATATAGCGAGATGGGGCATGACGCAATGGGAATACCATGCTTTTTAGACTCTCTGGATATTGCAATAGACGAGAAAATGTATGATTTATCATCAGCGATATATAATAATTTGGGAACAGTCTTCATGCGAGAAAAATCTTTTGATAGAGCAATAATCTATTTTCAGCAGGCTTTAGAGATGCTTAACAAGGCCTATGAATATGACATGGCTAACATCAAGGATTATAATGATTTTAGTATTTTGTTACATATTAATTTGGCTCTGATAAGTTGTTATAAAGAAGATTTTAAGAAGGCCTTGTTTTATTATGAGGAAAGTAAGAAAATGCTTGCCCACTTACAAGATAAGATGGTTGGACACATTTATCAATCAACTGAGGTACTGATTCTTTGGAAGCTGGGAGAACATGAGAACATAGTATCTCGTGTGGACTCATTATTAGATGCCTTTAATCATATTGAATATTCCACAAATCTTATTGAAATAATGTCCTATATATTTGAAGTTCTTAGAGAGATGAAGGATTATAATCGCTGGGAAAAAGCTTTGAAGATTTTGGAAAACCATATAGTTGGAGACGTGGGATTAGGTGTAAGGTTGCAGGCACTAGAGTGTTGGCTTGATTTCTACAAGGAAACGGGTGATATGGAGAGATATACTCAGTCCTGTGTTAAATTTTATGAATTGAGCAAAGCTAATGAAGCAGAAGAAAATGAAAAGCGCTCTAATGCCTACGAGATGGAAGCAGAAATGCGTCGTTCCAGAAGAGAAAAGAGATGTAACGACAAGAAAATATACTTAGATACTCTTACAGGAATAGGTAATCGTAATAAGATGCTAAAGGATAGCAAGAAGTATATAGCGGATTCAATTAAGGAGGATCATTCAATTGCAGTTGGAATAATTGATGTTGATTATTTCAAGGAGTGCAATGATACATATGGCCACTTAGAGGGAGATGAATGCCTGAAGAAGGTTGCATCTATAATTCAGACTGCAGTTGGTGACAGGGGCAGTGTTTACAGGTATGGTGGAGATGAATTTCTTGTATTAATTCCCGTAATTAACGACAAGTCACTAATCGCAATGGCTAAAGAAATCTCTGATAATCTTGAAAAGGCTCATATTCGAAATGAAAAATCCCCAATATCAGAGTATGTGACATTATCTCAGGGATATACAAGAGCCACTGCGGAGGAAGGGGATACCATTGAGACACTTATTGAGTTAGCTGATAAAGTGCTATATTCAGTTAAGCATGAGGGACGAAATAATTATAAGTTTATTCCTTTTGATGAAATAGATTTGTGTGATTAAGTTTTTTGCCAGGAAGAATAAGACGGCAAACAGGATTTTTCACAAGATACATATTCCTCTAGGCATAGTTTTGATGAAAACTGTAACGGGATTGGTACATGGTTTATTGGCAGGCAATCCCTGAATGTTGAGACAGATTCCAACAAATTCTAACAATTATATATTGACTCTCCCCATTAGGGGAGGTTCTATAATCCTTCTTGAAGAAAACAAGGAGGATTATTTTTATGCAGGAAAAATGTATAACAGTTGAAAATGTAAGTAAATCCTTTGGTAATCGAAGGGTAGTAGATGGATTATCCTTTCAGGTAAAAAAGGGAGAAGTGTATGGATTATTAGGTCATAATGGTGCTGGAAAAAGTACTACCATAGATATGCTTCTTGGATTAAAGACTCCTGACCAGGGAGAGGCAACAATATTTGGAATGAGGGCTTCAGAGAATAGAAAGAAGGTTTTTTCCAAGGTGGGAGTACAACTTCAGCAGACATATTATCAGAACGGTATCACAGTTGAAGAAGCCTGCCAGGAGTACGGTTCTCTATATGAGCAGACTGCAGATGTGGATACCCTGCTAAGCCAGTTTGGATTAATCAAGCTGAAGAAGAGTACAGTAGCCAAGCTTTCAGGAGGAGAGCGTCAAAAGCTGTCGGTTGTTCTGGCCTTAATCGGCAACCCGGAGATTGTATTTCTGGATGAGCTTACAACGGGGCTTGATGTAGTATCAAGGCGAGAGGTATGGAGAACACTTAAGTCTTTGAAGGAGAAGGGGCTTACGATTTTTCTGACAACACATTACATGGAGGAAGCAGAACTGTAATGAGATTTCTAAAAATGTATAAGGTTGAACAGAAGCTTTTCCTAAGATCACCGGATGTAATTGTTTTTAACCTGCTTATGCCCCTTGTGGCCCTGGTGATTATTGCAATGATTGCCAAAAGCTATATTGCCAGTTCTTATGTAGCACTTTCAACAGTAGGAATATGTTGCAGTGCCTTTATGAGTATACCAATTATGCTGGTGGACTATCGCTCCCAGGGAGTATTAAGAAGAATGTACTGCAGTCCATGTTCGCCGGCAAGACTGCTGGCCTGTGACACAATTGCAAGTGGAGTAATGGCTGCGATTTCTACAATTATCCTTACAGTAGTTGCAACAACTGTGTTCGGCTACAGAATGGAGGGAAATGTATTACTCTATATTGTAATGTGGCTCCTTACAACAATTTCCATGTTCTCCATTGGACTTATGATAGCCAGTCTTTGCAGAACAAGCAAGTCCATGAATGTGGTGACAACCATGGTGTATTTTCCAATGCTGCTGTTTTCAGGGGCAACCATTCCGGCAGAGATGTTTCCTAAGGGACTAAGGGTAATTTCGGATATACTTCCATTGGGAGTGGGCATAAATGCTCTTAAGGAAGTGGCAACAGGACAGTATAATAACCTGCTGATTCCATTTATAATTCTGGTGGCAATAACAGTAGTATGCGGTACAATATCATTAGTAACATTTAGATGGGAGTAATGTATATGGAGAATAACAAAGAAAATGTATTATACAGGATAGGTATGTTTGCGGCAATGAACCGTGTGACAGTTAAAACCCTTCGCTTCTATGAGGAGCAGGGGTTGCTTATGCCGGCATACATTAATAAGGAAAATGGATACAGATATTACACACTTGGGCAGATGGAGGTGGTGCACCAGATTTCTGCCCTGAAGCAGGCAGGCTTTACCCTTGAGGATATTGCCAAAATAAATGCAGGGTCAGACGAAGAGTCCATTATAATCAGGAAAAAGTCTGAGCTTATGGAGAAAATAGCAGAACTGTCCCATCAGATTTCCATGCTTGACGGATACCTCTCAAGAAAGAAGGGAAGTCTTATGTCTCCTGTTCTGGTGAAGACAATACCGGAAACAACTGTGGCATACATGACACAACAAATGGACTCATATGACTGTCTCTTCAATCTGATGCCTGAAATGGGAGCACTGATGGAGAGAGCAGAGTGCCAGTGTAGTCTGCCGGAATACTGTTTTACCAATTATCCTGAGCCTGGCTTTAATGGGCAAGAGACAACTGTGGAAACCTGTGAGGCGGTTGTTGAACCAAAGGAGGGCCTGGAGGGGCTTAGATTTAAGGTCATGCCAAAGATTAAGGCAGCCTGTATTTTTCACAAAGGCTCATACAAAGATATTACAGGCTCCTATGAGATTCTGCTTAAATACATAGAGGAAAACAATTTGAAAATAGCCGGGCCCATTAGAGAGAGCTATATTGATGGGATATGGAATAAAGAGGATGAGAGCCAGTGGCTGACAGAGCTTCAGATACCTGTCACTTAGATACCTGTCACTTAGATTACTATCATTGACCTTTCAAAAAAATCTTGTTATCATATAGGAAAATGGTACTGAAAGAGGCTGCGCTGTATGAAGAAAAAGACGAAGGTTGTAGAACCAAAACTTCGAAAAGTAATTATTTTTCTTGTGATAACAGAGATTTTGGTAATCATGATAGCTCTGGCACTGCATGGTCAAAAGAGTCTGGTTAACTCGTATCTTGTTAATATAAAGTGTCGCGAAGCTATAAGTAAAGCCAACAAAGTATACAAGGCATCCGGACTGAATGACTTTAGTAAGGCAGATTTGCAGGAGGTTATTGGCCAATCTCGAGCTATGGATACAGGCTATATAGGCATTACTGTTAAATCAAAGTCAGGCAATTCTGCTTCTGCAGGGAAGACTATGCCAGATAATCTGTTTGAATTAAAGCACCTGGCTCCCGGGGAAAGCCTTTCCTACAAAAATATTAAGCAATATAATTACAGCAGAAGCAGCTATTTAGATAATGAAAATCCTGTCTATATGGATATGGAGAACAATAACTGGATATATCATGGAATAGAAGAGGACTTTAGCTGGAGATATACACTGGAGCCCCTTAACAAGAAGGAAGCATCTGAGATTTTCGAAATGGAAGCAAAGGAGAATCAGATAAGAGGCTATCAGGATATTTGGGTAGAATTTACAGACAACTGTGATAACAGGGTTTATATAGGCTATTCAGTTCCAATGACAGATACAGACTTTCAGCTGTGTTTTATTTTTTCTATTGGATATATTCTGGCAAGTATAGTTATATTTCTAATAGTTTTTGTAATAGTAATAAGCGGAATCAGGGCTCAGTATAAGCTTGTGAATGCATATTATACTGACAAGAAAACCCTGGGGAAAAACTGGGCTTATTTTGAGAACCGAGCAGGAAGATGTCTGGCCAAAAGTAAGAAAAGAAAAAAATATGCAATGGTAAAGCTAAGTGTAGTAAATTACGAGACCTACTGCCTGGGCTATGGGGAACAGGAAGGAAACAGGCTTATAAAGGAACTCTACCATTTGCTGGCACAGAATTTGCCAAAGCAGGATATTTTTGCAAGGAAGGAAGCTGCTGACTTTGGATTATTTATGACATATCCTGACAAACTAGAATTGTTTGACAAGATAGAATCTCTAATAAAAACACTTGAGAGTGTTGAATCCTGCTGTTCAATAAGTCTGCAGGCTGGAATTTATCTGATAGATTCAGTCGAAAGCATTACAGTGGCAGACGCATATAACCTGGCATCAATTGCCTATGTAAAAGCAGACAATGTATCGGAAGCAGGAATTCTCTTCTTTTCCCGTAAAATGAAGGAGGAGATTCAGTGGGAGCGCAGTCTGGAGAGAGATTTCCAAAATGCCATAGATAACAGAGAGTTTGAGGTATATCTTCAGCCGGTATTTGATGTGGAAACAGAGAAAGCAGTGGCTGCAGAGGCAGTGGCAAGATGGAATCGTCTATCAGAAGGATTTCTTACAGAAGAAAGATTTGTTCCAGTCCTTGAAAAGAGTGGCTGTATTAATAAGCTGGATGATTATATGATCAGGGAAATTGCCGGAATTCAGGCAGACAGAATAGAAAGAGATTTACCTATTGTGCCCGTTTCTGTCAAAATTTCCCGACACCACTTTGTTGATGATAATCTAGCACAGCACATAGCGGATATTGTTGACCAATATAATATTCCTAGAGAATACATTGAGATAGAGCTTACAGAAGATGCATTTTTTGAGGAAAAGGAGATACTGGTTAAGACAATTCAACAATTAAAGCAAATGGAATTTGTTGTGGTGCTGGATGAATTTGGTTCAGGTTATTCTTCACTTAAGTCAATAATAGAGCTTCCGGTTGACATTCTGAAGATGGATTCTGTGCTTTTCTCAGATAAGGAGACGGACCGAAAGAGCGAAATAATTGTTGAGGAAATCATTAAGCTTGCAAAGCTGCTGGATCTTAAGATAGTTGCAGATGGGGTTGAATACAGAAGTCAGGTAGATTATCTGACGAAGCTGGGCTGTGATCAGATTCAGGGTCTCTACTATGCAAAGCCAATACCTGCAGATAAATATGACACACTTTTGGAGTAGAATAAAAAAATTAATGGTGCAATGCTGACAGGGTATGGTAAAATTATGAGAGTTAAAACAAAAAATATGTGTAGGAGAGAGATATGGAAAGTAATAAAAAGAATGCTAACAAATCTTTGGCATGTGGAGGAATTTTTGCAGTACTATTTGTAATATGGATAGCAATTATTAAGTTGGTGGATGTATCGGCAATTGGACCGGAAGGTACAGAGGTTGGGCTTTCCGGAATTAACAAGGCAGTTCATGAAGCCCTTGGTCTTAATATGACACTCTATAAGTTAACTGGTATCCTTGGAGATGTTGCCTTAGTAGTGGCAGGCCTGTTTGCTCTATTTGGCCTGGTTCAGCTCATAAAGAGAAAAAGTCTTGCCAAGGTTGATGGAGCAATATATGCCCTTGCAGGCTTGTATGTGGTCACAATGGCCATATATGTAGTTTTTGAGAAAGTGATTATTAATTATCGCCCTGTTATTATGCCAGGGGAGTCAGCTCCAGAAGCTTCATTTCCTTCGTCCCATACAATGCTGGCCTGTGTTATCTTTGGAAGTGCTATTGTAATGATAAATAAATACATAGCGAATGAGACTATCAGAAGGATTTTGTCAGTTGTAGCAGTAGTATTACTTATTGTAGTAGTTGTGGGACGTCTGGTATCAGGAGTCCATTGGTTTACTGATATTGTGGGGGGAATATTAATAAGTGTTGCATTAGTTTTTACCTTTTTGGGTATTGTTAATAAGCTGAATGCGTAATTCTATTAAAAAGTGTGCGAATAGCACACTTTTTTTGTTTTTAAAGGTTGTAACTAGGAAAAAAATACTATATAATGAAAATAGTACTTTAGAGCTATAAAGCCCAAGAAAGAAATACAGAAAGGTGATAATGCTATGAGTAGTATGAGAAAAAGGTATTGTAGTTTATTCCTTGCAGGGTGTCTGCTCCTTGCAGGATGTGGGGGAAGTAAAGCAGGCACAAGCGGAACAGAAGCAAATAATAGCACTGAAACAGGCGGACCACAGTTGGTAAAGACAGAAGGAACAGTATCCCTTCGAGTTTGGGGACCTGAAGCAGATGCAGAACTTCTTGCTACTGTAATTGAAAAGTTCAAGGCCCAATATGGCTCAGAAGCTAATTTTGAGTTTACAGTTGAAGCGGTGGAGGAAAAAGATACTTCCAATGCAGTTCTGATGGATGTTAATAATGCTCCTGATGTATTCTCTTTTGTAGATGATCAGTTGTCGCCATTAGCTTCCAGCGGAGTTCTTAAGCCAATAACAGTAGGAGCAGATGATGTAAAGGCAAGAAATTCAGAAGGCTCTGTGGCTGCTGCTTCTCTAGGTGATTCAATGTATGCATATCCGCTAACTGCAGACAACGGATATTTCTTATATTATAACAAGAAGTATTTTAAGGAATCAGATATGGCTACATTAGACGGAATCTTAAAGGTTGCTGAAGCAGCTGGCAAGAAGGTTACCATGGATTTTACATCTGGCTGGTATTTATATTCTATGTTTGGAAATACAGGACTTACTTTAGGTCTCAACGAGAATGGAATATCAAATCATTGTGACTGGAATTCAACAGATGGAGAGATAAAGGGTGTTGATGTGGCTAAGGCAATGATAGCTATTGGAAAGAGTAAAGGCTTCCAATGTGGAGGCGATGATATATTAAACGCCGGAGCTAAGAATGATACAGTTATTGCCGGAGTAAGTGGAGTGTGGGATTCTGTTCCGCTTGCAGAGGCATGGGGGGATAACCTTGGCGCAGTAAAGCTTCCTACATATACTGTTGCAGGTAAGCAGATTCAGATGAGTTCATATGCAGGCTATAAGCTGGTAGGTGTTAATTCATATTCTCCAAATGCATATTGGGCAGAAACCTTTGCAGAGTTCTTGACCAATGAAGAGAACCAGATGCTCAGGTTTGAATTAAGAGGCCAGGGACCTTCTAATACTGTTGCTGCTTCTTCTGAGGCAGTGTCAAAGTCTGTTGCAATTCAGGCATTGATTCATCAGTCAGAGTTTGCAAGTCTCCAGAGAATAGGTGCTGCATATTGGGACCCGGCAGGAGAATTGGGAGGCACACTGATGAATGGTGGACCAAAGAACATGTCATTACAGGACTTTATGGACAAGATTGTTGAAGGCATTACGGCTTCATATTAGTAGAACAGGGGGACAAACAATGGATAAAAAGAAAACAAGTATTCGTACTAGGATATTACTTCCTGTTATTCTGTTGTCTGCTGTTGCAATAGTATCAACATTAATTGGAATTTCTAGTATTAAAAAGGTTAATAGTAAGGCATCACTAATTGCTGATGAATATATGGTTGCAGTTGAACAGCTTTCTGCTATGGAGAGAGGTATTCAGGAGATACATACACATGCATTATCTCATATAATTGCAACAGATTTTAATACAATGCTTTTCAATATTAATGAGATTGAGAAAAGAGAGATTGAGGTAGAAGAACGCATAACCTATTTCTTAAGGTATGTGGATGAAAACGACACAAACTTCCAAAATATTGCAAGCAAATACAAAGAACTTAAATATGCTGTAAGAAGTGTAATGGCATTTAGTGCTAATCAGAAGACTTCTGAGGCATATGCACTGGCAAATGGTGAGATTTCAGAATGTACAGAATCAATAAATGCTTCGATTGGGGCGCTTGATGCACAGATTAAGCAGGGCTCTAATGATGCAAGAGACAGTCTTTCAGTGGTATATTCTTCATCGACAATAATTAATATAATTCTTATAGTTATTGCAATCATTGCAGCTCTTGTTGCGGTCTTTATTGTAATGAGATATGTAATTAAGCCAATAAAGAGTGCTGAGCAGGAGATTACAGAGATTATCACCGGAATAAATAATTCCCAGGGTGATTTGACAAAGCGTATCACTATTACATCTAATGATGAGATTGCAGCTTTGGGAAATGGTATCAATGAATTTATGAGCACACTTCAGAGAATTCTCTATACCATTACAGACAATTCCGGTAAGATGGAGAAGATTGTTACAGAAGTTCTTGGAAGCGTACATACTTCCAACGACAGTGCATCAGACCTTTCGGCAGTAACAGAAGAGCTTGCTGCAACAATGCAGGAGGTTTCCAATAGCGTTAATGCCATTAACACAAATGCAGAGCAGGTAAGCAAGGAGGTTAATGACATTGCTGATAAGACCAGTGAAATCAATGGATACTCTAAGACAATGAAGTCTAACGCAGATGAGATGGAGTCAGCTGCCCGTACTAATATGGAGCAGACTAATCAGAAGGTTAGTGAGATTCTTGAGGTGCTTGGACAGGCAATTGAAGACAGTAAGAGTGTTGATCAGGTAGATTCACTTACCAATGATATTCTTAGTATTTCGAGCCAGACCAATCTTCTTGCCCTTAATGCTTCTATTGAGGCTGCAAGAGCTGGTGAGGCAGGAAGAGGATTTGCAGTAGTTGCAAACGAAATTAGTGATCTGGCGGATAGTAGTAGAGTTGCTGCCAATAATATCCAGCAGATTAATCAGATTGTAAATGCTGCAGTACACAACCTTGCAGAAAATGCAAATGGTCTTGTAGTTTATATGAAAGAAGTAATTCTCCCACAGTTTGAGAACTTCGTAGATGAAGGAAATCAGTATAAGGAGAATGCTTCATACATTGAGAGCACCATGAATGACTTTAATGAGAAGACAGATTCTCTTAATGAAGCAGTTAGCAAGATTGCACAGTCAATTAACTATATCACAGAATCAATCGAGGAAGGTGTTCGTGGAGTTACAGGAGCTGCTGAAAGTACACAGAATCTGGTATACGACATGGACAACATCTCTAACCGTATGGATGAGAACCAGAGAATTGCAGGGGACCTGCAGAAGGAAACTTCAATTTTCACAAAATTAGAGTAATACCACAAATTAGAGTGATACTACAAATCAAAAAAGAACATAGCATAATAAAGTATATTCAGGAACAGTCACACCAAGGTGTGGCTGTTCTTTTGGTTAGGGCAAGGTACTGTTGAGAATCACTGTTCATGTGCTATAATAATGTGGACATGTGCTTGACTCTACAAAATTAAATTTGTGCGATGAAAATAGAATGAGGTTTTTATGAAAAAAAAATTATATATCATGGAAGCAATGTAGCAGTACCAAATCCCCAAATTCTTATCAATGGATTTTATAAGGATTTCGGATATGGGTTTTATTTGTTAAATTTAAGTATCCGACTCATCAAATTGTGTTTTGCACAGAGACGGCATTAAGCACATTATCATTTGAAGGGAGTATGACACTATGACAAACATATACTTTCAGGACGAAGAGATTACAACCGATGACTTGTATTTTGTATGTTATATGATTGAGCGTGTTGCACGAAAAATTCATCAGAAAAATTGTTATGTTGTGAATATCATTGGAAAGTCTGGATTAGAACATTTGATTAGTGTTGCAAATGTGCTCCATTGTGAGAACCCTTTGCAGGTGGAAAAAGATTGGATTAATGAATATAAGCTTAAAATAGGCAATCATGATGTAACAAATGTTGACAGAGAATTGGCAGAGATAATTCCCACACCCTTAGAAATGGGCAAAGTGTATCAGAGACTTATTTGTGATACATTGCAGCCGGGAGAAGACTACGTAGACGGAATAATTCGTATCTACAACGATGATATATGTGAAGTGATTGATGATTATAATTGCAGTGCGTTTTATGAGCCATCGTATGTGATAGCAAGAGCTTATCAAAATGGTGGTTTTTAGTGATATTAAAAACACGGTATTGCACATCGTAAAGAAAAATTAAGAAAACCATAAGGGGGCTTTAGCAAAGTTAAGATTTCAATATGCTACAATACTTTCAGTACAAAAATAAGAAGGAGAAGCATATGAAGAAAAAGCTATTAGTTAGAGCTTTTGCCGGATTGCTTGCATTGGAGATGCTGGTGACATTGCCTGGTATAGACAATGTAACTTATGCTAAGTCTAATGGGGAGACAAAGGCAGAAGCTTCTAAGAACACAGAAAAGCCAAAGGATATCACACAAGTATTCAGAGAGAATCTGGTGGAGGCTCAAAACGGACAGGAGAAGGACAAAGCCCTTAAGGCAGCAAATGCTGCGGAGGATAACAATGATACCATTAAGGATAGAAAGTCCTATGTATCAACAGCAGGTATTGCACCGGCCTTTCAGGAAAAGGATTTTTATTCACTGTACAAGGCGGGAAAGTTTAAGATTTCAGAAGGAAGCAAGCTGACAACAACATATGATAAGAATGCCAAGGGAATTATTATTTCCGGAACCAAAGAGCAGTTTGCAGACACAAGATTCACTTTCACAGATCAGTTTGATTTTTCCCAGGGAATAATTGAAAGAGTACAGCTTGATGCAATGTCATACAAAGAGAATACACTTACAATGAAGCTATACTTAGATGACCAGCAGGAAAGCTTTGCCACAATCAGGCTGCTTAAGCAAAAGAGAAGTAAGAAATGGTATACAAAGATTATGGCAAATAATATTTATAGCCAAAAAATTACAGGAAAGCACAAAGTATCCTTTACCATTGAGCAGAGTGATGAGGCGGCAGAGGTTGGATTATTGCTTAGAAATATGACTTTTGTAAAAAGCACACTTCCAACAGTTTATTTTAATATAGACGAGAGTCTTGGAAGCATTGAAGCAATGAATTCTGATACAAATCATGATACAGAATGCTATGGCTCCATGACAATTCAGATTCCGGACGGATACAAATGTGAATATCCGGATAAGAACGGAAAGTACGATAATCTTAAGACAGAAACCTACGCCCTTGAATATATCCGAGGCCGTGGCAATTCAACCTGGTGGACAGAAAAGAAGCCATATAAGATTAAGCTGGACAAAAAAGCAGATTTGTTCAATATGGGAAAGAATAAGCACTGGGTGCTTTTGGCAGATTATTATGATCCTTGTCACATTAGAAATAAGGGAACCTATAAGATTGGTCAGCAGATGGGAATGGAGTATACACCGGATTCAGTCTATGTGGATGTGGTAATGAATGGACAGTATTATGGCTCTTACCTGCTGGCAGAGCAGATCAGACTTGACTCAAACAGAGTAGATCTTGATAACCTTGAAGATATCAGCGACTTCAGAACCATAGACCCGGCAGATAAATCTACAATTACAGGTGGTTATCTTCTTTCAATGCTGCCATACCATGAGACAACTGACAAGATAATCAATACAGCCAAGGACGAGAGCTTTTTGATTGAGAGCCCATCCTTTGAGGAATACAGTTCAGATGAAGCTTACCAGGCTGCCTATAACTATATTTCCAACTACATGCAGAAGACAGAAAATGCAGTATACGGCAAAGATTTTAAGAACGAGGATGGATGTCACTATTCAGAATACATGGATGTTGATGCTGCAGTAGATTACTGGTGGATACAGGACTTTTCAAAAAATGGTGATGGATTTGGAAGCAACAGTACATATCTCTACAAGAAGAGAGATGGAAAACTCTACTGGGGTCCTCTTTGGGATTTTGACTATGTTGCCTGGGGTAACAATGAATATGAGGGCGAGGAAGATGGCGGATACGTAAATTATGAAGGCTGGACACATACATATGCCAGCTGGTATAAAAAACTATTTACAGACCCTGCCTTTTGTGCCAAGGCAATTAACCGCTGGAAAACAATAAAGCCTATTCTTGTTAATCTGGCCAAGGATAATGGTGCTATAGACCAGTATGCAAACCAGATTAGATACAGCATGTATTATAACAATATGGTCTATGGAAATAATTACATGGATGAGTATGACAAATACACCTTTAAGAACTCAGTAGATCAGCTTAAGAGCTGGATTAATAACAGAATAAACTGGGTTGATGAAATGGTGGGAGATTTAGCTCCTAAGAAATATACTATCAAATTTATGAATGACAATAAGGTTATTTCTTCTAAGGAATACTATCAGGGAGAAAAAATAGAGGCCCCTGCAGAGCCAACAAAGAAGGGCTATGTCTTTGTCGGCTGGTACGTTGAGGAAGAAGGCGAAAAATTTGATATTAATCCGGAAACCATAGAGGTATATGGCGATATGATTCTCAAAGCCAAATGGATAAAGGAATCAGAGTACGTGGATGCTAAACAGCTCCTATTAGGCTACGACAGTGTTACCGTTGGATATAATAAGTATCATGATGAAAACCAGGTATATATTCCATACACATTCCTGGGTGGATATGGTAAAAATAAGAAGATAAAGTGGACTTCTTCTGACAATAAGATGTTAGAGTCTTTGGGCAATGGAAGCTTTTGGTTACATGGAGAGGGCACATATGAAGTAAAGGCAGAGTACACTAATGGCAAGACAAAGCTTACGGCTAAGTGTAAGGTAATAGCAGTGGATTTCATGAAGATAGATGAGGAATTGGTTCCGGATGCAGAGCTTACAGTGGGCAAAAAGACCCTTAAGATTGGCGATACTACTATTATTTCTGCAAAGAGCATTCCGGAGGAAGCTCCTATGTTTGATCCATATTTCCTTACAGAAAGTGATTGTATATCTATCGAACAGATTGGTAATAAATGTGTAGTAAAAGCCAAAAAAGCAGGAAAAGCTAAGATTAGCTGTCAGGTTAGCGGATCAGAGATAGCGCCAGTTACAGTTGAATTAGTCGTAACAAATAAGTATGGTGACCCTATAGACATTAAGCCTGGCTCAAAGATTATTCGTGACAAGGTTAAGTATGAGGTTGTATCACTTGTTAAGGGCGGCGGAACACTTAAGGTCCTTGGTGTAGCAGACAAGAAAATTAAGTCAGCAAAGCTTCCTGATACAATTACCCTGAATAAAAAGAAATTCAAGGTTGTCTCAATTGGCTCAAAGGCTTTTGCAGGCTGCAGTAAGCTTACCTCTGTACAGCTTGGCCGAAATATTAGTGCCATTGGAGCAAGTGCTTTCTCTGGTGATAAAAAGCTTAGCAAAATTACTATTCTTTCTACAAAGCTAACGATTAAAAAGGTTGGAAAGCATGCCTTTAAGGGTATAAGTAAGAAATATAAGCTTACATGTCCAAAGAAATACAAGAAAGCATACAATTCAATAATCGGGAAGCGTATGAAATAAAAAACTGCCTTGACATTTCAAAAAAATGAAGCTATCATTTTCATATTAAAAGCAATGAACAGAAATAGTAGGTAACAAATATCTTCAGAGAGATGCTACTTGGTGGGAGGCATTGGTCACTATGTTACTGAACCAGTCTGGGAGCTGCAGAGGGTAAAGCATTTGCAACCTCTGACGGGAGTCACCGTAATATGACAGTAAGTGATAGCTTACATGAGTGCAGGCATTGCCTGAATTTAGGTGGTAACGCGGATTTATATTCGTCCTAAGTAGATTTTTATTTACTTAGGGCGTTTTTTAGTTTATGAATAACTAAGGACGCCCTGGAAGAAAGGAGACATTTATGAAGCTTAAGAATTTAGTAGGATTAAGATTCAAGGAAAGACCAGCAGACTGTGTTATTGACAGCCATGCATTTTCTATGAGAGGTGGATACGTTAAATATGTTTCAAACGGTATCTATTCTCTTTACCCACCAATGAAGAGAATTACTTCTAAGATTGAGAACATCATTCGTCAGGAAATGGACGCTTATGATTGTCAGGAGGTTCTTTTTCCAGTTGTACTTCCGGGCTCACTTTGGGAGGAATCTGGAAGATATGAGAGCGTAGGAGCAGAGCTTCTTCGTTTTGAAGACCGTTCCGGTTCCAAGATGGTTCTCGGTATGACACATGAGGAGGCTGCTGTTCAGCTTGTTCGTGAGTATGGAAGCACATATGCCAAGTATCCATTTTCAATTTATCAGATTCAGACAAAGTTCAGAGATGAGGCTCGTCCACGTGCCGGATTAATTCGAGTTCGTGAGTTTACAATGAAGGATGCATATTCCTTCCATACTTCCCAGGAGAATCTGGAGCAGTATTACGATAAGATGGCAAACGCTTATGATCGTGTATTTGCAAGAGCTGGTATTCCAGAGGTTATTTCTGTTAAGTCTGATTCCGGTATGATTGGCGGAAGTGTTTCTCATGAGTATATGCTTCTTGTTGATGCAGGTGAGGACTCAATTGTTCTCTGTGAGGACTGTGGCTACAGTGCTAACATGGAAGCTGCTGACACTACTGTTGACAACAGTGGCTGCGCAGAAATGAGAGAACTTGAGAAGATTAATACACCACACTGCAAGACAATGGATGAGGTTTGCTCTTTCCTTAAGGCTAAGGTGACTGAGTCCTGCAAGGCAGTTGTATATCAGAAGAATCTTACAGATGAGTACGTAATCGTATTTATTCGCGGAGATTACGAGGTAAATGAGACTAAGCTTACAAATCTTCTTGGTGAGAAGGTTCATCCGGCAGATATCACTCTTGAGTCTGGAATTGTAGCCGGATTCTGTGGACCATATAAGATGGATGCCAAGGCTACTATTATTTATGACAAGTCCCTTGAGGGAATTGAGAGCATGGTATGTGGTGCTAACGAAGAGGATTATCACTATGTAGGACTTAATATCAAACGTGATATTGGTGACGTTGAGTATGTTGACGTATCCAAGATTCAGACTGGCGGAATCTGTCCTTGCTGTGGCAAGAAAACTATTAAGATCAGTCGTGGTATTGAGGTTGGAAATATCTTCCAGCTTGGAACAAAGTATACAGAAAGCATGGGTATGACCTACACTGATGAAAATGGTGAGGAGCAGACACCAATTATGGGTTGCTATGGAATCGGAGTTGGCCGTCTTGCTGCTTCAGTATGTGAGGCAAAGCATGACGATTATGGCCCAATCTGGCCAATTTCAATTGCACCATGGCAGGTTCACCTTTGCTGTATGCGAGTTGATGATGCAGAGTGTAAGGCAACAGCAGACAAGATTTATGAAGAACTTGAGAACAAAGGCATTGAGGTTATCTATGATGACCGCGATGTAAGAGCAGGAGCAATGTTTGCAGATGCAGACCTTCTTGGAGTTCCAGTTCGCCTTGTAGTTGGACCAAAGAATCTTAAGGATGGTAAGGTTGAGCTTAAGACAAGAGATAAGAGTATTTCTGAGCTTGTTGATGTTGACAACACAGTAGATGAGGTGCAGGCAGTTATCGATAAGCTTTTCCAGGAGATTAATTCAAAGGTTAAGCCAAGAATCTAATCTTTTTTATAGAAGGGAAGGAACAGTATAATGGCACAAAGTACAGTCTTAATGACAGAAGGATCTATTCCAAAGCAGATTGTTAAGTTTGCTTTTCCGGTATTTCTGGGTAATACTTTTCAGCAGTTATATAATACAGTTGATTCCCTCATTGTGGGTAATTATGTTGGTGATGAAGCTCTTGCAGCGGTAAGTACATCAGGCTCCTTCATCTTTTTGATGGTAGGACTTCTCTTTGGTATTTTCTCAGGTGCAGGGGTGGTCATTGCCCAGTATTATGGAGCAGGAGATTCCAAAAGTGTAACAAGGGCAATACATACAACGGTATCCCTTGGAGTGCTGGCTGGTTTGCTGGTTATGTTTGTGGGAGTGATTTTTTCGCCTCAGATTCTCAGGCTTATAAAGACTCCCGAAAATGTACTTCCTTTGTCCACTATTTATTTTAGAATCTATTTCTGCGGTTCTTTGTTTAGTGTGCTATACAATGCAGGCGCAGGAATTTTTCAGGCAGTAGGTGACAGCAGACATCCCCTGTATTATCTTATTGCCTCTTCTGTAATAAATGTGGTGCTGGATTATTTATTTGTTGCAGTTTTTGATTTTGGAATTGCAGGAGCAGCAGTTGCCACAATTATTTCACAGGCAGTAAGCTGTATGCTTATTATGTATAAGCTTATTACGGCAGAGGATGTGTACAGGGTTAATATCAGAGAGCTAAGACTGCATATGGATATGGTAAGGAGCATTCTCAGAGTGGGAATCCCTTCAGGTATTCAGAATGCGGTTATTGGATTGGCAAATATTGTTGTTCAGTCTAATATAAATACCTTCAAGGATGTGGCTATGGCTGGCTGCGGTTCGTATTTTAAGCTGGAAGGCTTTGCATTTCTTCCGGTTACAAGTTTTTCTCTGGCACTTACAACCTTTGTGGGACAAAACATTGGTGCCAATAGAATTGACAGAGCCAAAAAGGGAGCACGTTTTGGAATACTTGCGTGTGTAATATGTGCGGAGATAATAGGTGTAATTCTTTTTATTTTTAGTCCTCAAATGATAGGCTGGTTTACAGATAAGCCGGATGTAATTGCCTTTGGGGTAAAACAGGCCAAAACAGAGGCTCTTTTCTACTTTGTACTAAGCTTCTCCCATGCGGCGGCAGGGGTTATGCGAGGTGCAGGAAAATCCTTTGTGCCAATGGTGGTAATGCTACTTTGCTGGTGTGTATTTAGGGTATCATTTTTGACAATTATGTTATCAATATGGCATGACATTAGAATTATTTTTGGAACCTATCCATTGACCTGGACAATGAGTTCAATTATTTTTGCGATTTACCTTGTTTCAGGAAAATGGCTGGCCAGACCGAAAAGAAGTGAATAAATATAGAAAAAGCAGCTTGTAAAAGCTGCTTTTTGTATGCCCTGTTATTTGGTTACATTAACAGTAAGCATGAAATATCTGTTTTTGTCATAGATTAACACTCGAGTCTTTCCAACAGACTTTCCTGTAATCTTAAGAGTTGTTACATTCTTTTTCCATTTCTTGGACCATTTGCAGACAGCTATCTTTTTATTGCTGTTATACAACAGGATGTCGTTATTTACCTTCACAGTAACCTTAACACTTACAGTCTTACCAACCTTAACCTTTACAGATGACTTCTCTACGTTAAGCTTATTGTCACGGATGTAAACTCTGCACTTATAAGACTCACCCTTATACTGGGCTGTGATGTCAACAATACCAAATTTCCTGGCTGTGACCTTTCCCTTTGAGTTAACTGTAGCAACTTTGGAATTGCCGGATGACCAAGCTACAGTTCCTTTGGCATTTCTGAGCTTTAATGTGGTGCTCTTGCCTACTACAAGGTTTACCCTTGTCTTGTTCAGTGACACTGTCTCCTGGGCTTTTACAGTTGCATTAGCAGCAGGCGAAGCTACGATGGTTCCTGCTAAAAGGCATACTGCTAATAAACCAGCCATTACTCTCTTAATCTTTTTCATATTATTCTCCTCATTAAAAACAAACAACGTTACTAATTGATTTTACATACATAACGGATATTATGTCAATAAAAACCTCTTAGACAGTAATAAAAGGTCATTTTTCCTAGAAGTAACTTTTTTATTATGATATTTTAAATTTAAGGCATGTATATTGGAGGTATAACAAATGGCAAAAGACAGTTTTATTTTAAAGGGATGCATCGCATATTCAAAGGATGCTAATCATATAGACACATTGGAAAACGGATATCTGATATGTAAGGATGGCAAATCAAAGGGAGTTTTCAGTGAGATTCCAAGAGAGTACGAAAATCTTACTCTTAGAGATTATGGCAATTCGATTATTGTTCCGGGCATGACAGATTTGCATCTTCATGCACCACAGTATACCTTCAGGGGAATCGGAATGGACTTAGAACTGCTTGACTGGCTTACCACCCATACTTTTCCTGAGGAGGCAAGATATGCGGATTTGGATTATGCAAAGAAAGCTTACTCTTATTTCAGCTATGACTTAAAGAGAGGCTTTACCACAAGAGCCTGTGTGTTTGCAACACTTCATACAGCTGCAACCATTGAGCTGATGGATCAGCTGGAGGACACTGGGGTTATTACCTATGTGGGTAAGGTTAATATGGATAGAAACGGTGGGGAGGGCCTTCAGGAAAAGGATGCTGAGACCTCTATTGCAGATACAATCGACTGGCTGGATAGAATTCAGGGAAGATACAAGAATACAAGACCTATTCTTACTCCAAGATTTATTCCTTCATGTTCAGATGAGCTTATGAGAAAAATAGGAGTCCTGTCAAGGGAGAAGCAGCTTATGATTCAGTCTCACCTGTCAGAGAATAAGTCGGAGATTGCATGGGTAAAAGAGCTGGTACCTGAATCGACCTCTTATGCTAATGCCTATGAGATATTTGACACCATGGGAAGCCAACAACTGCCTACAATTATGGCACACTGCGTATACAGCGATGATGAGGAAATCAGTATCATGAAGAAGCATGGCACATACATTGCCCACTGTCCTAATTCAAATATGAATTTGACAAGTGGAATTGCTCCGGTCAGAAAGTTCCTTCAGGCTGGAATACCTGTGGGGCTTGGAACTGATGTGGCGGCGGGATCTTCGATGAATCTTCTTCATACAATACTTGATACAATTATGGCCTCAAAAATGTACTATCGTCTTGTGGATACAGAGGTAAAGCCACTTACCTTTGAGGAGGTGTTCTATATGGCCACAGTAATAGGAGGCAGTTATTTTGGTAAGGTAGGCTCCTTTGAGGAGGGGTATGAGTTTGATGCCCTTGTAATTGATGACAGTAGAATGCATTCCATGAGGAAGCTTTCTGTAAGAGAAAGAATAGAACGCATGTGCTATAATGACTCGGATTGTAAGATACTTGAGAAGTATGTTGCAGGAAGGCATATTTTTTCAGCATAAATTTTGGAAAATATTTTTGGAAAAGACAGGTGAGAAGGGTGCCTGCAAGTATACAATTACTATACTGAATATAGAAAAGTTATATTACTAGCATAAGCAATTATTGATTTTTCTGCTGCAAAATATTAATATAGGTAATTAGAAATGCATCAGAAGGAGATATATTATGATTAGAGTAGGAATTTTCGGATACGGAAATCTTGGAAAAGGCGTAGAGTGCGCCATTGCCAAGAATAGTGATATGGAATTAGTAGGAGTTTTCACAAGAAGAGATCCTGCAACAGTAACAGTTAAGACAGCCGGCGTTAAGGTATATCATGAGGATGCCCTTAAGGACATGACAGATGATATTGACGTTCTTGTTCTCTGCGGAGGAAGTGCAACAGATCTTCCAGAGCAGACACCAAAGTATGCAGCTCTTTACAATGTAGTTGACAGCTTTGATACACACGCAAGAATACTAGAGCATTTTGCAAATGTTGATGAGGCAGCAAAGAAGGCTGGCAAGACATGCGTAATCTCATGTGGATGGGATCCGGGAATGTTCTCCCTTAACAGATTATATGCTAACTGCATTTTACCAGATGGCAAGGATTATACATTCTGGGGCAAGGGCGTAAGTCAGGGACATTCAGATGCAGTACGTCGTATTGATGGAGTAAAGGACTGCCGTCAGTATACAATTCCTGTAGATGAAGCATTAGAGGCAGTAAGAGCTGGAAAGCAGCCTGAGCTTACAACAAGGCAGAAGCATACAAGAGAGTGCTTTGTTGTGGCAGAAGAGGGTGCTGACCTTGCAAGAATTGAGTCAGAGATTAAGAACATGCCTAACTATTTTGCAGATTACGATACAACAGTTCATTTCATCACAGAGGAGGAGATGGCAAGAGACCATAGCGGACTTCCACATGGTGGTAATGTAATTCGTACAGGCTGTACAGGCTTCAATAATGAGCATACTCATATCGTAGAGTACAAGCTTACACTTGACTCTAACCCAGAGTTTACCGGCTCAGTAATTGCAGCATATGCACGTGCAGTAGCACGCATGAATCAGGAAGGCTTGACTGGCTGCAAGACAGTATTTGATGTGGCACCAGCTTACCTTTCAAGCATGTCAGCAGAGGAAATCAGAGCTCATCTGCTTTAATATTTGCTTATAAGCATATCAGACCTATGGATTTTTGTAATCCATAGGTCTTTTTGCGTTATAGGAGTGGGGTAAATGCTAATGTTTCAATTAGAAAAACCGATATACATATTGGGGAAGAAAGGGGGCTTTTATGCTAGTTAGTGGAATCAGCTCTTCATACATGAATAAGAGCATTGAAGACAATAATAAGAAGAAAAGAGCGAAATGCGTTCAGGAGGTCAGCCGAATGGAGGCAAAAGTGGAGATTGACGCTGTGGAGAAGGAAAACAGGGAATTTGGAGTTGATCCGGCTTCAAAGGATTTATCAATAATTTTATAAAAACGCATCATGTTAAGACTTACTTTCAGGGAGGAAATATGGAATTAACTGATTTACTAGGAGCAGATAACATAATTATTCAGATACACTGGGGTGACAAAAAGATTGAATTCAAGACAGAGGCCTGGGGTAGAGCGGAGAAGGGTATTTATGTTATGCCATATCTTAATAATGGACTGCCGGTTGAGTTAAATATAAAAAGTCATAGTGACATACAGTGCGATGTGTTTGGCAATGATCCAAATACACACAAGCGGGTAATTTGGAAAAATGTGGAGCTTCTTACTATTGAAGTAAATGGTGTCACAGTATATTCTCTTGCTACTTCTAATTTTAACAGACTGGGAAAAGATAACGAGAGAAGAAATGCTGAGAGAATTAGTGTGCGCAGGGATGGAGAACTCTGGGATGAGATTGACAGTAGAAATGTGCAAATCATGGTTTATGACATAAGTGATAACGGATTATCCTTTTATGCACCTTATAATTTCATTCCAATCGGTGGCAATCAGAGAATATGCTTCAAGGATAGGGTTAAGAATCAGGAATTTGATATTGAGATAGTATGTAAGATTGTCAGAGCAGAGCAGAAAGGCGGAATGATGTTTTTTGGCTGCAAGATAATGGAGGAGAATAAGGCATACCTTATGTATTACTGTCTCAAAAAATTAATGAAAAATAATGGTCTTGATTCAGAAAACGAGGAAGAAATCTAGAATATATTATTGAATTTTAAAATTATCTGCCATAGAAAGTCTCATATATGCTATCATAGAAATAACAGAAATAATTAAGAGGAGGCAAAATGTTTAGAATTAGCGAGAACACAACAATTGGTGAGCTTCTTGATAATGCACCGGAGCTTGCGGGAGTACTTAACGGAATTGGGATGCACTGTACAGGATGTCCCTCAGCCAGAAGAGAAACATTAGCCCAGGCTGCAGAGGTACATGGACTTGACGTAGATGATTTAGTAGAGGACCTTAAAGGATTTATGGAAGCATGAGAGAGAGACTTATAGAACAGATTAGAAATTACAAGCCTTACAACAAACAGGAGGCTATGGATAAAGAGGTAATTCTTAAATGTCTGATGGAGACAGAGGACATTTTTAAGAGATCCAACAGCACAATGCATATGACAGCTTCAGCATGGACAGTTAATGAGGAAATGGACAGGGTGCTAATGATATATCATAATATCTACAATTCCTGGTCATGGCTTGGAGGACATGCTGATGGTGATGAGGATTTGCTGGCCGTGGCAATCAGAGAGGCCAAGGAAGAAAGTGGAATAAAAAGCATCAGGCCATACTCGGAGGATATTCTATCACTGGAGGTCCTTACAGTTAATGGACATATCAAGAATGGAAATTATGTTCCATCACATCTTCATATCAACATTTCATATCTGCTGGTGGCAGATGACAAAGAGGAGCTTATTATTAAGCCGGACGAGAACAGCGGAGTAGGCTGGTTCACTTTGTCAGGAGCAATTTCAAGCTCCAATGAGGAATGGTTCAGAGACAGAATATATTCAAAACTTAATGAAAAGTTAGCAATAATCAAGGAGTCCAGATAGGGCTCCTTTTATAAGAGGAAAGATTTTTATGAAAAGAATACTTATTGTAGATGATGATAAGGATCTGGCATTGATTACAGCAGATACTCTGGAAGCATATGGGTATTGCACATCAATGGTATATAGTGTGGAGGAAACCTTTGAGATACTTACCAGAGAGCATTTTGACCTGATTCTTCTGGATATTAATCTTCCCGATGGAACAGGCTTTGAGCTTTGTCAGGAAATAAGGGATATGTCCAAAGTTCCGGTAATATTTGCCAGTGCAAGGACTAGTGAGGACGACAAAATCAAGGGACTGGATATGGGCGGTGATGACTATATGGAGAAGCCTTATTCCTTGAAGGAGCTTCTGGCCCGAATCAATGCATTAATTCGAAGAACCTATGGGGATGAGGAAAAGGACAACTCTTATTCCTTTGGGCAGATTCAGGTGAATGTGGGACAACGAAGAGTAATCTCTAATGGCAGGGAGATAAAAATGGCTTTGAAGGAGTTTGACCTTTTGGCATATCTTTGTGCCAATGCCAATAAGGCTCTTTCCAAGGAGCAGTTGCTGCATGAGGTGTGGGGAACTTTCTCTGAAGCCGAGATTTCTACTGTTGCTGTACATATCAGGTGGCTGAGAGAGAAGCTGGAGAAGGATCCTTCTAAGCCTGAGTTAATCAGGACTGTGTGGGGGGTAGGATATATGCTTAGTACAGGGGAGTGAATATGAGAAGAAAACTGGTTGGAATCGTAATGGCATTTATGCTTGCACTTATTATCATGGTGGCAGGCCTTAATATGTGGGTAATTAATCTGGAAAAAGAAAACACTGTGGGTAAGCAGCTGGTGGCAATCAACGAAATCAGACAGCTTACCAAAGATGAAACAGGTGAGAAGGCTGAGGCTCTTGAGGGTGCTGTCAGGGATATCGAAACAGGAATAAAGAGAAGCTCCTGGCAAAGCAGTAGGGAGACCAGATTGTATTTTTCAATTGGAGTAATTGTGGTAGGGTTACTGTATACAGTAGCCCTTTTAGTGTATGTATATATGCAGATAATCAGACCCTTCCATAAGCTGGAGAAATATGCCCAGAATGTGGCAGCCGGTGATTTGGATACCAGGCTGGATTACGAGAGAAATAATTATTTTGGAGAATTTACCTGGGCCTTTGATCATCTTCGCAAGGAGATTATTTTTGCAAGAAAGAAGGAGGCCCAGGCAATAGAGTCAAATAAGACAATTGTTGCCTCCCTTTCCCATGATATTAAGACTCCAATAGCTTCTATTAGGGCATATTCGGAAGCCCTGGAGGCCAACCTTGGTGCTGATTATGAGAAAAGGCAGCAGTATGCAGGAACAATCATCAGAAAGTGTGATGAGGTAACAGCCCTTGTTAATGACCTGGTGCTTCATTCCCTGTCGGAACTGGAGAAGCTGGACATTAAGCTTGAAAGGCTACAGGTGGATAAGGTTATTTGTGATACGGTAAGAGACCTGGAATTTGAGAACCTTGTGCTGTCAGAACCTGTTCATGAGTCAGTTATCATGGGAGATGCCAGAAGGGTTTCCCAGATTCTGGAGAATTTGCTGAACAATGCAAGAAAGTATGCCCCGGGAAAAAGGGTTACTGTTTTTACAGAAATAAAAGGTCAGGAATATCAGATACATGTTAAGGATGAAGGCAAGGGTATCAATCCGGAGGATATGCCTTTTATCAGGCAGAAGTTCTACAGAGGTGATAATGTAGGTGACATGCCGGGAAGTGGACTTGGTCTGTACATAGTGGATTACATTGTCAAGGAGATGAAGGGACGTCTGGATTTGTATAATAGCGAAAAGGGATTGGAGGCAGTAATTTCTTTTCCAGTAACTTCTGATGCAGAAACTTTCAGTTCTTAAAGACTTCTTAATAACTTATTTGTTAAAGTTGCTATAACGACAGGAAAATGAGTAAAAGAAGTAGATAAGGAAAGGAGTACAACATGAAGAATGTACTTATGAAAGCAGAGAATGTCTGCAAAAGTTTTGCTAACAGTGGTGTACAGAATCACGTGCTGGATAAAGTTAATCTTGAGATATATGAGGGGGACTTTACAATTATCATGGGTTCCTCAGGAGCAGGTAAATCAACCCTTCTTTATGCACTTAGCTGCATGGATGGAATTACAGGTGGTAAGGTTTTTTATAAGGATAAGGTTATTAGCGGTGCCAAAGAAAAGATTATGGCCCCAATTCGTGCCAGGGAATTTGGATTTGTCTTTCAGCAGACTCACCTGGTAAGTAACCTTACATTATTGGAAAATGTTTCTGTGGCCGGCTATCTGGATAAGAGCAGAGATTCTAAGGAGGTAAGAGCAAGGGCAGAAGAACTTTTTAAAGCAATGGATATCTATGAGGCCAAGGACAGATATCCTTCACAGGTTTCCGGTGGAGAGGCTCAAAGAGCTGCAATAGCAAGAGCCATAATTAATGAACCGGGCATTGTTTTTGCCGACGAGCCAACAGGGGCCCTTAACAAGCGAAACACAATTCAGGTTTTAGATATACTTACAGACCTTAACAAAAATGGTCAGAGCATTGTAATGGTAACTCATGATTCAAGGGCTGCAATCAGGGCCACACGACTTCTCTACATAGAGGATGGCAAGGTTATCGGTGAGATGGAGATGCCACCATATGAGGAGGAACAGAAGAAGAGTCGTGAAGCCCAGGTTAATGCATGGTTAGCTTCTATGCAGTGGTAGGAGGTGACCGGAATGAAGACAATTACATTACTTAGAGAAAATATTAAAAAGCATAAGGGTAATTTTGTGGGAGTATTTATCCTGATGTTTATTATCGTGGTAAGCAGTAGTGCAGTGCTTACAATATGGGATAACTCAAGAAGCTATATTCGCTCCCAGATGGACAGAGTTGAATTTGGGGATTTAATTTATTGGATGAACAAAAATGATTCTGAGACTGACGGGATAAAGGCTAAGCTTGAGGAAATTCAGGGTATAGAAAAGGTTGTAAAAAAGAACAACATTATTTTTTTGGCAAGAGTAAATGGCTATGAGCCAAATACTACCTATTTTGCATATGAGTATGATGGTTCTGATAAGGACTTTAAGATTTTTGACGGTAACAGTACAGAATACTATAAGAGCACACAGCTCCTTGACAAGGGACAGATTTATGTTCCTGTTACAATGAAAAATATCTGTGATGCAAAAATCGGAGACAGCTTTGAGATAAAAGGGGCTGGTGAGTACACAATCAAGGGCTTCTTTGAGGATCCAACAGCAGGAAGTGCTTCCATGGGAATGAAGAACATACTTGTGAGTGAGGAGGATTTCAAGGAGCTTAGCAAAGGGGAAAATAAGGAATATACATATGCCTGCATGCTTAATATTTTTATGAAAGAAGGCAGCAGTGTTGCCGAGGTGCAGAAAAATATTACGGAGGAGATAAATCTTAAGCGGTATCTGGTCTTTTCCTATTATGCAAGCTCTATAGAAGGCTTTATGCTTCTGAATCAAAATATTTTTATGGCGATTCTGCTTGGCTTTGTACTTATTCTTCTAATTATTAGCATTATTGTGATTGGCCACAGCATTAGTACCGGAATAGAGCAAAGCTACACAGACCTGGGAATATTGAAGGCGCTTGGCTATACCAAGGCCAATCTGATGTGGGTTATGGCACTTCAGTATCTTGTGCCAATACTCTCAGCTCTTGTAATAGGTCTTGCAGTGTCACCACTGCTGATTGCAGGTATTAATACAATTATTCTTCCTGCTACAGGAGTATTCTTCCCTGCGACTATTTCCGTACAAACAGTATTCACAGCACTAACACTAATGTTGTTGATATTAATCATTTTTATAATGGCCAATGTGAATAAGATAGGCAGAATCACTCCAATTAAGGCTATAAGAGGTGGAAAGTCAGATGTATTTTTCAACAGCAGAATACATTTTCAACTTCATGGAAAGGGTTTACAGTTCTGGCTTGCTCTTAGACAGATAACAAGCGGAATGAAACGTTATATAGGAGCCTGTGTAATTACTATGCTACTTATGTTCTTTATTGCCTTTACCAGCAGACTGTTTGGATGGCTGGGGGCAAATGGTGAAGGACTTATGAAGGCAGCCGGTGTAGCATCTGTCAACGACAAAATCTATGACCTTGGTGTGTACTACAATGATAAGGAAATTCAGGATGAGGTGGAACAGGATATAAGAAAGTATTCACCTATTGAGGTTTGGTATACCTCCAAGGTAAGAGGGGTTCAGATTAATGGAGTTGAGATCATTGCCAATGCCATATCCAATACAGAGTATCTCAACATGCTGAAGGGTCGTTACTGCAAATATGATAATGAGATAGTAATTACTGAGATTATGGCAGATGCCCTTAAGGCGGACATTGGAGATACAATTGAGCTGGCAGTTGACAATAAAAAGGCAGAATACATTATTACTGGAATTAATCAGTGTGCAAATGATCTAGGTCAGAATATTTCCATGTCCATGGAGGCTTATGGCAGAATCGGAAATGATGATGAGTGTATGTACAATTATGTGCTGGAGGATCAGAACCGGAAGGAAAAGGTGATTGACTGTCTCAAGGAGAAATACGATGAAAAAATTGTAATAGATGATAATAGCTGGTCAGGAATAGATGCAATAGTATCTGCTTCAAAAGCACTAAGCATTCTTGTATATATAATCTGCGGAATTTTCATTTTTGTAGTGGTTTCAATGACTGGTGGAAAGCTTCTGTTCAGGGAGAAGCAGGATTTGGGAATATACAAGGCCTTAGGCTTTAACTCCGGGGTATTAAGAGTAAGCTTTGCTTTAAGATTTCTTCTTGTGGCAATTATTGGCTCAATATTGGGTTGTGGACTAAGTATTTATATTACAGATCCCCTTGCAGGAAAGCTTTTCAAGTTTGCCGGAGTAGGCTATTTCCAGTCAGAGATTAATGTGATAATGATGCTTGCTGAGATGGGTCTTGTAGTAGGTATATTCTTTGTATTCTCTTACCTTATTGCCGGGAAAATCAAAAAGACTAATCCTAATATTTTAATACAGGTTTAATTCAGGTTTGACTATTCCTTGCTAAATTAATAGAATTACTATACAAATATTTGCCAGGAAGGGAGAGCACATATGCATCGCATTTTTATAGTAGAAGATGACAAAATGATAGCAGAAAGCGTGCAAAAGCATTTGCAGCAGTGGGGCTATGAGGTGGTGTTGGCCACTGATTTTTCCAATATTCTTGGGGAGGTTACCAAGGCTGGTCCGGACCTGATTCTGCTGGATATCACTCTGCCTAATTTCAATGGATTCTACTGGTGCAGGGAAATTAGAAAAATGTATAAGATGCCTATCATATTTATATCTTCTGCCAGCGATAACATGAATATCGTGATGGCTATGGATATGGGGGGAGACGACTTTATTGCAAAGCCCTTTGACCTGTCAGTGCTTACTGCCAAGATAGGTGCAATGCTAAGAAGAAGCTATTCCTTTTCCGGGCAGATGAGTGCTCTCGAGCATCAGGGTGTGATATTTAACATGGTAGATGACACTGTTTCTTATCAGGGAGAGAAGATTGAACTGTCCAAAAATGAAGCTCAGATAATGACTCTCCTTATGGAGAATGTGGGAAGTATTGTGAGCAGGGATCTTATTATGATGCAGCTGTGGGACAGCGACAACTTTATAGATGACAATACCCTTACGGTTAATATTACACGAATTAGAAAGAAGCTGAAGGACATTGGTCTTGATGATTTCATTAAGACCAAAAAAGGCAGGGGATACATTGTGGAGTAGATAACTATGAAGGATTTTTTAGTAGAGTTTATTAAAGATAAATGGAAAAAATATGTGGCCATACTGGTATGGCAGGGAATCGTTTTTCTTGCACTGTATCTGGAAAAGGTTGATGTGCAAAAGCTTCTATACCCGATGTGGCTGTCAGGCTTTGCCATTCTTGTTTGTCTCGCCTTTGATTATATTAGCAGTTATTCAAAGCATAAGAAGCTGACCCTGGCAAAGGAAAACATAGATGTTACAGCGGAGAATCTTCCGGAGGCTGTACATATGCTGGAGGAGGATTATCAGGAGCTTATTAGAATTCTTCTGGAGCATAACAGGATTCTTCAAAATGCCCAAAAGAATTACAGGGAGGATATGCAGGAGTTTATTACTCTTTGGACTCATCAGGTTAAGACTCCACTTACGGCCCTTGAGTTAATGGCTCAGGAACTGGAGGGCTGTGACCAGACTGTAGTCAGAAGCAGACTTTTTGAGATAGAGCAGTATTGTGACATGATTCTTCAATATCTTTGCATTGAAGGAAAGGGCTCTGATTATGTGCTGGAGGAATACCAGATTAAATCTATTGTTAATCAGTCCGTTAAGTATTTTTCCAGGACATTTATCTCCAAGGGAATCGGGGTAAAGGTTGAGATTCCGGAGGAGGCCACAATTGTTACAGATGAAAAATGGCTGGTGTTTGCCCTTAAGCAGATTATTTCCAACGCCCTGAAATATACAAATGAGGGGTGTATAACCATTGATATGCCAGATGCTAATTCTATTAGAGTTACTGATACAGGTATCGGTATTTCTAAGGAGGACCTTCCAAGAATATTTGAGAGGGGTTACACAGGCTACAATGGCCGTAAGGATAAGAAGGCTACAGGAATTGGCCTTTTCCTGGTAAAAAGCATAATCGAGAAGCTTAATGGAAGTGTAATAATTGAGTCAGAACTGGGTAAAGGTACCAGTGTCACCTGTAACCTTACAAATTTGTAATATTAGAGCGAGAATTGTAAGCCAAGATTAAGGCACTATGATTCTCGCTTTGTTAGTATATAGTCAGAAAGAGGCGATAAGCCCAACAATATGCTGAAAGAATCAGCTGAATATGGAGGAAAATATGTCTTTATTAAAAGTAAACAACCTAAAGAAAATTTATACAACACGATTAGGTGGAACAAAAGTTGAAGCCTTAAGAGATGTTAACTTTGAAGTAGAAGAAGGAGAGTATGTGGCAATTATGGGAGAGTCCGGTTCAGGAAAGACTACTCTTCTTAATATCCTGGCAACAGTGGATAAGGCTACAGCAGGCCAGGTGCTTCTCAATGGAGAGGACCTTACAACAATAAAGGATAAGAATCTGGCACAGTTTAGAAGAGAGCATCTTGGCTTTGTATTTCAGGATTTCAACCTCTTGGACAGCTTTTCTCTGGAGGATAATATTTACTTACCTCTTGTGCTTGCAGGAGAAAACCATAAGGGAATGCCTGAGAAGCTAAATAAGATTGCTCCACTTCTTGGAATACAGGGTATCCTTAAGAAATATCCATACGAGGTATCAGGAGGACAGAAGCAGAGAGTTGCAGTTGCAAGAGCACTTATTACGAATCCTGAGATTATTCTGGCAGATGAGCCGACAGGAGCCCTTGACTCCAAGTCTTCTAAGGATCTTCTCAAGATTTTTGAGAACATTCATAACAGCGGACAGACAATACTTATGGTAACCCACAGTGTTAAGGCTGCTGCCCATGCAGGCAGAGTTTTATTTATCAAGGATGGTGAGATTTATCATCAGATTTACAGAGGAAACATGACTAACGACGAGATGTATCGCAAGATTAACGATACACTGACAGTTTTATTGGCAGGTGGTGATCAAGATGACAATGTTTAATAAATTAGCGATTCAGAATATTAGAAATAATAAAAATACCTTTGGCCCATTTGCCATTTGTACAGCCACAATGGTTGCGCTTTTTTATATGATACTTAGCATTACAAAGCAGGTTCAAAAGGGAGGCTTCTATGGTGCAGATGCCATGAATCAGGTTATGGTATTTGGCTGCTGGGTGTGTGGTATTTTCTCGGTTATGGTAATCCTGTACACCAACAACTTTATGATTAAGAAGCGTTCCAAAGAGCTTGGATTATACAGCATGCTTGGAATGGACAAAAAGCATATCAGCAAAGTTCTCTTTTGGGAGATGGCTGATTCGGGTCTTGCAAGTATTCTTGTGGGATTAGCAGTAGGACTTTCTTTTTCCAAGCTTGTATTTATGGGGATGGAGAAGCTTATTAAGCTTAACACAGGAATTAAGTTCACTATTGAAGCCAAACCGGTAATTACGACGGTATGTGTATTTGTAACTGTTTTTGCCATTGCAATTATATTCAACTTCATCAGGGTTTTCAGAATGAAGCCAATCGAGCTTATGCGCTCAACCAGCTTTGGCGAGAAAGAGCCTAAGGCTAACTGGTTTATTGCAATCCTTGGAATTGCCTGTCTTGGAATTGGATACTATATTGCAATTACCACCGAGAATCCAATTAAGGCAATGTCAATGTTCTTTATTGCAGTACTGTTTGTTATTGCAGGAACATATTTCACTTTTATCAGTGGTGCAGTAGCTATCCTAAAGCTTCTTAAGAAGAACAAAAACTATTTCTATAAGAAAAATCATTTTGTGACAATTTCAGGCCTTATTTACAGAATGAAGGCAAATGCAGTAGGTCTTGCCAATATCTGTATTTTATCAACTGCCGTTTTGGTAATACTTTTTTCTACAAGTGCCTTATTAATTGGAACAGAGGAATCCATCGATAATAATTATCCTGAGGATGTATTTGTAAGCTGTAGCAATGTTAGCGGCAAAACTGACAGTATTGATGTAAAGAAATTTGAGGAAGCTGCCCAAAAAAGTGTAGGCAATAGTAAGTTATCAGTTAAAGATGTAGATTACAAATTCTTCTCTTCTGTAGTGGCAAGGTTTGATGGAGACGCATTAATTCCAACAGAACAAATGGATGATTTTGATAATATTTCCCTTATTTATATTGCAAGTGCAGAGGATTTTTCCAGAAAAATGGGAAGGGAAATCCAGCTTGCAGAGGATGAATTTCTCTGGCATTCATCTATTGGCAGAGAATTTAAGGGAAACGAGCTTGTCCTTGGCGACAAAAAAATAAAAATGACCGGTAACCTTGAAGATAAGTATGCCATGGATGATAATGTTACGATTATTAATGAAACAGCCACAATGATAGTCAAGGACACTGCCACTGTTGAAAACCTTACAAAAAGCATTAATAAAATGCTTAAGGATAAAGAGATTTTAATGAGCTTTTCTTATTCTTATAATCTTGACGGAAGCATCCAGGATAAAACTGCTTATGGCAAGAATCTGGAAAAGGCTTTTAAGAAAGCCATTCCTGAGGTTGATTCAGTCAGCTGCAAGAACAACATAAGACAGGATTATTTTAATCTCTACGGCAGCCTTTTCTTTATTGGAATTTTCATTGGTATTATGTTCATGGTTACTACTGTAATGATTATCTATTACAAGCAGATATCGGAAGGCTACGAAGACAGAGAGAAGTTCCAGATATTAAAGAAGGTGGGAATGAGTGATAAAGAAATCAAGGCAACAATCAGAAGCCAGATTCTTACTGTATTCTTTATTCCAATTATTGTAGCAGTTATTCATATTGCAGCAGCCTTTAAGGCTATTCAGCGTATCATGATGATTTTTGGAATTACAAGTCTGCAGCTGCTTATTGGCTGTCTTGTGGCAACAGTATTAATTTATATTGTGGTGTATGCTCTTATCTATGGAGTTACTGCCAAATCATATTACAAGTGTCTAATGTAAAAAAATGTCAATAAAAAGAGTGTAATTAGTGAATCTTGAGCTGTTACACTCTTTTTTCTATTATTTGGAAAAAAATATGATAAAATAATATCATATGAATAAAGTATAGGAGAGTTGACATGCGCAAGACAAAAATTATATGTACAATTGGACCAGCCAGTCAGAATTTAGATACACTTAGGGAAATGTGTAAGGCAGGAATGAATGTTGCAAGACTTAACTTTTCTCATGGAACATATGATGAACAGCAGAATAAGTTTAATCTTATTAAGCAGGTCAGACAGGAGCTTGGTCTTCCAATAGCAATTATGCTGGATACAAAGGGACCTGAATATAGAATCAGAACCTTTGAAAATCACAAGGTAACAATAGAAGATGGTGCTACCTTTACCTTCACAGTTGATGACGTTGAAGGTAATGAAGAGCGTGTTTCTGTATCTTATAAGGACCTGAACAAAGAGGTTAAGCCAGGGGACAGAATTCTGGTTAACAACGGCCTGTTGATTTTTGAGGTAAAACAGATAAAGGGAAAGGACATTATCTGCAATACAATAGTAGGCGGGGAGATGTCTGACAGAAAGAGTATGAATTTTCCAAATCATGTTATGAAGGGGGATTACCTTAGTCAGCAGGATAAGGAGGATATTCTCTTTGGAATCAAAAACGACATTGATTTTGTTGCGGCCTCCTTTGTTTCCAATAAGTCTGACATTAAGGCCATCAGGGACTTCCTCAATGAAAACGGCGGAGAGGATATTGATATTATTGCCAAGATTGAGAACCGCTCAGGTGTAGATAATATCGAGGAAATCTGTGAGATAGCAGATGGAATTATGGTGGCACGTGGCGATTTGGGAGTTGAGATTCCTTTTGTTGAGGTTCCTTCTATCCAGAAGTATCTCATTAGGAAATGCCGTCTTCTTGGCAAGCGTGTAATCACTGCAACAGAAATGCTTGAGTCCATGATACACAATCCAAGACCAACTAGAGCTGAAATCTCAGACGTTGCAAATGCCGTATACGACGGTTCCTCAGCAATAATGCTTTCAGGAGAGTCTGCTTCAGGAAAATATCCTGTTGACGCAGTCCGCAACATGGCAGAGATAGCTGAGTATACAGAGCAGAAAATCGATTATATCAAACGCTTTAAGAATTCAGATTATATAATACAGAGCAATATTGATGCTGTATCCAAGGCCACCTGTTCAATGGCAATTAACACTAATGCCAAGGGAATTGTAATCAGCTCCCTTACAGGAAGAACTGTTAGAATGGTAAGCCGTTTTAGATGTCCTGTAGACATCATTGGAATGACAACCTCAGAAAAGGCATGGCGTAAGCTGAATCTCAGCTGGGGCGTAACTCCTGTGTTAAGCGAGGAGTTTAATTCAGTAGATGTAATGTTCTATCATGCACTTAATCATGCCAAGACAATTTTCGAATTGGAAAAGGGAGATAATGTAGTGCTTACAGGAGGACAGACAAGTGGGGTGTCTGGAAATACTAATACAATTCGACTTGAATCAGTATAGGGGGATATATGTATAATTACTATGAGAGAATTAGCAGAGATTATGATGTGTTAACACGAAGACTAATTGAGAGGGGGATTAGAATTTCCACTATGGAAAGTGCCACAGCAGGACTGATTGCCTCACTTATTACTGACACAGAGGGAGCTTCTGCCATTTATAGAGGTTCATATGTGACTTACTGCAATGAAACAAAGATAAAGTGTGGCGTTCCAGTGGATGTTATTACTGAGAAAGGGGTGTACTCACTGGAGACGGCAGAAGCGATGGCAACCACCTGCCGCAGAGAATTTCTTGCCAATATTGGTGTAGGTATTTCCGGAACAATGGGCAATATTGATCCGGAAAATGAGGACAGTGTTCCGGGACAGATTTTCTTTGCCATTGATTATGACGGCAAGGTAAAAAGCTTTACCAGACAGCTTGCACCAAGGGGAACAAGGTTTGAATACAAAATGGCTGTGGCAGATGAAATAGTGCAGGAACTGTTAAGAATGATTGAGTAGATTAAAATGACTTTTTAAATGACAATTAAATGGCTTTAAAAGGCGGACTATGGGTTGACAAAAATGCTTTATTTTGGTAAAGTGTTTCAAGATAAAACCGTTGATTGGGAGTAGTAATTATTCTGGAATGTTTCAGAGAGCTGTCGGTGGTGGAAGTGCAGTACAGGATAGATTAATGAATGGACCCATGAGGGCGACCCGAAAGATTTTTCAAGTAGGCGTCGACGGCATCAACCCGTTACGTTGAAAGCACATGATGGTGTGTATTTACTTAGGTGGCATTAGAACTTTTATGGCTCTTATCCTTAGGGATAAGAGCTTTTATTTTTTGAAATAGTTTTAGTTATGGGAGGATATATATGTCAAAGATTATTTTAACAGGAGACAGACCTACAGGTCGTTTACACGTAGGACATTACGTAGGATCACTCAGAAGAAGGGTTGAGCTTCAGAATTCTGGAGAGTTTGACCAGATTTATATTATGATTGCTGATGCACAGGCACTTACAGATAATTTTGAGAATCCGGAGAAGGTAAGACAGAATATTATTGAGGTTGCTTTAGATTACCTGTCAGCAGGTCTTGACCCAACAAAGTCGAATCTCTTTATTCAGTCTCAGATTCCAGAGCTTACAGAGCTTACATTTTTCTACTCTAACCTTGTAACTGTATCAAGACTTCAGAGAAATCCTACAGTTAAGAATGAGATTAAGCTTAGAAATTTTGAGGCAAGTATACCAGTAGGATTTTTTACATATCCTATTAGTCAGGCAGCTGATATCACAGCCTTTAAGGCAACTGTTGTTCCGGTAGGAGAGGATCAGCTTCCAATGATTGAGCAGACAAGAGAGATAGTTCGAAGATTTAATTCAATCTATGATGAGGTTCTTGTTGAACCAGACGTTTTACTACCAGATAATGAAGCATGCTTAAGACTTCCTGGTACAGATGGAAAGAACAAGATGAGTAAGTCTCTGGGTAACTGCATTTACCTTGCAGATACAGAGGAGGATGTTAAGAAGAAAATAATGAGCATGTATACAGACCCTACCCATATTCAGGTTTCAGACCCTGGACATGTTGAGGGCAATACAGTGTTTACTTATCTTGACGCTTTCAGCAAGCCGGAGCATTTTGAGGAATACCTTCCAGAATACGCTAATCTTGATGAGCTTAAGGCACACTATACAAGAGGTGGTCTTGGAGACGTTAAGATTAAGAAGTTCCTTAACAATGTAATTCAGGAGGAGCTTGCCCCAATTCGTGCCAGAAGAGCAGAGTACGAGAAGGATATTCCGGCAGTTTACGAGATTCTGAAGAAGGGAAGCCAGGTTGCAAGAGCAACTGCAGCCCAGACTCTTTCAGAGGTTAAGCGTGCTATGCAGATTAATTACTTTGATGATGAAGAACTGATTAAGGCACAGGCTCAGAAGTATTCAGGACAGGAATAATTCTTAAAATTCAATTAAGGTATTTACAATATCTGGATTTGAAAGTAAACTACACAAGGTAGAAGAAAATTAGACAGAGGTGAGAAAAGTGAAGATAAGAAGCAAATTTTTAGCTGCTATTGCACTTACAGCTCTTTTAATTACAGGCTGTGGGGAGAAGTCAGCATCTATTGATCCGGCTGCATTAGCGGATTCTCTTTCAAAGAATATTACTTATGAGGAACAGCTTACAGCAGTAGACCAGGGAGATATTTCAGACTATTTCAGCGATCTTAAAGATGGAGTTGAATGCCTTATGTATATGGGCAGTGGTAAGACCGCTGAGGAAATTGCAATATTTACAGCCCCAGATGAGAAGACTGCTGAGGAGACTAAGGTCTTGGTACAGACCTTCCTTGATGACCAGAAGGCTGCTTTTAAGGCATACATCCCAGAGGAAGCAAAGCGTATTGAGGATGCAGTCCTTGAGCAGAGAGGTAAGTATGTTGTGCTTTGTGTATCAGGTGATTCAGAAACAGCAAAGGATTTGATTAACAAAGCATTTGAAAAGTAGTTAGGTGGGCGTCACACATGGTGTGACGCTCTTTTTGAGGTTATTATGGTATTTAGTAGTTTTGTATTTTTATTGGTATTTTTGCCAATTGTATTAGTTTTATATTATTTGTGTCCTGCAAAGCTTAGAAATTTAATTCTGTTTATTGCCAGTCTTATTTTCTATGCATGGGGAGAGCCTATTTATGTGCTCATAATGCTGTTCTCAACTGTATTTGATTATACAAACGGACGACTTATTGAAAAATTAAAGGGTCAGGATAGAAATGGTGCAGCAAAGGGTGTTCTGATTGTTGATTTGTGCGGTAACCTTGCTATTCTTGGATTCTTTAAGTATACAGATTTTGTGCTTGAGACAATTAATTCTCTTTCAGGAGCAGGAATAGGTCTTCTTAAGATAGCCCTTCCTATTGGAATTTCTTTCTATACCTTCCAGACCATGTCATATACCATTGACGTGTACAGAGGGGTAGTTCCTGCACAGAAGAATATTCTCAACTTTGGAACCTATGTAGTCCTGTTTCCACAGCTTATTGCAGGTCCAATTGTTCAGTACAAGACCATTGGCAAAGAGCTTGAGTCAAGAAAAGTCACAGTTGATGATTTTGCCCAGGGGGCTTTCAGATTTACGGTAGGTTTTGCCAAAAAGGTTATCCTTGCCAATTCGATTTATGGTGTGTGGACATCCATATCCCAGAGCCAGAATATATCTATGGCTACAGCCTGGCTTGGAGCAATAGCTTTTACATTTAACATATATTTTGATTTCAGTGGATACTCAGACATGGCCATTGGACTTGGCAGAATGTTTGGCTTTCACTTTTTGGAGAACTTTAATTACCCATATATGGCCAACAGTGTTACGGATTTCTGGCGAAGATGGCATATTTCCCTTAGCTCCTGGTTCAAGGAATATGTGTATATTCCGCTGGGTGGCAATAGAAAAGGCATGGGAATGCAGATAAGAAACATTCTTATTGTGTGGGCTCTTACAGGTTTATGGCATGGTGCCAGCTGGAACTTTGTTCTCTGGGGTCTGTACTATGGCCTGCTTTTAATGCTTGAGAAATTATTCCTGCTTAAGGGACTTAACAGATGTCCTGCAATTGTAAGACATATATATACTTTGATTATAGTTGTAATCGGATGGACAATCTTTGCCCAGACAGATTTTGGACAACTGACAGAATATCTTAAGAGTATGTTTGGAATTGGAACTGCTTTGATAGATTCTGATTTCCTTTATTATTTCTCATGTAATGCAGTGCTTCTTGCAGTACTTGCTTTCTGCAGTATTAATCACAAGAAGTGGCTTAAGAAGTTTGAGGTGCTTAGAATACCGGCAATGATAATTCTCTTGTTAGTATCCTTCGCATTTTTGGTAGGTGGAAGTTATAATCCATTTTTATATTTCCGTTTTTAAAGGGGTGAAATCGTGAAGAAGAAAAGTTTGGCTACGGTTCTTGTTTTTCTCGGCTTTATAGGTGGGCTAAGCCTTTTGACCTTTACCGGCAAGGAGCGTGAGTTCTCAGAAAATGAAAATAGATATCTTGCAAAGATGCCAGGTATTTCCTGGGAGAGCATAAAAAAGGGTGAATTCCAGGATGGCTTTGAGGAATATATCAAGGACCAGATTGTATTCAGAGACCAGTGGATTACAGTGGAGACTGCAATTCAGAAGGTTTGTCTGAACACTGACATAGGCGGAGCATACGTGGGCAAAAACGGATATGATTTTGAGAAGATTACTCCGGATGATGTAGACCAGAAGCAGGTGGACAAAAACGTAAAAGCCATTAATAATTTTTTTGATTACGCTTGCGAAAAGGTAGGGGAGGACAACCTTTATTTTGTTCTTGTTCCAACCTCCGGACTGGTAAACAGTGAAAAGCTTCCTAAAAACGCTATTCTTTTTGACCAGAATGCCTATATGGATGATATTTTCCAGCAAATTGGAAGTCATGTATCCTTTGATGTCAGGGAGCTGTTTGATCAGCATAAAGACACTCAGCTTTATTATAAGACGGATCATCACTGGACCACAGAGGGAGCTTTTTTAGCCTACCAATACTGGCAGGAAAGGACAGGAAAGAATCCGACAGCCAATAGCTCAAGTGACCTTACTACAGTGACTAAAAGTTTTCGAGGAAGTCTCTATTCCAAGATTCTGGACTATGATTCAGCATATGATGAGATTAAAGTATTGAAGAATACACTGGATACGGAGTATACTGTAATAGCGGACGGAGAAGACATTGGCGGCATATATCAGCAGGACAAGCTTTCTGAGAAGGACAAGTATGCATACTTCATGGGTGGAAACTATGGAGAGGCTGTTATTCATAATGAAGAGGCCAAGGATAAGGGCAATCTTTTATTAATCAAGGATTCCTTTGCTAACACCATGATCCCAATGCTTTCAGCAGATTATGAGAATATATATATGATTGATTTGAGATATTTTGCCGGACATATTCCAACATATATGAAAGAGAATAATATCTCAGAGATAATGGTACTCTACAATATTTCTAATTTTATAAGTGACAAGAATATTTTCAAAATAGGAAAGGATTTAGGTGAATAGTGATGAAGTTTAGAAGAGTGATGGCTGTTATGGGAATAATGGCAATGACAGTATGCGCATGTGGCAAGAGCTCAGATAAGAATACAGAGAAGTCATCTGAGACACAGAAGGTGTCAGAGGCTGCCAGCCAGGCAGATACACAGTTGGCAGGTGAGACT
Organism: Agathobacter sp.; assembly: GCA_036311465.1. Taxonomy (GTDB): domain Bacteria; phylum Bacillota; class Clostridia; order Lachnospirales; family Lachnospiraceae; genus Roseburia. Next base: position 59,585 of record JAXJPW010000020.1, read on the forward strand.
AATACAGAGACAAAAAACTATCCTGAGATAACCTCAGATAAGGAGCTAAAGGATAAGGATACTCTCATTATTATTGGTGATTCCGGATATGAGATGTACACATACAACCAGAAGAGTGGAGAGGAATATGCCAAGGCAATAAGTGATTTTGCTGAGAAAATGGAGGGAACTGCCAAGGTTTATGATATTGTGATTCCACTTGGCTCAGGTATTATTTTTCCAGATAACAAGGATAATTCCCAGGTAAAAGGCCAGCAGGAAGCAATGGAGGACATTTACTCAAAGATGTCTGAAAAGGTTAATAAGGTTAATGTCTATGATTCTCTTATGACTCATAGAAATGAATATATATACTTTAGAACAGATCACCACTGGACACAGCTTGGAGCTTATTATGCATATTCTGACCTTTGTAAATCAATGGGAGCAGAGGCGCCTGCAATTGATACTTATGAGACAGTAGATTTCCCAGGCTTTATTGGATCCTTCTATAATGATTTCAAGGACGAGGCCCTGAAGGCTAATCCGGATACAATTACAGCCTACAGACCTCACGCAAAGGACACAGCTACATTGGTATCACCTGGAGATAAGGATGATTACAGCTGGAACATTATCTATGATGTATCAGATTATCCTGCAGGAGTTAAGTACAGTACATATATCGGAGGAGATAATCCTTTTACCACTATTACCAATAACGAGAAGACAGATGGAAGTGCCTGTGTAGTTGTTAAGGAATCCTTTGGAAATGCCTTTGTTCCATTTCTTGTAGACAATTATCAGTATGTTTACATTGTTGACTACAGATACTGGCAGGGAAATGTAGGAGACCTTGTTAAGGAAAAGGGTGCCAAGGATGTAATTTTCCTCAATAATCTTTCTATGATTAGAAATAAATATCTTGTAGGACAGTTCCAGGGTATTATAAAATAGAGTTAGAAAATATCTAAAAGGAGGTTGAGCATGGTTAAGTACTATATGACTGATAACAGATTAATTCATGAAGAAGACAAAATATCAGATGGCGTTTGGGTACAGATGGTCAACCCCACTATTGCTGAAGGGCAGCAGATATCGGATGAACTTGATATAGATATAGAAGATGTTCTTGCTGCACTGGATGAGGAAGAAAGCTCACGTATTGAGCTGCAGGATGGTTACACACTTATTCTTGTGGATATCCCAACAACAGAGACCAGACATGAGAAAGATACTTATACCACAATTCCACTTGGTATCATTCTCACTAATGATATTATTATTACAGTGTGTACAGAGGATACTCCTGTACTTCAGGCATTTATTAACAACAGGGTTAAGGAGTTTTCAACTAAGAAAAAGCTTCGTTTTGTATATCAGATACTTTACAGAATATCAGTACTTTATCAGAGTGATCTTCGAATCATCGACAAGAAGAGAACAGAAATCGAGGAGAGAGTTGGAAACGACACAGAAGAGGAAGATCTTATTGCATTGCATGAGTTAGAGTCAACACTGGTATACTTTGCTACTTCATTAAGAGCTAACGGCAATGTGCTTGACAGGCTGACACGATATAAAAGACTGGAGCAGTATCCTGAGGATAAGGAGCTGCTGGGAGATGTAATTGTCGAGAACAAACAGGCCATCGAGATGACCACCATATATCGAGATATTATCAATGGTACTCGAGAGCTGATGTCTTCTGTAATTGATAACAGACTGAACAACGTCATGAAGTATCTTACTTCTATTACTCTTGTAATGGCTATTCCAACTGTAATCTCAGGATTATATGGAATGAATGTAGTTCCCGGTGGAATGCCCTTTGCTGAATCAATTTGGGGATTTGCAATAATCTGTGTAATAACCCTGATTGTCTGTGCAATAACCATGCTAATTCTTAAGAAAAAGAAAATGTTATAGGAATACGGTATGGAAACGTTAAATATATAAAATGATAGGTTAAGAGTAGGTTAAGGTTGCTTTGCTATAATTTGTCTATATGAAGGAGGCGAAATTATGATACAGCTAAAAGCAATAACAAAGACCTATCGGACTGGAAATCTGGTTCAGGTAGCACTGAACCAGATTTTTTTGAATTTTAGGGATAATGAATTCGTGTCAATCCTGGGAGCAAGCGGATCAGGAAAGAGCACACTGCTTAATATTATTGGAGGGCTTGACAGATATGATAGTGGCGATTTGGTAATTAATGGTATTTCTACAAACAGATACAGTGAACGAGACTGGGATACTTATAGAAATCATTCTATAGGATTTGTTTTTCAGAATTATAATCTTATTTCTCATCAGAGTGTACTGGCCAACGTTGAGCTGTCCCTTACAATAGCAGGGTTATCCGGCAAAGAAAAGAAGGAACGGGCAATTCATTTATTAAAGCAGGTTGGCCTGGAAGACCAGATGCATAAGCTGCCATCTCAATTATCAGGAGGCCAGATGCAAAGGGTGGCCATAGCCAGAGCATTAGTAAATAATCCTGATATTCTTCTGGCCGATGAACCTACTGGAGCCCTGGATACGGCAACAAGTCATCAGATTATGGAGCTGCTTAAGGAGGTTGCAAAAGACAGACTTGTTATTATGGTTACTCATAATCCGGAATTGGCAGACCAGTATTCGACAAGAATTGTGAAACTGAAAGATGGCGAAGTGGTAGGGGATACAGACCCATATATGTTGGAGGAAGACAATATTTCACCTGCAAGAGGGCAAAGTACAGAACCTGTAAAAGGTGCCAAAGCTGCGGGGACTGCAAAAGTTAAGAAGGCATCAATGTCTTTTTCAACAGCATTATCACTCAGCTTCAAAAATCTGTGCACCAAAAAAGGAAGAACTTTGCTTACAGCCTTTGCCGGTTCGATTGGAATAATAGGTATTGCCTTAATAATAGCATTGTCTTCAGGTGTAAACCGCTACATAGGCAAGCTGCAAAAGGACACAATGTCAACATATCCTATTTCAATTGAAGCAGAGACAATTTCCTTTAGTAATATGCCTTTAGGTTTGGATGAGTCAGAAGAGGAAGAAGAAAAGGACAGGGCAGACAAAGTCTATACAAATGGCGATAATTTCGAAATAGCTAAAACAACAAATGATATGGTGGCCAGAAATGACCTGCGTTCATTTAAGAAATATCTTGATGACAAAAATAATGAAATATGGAAATATGTAGGGCAAAATGGAATAGAGTATTCCTACAATACGCCTTTTTCAGTATATGCCTATGACCCCAAAGGCAGTCTGGTAAACACAGATGGAAGTAATTTGTCGGTCAATCAAAATGCTATGACAAGTGTCTCTGATGATGCAACAGGCATGAAAATGAGCCTTGATACAGAGACCAACTTCTGCGAGAATCTTTTTTCAGAGATACAAGGAGAAAATGCAAAGAGCGATTATGATGTATTGTATGGACAGTGGCCTGTAGAAAAAAATCAACTTGTTCTTGTAGTAAACGAAGAAAATGAAATACCGCTGGAAGTTTTTTATCAGCTGGGAATGCTCCCTGCAGAAGATTATAGGGGCTTAATGGACTCAATCAACGCAAAGAAGAAATTTGAGATTCCAGAACATGAAAGCACATATGAGAAAATATGTGATACAAAATTATATTTATTACCAGCATGCGATTTCTATCAGAGACAGAAGGATGGAAGCTATGAACTGATTGAAGCAAATGACAAAGAGGTTAAAAAGCTTTTGGAAGATGCACTGGAATTAAAAATAAGTGCAGTAGTCAAATTAAAGAAAGACGTTAAGAACTCCACAATTAGTACAAAAATTGGATATACAAAAGCGCTGACTGACTATCTTATTTCCTATGCCAATGGAAACGAGGCTGTAAAAGCCCAGTTAAATAGCAAGGAAACAAGCATATTAGACGGTTCAAAGCTTAGCCAGGAAAGCTATAATGCCAGTCTTTTGCGAATGGGATATGTGGATGAGGAAGAACCACAGAAAATCTGCATTTATGCAGATAGCTTTGAAGATAAAGAACAGGTGACAAGATGTATAGATGAATATAATAAGTCAGCAGACGAAGACAAACAGATTGTATATACTGATTTAATGCAGGTTGTAATTTCGTCTGTTACCCAGATAGTCGACATTATCTCATACATACTGATTGCCTTTGTTGCCATTTCTCTAATTGTTTCATCTTTGATGATTGGAATAATAACATACATTTCAGTTCTCGAGAGAAGAAAAGAGATAGGAATATTAAGAGCTGTCGGTGCATCAAGAAGAAATATTAAGCAGGTATTTAATGCTGAGACGGTGCTGGTAGGAGCAATGTCTGGAATAATAGGAGTTGGTGTTTCAGAATTATTTATTGTGATTATTAATGCTATTATTAATTTGGTTACCGAAGAATCTGGCATGAATGCCTATTTGCCAGTAAGCAGTATGCTGATTCTTATTGGCCTTAGTATGCTGCTGACACTTATTGGAGGACTTATTCCATCTGCCAAGGCTGCAAAGGAAGATCCTGTAAAGGCCCTTAGAAGTGAATAAGCATATATAATAAAAGGAGATGTGACTATTGGCTCACATCTCCTATATTTTTATGTACATTTTATTCTATTTGCCCTGAAATCTACCGCTTGCTCCACATGGTAAAACTAAACCGTTGCATGTGACAGGAAGTCCGATTTCAGAGGATTCAACATTTCCGTCAAATTTCTTCAATGCAGTGCTAATCATATAAGTAAGAACTGCAGGCTGTAAACCTGTGGTGTAGGAATTGACTAAGAAGAATAATGGTTTGTCAACAAGTATCTTGGTTGTAAGCTGAATAAGTGGATAAACAGCCTCTTCTATTTTCCAAATCTCACCTTTAGGTCCTCTTCCGTAGGAAGGTGGATCCATAATAATAGCATCATAATGGTTGCCACGGCGGATTTCTCTTTCAACAAACTTTACGCAGTCATCTACAAGCCAGCGTATTGGGGCGTCCCCAAGTCCGGAAGATATTGCATTTTCTTTAGCCCAGGTAACCATTCCCTTGGAAGCATCCACATGAGTTACGCTTGCTCCGGCAGCAGCTGCAGCAAGTGTTGCTCCGCCTGTATAAGCAAAAAGGTTAAGTACCTTGATCTCTTTGTCAGGATTCTTTTTCTTTTCATTATATATAAACTGTGAAAACCAGTCCCAGTTAGTTGCCTGCTCTGGGAAAAGACCGGTGTGCTTAAAGCTAAAAGGCTTAAGGTTAAAGGTAAGCTTCTTATTAATAGGAAGAGTGTAGTTGATAGACCACTCCTGTGGCAAATCAAAGAATTCCCATTCGCCGCCGCCCTTTTTGCTTCTATGATAATGACCATTCATTTTCTTCCAACCCTTCTCGGTCTTTGGGGTGTCCCAGATGACCTGAGGATCCGGACGAACTAATGTATATTGTCCCCAGCGCTCAAGCTTCTCGCCGCAGGAACAGTCAATAACTTTATAATCGTTCCAGTTATCTGCAATCCACATACTGTACCTCTTTCAATTTCCTCTTTCAATTTATTCTGACTAATTGTTTCTATATTATAGAGTAATAAAATGAACCTTGCAACTGTTCCTATTATACTGTTTATTCTTTTTTTATTTTACAAGGACAAAAAATCGTATTATAATGCACGAAAACAAGGCAAAATGTTTTGATAAAGGCTAGGGAAATTTTTTTGAAAAAAGGGGTTGCATTTTTTCTAAGATGAATGTATAATAGCTTTTGCTGTGGCATGATAGCTGTGAAGTTTGAAGTTACTGCTCTTGAAGCAGAGAATTCGGCGGAGCGAATGTCAAGTTAGGAAACTGACGACAAGTCACTGTACAAAACATATGTCTACAAAAGGTAGAAACAACGTGTGAGAGTCATAAGGACACACACGGAGAAGTGTACAGTCACCGCTTGTCGTACTGAAATTAAAGTGCGAAAAGGAGGCGACTTTTTTTATGGCAAGTCAAGTAATGAGAATCACTCTCAAAGCGTATGATCACGAATTAGTAGATTCAAGCGCAAAGAAAATCATCGAGACTGTAAAGAAGAACGGATCACAGGTGAGTGGACCAGTACCTCTTCCAACAAAGAAGGAAGTAGTTACAATTCTTAGAGCTACTCATAAGTACAAAGATTCCCGTGAACAGTTCGAGCAGAGAACTCATAAGAGACTCATCGATATCATTACACCAACACAGAAGACAGTTGATGCTTTATCACGTCTTGAAATGCCAGCTGGTGTTTACATTGATATCAAAATGAAAGAGAAGAAATAATCTTTCACAACTAATTAAGATATCCCCGAATAGTTTATATAGATTGTATAGGCTGCTCTAGGATGAACGGTTCCGCTACTTGTTCCAGCTAATTCTTCGCGGGCTGGGTAAACAGGCAAGAGGCGTTCCGCTGTAGAAAACAGGAGGTAAAAAAATGAAGAAAGCGATTTTAGCAACAAAAGTCGGAATGACACAGATCTTCAATGCAGACGGTGTATTAGTACCTGTAACTGTATTAGAGGCTGGTCCATGTGTAGTAACACAGATCAAGACAGTTGAAAACGACGGCTATGACGCAGTTCAGGTCGGATTCGTTGACAAGACTGCTAAGCAGGTTAAGAAAGGTGCTGACGGCAAGAAGACAGTTAAGTTCAGACATGGTGTTAATAAGCCAGAGATGGGACATTTTGCTAAGGCAGGTGTTTCTGGTAAGAGATATGTTCGCGAGTTCAAGTTTGAGAACGCTAGCGAGTACAATTTAGCAGATGAAATCAAGGCTGACATCTTCGCAGAAGGAGATAAGGTTGACGTTACTGCTATTTCAAAAGGTAAAGGTTTCCAGGGTGCTATTAAGAGATTAGGTCAGCACAGAGGACCTATGGCTCATGGTTCTAAGTTCCATCGCCATCAGGGTTCTAACGGTGCTTGTTCTTCACCAAGCCGTGTGTTCAAGGGAAAAGGAATGCCTGGACATATGGGTAGCGTAAAGGTTACAACTCAGAATCTTGAGGTTGTACGTGTTGACGCTGAGAAGAACTTACTGTTAATCAAGGGCGCAGTTCCAGGAGCTAAGAAAGCTCTTATCACAGTAAAAGAGACAGTAAAGTCTGGTAAATAGTGCGAATTAAGAAAGGAGGAACTTTACGATGGCTAAAGTAGCTGTTTATAATATGGAAGGTAAAGAAGTTGATTCAATCGAATTAAACGATTCCATTTTCGGCGTAGAAATTAATGAGCATTTAGTTCATATGGCTGTACTTCAGCAGCTTGCAAATAATCGTCAGGGAACTCAGAAGGCAAAGACACGTTCTGAAGTTCGCGGAGGCGGAAGAAAACCATGGAGACAGAAGGGAACAGGACATGCACGTCAGGGTTCTACAAGAGCTCCACAGTGGACAGGCGGTGGAGTTGTATTTGCTCCAACACCAAGAGATTACTCATTCAAGCTCAACAAGAAAGAGAAGAGAGCTGCACTTAAGTCTGCTCTTACATCAAGAGTTGTTGAGAACAAGTTCGTTGTAGTAGACGACTTAAAGCTTGATGAGGTTAAGACAAAGAAATTTGCAGAGGTTCTTAAGAATCTTAACGTTGAGAAGGCATTAGTTGTATTAAACTCAATGGATACAAACGTTATTATGTCTGCAAAGAATCTTCCAACAGTAAAAACTGCTCAGACAAATGAGCTTAACGTATTTGACGTTCTTAAGTATGACACAGTTGTTGTAACTAAGGATGCAATCGCAACAATCGAGGAGGTGTATGCATAATGGCAAACGTACAGTATTATGATGTAATCCTCAAACCAGTAGTAACTGAGAAGAGCATGGCTGCTATGGCTGAGAAGAAATATACTTTCTTAGTTCATCCAGAAGCAAACAAGACTATGATCAAAGAGGCAGTTGAGAAAATGTTCGAAGGAACAAAGGTTAAGAAAGTAAACACAATGAACAACGATGGAAAGAACAAGCGTCGTGGTATGGTTTACGGAAAGACTGCTAAGACAAAGAAAGCAATCGTTCAGCTTACAGAGGACAGCAAGGACATCGAGATTTTCTCAGGTCTTTAAGATTGACTTTCGACTATGTGCAGGTAAAGCACGATAACAAACATTGAAAGGAGAAATACAATGGGAATTAAGACATATAACCCATATACACCTTCCAGAAGAAATATGACTGGTTCTGATTTCTCAGAGATTACAAAGACAACTCCAGAGAAGTCACTTACAACTTCTTTAAAGAAGAATGCTGGTCGTAACAATCAGGGTAAAATCACAGTTAGACACCATGGTGGTGGAAATAGAAGAAAATACAGAATCATCGATTTCAAGAGAAATGCAAAAGATGGTATTCCAGCAACAGTAATCGGAATCGAGTACGATCCAAACAGAACAGCTAACATCGCTCTTATCTGCTACGCAGATGGACAGAAAGCATACATCTTAGCTCCAGCAGGACTTACAGATGGTATGAAGGTTATGAGCGGTCCTACAGCTGAAGTAAGAGTTGGAAACTGCTTACCACTTGAGAACATTCCAGTTGGTACACAGATTCATAACATCGAGCTTATTCCTGGAAAGGGCGGACAGTTAGTACGTTCAGCAGGACTTAGCGCTCAGCTTATGGCTAAAGAAGGAAAGTACGCAACACTTCGTCTTCCTTCAGGCGAAATGAGAATGGTTCCAATCGCTTGCCGTGCAACTATCGGTGTAATCGGAAACGGTGATCACAACCTCGTAAATATTGGTAAAGCCGGACGTAAGCGTCACATGGGTATCCGCCCAACAGTTCGTGGATCTGTTATGAACCCTAACGACCATCCACACGGTGGTGGTGAAGGAAAGGCTCCAGTTGGACGTTCAGGACCTTGCACTCCTTGGGGTAAACCAGCACTCGGCTTAAAGACAAGAAAGAAAAACAAGCAGTCTAACAAGATGATCGTACGTAGAAGAGACGGTCGTGCAATCAAATAATTAGGAGGTTAAGAAATGGCACGTTCACTTAAAAAAGGACCATTTGCTGATGCAAGCTTACTTAAAAAAGTAGATGCTATGAACGCTTCAGGTGACAATCAGGTTATTAAGACTTGGTCACGTCGTTCTACAATCTTCCCTTCATTCGTTGGACACACAATCGCTGTTCACGATGGAAGAAAGCACGTTCCTGTATATGTAACAGAAGATATGGTTGGACACAAACTCGGAGAGTTCGTTGCAACTAGAACATACAGAGGACATGGAAAAGACGAGAAGAAGTCAGGCGTAAGATAAATTGATTTAGTTGAAAGGAGGACTCATCCATGGCAAAAGGACATAGATCCCAGATCAAGAGAGAGAGAAATGAAGTTAAGGATACAAGACCTTCAGCTAAGTTATCTTATGCTAGAGTGTCTGTACAGAAGGCTTGTTTCGTATTAGATGCTATTCGTGGTAAGGATGTTGCAACTGCACTTGCAATTGTTTCATACAATCCAAGATACGCTTCAAGCTTAGTAAAGAAATTATTAGAGTCAGCTATTGCAAATGCTGAGAATAACAACGGAATGAAAAGAGAAAACCTTTATGTTGCAGAGTGTTATGCAAATAAGGGACCAACAATGAAGAGAATTCGTCCAAGAGCACAGGGTAGAGCTTACAGAATCGAGAAGAGAATGAGCCACATTACAATCGTGCTTGATGAAAGATAGGAGGCAATCATGGGACAGAAGGTTAATCCTCATGGCTTAAGAGTTGGCGTCATCAAAGACTGGGATTCTAAATGGTATGCAGATGGTGATTTCGCTGATTATTTAGTAGAAGATTATAATATCAGAACATTTTTAAAGAATAAGTTATATGCAGCTGGTGTTTCTAAGATCGAGATCGAGAGAGCATCAGACCGTGTTAAAGTAATCATTTACACAGCTAAGCCAGGTGTTGTAATCGGAAAGGGCGGCGCTGAGATCGAGAAGGTTAAGGCAGAAGTTCAGAAGCTTACAGACAAGAAGCTTGTTGTTGATATTAAAGAAGTTAAGAGACCAGACAAGGATGCTCAGTTAGTAGCTGAGAACATTGCACTTCAGTTAGAGAACCGTGTTTCTTTCCGTCGTGCTATGAAGTCTTGCATGGGTCGTGCTATGAAGGCTGGCGCTAAGGGAATCAAGACATCTTGTTCAGGACGTCTTGGTGGTGCTGATATGGCTCGTACAGAGACATACAATGAGGGAACAACTCCTCTTCAGACACTTAGAGCAGATATCGATTATGGATTCGCTGAGGCAGACACAACTTACGGTAAAGTAGGTGTTAAGGTTTGGGTCTACAAAGGCGAAGTGCTTCCTACAAAGGGTAATAAGGAAGGAGGAGCTCAGTAATTATGTTAATGCCAAAGAGAGTAAAACATCGTAAACAGTTCCGTGGATCTATGGCTGGAAAAGCTACTAGAGGAAACAAGATCACATATGGTGAGTACGGTATCGTAGCTCAGGAGCCATGTTGGATCAAGTCTAATCAGATAGAAGCTGCCCGAGTTGCTATGACAAGACATATCAAGCGTGGTGGTAAGGTTTGGATCAAAATCTTCCCAGAGAAGCCAGTTACTCAGAAGCCTATGGGTGTTCGTATGGGTAAAGGAAAAGGTAACCTTGAATATTGGGTAGCAGTTGTTAAACCAGGTAGAGTATTATTTGAAATCTCCGGCGTACAGGAAGATGTAGCTCGTGAAGCTTTACGTCTTGCTACACACAAATTACCTTGCAAGTGTAAAGTAGTTTCTCGTGCGGATTTAGAAGGCGGTGAATCATAATGAAGAAGACTAGTGCATATATTAATGAATTAAAGTCACAGAACGTTGCTGATTTACAGGCACAGCTTGTTGACGCTAAGAAAGAACTTTTCAATTTAAGATTCCAGAACGCAACTAATCAGTTAGATAACACAAGCAGAATTAAAGAGGTTCGTAAGAACATTGCTAGAATTCAGACTGTTATCACTGAGAAGAATGCGCAGTAAGATATCCTATCAGAAAGGAGATATAGACCGTGGAAAGAAATCTTAGAAAAACACGTGTTGGTGTTGTTGTAAGCGACAAGATGGATAAGACAATCGTTGTAGCTGTAAGAGATAACGTAAGACATCCACTTTACAACAAGATCGTTAAGAAGACTTATAAATTAAAAGCTCATGACGAGACAAACGATGCAAAGATCGGTGATACAGTCAGAGTAATGGAGACAAGACCATTATCTAAGGATAAGAGATGGAGACTTGTAGAAATCATGGAAAGAGCAAAATAATTAAAGGAGGCTACAAGCATGGTACAGCAGGAAAGCAGACTCAAAGTTGCTGATAATACAGGCGCTAAAGAGTTACTTGTTATCCGCGTTATGGGTGGATCTACCAGAAGATATGCGAACATCGGAGATGTAATCGTTGCTACTGTTAAAGATGCAACACCAGGCGGTGTTGTTAAAAAAGGTGA
>JAXJPW010000021.1:0-45634 GCA_036311465.1 Agathobacter sp.
AAGAGTACTCACTATGAGGCGTTTACTTCTAAGAAAGAGCTATGCATAAAATAACCAAGCTAAAATAATCGCTGCACAGTAAAAAGCTATGAATAAAGTTTTTTCTTTATTCATAGCTTTATTTTTATGATTTCTTATTCATAATATTATCTTCATAGAATTCTCAAATTACCGGTAAAGCTTCTCATACTCTTTAGCCGAAGCATACCAGGAGAATTCCTGCTGCATTCCTCTCTTAGCTATCTCATTCCAGTTATTCCTGTAAAGGTTATATACCTTATTGGCATACTTTATTGCATCAAGCATATCATGAGCATTATACTGGGAAAACGAAAAACCGGTTCCAGTATTGTCATATTCGTTATAAGGAACAACTGTATCCTTAAGTCCTCCAGTCTCTCTTACGATTGGCACAGTTCCATATCTCATGGACATTAGCTGACTAAGACCACAGGGTTCAAAAAGAGATGGCATAAGAAATGCATCACAGGATGCATATATGCGGTGAGCCATTTCTTCAGAATAGCCTATGTTGGCACTCAACTTCTCAGGATATTTGTTGGCAAAATGTCTAAACATATTCTCATATCTAGCCTCGCCTGTACCCAGCACAACAATCTGAACATCCATTGTACTAAGTATCTCATCCAGCATATATTCCACCAAATCAAAGCCTTTTTGGTCTGTCATTCTTGATACCATACCTATTAGCATTGGTTCCGGTCTCGTTGGAAGGCTCATTTCCTTTTGCAAATCTGCCTTGTTAGCTGCCTTGCCTTCAGACAGATTGGTAATAGAGAAATTCCTGTAGATGTACTCATCCTTTTCGGGATCAAACTCATTGTAGTCAAGTCCATTAAGGATTCCAAATAAACAATTCTTCTTTGAATACATTAATCCGTCCAGACCCTCGCCCCCTTCTTGAGTAGCTATGTCATTGGCATAAGAAGGACTGACTGTAGTGATATAATCTGAATATACAATACCACCCTTCAGATAATTACTCTCTCCATAGGATTCAAGTCCCTGGGCAGAAAAAATACTTTCAGGAAGACCTGTTATATCCATAATTTCCTTAATCTTCCATCTTCCCTGAAACTTCATATTGTGAATTGAATAAATTGTTCTCATACACTGATAATATGGATCCGAGCCAAACTGTGTCTTAAGAAATACCGGCACCAGTCCAGTCTGCCAGTCATTGCAGTGAATGACATCTGCCTGAAAATCAATATATGGAAGAGCCGCAAGAACTGCCTTTGAAAAAAATGCAAACTTCTCAACGTCCTCGTATATATTGTTATATGGATTTGGTCCAGCAAAATAGAATTCATTATCAACAAAGTAGTATTTTATACCTGCATACTCAGTTTCAAAAATACCAACATACTGTTTTCTCCAGCTTAAATTCACATAAAAATGACAGACGAACTTCAGATCACTATTGAACTTCTTATCCATACACGCATACTTTGGTATAATAACTCTGACATCAAAGTTATCCTTGTTAATATAACGTGGAAGAGTTCCAACAACGTCTGCAAGTCCGCCTGTTTTAACAAATGGTACTGCTTCTGATGAAACAATTAAAATATTACGCACTATTCCCAATACCTCCTACTTACTTAATATAAGTATACCATATTGGGTATCATTGGTATATACATTTATTATTCCATCTGCAATCTTATTTTGTCTGTAATAAGAGCGATAAACTCTGAATTAGTAGGTTTACCTTTTCCATAATTAATTGTATATCCGAAGAGCTTATCTATAGTATCCATTTTGCCCCTGCTCCATGCGACTTCGATAGCATGTCTTATTGCACGTTCAACTCTACTTGGCGTAGTTTGAAATCTCTTTGCTATCTCTGGATATAAAATCTTAGTTATTGAATTAAGCATCTCCATGTCATTAACTGACATAACAATTGCCTCTCTAAGATATTGATACCCTTTAATATGTGCAGGAACTCCAACCTCATGGATAATATCTGTTACTTCTGCCTCAAGAATTTTACGATTGGAACAATTGTTCAACTGCTTAATTGACAACCCGGTTTTCTCATTAGTATTTCTACTATCCGAACAGCTTTTCCCCTGAACCCGTCTGACAAGAAGCACAACATCCGGTTCACGCTCTCTTATCATTCTGCATGCAAGTTCTTTGTCTCTTGCAGTACCAACTACTTCCATCTCGTCATTTTCTGAGACAACATCTCCCAATAGTTGAAACATTTCATCATTATCATCTGTAATTGCGACACTCACCTTTTTCATAAAATCCTCCTGTGCCTGTCAATTACTGTCAATTCATATCATATTAAACAACTATGCTATTAAAATGTCAAATTTTGTCGATAAGATACAAAATACGTCCTGCCATAATAATATAACAGGACGTATTATATGTATTTAGTCAAGATTTACAAGACCAAGTCTCTGAATTCTAAGTGTATCATATGCCTGTGGAGTATATACCGGCTTAGCTTCTGACTTACCATCGCTGGTGTATTTCACTATCTTGGTATATGCCACAGCATATATTTCGACAAAACTGTCTTTCTTGCCTAACAAATCCAGAGGTATTTCTGCTCGATATGTTACACCACTGGACAGATAAACCTTAGTCTTATCCCCGCTTTTCAGATAAACATCTATGTCTACTTTTCTCAGATAAGTGGCGGTTCCATCTGAACTGAATATCTGAATGTATTTATCCTTATTGTTCTGATACTCCTGTTCAGTAATACTATCCGGAATTCCAAAGTCCACATGTATCTCTTTTCTTTTTAAGTTCTTTACAATATTAGTATCTTCAACTGTAAAGTAGACACTTTCAGTTGCTCTTTCATTACCGGAAACTTCCTGCTCAACAGATGTATCTGCCGGATTTACAGCTCCATTTTCAATCTCATCATCGAAAGAAACATAAATGGTTCCAACCTCTGCTGAATCGGTATCCTCTTTCTCTCTAATGGTGATATCAGGTGCATGAACACCTGAACTGTAAGCAGCAATCATAGTATTAATATAAAGTTTAAGCTCGTTCTCGCTTTCTCTAATTGTAGAATGACCAACTCCTGAATATGTAACATTACCCTTTGTGAAAATATAATAGTTATCTCTTATATCTCTAGGTGATGCAGAATACAGAATATTTTTGTATTGCTCATCTCCACCTTCAAGTGTATACCAGACAACAATATCACTTTCACCATCCGAATCCGCATCCTCATTTAAATCAAGCTGATAATACTGGGAATGGGTAGTACTAACCGTGAAATCTTCAGGAATAACAAATGGATATGTTGTTATCTGTCCCTTATTTATCTGGGCTACTCTTGTAGTTCTCATCTGATAGCCAATTTTGCCGGTAGCATAGCTAACAGTACAGGTTCCCTTCCAGTCAAAATATGTATTATATTTCAGTCCGGCAGCTGCTGCATGTCTGACAAGATCTCCATAAGCCATACCCTGATTCTGTTTTGTGATTACATTTCTGTTACTTCTTGGTTCATAAGCCAAATCCGTATTGTTTTCCTTGGCGAACTTAATAGCCTGATTATATAGATTTCCAGTCCCCCAGTCTCCCTTAACCAGAGTGAGACCCTCTTTGAGCGCATCTGATGAAAGGATTCCATATCTGTCAAGACCAACAAGATTTCTAATTTCAGAGTTAAAATAATAACCCCATTGATCAGTATTTACCGAGCTGTTCTGGAAGGATGTTGTATCATGTGTAAACAATACAGGCTTTCCTTCATTGATATAATCCTTGATACCTTTAACCGTTCCATTAATATCCGGGATATCTACCATATCAGCAAAACCAATAATAAGCATATCGTACTGATCAAAAAATCCCGGCTGGTATTGCTGTCCCAAAACATCTGAGCTTATTGTGGTGATCTTAATTTCATACTCTTCCACCTGCTTTAACAGTCTGTGGAAAAGTGAATTGGCATCATTAAGATCCGCCTCCATATTAAATGTTGTGGTTCTGTAGGAAGTAGTATTAATCTGAAGAATATTAATTTTCTGGGCTGCTCCGACATTCTCCCTGTAAACAAAACCTTCTTTAAAGTCATACCTGTATTCGTTGTCAACCTGACTTACCTTGAGCTTCCATGGGATAATTCCAATATAATTCTCCGGCAAATCATAAACCAGTTCGTAATTGTGCTTCATTCCTGCATGTAGTTCATAGTGGTACAAAGTATTTCCTTCATCATCCTTTGTTGCAACAGGAGCAATGTACTTTCCATTTTCAAACAGCTTAACATCGTTGGCACTGATTACCTCCTGAACCTTAGAGAATTTACCATCAGCATTAACATCCAGATAAAGCTTGACATCAAAAATCGCATTGCTGTCAGCAGCACCCTGATTACTTAATGAAAATTTGAAATTCATTTTATTAGTACTTAGCTTGACATACTCTGTTCCCTGAACCTTTGGCTGTTCTACCAGACTGATTTGTGGTTTTCCAAGCTGAATATAATTATAAAGAACATTAGTCTTTGAAGTTGCCTGGCTTTTAACCATTACATTTTCCTTGCTGATAATCTCCTTCATCAGAAGGTAGATATTAGAAGAATTATCGATGTAATACTCATTAATATTGTATTCTTTGCCCACAATGTTAAAAAATCCATCATCAATAACTACAGGAGAACCTGTTTTAACATATTCCACAATATGCTTATATTTCTCAGATGAAATATCATTTCCAGAATATCTGTATGTATTATTTGCATATGGATATGTAGACTGATTTGCAACCTTTGCATTGTCATCAAGAGCCTTTATGCTGGTTCTCTGACCTATGCCATTATAATAGTAGTCTGTATTAAGCAAACCGGAATGATTTTCTGAAACAACACATATATCTCCTACATTAGAATAAATCAAACCGTTCATTCTTGAATCGTTATATAAGGTGTTGCCGCCTTTATCAACATGGAATTTGTTTCTGCTTAAGCCGAAATAAATCATGTCATAGGAGGTTAAATCATCAATTTTGCCTACAAACTCTGACATAGAAACATGAGTAACTTTTACATCATTAACCTGGTATTTCTTATCTGTAAACCATTTCTTAATAGTCTCTCCTGAGATTGCATCTGCTGTAGTTTCTTCTACATAACAAGGCTCAATATCCAAAACCTTAAAGGAATCATTTTTCTCTACTACCTGTATGTTAATTGCACTAATTATGTACTCAATTGCAATGGCTTTTGAGATTGCCAGATCAAAATACTCATATCGGTCTTCACCTAAAGCTTCATTCTCTGTTTTTCTGTTAAGGTTCTGTTCATTAATATAGGTTGCAATTTCTCCAAAACCAACAGATTTTGCTTCATTTTCAAATTGAACTGTGTCATTTGTATTTTTAATAAAATTAGTAGCAAAGCTTTTAACTAAAAATGGCATTTGGGAATCGTTGGCATTATATATATTTTCAGGAAATACATAAATGTTCCTGTTTACAAAATGGCGGTCAGCATCCTGGCATAACTTAACTGTTTTCCAGAATTCTGCGTTATTCTCTGATTCCTGTCCAACCTCAAGTTCAAAAAAGTTTGGACTGCAAAGCAAAGCCACAAGCTTTTGCATATTAGTTCCATTAACAAGATTATAAATTGCAGGTCCTGCTATACTTGAATCTACAATTACCGGAAAATTCTGTTCCTTAACTGTATTAATTACAGAAACGACCTTTCCCCAGCTTATATCATTTTCCTTTGAAAAATTATCAGGGTGTCCATTTATTGAACTGTTACCTGAAATATAGAGCAGGTCTCTGGAAGAAAGCTCAATATCATTGAAAACATCTGGAACTAAGGTTTCAATGTTAAAATACATCTTAAGCTCACTGTTGTTATCAAAGTATTTTCCCTGATTAAATACACCATTTCTGAACCACTCGTTGTTTGTAAATCCACCCTTATAGTAAAGCTTATCAACTATAACAGGATAAAGAAGTACTCCGTCCTTATCCTTTACCAGTATATAATTTCCAGCTCCTTCCCCTACGTAAATATACGCTGCATCAGGGGAGCGATCAAAATGTCCTATATTCTTGCCTGAATCATCCTTCGCCTCAATATAGGCTTCTTCCATAAGATGAGCTCCGTACTCTCCCTGAGTAGGATCCGCATAGAATTCTTCGCTGATCGGTTCATAATAGGACTTACTGTAAACCATATCTTCTTTTGCCACATATGCAAACTCAACTACATAATATATGTAATTGCTCTGATCTAAATCATCAAAACTGACCACTCCAATTTTCATTGGCTTTCCATTATCATCTACCACACATTCATATGGTGCTGAAATATTTGCCCTACTAATTCTGTATAAATAGGCATTTGGTCTGTTTTTAACAAGTTCATCATACTTTTCCTCTTTAACAAGTGCAGTTGACGATACTGCCTCGTAAACTTTTTCAGCACCTGTAACAACTTCACCAGCTTCATTAATTGTAGTTGTTACAGACTCAAAACGTACTCCATAGTAACCGCTGCCATAGATATAGTAATCTATGTTCTGGTTAAATTCACCCTTACCATCGGTATTAACTGTATACTTGAATTCCTCCTTGTAGTTACCATTGCCGGCTCCTACATCATCCATTCTGTAACCACTGTTTCCACTCTCTATTGTCTCTTCTTTGCTTAGATTAAGTACGTTCCAGTCCGTGGTATCAGCAACTGCATAGGACTCTTCGTATTCCTTATATGTAATAGGCTTAGAAACGTCTGAAGCAATAATTGCCTTAAGCTTTTTCTTTAAATCAGAAACATACTGCTTTCTGGAATCAGGACCTGAGATATTGGCAAGGTCATTAAGCCACTGTACAGGCTCCTGTCCACCGACCATATAACCTAATTCTGCCATATCCTCATCTGGAACTAACTCAACAATACTAAAAGGATTATCTTCGTTATTACTATTTAGAATGTCCTTAATTCCATCAAAAGCATCATTTGCAGAAATGCTCTGGCGGGAATTCCATATTATTGTTGTTAATACAATGCTTAGCACAAGCACAACTGCAAGTCCCTTTGCCATACTCTTAATTACAGATTTCATCGCATTCTCCCTTAAACAGTATTTTCCAGCTTTTAATTAGTATTAAAATATACATAATTTAGTCGCTTGCCATCTAATAAAACAGGTATCTTAGGCTCACTATTCTTTGCATCACTTGTAAGCACCACCTTAAAGGCCTCTTCGTATACTTCTGTTGAAGCAACATACTGAGAACCATTGCTATTAGTGCTAAATCTGGCATTAATTCCAAATACCTGAACCCCATAGTAATTTACAGAACCCTTTGCAGCCTTAATGGTCTGTGACTGATTAGCTGTTACTACATATCTGGTATATCCCTGCCAAACGTTTACATAAACCATGTCAATATAAGCAGCCTCTTCGTTTGATTCAAAACGTTTTCCATCTACTTCAACATAAGCTTTGTAATAAACCGTATATGACTGATTCCAATCCAAATCTGAAGTACATTTCAGGGTTGCCCTGGTTCCATTACCGCTTATTGAAACTGCACCAGAATTTGAGGCTGTGCCTGTTGAATTATTTACAACCTTTGTGATTGTCCAGTTTACAGTTCCATATCCGATAGACGGACTGATATCTGCAGTAATGCCTGAAAGGCTGCCATTTCTAAGAAGTGTTCTTTCTGACGCTGAAAGCACAATCTTATAATTAATATGGCTGACGGTGATCGGATCAAGCTCTGCACGCTGTGAATTATCAGTTGCTGATGTAGCACTTACCACAACCTTCTGCCCTACTGAGGCAGTAATTGTAACCCTGATTCTGTCGTTACTTATCTTTTCATAGGAAGCTCCTGAAGCATCCCAGATTAGCTTTGTATCCTCTTCTGTAAGGTTTGTACCATTAACCGAACCAATTACCTCGAATACATCACCCTTATAGAAGGTTGACTTGCTGCCATCTGCCAGTTTAACTGATACACCAGTTATCTCCTTTAGTACTACTACTGTGCTGGCAGATTTTGACGTATCATTTTTAGATATGGCAGTAACAGTAAGTCTATCTGCTGTTTCATCTGATCCGATTACTAAATCACCACCATCAATCTTTGTATTCAGGCTGGAATTTCCAGAAACTGTCCAAATAACCTCACTTAGCAAAACGTTTCCATGAACAGTTGCTGTCAAATGGATATTTCCAAGAGATTCTGCTGTTCTTTCCACCCACATGCCGACATTTTTATTGGTAACATCAACGCCCTTATGGCTGATACTTACTCTGTCAACTACAACTGAAACCTCTACCTCTTCATCATACATTTCTGTATTGTCACCATTAACAACAAGGGTATTTCTTAGAGAAACATTCTTTACCGACTTGTAAACTCTGTTTCCGGCTTCAAAAATAAAGTCAAGTTTAACTTTGTTTTTAGATGCATTTGTTATATCCGCCGCAAAAAATGTAACATTGTCAGCCATCTTTACTAATTTGCCAGTAGACGTAACGTTTCCACCTGCATCAACACTATCCTTTTGCAAGGATAAAACCTTGTCCTTCCAGGTAATATTGTAAACCTCACCTGTAGAGTATATTGTTAATGTCTTTTCACTGGAAGTTCCGCTAATTTCCTGATCAGATAATACCTGCTTTTTATTTCCTGCTTCATCAGTGCATGAATATGCAAGGCCTTTTGTACTGTCAATCAGTATATTTTCAATCTGATTAACCACCAGCTGTGCATTATACTGCAAATCGGCCTCATCACTTACACCTCTGTAGGAATGAGTTCCAGTAAAAATAAAACCAAACACAGCTACGCCTAAAATAGCTAATATGGCTAAAACAATAACTAATTCAATTAGAGAAAAACCTTTATTATTCTTCAAGGTCAACCTCCTACTCCACTTCTACAGTTCCTGTTTCTTTGTAAATTGTTATTGTCCAGACAACAGAGCCCTTCTTATTCTGAACCCATATTCTTTGACAATAATTACCTGTTTCATCAGCCTTTAGTTCCCCAGAGCTTCTGTCAAAGGAAATGTTAATCTTTCCCTTTTGCTTTAATACCTGTGGATTACTATAGTCATCCTTAAGGGAATATAATAACACCAGCTCACTTTTTCCTACTCTCTTAGTCTGAACATCTGTTGAGCCGTTAATTTTTGTTATCAAATCTACGTAGTATGCTCCATCATCTCCTACATAAATTTTTGCTGTCACCTCATCCTTTCCCATGGATGATACTCTGGCTTTGTTTAGAACAGCCTCTATCCCTTTTGCACATTCCTTCACCTTGCTTCCGGAAATTGCGCCAACTCCCAGTGTAACAATGGCTACAAGAATGGACATGATAGCTATTACAACTATTAATTCAATTAATGAAAAACCTTTATTATTCTTCATTGGCTGCTCCTAATTACAATTCTTTATCTTTATCGTTTAATCCAGTTCTCATATTTAATAATGTCTGAATAGCTGATATTTTCAGGCTTCTTAGCATCTTCTCCAGCGATAATTCCGCTTACAAGATATGAGCTGCCATTATTAAACATGTCATAAAGTCGCGTTTCTTCATCAACCTGGGCTGTCAATAGACGCTTCATTATCTCAACATCCTCATTAGCAATATTCCGGGAGCCTTTTACCTTAATCTTTCCAAGGGCAATAATTGTTCCCTTATAATCACAGTTAATATTAATATCTCCTGTTGCAATAATTAATCTGAGTTTGCCACCCTCCTGGCCTTCAGAATTAATCTCATATGGCACTCCATTCTTATTATCAATAAGAACTGCTGTGTATCTATCTCCTGCCTCTGACTGATACGAAACTGTCTTTTTTCCACTTCCAGTAAGGGATACTACTCCTGAGAAATTAGTCATATTAACTACATTGTCAAATACTGTCTTATCTAATTCTCCTGACACATATCTGTCATAGCTTGTTGTAAGTGTTGAGTTTAGTGCCCTGTATGTATGATCAGTCTGAACTATTTCTGATGAAATATTATCCTTACTTCCTGGTAAAAGAGAAAGCTTATCTTCCTTGTAAAGGGAATAGCTACCTGCTGTATATACTCTTGCCATGGAATCATTTGAGGAGATTACGTTTGCAAAAAACCTGGCATATGTATCCAGTTTTGATGGACTCTGCTCAAAATAATCCTTATAGTACTCTTCTGCCTTTTCTTTTGAAAGACTCAGGTAGAAATACACCAGCATGTCCTCCTGTAGCCCACTGGCAGAAGGAACAAACACGGTAGAAATACTTTCCTCAAGATTACTTCCAGTTTCGATATAATACTGAAGATTATGACCAGTTTTGCTTGAGGTAACTGTACCACTTACCAGATCATAAGTTCCGCTATTATATATCTTTAAATACTCCTGATAGGTAATTGGATTTCGACCATACAGGGAATCCCCATAGTTGTCTACTCCAATGCACTCTCCAGGAACAAGATAGGCTATCTGGTTTCCTTTAAGGGAAATTGACTCGCCCATTCTAATATCCTTGTTGTCAATCAAATCAGAATCAATTGAGCTTGTCTGAATAAATGAATATCCTGCTACAAGCAGCTCATCCAGCTTGCTCATATCCAGGGATGAATTCTTACCATTCAGCAGAATTGCACTACTGTTTCCTGCTATAGTATCGCTGTCTCCAAAGCCTATGTATTTTCCGCCCTCTTCTGAGCCAAGAGAAACCGATGGATTGTCTCCTGCAAGAGTAAGGTCATCCGCCACATATGTGCTGCCACCAAGGGAAAGCTTTGCACCATCCACCACGATATTCTCTGTCCAAACCTGAGTAAGTGGTGCAATCTTAACATCTGAAGCTGTATCCATGTCAAATAAGCCCTCCGAAATGATGTACTTTCCATTTGAGAACTTTACAGTTGCTCCCTTTTCAAAAACCATACTTTCATTGTTTGAGCTTGAAGAATCAACAGCATATGGAGAACCCGAATAAATATTTCCCTCAATGCTTGAAATACCGGTTGAAAGTAAAATTCCAGTATTTCCAATAAGTGAATATGAAAATGTATCCGGCATTTCAACAGAAGTTAAAAATTCCATATCAGGAATATTCAGCTTAATATCTGTTTCGATAATTGACTTATATCCCTTCTCATCTGAAAAAGTTATTCTAAGCCCCTTGATGCAAAGACCAGACTCATACATATTCAAAAGACCATCCTGTCCACCGTTTGATGCAGTTGTTGAAACAATCTGTGCATATGGCTTTTTGGCAGAATCCAGCAAAGCCGCATCTACATAACCAATTAATTTGGACAGATTATACCTTAGGTCAGAGCCCCCATTTTCCTCAGATCTAAGTCTGTTTCTAAGGTTATATACGAACTCTTTGCTAAACTGGTTCTTTCTATCATCTTCTTCAAGGGAAGAATATGTCTGCATTACATTGGTATATGCAATGTTATAGGCCTCGGATACATCACTCTGGAGGCCAACACATATTTCATCAAGAACAGTTTCTGCAGAATAGAAATTATCCTTCACATCTTTTTCTGTAGTTTTCATCTGAAAGTTGATAAGGGAAATCCACAAAGCTATTACTGCTAATACTCCTACAATTGCAACTGCAACAATTACAGTAACCAATGCAGAACCCTTATCATTTATAGATTTTCTCAATCTGTCATGCCTCCTGTTATAGAAACAATTAAATTATCTGTACTTACATTGGAAATGTCTGTTCCCTCTGGGTAAATGTCAATCTTAACATCAAAAAGTCTATCACTTGCATCCTGCTCATTCAGCTTACGAATAGAAATAATATCCTTAATGTTACTCTGATTGGCAAAGGTATTGTTATATATATATGTAACCTGATTGCTTACAACAGAAGAATCCTTCATGTTGTATCCCAAATTAGACTCTATCTTCATAACTGCTTTTCCCTTATTCTTTTCTTCATTTAGGAAAACAGCAGTTCTATAATCCTTCTCATATTTGTAAAGCAGATTTGAATCAACAACATTCTGCTTAATAATGTGCATTGTACAAGGAAGATAATCCGGATTGTTTATTACAATGCTGTCTGTATTAATTGGAAATACATCTTTAGATGAATACCAAGGATAATACAGTAAGAAAATGCTTCTAAGTGAATCATTTTTATGACTTGAATTATCAAAAACCACACTTGTATAATCATTTTCATATATTGTTCCAGGCTCTGGGAAAGTAACATTCTTCCCTCTCTTAACGTCATAAAATGAATATCTGTATGACACCTTTACCTGTGATACACCGGTTTTTGAGTTTTTGGATACATCAACTGTTATTGTTCTTGAAATATCCTCTTCCTTTAGATTTGTAAGATTATATATATTCTGAATGTCCGCTATTACATCATGGGCTGTATCTGTATTGGCACTAATTGCATCAAAGGTTGTATCAACAGATTCCATGCTGGCAACAGCGGAATTGTTTACTTTTTCATTGACGGTGCCACTTTCATTTGTTTTGGCATCAATGGTAATAAGCGCACTGTACTTCTTTTTATCAATTGTGATATCCTTAGCGTAAAAATAATATTTATGAGAATCCTGTCCTGCAAACTTATATGTACCATCTGACATTTTGATGATACTGCTTGTAATCAGATCCTCCTTATTTGACACTTCAGTTCTCACATCCTCTGTCTTTGTTACTGGAACTAGTCTTCCCTTTATATCCTCCAGTTCACATAGAGTCGCACCTCCTGTGGTGCTAAAAAGGTCAAAACCTTCTCCAGAATAATTAAACTGATATGCAACCTTCTCCAGAGTAACATGCTCTAAGCCTTCCATTATGTTGTAAGCAAGCTCTGAAGCATTAAGTCTTGTCTTGGCCTTTGCATTTGTTCTGCTGGACTGGACAAATGCAGAAAAAAGAGGAAGAACCAGAATCGCAAGAATTGAAACAGCAATTAATAGCTCAACAAGAGTTAATCCTTTATTGTTTATTCTCTTCTTCATGTTTCTCCCTCCTTCCAATAATTATTTTATTTACTCTTTCCAATAAACATGTCCTTAAGTCCGTGAACCATGCTTGGAGTCTTTGGCTCCTCATATGGCTTATCAAGTCCATATAAGAAATATGCGTCATATATCAGGCTACATGAAAGCTTTCCTGTTTCCTTATCATAAGCAACAGTAAGGTTATTAACGCTTTGTCTGTTTTCGTTATTAATAACCAGACTTAGGAAATTCTTTAAATCCTTTGAAGTACAATCAAAATCAATTGTGGTCTTCATATCATATAACTGCATCTTATCTGTAGAAACGCTATTTACATTATCTTCTCCAGTAGCAGCTTCCTCTGTTCCAGGATTTTCAGTGCTGGCAGTCTGTGTATCAGTTGTTTCTGTACTGGCTGTTGTATCAGTATTTGCCTCTCCTGTTTCTCCTGTAGCTCCCTCTGCCTCTTCTTTGCTTTTTACTTCCATGGCAACTGGATCTTCAATAGTAATGCTCTTGATTGAAGACTCTGTCTTGCTCTCAAAATCTACTACATCCATAATCACATTTTCTACCTGAAGAAATGAAGGATAATCCTTTAATGCCACTTCTATTTCCTTATTCATCTTCTCAATAGAAGCTCTGTACTCATCTTCATGGGATGCTTTTTCAAAAAGATCATTATATCTGGCAGTTAATGTAGTATTCTCAGCCTCCAGGGCTTCCTTTTTTTCTATATTCTTTTGAAAAACAAAGAAATATGAAAGGGCCAAAAGAACAAATCCGGCTAAAATAATAAGAATTTTTTTATCTCTTGCTGACATTCTTCTCCCTCCTATTCCTGACTATTCTCAGAACCCTGAGTACTGTTAACTGGTTCAGCAGAGTCCTCAACTGCTCCTGTCTCTGTAGAAGCCTCTGTGGATGCTTCTGTATCTGCAGGTGATGCTTCAACATATTTGCAGGCTATTGCAAATTTTACTATATGGGCTCCACTCTCATCTTCCTCTTCAGTAATTGCAGTAAGTGCTCCTACTTCAATTGAATCGAAGGTTCTTAGCTTAGAAATTACATCTGCCACTACTTCTTTCTTGTCTACAACTATTGTAAATGCAACAGCATCCTCCTCTGCTACAAAAGCTAATACCCTGGCCTTTGAAGGCATCTTTTTCTCAAATTCTGAAATAAATGCTACCAGATTATTATTATGAGTGGTTGTTGTAACCTTCAGATTATCTATCCATTCCTTCTTAGCAATAGTTGCATTATAATCGTTATACAGTTCATCTATATACTCATACTGCTGAATCTTTACATTAAGTGACTTATTTTCAGCATCCGCTCTCATATTTCCTATTACAGAGAAAATGGCTAAAACTGCAGCTGATACAGCAAATACTGCAAAGATTACAATTGCTCCTGTAAGGGACTCTCCCCTTTCTATCTCTGTTCCATCATCGCTTAGCCTATTTTTTCTATTCCTCTTCTCAGTCTCAATAATAGGCAATGGACAAATCAATGAACCTATGGCTGTGAAGAACTCAGATACATTAACATTGCTAAGATTAATTCCCTTATGAAGTCCAACACTTTCATAGGACTGGAAGGAAACCACCTTATTATTAAGCTCATTACTCATCAGCTTGCTTAAGCCACTAAAGTCAGCCCCCAGACCAATAAGGAAAATCTTATCAATTGATTTGTCAGTGTTTCTTGATAAATAATAATCAAGTACTCGTGATACACTTCCAATGAGAGTCTGAAGACTATATGTAACACTTCGCTTAAGACTTCTGATTTTTTCAGCCTCCAGCTCATTTCCCGGTTCCGCTACAATATCTTCCTCACCATTATCATCAAATCTGTAGTTGATGGTTGTCTTTCTTCTTGCTACCTCTATTGCCTCGCCAAATGAAAGATAATCTCCAAACACTTCACTGTCCTGAATTGTTTCTAAGGCATCTCCTATCCCGTAGTATAAGATTCTCTGAAGCTTAACCTCTTCTTCCTCCATAATGGTAAGAATGGTAACCGACTCATCAATCTTAAGAGTAACTTTGATATCACCAGGAATCTCCTTCTGCATCAGTTGCTTGATTGCATTTCCTGTATAATCAAGACCTACCACTGTTAATCCACAGGATTTTGCTAAAAGCTCATATGCTCTGATAAGATCCTTTGGAACTACAATAACTGACAGACGGACCTTTTTCTCATCTCCATCCTCTGTTCTTCCAATAATCTCATGAACAAGCTCATACTGTTCCAGATCAACAGGGAAATAATCTGAAGCATTGGCAACAAGAAGGTCCCTTATCTTGTTATCCTTAACATTTGGAAGCTCAATTTCTCTGTTTGCAATTCTTGTTGAATTAAGTACAAATACAACCTTTTTTGTTGAAATACGAAGTTCCTTAAGCTTGCTGTGAAGCATAGCGCCAAACAGACTGTTTACCTCAACGCCTCCGTCATTTAACATGTCGGGCGGAGTAGCAAAACTGAACATGTTGTAGATTTTAGGGTTCTTCGTCTTGAAATCCATTTCAACGACCCTGGTAAGATTTTGACTTATTTCAATACCTAATACCTTGTTTGCCATAACCCTTTTTCCTCCAATACAATGGTTTATGTTATCGCTGTTGCGTTTTATTCATTCTTACATCATTGCTCCAAGATACCATGCAATCATATCCTGCCCCCACAGAGCAGCTATCATTGTGCCTGCCGCCAGATATGGTCCCATTGCAAGCACTCTGTCTGCATCAGATATCTTCATTCGAATCAGATGTATTACGGAGCCAATAATACACCCCAGTAAAAATCCAATAATAATATTTTGCCAACCTATTAGTAGTCCACAGGTTGCCATAAGCTTTATGTCTCCTCCTCCAATGGCTCTGCCCTTGCTAATGAGGAAAAGTAAATACAATATCATACTGATGCAGAAGAATCCTATCACATAATTAAGCCAGTTCTTATAATCTATAAGCATGTGAAGGATTCCCAGCACCAGAATGAATCCGTTAATAGAAAGTGGGATCTCATAGGTTCTCCAATCAATTACGCTAAGCACAATCAGTGCAGAAGCTAGCAAGCAGTAAAGAACACTTTCTAAAGTAAAATCCCTTACCATAAAAATAATCACATATAACACTCCATTTACCGCCTCAACTATAGGGTATTGAGGTGAAATAGAAGTCTTACATTTCCGACACCGGCCTCTCAGGGCAAGCCATGAGAAAACCGGTATCAGATCAAACCAGGCAAGCTGATACCCACATGCCATACAGTGTGACCTTTCAGTTACTACTGTCTCCTTTTGTGGAATTCTAAAGATGCATACATTTAAGAAGCTTCCAATTACAATTCCAAAGAGAAATATTAAGATGTAAATTGGTATTAGTTCCTGGTTCATAAATTATCCTCTGTTATGCCTTATTTCTGTGAGCTCTTGCCTGATGGATTAAGTGCGTTTAAATTTGTGCTTGGTTTCTTAATATTTGTAGCATCTGGGATTGTCCACTTAGAATCAGTTGCAATATACTTAATTGTTGCACTTGGCCATCCATTTGATTTAAGGTCCATCTTGTCTGATAAACCAGAATCAGTTAATGAAGTTCCTAAAGTAGCACCTGTTCCTGAAGCCTCAACTTCTAACTTATCTGCATTAATTGTAATAGTAACATCACCCTTAATTACACCATCAGATACGCCTGTATTGATCGCTGTCATAACCTGCTGAATGCTTGTAATATCACCATCCTGGCGTGACTTCTCAACATATCTTAAGAACTGAGGAGCAAGTACTCCTACTAATACTGCCATAATAGCAATAACTACAATAAGCTCTACAAGAGAGAAACCTTTGTTACCCATTTTCTTCTGATTGTTCATCGTAATCGTCTCCTTTTTATAAATAGTTTTTGTTATGTGTATATCTTAAAGAATCAACGCCCTATACCGCCGACTCCTTAATTCGAATTTCATGATGCCTCATGATTCTTCCTAGAGGCTTTCCATTGCACCATACATTGAAAGCATTGGTGCCATAATTGCTGCTACAAGTGTTCCAACTACAGCAGCCAGAACAAGAATAATCATTGGCTCTAATGCGGCAACTACTGTCTGTGTAGCCATCTCTACCTCTTCATCATAGTAATCAGCCAGTCTTGTAAGCATTCCCTCCAAATCTCCTGTTTCTTCTCCAATCTTAGTCATATGACTTACCATTGGTGGAAACAGTCCACTAGCGGTAATTGGCTCTGATAAAGGAATACCTTTTGACACTTCCTCCTTGGCTTTTTCGAGCGCCTTCTTATACCAGTAGTTTGTCATGGTTCCTGCCGTAATTCCAAGGGCTTCAATCATTGGAAGTCCCGAATATACAAGCGTGCTTAAGGTTCTTGCATAATTAGCAGAAGCAGACTTAACATTTAATTTTCCCAAAACAGGCATCTTCATTGAGATAGTTCCTTTGAGCTTTTTTCCTGGTTCGGTCTGATTAAATCCCATGATTCCAACCACAACTACAGTGATTACGAAGATCAGGATATACCAATATCCCATAATAAAATCACTGGTAGCAACTACCATCTGGGTTATCATTGGCAAATCAGTTCCCAGGTCTGCAAACATTGATTCATAGCTTGGAATAACCTTTACCAGCATTACTACTACTACTGCCAAAGCAACTATTGCTACCATTATTGGATATACTGATGCCTTCTTAATCAGCGCCTTCATCTTTGCTGATTTTTCGAAGTGTGTTGCCATTCTTTCAAAAGCAACATCCATTTTTCCTGAAGCCTCACCGGCAGCAACCATGCTTACCATGATACTAGGAAAAATCTTTGGATATTTCATAAGGGCATCAGATAAAGTCTCACCTTTTTGGATTTCTGCATGTACACCCTTAATGGCCTTGCCCATTTCCTTGTTTTCAGTCTGATCTCCCAGCATATCCAAAGTATCAAGAATGGTAACACCGGCATTAATCATACTGACAAACTGTCTTGAAAATACGCTTAAATCTCTAGGGCTTGCACTTGCACCTACGCTTATATTGATCTGCTTATTCAGACCTGTGGCCTTATTAAGCTTCATGACATAATAGCCTTCTGCCTTCAGCTTTCCTCTTGCCTCATTCTCGTTTTCGGCCTGAATTGTTCCTTTTTTCTCTTTACCAGTACTGTTGTCTACAGCAACATATAAAAAATCTGTCACTTTGACCTCCTTAGTAAATCATGTTAACTCTCTTTGACATTGCATCAGGATCATGAGCATAACTCATAGCTGTTTCAGAAGAAACCAATCCCTTCATAACCAGGTCAACAATACAATCATCCATCATCTGCATTCCAAACTGTTTATTGGTCTGAATAACAGAAGGAATCTGGAAAGCTTTTCCTTCACGGATAAGGTTTCTGATAGCTGCATTTGCAAGTAATACCTCGAAAGCAGCCACTCGCCCTCCTCCAATTTTAGGTAGCAAATGCTGTGCTATAACGCCTTCTATAACACCTGACAGCTGAATTCTGATCTGATGCTGCTGATGTGGTGGAAATACATCAATCATACGGTCAATTGCATCTGATGCACTGTTTGTATGAAGTGTAGAGAAAACAAGATGTCCTGTCTCAGCAGCTGTAATAGCAGTTGAAATAGTCTCAAGGTCTCGCATCTCTCCTACCAGAATAACGTCCGGATCCTGTCGTAAAGCAGCTCTTAGAGCCTTAGCATAGGAAGTACTGTCAAATCCTATCTCTCTTTGGTTTACAATAGATTTCTTATTGGTATGCAGATACTCTATTGGATCCTCCAAAGTTATTATGTTTTTGGAATCTCTTTGAGCAATTATTTCGATTAGGCTGGCAAGGGTTGTTGACTTTCCACTACCTGTTGCTCCCGTCACAAGAACAAGACCTCTTCTTAATTTAGTTAACGCCTGCACCGCCCTTGGAATTCCAAGCTTCTCAGCTGGTGGTACATCATATGAGAGAATTCGAAGTGCTGCTGCATATGAACCTCTCTGTCTGAATACATTTGCTCTTACTCGAGAAAATCCCGCCCTTGAAAAAGCAAAGTCAATTTCTCCAAGCTTTTCCAGCTCTTCTTTAGCAGAAGGTGGGACAACTGCCATCAGAATATTCTCAGTATCCACATCTGTAAGAAAATCTGTTCCCTGTGGTTCCAAAGTTCCATCAATTCGAAGCATCAGGGGATTTCCCGGTGAAATATGAATATCTGATGCTCCTTTTTCTTTTGCAACTAATAAAATTTCCTCAATCGTCATATAATCTCCCTGCCTTAGTTCTCAAATGTAGTTCTAAGCATCTCGTTGTAAGATGTAGTTCCATCTAACACAAGGGCCTGGGCACTTTGTCTTAAGGTATGCATTCCTTCTGCCTGTGCCTGTTCCTTAATTTCTTCAGCCCCGGCGCCCCTTGCAATAAGTCTTTTTACTGCAGGAGTTACTGTCATAATCTCATATATACCAATTCGACCCTTATAGCCTGTTTGATCACACATCTCACAGCCACAAGGTTCAAAAATATGAATGTCTTCTAAGGAATCAATCTCCATTAAGACTTTTTCCTCCTCCGTAAGAATGTGGTCTTTCTTACAATTTGGACAAAGTCTTCTAACCAGTCTCTGGGCAATGATTCCAATAAGTGAATCTGCCAGCAGATAGTTTTCTATTCCCATGTCCGCCAGTCGCGATATAGTACCTGCTGCACTGTTTGTATGCAGGGTGCTTACAACTAAATGACCGGTAATGGATGCCTGAACTGCTATCTCTGCCGTCTCACCGTCTCGAATCTCACCAATCATGATGATATCAGGATCCTGACGAAGGATAGACCTTAGTGCAGAGGCGAAAGTAAGTTCAGCTTTAGTATTAACCTGCACCTGATTAATTCCATCAATATTAGCCTCAACCGGATCCTCTACTGTAATAATATTTACATCCTCTCTGTTCAGCTCACTTAATGCTGTATAAAGGGTTGTTGACTTACCACTACCAGTTGGTCCTGTTACCAAAAGAATACCGTTTGGATTCTTAAGTATATGATCAAATGCCTTTAGCTCTTCTGGTGAGAAACCTAACTGTTCCTTATCTCTTGTAAGAGCCTGCTTCTGCGCAAGTCTCATTACGCATTTTTCTCCGAATACGGTTGGCAGAATCGATACTCGAATATCATATTCGTTTCTATCGATGACCATTGTGATACGACCATCCTGTGGCTTTCTCTTTTCAGCTATATCCATGCCTCCAATAATCTTAAGTCGTGCCATAATGGCCGACAAAAGATGTACACTGTAGCTGGATTTCTCGTACAAAGCACCATCAATTCTGTATCGTACTCTTACCTTATTCTCTAATGCCTCTATATGTATATCTGATGCACGAAGTCTGGCAGCCTGCTCAATTATTGAATTAACAAGTAATACTACTGGAGAGTTACTTACATCACTGGAATTTTCATCATCATTCTTATGTGCCAGGTCTTCTCGCTCTTTTGCATATTCCTGAGCCGCCTTTACAGCCTCTGAATCTCCATAGTATTTGTCCAGTGCCAGCATAACCTCTCTGGCAGTTGCAACTGCTGGTTCTGGCTGAAGGTTTGTTATAATCGAAAAGTCATCCAGAGCTAACATATCCATTGGGTCTGACATTGCGATGTGGACAACATTAGGATTATTCTCGTCATATGCATACGGAATCATGATATGCTTTCTCAGCACAGAATCACTTACCAGGCGAAGCATGTCCTCTGGAATATTGATTTTACTTAAATCAACCAGTTCAAGCTGAAGCTGTATTGCCAACGCTTTTGCAATTTCATTCTCGGTAGTCATTCCCATCTCAATAAGAGTTTCACCGATTTTCTTGCCATTTTTTCTGGCTACAGGTAAGGCCTGTTCAAGCTGTTCTTCAGTTATTACATGCTCGTTAATGAGCATGTCTCCAATTCTTTTCTTTTCTCTTCTAATTGGCAAAGTGACACGCCTCCCCTTTATTTTATAGGACTATAGTATCATCTTCCCTTTACTTTTACAAGCAATTTTAGGAAATTAGTCACAGTTTAACATAAAAAAAGGAGAATCTTTCGATTCTCCGTCTGTCATAATTTATCAAATTTTTCATATACATATTTCTTAAAACCTTCTTATATCTCGAAATATTCCATCATTGTTCTGTACATATCCTGTCCATTAAGACATGTATCTATCAGGAATCCTTTCTCCTCTTCAAATTCCTTAAGTCCACGATAATAATACATCTTATATTGATCCTCTATTATTATTGGTGTAAATCCATATTTTAGACATTCCTTAAAAAGAATTAATCTTCCCACTCTTCCATTTCCATCCTGGAAGGGATGGATACACTCAAATCGATAATGAAACTCAATTAAATCTTCTATGGTTTTGTCCTTAATATTTTCATAGTCATTTAAAAGATTTCGAATATCTCTCTGAACATTTTTAGGAGCAGATGTCTTTCTCTCTCCAACAGTGTTAGGCTTAGTCTTATAGTCTCCTACTGCAAACCATTCTTTTCTGCTGTCAGAAGTTCCCTCCTTTAATATTCTGTGAAACTCCTTTATGATATTCTCAGACAAATCATTTTCCGCCACCTTTAGCAAATATCTAAAAGCATCAAAATGATTATTGGTCTCAATAATATCATCCACATTTATTGTTTCATCACTTTCCTCCACTCCAATTGTATTTGTCTCATATATATACCTTGTCTGATCCTCTGACAAGCGACTGCCCTCAATATGGTTAGAATTATATGCCAGCTTGATTTGGGTTGAATGATATATTCCTCCTTTTAGGTTCATCTCCATCTCTTCTCTTAAAACACTTAACAGCTTATTCTTTATCTCAAAAGTATAAGAAAGAATATCTCCCGGCTGACAGTTTAGGGCAAGGCAAATCTTCTCTAAGACATCCATTCCAACATTTTCATTCTTAGAAAGCTTTGCCAAAGTGGAGGTTGATATTCCTGTCTGCTCCCGAAGCATAGTCTTACTAATATTTCTATCCTTAAGTATTTTGAACAAATTGTTATATGAAAAACCCATTAAATCACCTCTTAATTTGAATATATAAATATTTTACCTCAAAATATTCGTATAGTCAAATATCATTGTGCTAATATTTAATTTTCCGAATTTATCAAGAGATTTTTTCATTTTTTGCATCCATTAGCGCATACATTACCGGAACAGCTACCAGCTGCCGGACACCCAATACATCTTTTGCCCTTTTTCTTTTCCTTACGAATATATATAACTGCTGTACCTACTAATACTATTATTGTACCAATAATTATCAGATTATTCATTGTGTTCCTTTCCGTATATTATTATAAGTTCTTTTTTCTAAATTTCAGGAATACCAGGACCGCAAACACCATAATAACTATAGCGGTCACCCCTGGAGCAAAACCATTTCCCCATGTTCCAGTTGTAGCTAATGTTCCAAACTGATATACAAGAAATGCTACCACATAGCCTGTCCCCAGCTGGAGAGCAATGCCACCCCACAGCCATTTTCTACTCTGCATTTCTGAATTCATGGCACCAAGCGCTGCAAAGCATGGTGGGGTAAACAGATTAAACATTAAATATGCAAGTGCAGCCACCTTAGATATGGCCATTGCAGATGCAACAACATTACCATCACCTACAAGCGCTAACTCTTCTGTATCAATAAATGCATTTAATCCGTAACATACTGCCAGAGTTCCTACTACATTTTCCTTGGCAATAAAACCAGTTATTGCTGCTGCAGCAAGCTGCCAGGCTGCAACCCCAACAACAGGAACTAAAAGAAATGCAATCGGTGAAGCAATTGTTGCAAGAATGGAAGTGCTTTCCATACCTTCCTCCACCACCTGCAGTTTCCAGTTAAAGGACTGCATTATCTGTACAAGTGTATTACATATAAGAATAATTGTTCCCGCTTTAATAATATAATCTTTTCCTCGTCCCAGCATTGAAATAGCAGCTCTTTTTATACTTGGAATCCTGTATTCAGGCAACTCTATAATAAAGAAGGATTTTCTATATTTATAACCTGTAATCACATTTATTAACAATGCACCTAACAGAATTAATAAAATGCCTGCAAAATACATCAATGTTCCTACCCATGGTGTCTCAGGAAAAAACGCTCCAACAAATAATGCAATAACTGGAAGCTTGGCACCACATGGCATAAAAGGGGTTAGCATTGCTGTAGCTCTTCGCTCTCTTTCGTTACGAATAGTTCTACATGCCATAATGCCAGGAATAGCACATCCAGTTCCAATAATCATCGGGATCACAGATTTTCCGGAAAGACCTACTCTTTTAAAAACAGGATCAAGAACCACCGTTGCCCTTGCCATATATCCGCAATCCTCCAAAAGGGCAATCAGGAAATACATTACCATTACAAGAGGAAGAAAACCTACTACAGCCCCTACTCCACCAATTATTCCATCTACAAGCAACGACTGCAGGAATGGATTAGCACTTTCCACCCGAACCGAAACCCATTCCTGAAAATTTTCTATCCAGCCAACCAGCCAGTCTGCAATCCATGTGCCGAGAGTTGACTGAGAAATATAAAAAACTCCAAACATAATTAGCGCAAAAAAAGGAATACCCAGCCATGGGTTAGTAAGTATTTTATCTATCTTATCCTGTTTATTTTCTTCCTTTACCACTGCCTTGCCATACTCTACGATGGAAACGATGGCATTAACAAAATCAAAACGCTCTCTGTCTGCCCCTTCTATCTCACTCTTGTCATGTAAATCAATCTTACTCTGAACATAAGGAGCTTTTTGCTTTTCTCCTTTTAATGAAGCCGCTTTTGTCAACACCTCCATTATTCCCAATTGTTCTGAAGATCTTGATACAGTTTTAATTACCGGACATCCAAGCTTATTGGCTAATGCCTCCACATCAATCAAGGTATCTCTTTTTTCATTAAGGTCGCTCTTGTTAAGCGCAACTACTACAGGAATACCAAGCTCCAGAAGCTGTGTAGTGAAGAAAAGACTTCGACTTAGATTCGTAGCATCCACAATATTAATTATTACATCAGGATTTTCATTCTTAACATATGTACTGGTAATGCTTTCCTCTGAAGTAAATGGAGACATAGAATATGCTCCAGGCAGGTCTACAATAATTATTTCTTCTTTTCCGTCAAAATATCCCCTTCTAATAGGGCTCTCCTTTTTTTCTACTGTAACACCAGCCCAGTTTCCAACCTTTTCATTTCTACCGGTCAGAATATTATACATGCTAGTCTTTCCGCTATTGGGATTTCCTGCTAATGCAATTCTCATAATGAATCCTCCTAAAAATCGTATTATATTTTTAAGTTAGTCAAAACTAACCCTATGTGATAAAAAAAAAGTGATTATCTCACTATTCTTTATATTAAAATAGCTTTTGCTATATCAGTATCAATGTTGTATCTGGCGTTCCTGATAGAAACAAGGCAGCCCCCTTTAATATGCGATATTACTGTAATATCCTCTCCACTATAGCACCCAAGCGAAAACAAAAAAGCCTTCAGCTCTTCATCTTCTGCTTCAATATGCCTCACAGTATATTCTTCTCCAGTTTTTGCTTCTATTAAATTCATGTCTCCCAACCTTTCTATAAGTTATTTTATCCTGCTGTTGCACTAGTTAGTCCTAGCTAACTATAGTAAGTTTAATATAACCTTTTATGTTTTGTCAATCATTTTTTCAAAAAAAAGAAATCCAAATAGGATTTCTTTTTTAATAACTATATTATATTTCTTATGCCCTCGCATATTTTCCTTGCTACACGAGGATTGTTCATAGTATATAAATGAATACCATCTATATCACTGGTAAGCAAATCAATAATCTGGCTTAATGCATAAGACATTCCTGCGTCAAAAAGCGCTTCCTTATTGCTTTCATACTTATCAATAATCTTTTGAAAACGCAATGGAAAAGAAGCCCCACACATGGTTACCATTCGTTTTATCTGTGAAGCATTAATTACTGGCATAATGCCAGGAATTATTGGAACATTGATGTTGGCAATTCTGCAATCCTCCACAAAACGGAAAAAGTAATCATTATCAAAAAACAACTGTGACAACAATACCTCTGCCCCTGCATCTACTTTCTTTTTTAAATTCTTTATCTCATTAATTCTGCTGTCTGACTCTGGATGACATTCCGGATAGCAGGCTCCAAGAAAGCAAAAGTCATTTTTTGCCTTCATATAGGAAATCAAATCAGAAGCATGCAAAAAGTCACCCTTCTCTGTAATATTAGGATTTCTATCTCCCCGAAGAGCCAGCACATTCTGGATTCCCTCTGACTTCAGGCCTTTTATAAATTCATCTATTTCCCCCTTATCATAATGAAGACAGGTCAGATGAACCACCGGCTCTATACCATATTCGTGCTTAATCTTTTTAGCAAGTTCAATAGTGCGGTTACAATTAGCTCCCCCTCCCGCACCAAAGGTCACACTAATATAATCAGGGTTTAGCTCACAAAGAACCGACAGAGTTTCATCAATATTTTTTAGTTCACTGTCCTTTTTAGGTGGAAAAATCTCAAACGATAATGTTTTCTTATTTTCCTTATATAATTCTGAAATTCTCATTTATTCTACCAACTTTCATTTGTATCGTTCTGATGTATTATATACGGCCTTATCTGTATTGCAAAATACATAAAAAAACAGGTTAGCCATAGTTTAAAACTATCGCAAACCTGATATGTACAAATGCATTATAGCCTAAAAGAAAATTGCCCCTTTCATCTATATGTATTTCATTAATGCCTCTAAATAAGAGCTTCCCAATCCGCTTATACTTCCTTTTCTATGAGTAATGTACCCTATTCGCATATCACTTTCTCCTGCCAATGGAACCGCAATAATGTCACTTCCGTTCAGATTAGTATCTATTACTCCGCTACAAACAGTATAGCCGTTAATTCCAATCAATAGATTAAACAGTGTAGCTCTATCCCTGACTCGAATATTTTTCTTTCTCTCAAAATCAGAAAAAATCTCCTCTGAGAAATAGAATGAATTATGTTCTCCCTGTTCAAAAGAAAGATATGGATATATCTCCAGTTCCTGGTTTGTAATCACACTTTTGTTGGCAAGAGGATGCTTTCTACTGATGAAAACATGTGGTTTAGCAATAAAAAGCTGATGAAATTCCAGATCATAAGATTTTAGTATCTTGTTGATTACAGCTTCATTGAAATCATTTAAGAACAGGATTCCTATTTCACTTCTCATTCTTGCCACATCCTCAATAATTTCATAGGTTTGTGTTTCACGAAGACTAAAGTCATATTCATCCTGTCCGTATTTCTTTATCAGATCTACAAAGGCATTTACAGCAAAGGAATAATGCTGTGTAGATACACAAAAATGCTTCTTTCCTCCACCATTTCCCTTGTATTTATCTTCAAGAATTGCTGCCTGCTCCAGTACCTGTCTTGCATAGCCCAGGAAATCCTCTCCTTCTTTGGAAAGACTAATGCCCTTATTTGTCCTGTT
Organism: Agathobacter sp.; assembly: GCA_036311465.1. Lineage (GTDB taxonomy): Bacteria > Bacillota > Clostridia > Lachnospirales > Lachnospiraceae > Roseburia. Next base: position 26,571 of record JAXJPW010000021.1, read on the forward strand.
AAAAATAACAAGGTTCATCTCCTTTTCTAATTCATGAATTGAATTGGTAAGGCTTGGCTGAGAAATATATAGTTTTTTGGCCGCTTCTGTAATAGTTCCAGTCTCCGCAACTGTTATTACATATCTCAATTGTTGAAGTGTCATTCTGTCACCTGATCTGTCATATTGTCTTATATGCCTTACTGCTTGGAATAGGATTTGAAAATAAGCTTATTCTTTGAAGCAAAAAATTTCAAATTCACAACATTATCAAAACTTGTCAAACATAGATAATCTCCCTCCCGGGTATAAGTTCCATATGATGCTGAAGGCTCTTTTGAACTGTCTAATCTAATTGTATCCTCATAAGTTCCATCTGGCTTAAAGGTAAATTCCAAAATAGCTCCGGCAATCTCAAATGACACCTTACAATCCATAGCATCCGCTATAGCAACTTCTTCCCTGGAAATGTCCTCCGTAAAATAGATTACATCGCCATCCACATACATTGTATCTCTGTCTTCCTTACCTGATTTAACACTTTTTTCTGTGAGCTTTATTATGTCATCATAGACTTCATACTTTCCTTCCATAGACACATTTCCCGCTTCATTTGTCTGCTGAAAGGTTCCCTTTCTGGCATCAAACTTAAGAATTGTAACATTCTCAGGCTTAGTTGATGAAAATACTCTTGTACTAATGTATGAGCCATCAATACTTCTTCTTGACAAAATTCCACTTGAAATAATTGACGTTGCAAATATTGTTATTAACGCAAATAGTCCAGTGCAGATTAATATAATTACGTTTCTTTTTGTTCTCATATTACTCTCTTCCTCTTATTATAATTAGAACCAATTAATACACTACCCGAAAAATCCGCGTCATTATATCACATTATTTTGTAATGTTCAATTATTATTTTGATATGCTTTATGCGCTTTACGTATTCACCACCTGCTCTTGGCATTTTTGCGGATTTGTCAAAATATGCTTTTATTTCTTATCATTTATATTAATATTCTTTTCATCTACGAAGGTTATACCTTTGATAGATGACATTCTAATTAATTCCTGTTTCTCATCTTTGGAGGTTATGATTTTAATCAGTGCCCATTTCTCGTCAATATCCTCCAGAAAAAAATGCTTCTGTCTTACATCATAGAAATTGCCTGATTCTTCATCTTCATAAAAATCAATAGTTTCAATTTCTTTTCCTATGTAGGGAGTTAAGATTTGTCTCATATCATCCTTAATGCTGCTTCTGGATGTATTGGGTTCTGAATTATTAGAACGTTCTTTTTTACGCATTCTACATGATAGATTACCAACCTGTAAAAAAGCTAAAAACCCGAAAAATGCCCATAATTTATAAATAGTATCCATCTAGCTAATCCCCCCTTCATTTTTTATTTCAATTGAAAGAATAGATGAAAGAGCTATAAGCTTACAAATTTTCTTCTTACCCTCTAGTGTTACCTTTACCCAATTTCCTTCAAAGGACTCAATTATGCAAAGCTTATCTAACAAATCGTAATCCTCTTCGTCCTCATAAAAATATATTTTTACTTTTTTACCGGTTAAGTTAGCAAGCAATCTTGATGAAGGCTGGTCATTATTATCGACATTTGAAGAAATATCTTCTTCCCCCAAAAGATAATCACATGAAACCATCAATAAAGATGCAAGCTGAGAAACTTTTTCAATATCTGGCAGAGCCGTGCCAGATTCCCATCTTGATACTGTCTGTCTGGTGACAGACATTTTGTCAGCTAATTCTACCTGAGTAATACCTAGTTCCCGCCTTGCGGCAGATATTTTGTTGCCTATATTCATATGTCAAAGCTCCTTTCTTTTTGATTATTTTAATCATCTGATACGCCTAAATACAAGCAACTGTCTTGTACAAGTGTAACACCGCATGTTACATTTACCATAAATTCTGCTTTCCAGGCCTTTTCTTATAAAACACAATATAATCAACTATTAAGAATAACTGGGGAAATAAAAAGGTTCCAATCTTAAGAAAAATATTATGTATCGAAAGACTTTCACATATTTTCATATATGTAACTCTTCTCAGTAAAAATACAGCAATTGAACTTATGACCAGCAATAACAGACAAATCAGTATTTTTTCTACACTAATATCAATATCCCAATTGTTGGTTTCTATATATGCAATAATTGTATCCACCGCATTACGTAGCAAATATTTCTTAATATAAGAACAACTTCTTGCAGATAGGATATTCAAAAAAATATCCACTAAAAATAACCACTTCAACTGTTTCCAGGTATTTTTGTATATAATATATGTGCCATAAAACGGAACTAAGCTTTTCCACCATTTTTCTCCCCATGCTTGAAAAATGAGGCACATACAAACAGCTGTTATAATACTCCAAATCAGTCCCCAAACATTTTCCGGACTTAAATAATACTTTATTAATATATCAATTAACATTATCCTTCTCCATTAGCTTTATCACTATACTCTGTATTTCGAGCCGCCCAGCAATCATTATATAGTCCTTTGTTTAATAGTTCTGTAAATTCCTGTGTCATCGCAATGATTTCTTTTCCTCTTGCTTCTGCACTAATTAAATCATATCTTCCTCTCGTTTCTACACGTATTTTATTCTTTTTGTTTTTAATGTAAAAACTACAATTGATATGATTAATATATTCTCTGTCTTTTGTATAATTAACTTCTACCTCTGCTCTGTTTATAAACTTTAGAGGTATATATTGTATCTTAAACGGATTAAACATACACAAATATGCCAATTCCTTATTTGCTACATCGATCCAAAATGTTGTCCATTGTGCATTCATACAATAGTAAGTTTCAAATCCATCTTTCACACCTTTTCTTTTGTTTATCGAGTAAAAAAGCGGAAACGAACAAATAAACCACCCCACATAGGCAGGAAGTAACAGTAATCCTGCCGGATGATAGCTTGTTAATATACCAAGCAACAGTTCTACTACTAGCCCCATCATTGTCATACATATCTTCCGCGCTCACCGCTCCAATAAGGAGTCCTATATTTATCCTCCTTCGTTCACAATGTTTTATGTGCTTAAGCTTTTATGGATTGATTATATACTTTGACGGATCAAATCTAGTTTCAACTTCATAGCTATCATCATCCATTAGCTTTTTAAAATCCTCTTCATTATACATTGTATTTCGAGCTGCCCAACAGTCATGATACAATCCTTTTTCTCTTAGAAATAATCTGAATTCTTCTGTAGCTTTATTGGCCTCTTCATCATTCATTCCCTGTACAAAAATATAAATATCATAACGTTCAGAGTCTTTAATATATAAATCAAATGTTGTCTTACCTACTCTGTCACTATTTTTGCAATCAATCCAAACATAATAGTCGCCAACATAATAATCTTTGCTATAGTCTTCTATCAGCTTCTTAAACTCTTTTCGATATTTCTCTGCATATGAAAAATCATATATTTTCTCAATTCCTTCATCAAAATAAGTAAAATTAGACAAATTTGTATTCATCCATGAAGAAAACAGCTCACTATCATATCCTATATTCTTTCCAATATAAGTGTCACAATAAATGCCATTCTTTTCATTGTTTTCTACGAAGCTTTCACCTGCTTTTATTGCCTCTTCCCTGTCCATTTCTTCCACATAAACCAAGATTGCAAATTTAGGGTCCTCCTTTATATAGTCTTCGAATTTTGTATGTTGATCAAGCAAATTATATTTCCCATCCCACTCAATCCACACATAATAATTTCCTGTAAAATAATCCGAACTATATTCATACATTAATTCCCTGAATTGTTTTCTTATTAGCTCATCCTTATAATCATCTGAAAACTCTTCTCCAAAGGTACAGGTAACAACAATATCAGGATTTTTCTCACTAACAAACTGTGCAGAATAACTATCTGTTTCCCACACAGGATCAAAAGCGCCATCACTATTCCCTCTTAAACTATCTTCTACATATGAAAACTTCTGATGATATTTCCATTCTAGTTTTCTCTCCATCTTCTTTTCTGGCTCTCTTAAAAAAAGTGTATTACATCCTACAATTCCAGATAAAGTCAGCAGGCATAATAGTGCCAATATATATACTATTTTTTTCAAAGTTATTTTCTCCCTTTTCTACTGCAAAAGTGATGCTGGAACAATTAATCCGATGGATAAGCCTTTTATGAGCCATTTTCCACCGAAATGTATTGAATTTATTTTGAGAATACCTTTTCTTAAGTCATCTAACTTCATAAATAAGTGTCCTCAAATTAACAGCAATCCCAGTTGTACAGAATTTTGCTAAAGTCCAACTTACCCAACGCCTCATCATTTATAAAGAAATTTGCCACTCCGCAATCGCCCCACAACACATAATCCTCATGGTCTATCATTTCTGAATCCATTTGGAATAACAAAGTATTATAGTAAGAGTCTTCTCTGCCTTCTCTTGGATCATATTGAGTAAAAAATGGATATCCCAAAATCCAATGACCTTGAATATTACATTCATCATAAAGGTAATCGCGGTCCTCCTCACTGAGATAATCATAAAATCCCTGGTCACTAATATCCTCTCCGTAAAGTTGACTAACCACCTCTTCAAATACAGAATCGAACCGATAGTCCTCTGTACCAATATGGACTATTGACTCAGTAATACTTAGGGAAGCCTCTTTAAAAACAGGTGTGTCTTCAACCTCCTCACTTGTAGAAATAGGAATATCCAACTGAAGAACCTGTTCTTTTGTAATGGATTCGTCAATAGTTTCATGATATATAACACGAAAATCCTTCTGAGAATCGGCTTGGTCCCAGTCCATTCCATATACATCATCTTCTGAAGCAATAAAAAACTGCAATATGCCCTGTTTTGGAAGTCTTTCATCCTCTAAGCCAGCCTTGGTAAAATTAATCTGAGCAAGCAGCATCATTTTCTTGCCCTTAGAATCAAGAGGATACTCCTTCCCCATATCCCAATATGGAACACCACCAAATTTACTGTCAAAAATATCAGGCTTACTGTCTTTTTCAATACTAAGCTTATACGCTTTCATGGCAGTTTTTTTCTTGATTTCTGCCACTATTCTTTTCACTTTTTCACTTGCTTTTTCTGCATAATTTTTTTCCATAACTATCTCTCCTTAATATGTATCTCAGAATATTTTATTTTTTCTCCCTATTACCACTGCAAACAAGATAAATTTAAGTATATGTCAAATTCATTTCGTAATCAACTTACATTTATAATAGGTTTTAGTTTCTCTTAAGATAATTTTAATAAAGTTATGATATTATATGATTATATATTGTAAATGGAGGACTTTATTATGAATACTTTAGAAGAAAAAAAGGAAAACAGGTTCTTTAAGAGAAGATTTACAGATTCGTGGTTTGCTTCAGCATTACTTGCATTCTTGATGCTGCTTATGGGCCAGTTTCTAGGAACTTTGATTCAATTCATTCCAGGGATACCATATACAAACGCTGTTAAAACCGGACTTATGTATTTTGAATTCTGGGGTATCTGGGCAACTGTACTTTTGTATATGGCTGTGACAAAGAAAAACAGACCCCTTATCAAGTATATTGGGTCAGGAACGAAAGGGAATAATTGGACTAATCTTCTCCTTGGCTTATTAATTGGTGCAGGAATGAATTGTTTTTGCATTTTAATTGCCTGCTTACATAATGATATATATCTAATATTCGATTCCTTTCAACCTATACCTTTTGTGATTATTATCTTTGCAGTTTTTGTTCAATCATCTGCTGAGGAGCTTGTATGCAGGGGATTTTTGTACCAGAGATTAAGAAGAAGCTACAAGCATCCGGCAGTTGCAATTGTAGGAAATTCTGCATTATTTGCCGCACTTCATCTACTTAATGATGGAATAACTGTGTTGTCTTTTATTAATATACTTGTTGTAGGTATTCTTTTTTCTCTCATGGTCTATTATATGGATAGCATTTGGTGTGCAATGGCCGCACATGCTGCATGGAATTTCACACAGAATATCATATTTGGCTTGCCAAACAGTGGAATAACCGTCCCATTTTCTGTGTTCAAACTGGATGCCTCAACAGCAAGAAACAGCTTTGCATATAATGTTGGATTTGGAATTGAAGGAACAGTTGTTGCAGATATAGTTCTAATACTGGCATGTGTAATTATGTATCTTTGGGGACGTAATAAAAAGAAGGTTGAAGCAAAATAATAGATATGCAAAACATATAGATGCACATAAATATTGCTGCAATTAGACCACTTACAATAGCTTGCAACCCTATCTGTAATCCATTCAGGAAATTCGGAGGCATATCCTGCATTAATCCGTGTGCCTACTGCCTCGACACTTTCAAGTTTACCTACCTCTTCTATCTGTTTTCTGCTTGGGTTCTCAAGATAGATAGATGACTTGGTTCCCTGCTGACTCAGTAGCATTTTATTTAGATTCTCTGCAAGACTAAAGCCCATTGTAAAAATGGCAGTAAACATAAAGGTGGTCAGTATAATCGTAAGTATTGTAACCCTGTTTCTAAGCCTGTTCTGCTTTAACATTTTTCGGTACAGGCGGTTAATCACTGCTTTGTTATTGTTATTAAGCATTGTCTCCCGCCTCCTTTACCTTGCCATCTTCAATTCGAATCATACTATCAGCCATCAAGCTCTATTGGCAGAACAATATTCTCATATACATTTAGAATTGGCACAAGGTTATAATTTTGAAATATAAAGCCTACCTTGCGCCTGCGAAATATTGTAAGCTCCTCATCACACATGTCAAAGATTTTCTCTCCGTCAACTGTTACCTGTCCCTCAGTTGGTCTGTCCAAACCACCAATCATATTAAGAAGGGTTGATTTACCGCTTCCGGAGCTTCCTATAATCGCAACAAAAGCGCCATCCTCTATCTCAATTGAGACTCCGTCCAGCGCTCTTGTTTCATTTTCTCCCGGGTTATATATTTTCTTTAAATTGTCTGTAGATAAGATTGTCATTTTTCTCTTCCTTCTCTCATTCATTATTCGCAACAATTTGCTATGAATATAGCTTATCAGATAGTTCTTACAATCTTATTACAATATTAATTACATTTTCATGTAGGCTCAAAGTCAAACTATAACCACTGTTTTTCTAATTGCATTCATCAATCCACCAGTGCTGTGCATTTCCATCTACATCCTTGTACTGTTCGATATTGGCATAATTATCTACTGCCCCCCATGAAACATTTAAAAGCTTTCCGCTATTTCTGTTAATAATCTTGAAGGTGTTATCCCTTGTTGGATATATCTCCCATTCCTGACTAGGCTTTCCCTGATATTCCCACTGTGTCACATTAGCTCCATCCCAGCCAGCGGAATCCTGTACAGTTAACACCTTATTGGTATATGCATTCTTAATCAGGTAGTAGCCATTGGACTGCTTCTCAATTTTCCATTTCTGGGCACCGTAGTTATTAAAGGTACTTTGTAAGACATTTGCACCATTATTCATAGAACCATAGTCCACGTCTAAGGCTTTATGACTGTTGTAATTTACAATCTTATATGTCTTATTCGAGTCAAAGAGACTTGCTGATGTAGAATTCGATGGCTGCTGTGTACCTGTCTGCTGATTGTTTGATGAATCAGGCTTATCCCATGAGAACCAGTCATAGTATGCATGTAATCCGGTTCTTCCGTTAAATGGCTTTAACCACTCATCTACTCCGATACCATTCCACACATTAAGCATAATTTTGCCAGGGTGTGATGGTATTTTGTCTGTTGCAGATGTAGCTGTATACACTGGTTTTCCATCAACATACCAGGTTATTCCTCCTTCATACCAGTTAAATCCATAGGTATGAAAGCTCTGGGAAGCATCAAACCCCAAATCGTACCACTTCTCATGACCTCCGCGTCCATCTACATAATAGTTGAACTGCACATGCCTTGTATCCTTTCCTAAAAACTCAATATCAATTTCATCCCATGTTGTTCCATCACTTGGTCCAGTATAGGTAAAGAAAGAAGATACTACTCCATCATTTTTGATTGGCTTCATACTTACCTGATAATAGCCGTATCCGAAATATTTTTTGGTACGGTATTCTGCCCCAGTGTATTTGTCCCCACTCCTGTCAATTTTCATGTCCATTATTCCGTTGCTGAATGAGATGTTTGAAGGCTCCCATTTACAGTTGAACATATCTCCGTTCTCCCAATCTGCCATATCCATTTCATTTGCATTATGGTAATCCAGGGCATTTGCATAATGTGTTCCTGAATAGGCGGCCGGTGCTGCATTAATAGTAGTTGTTGAAGTTACGATGTTACTGATAAAAAGTGATAATCCTAGTGCTACAGTTACTAATTTTTTCATAAAAGCCTCCTTGAAATATAAAATATTGTAAAATAATTTTATATAACTTAGACTTAGCAAAATATCATTTTAATGTTCTTTTTATCAAATATTCAAACATCATTTTTATATTATCAAAAAGCCTAATTGTATAAATCAAGTATATCGTTTTTTGTAGTTTTTCTAGGATTTGCTACTATAATGCCATCATCAACTAAAAGCTCTACTTTTTCTTTTCTTCCTTTTAATCGTACATTAATGAATTTCTTCATAACTAATCCTCTTTTCTAACTTTTCTGCGATATGTAAACATACTTCCTAAGATTGCATTAATACTTGATACCCCTGGTATATAGCTGCACATAGCTCCACAGAGAAATGCAAAGAATGCACTATAATTTACAGCCTTAAACCTCTTCTTTGAAAAGTCTTTCTTATATTCATCCTTCTGTACAATGTAAGATTTGTACCAAGCTGTCCTCCTGTCAGCATTGTTCCTGTATAGAACGTAAATCCAAGCATGATTACCAGCATAGATGCAAATCCTTTTTCCCTTCCGCACCAACAGATATAATCGAGTAATCGTGATCTTCATGATGTTTGCTTCCATTTCATTTCCTCCTTGTACTTATACAGCAAAAAACGACAAAGGAACCGGGCTGCCAAACACATTAACACTAATGTAACGTCCATATAACTTACCTCCTGAAAAAGGCCAAAAAATGGTATATATTTTAACACTACTAAGTAATTTCATAAAAGGCTTCCGAGCATAACCTCGGAAGCCTTTTATATATAATGCAGATAGTTTGTTACTATTCACATACGGTTAACTTTTTTCCTGCAACAATTTCATTTATTACATACTTTTCATTAATAAAATCCATCGTCAATTCTGCACCAAAACTTTCTTTATTCCATATGATTCGAAGAATCCCCGCACTTTCTTCTATAGAAATTTGAGCTCCTTCATCAAATGCCTTGCATGTGTTTCGGAAACGTATCATCTCTATTTGTTTTTGAAGAATTTCCTTCTTAAGTGCCTCATTAACTTCATCTAATGTAAGATTTGTTCTGTTAATCTCTTTGTGACCGGACTCCCCTGCTTTTTTCACTGCTTCATGATCATTTTTTCCAGCCAGGAGATCCAAATACCATATCTGAGGTTTTCCAGGCATGAATAACTGGATTGCTCTGGCCATCAGAAGTTTTTGTTCCGATTCTCCAAGTGCACTGAAATACGTAGCATTTACCTGGTAGTATATATTTTTCTGTCCATGCAGATTCTTTACAAGACCACCACGTGCAACAATTAAATCAATCAAATTCTGAATGTCCTCTTCAGGTAAAATTCCTTTCAGGTCAAGAAGAGGTATTCCATCGTGACAGCCAAGCATATTGACCACTTTGATGTCATTATCAACAAGTTCTCTTGCCCATTCAGCAAGATAATTGCTTCTCTTATTCTCGATTGCATCAATGACAAGCCCTGGCAGAAAGAAATCATAGGTCATATATCCTTTGTCTGATATCTTTTTATAAATCTGCTCCTCATAGGCTGCATGAATCTCCGGAAGCAGTGTAAGCTTATACGGATCAGCTATTTCCTGAATCTGGCTTAGCAAATCCCAGGTTCCAGGTTCGTTCAAAAAATTCTTTTCGCCCGGCTCCTTTGGTGCATATGCAAAAGCATCTAATCTCACGATTTCTGCCCCATAGGATGCAATCTTTTTCAATGTATCCTTGTAAAAATCCCATACCTTTGGAGATTTGATATTTAGATCCATCTGCCCAAGATACTGCGGATAGTGTTCTTCCTGATAAAAGGTATTCCAATACGGAACTTTTTTCCCATCAGGAAATTTCACCATAAGGATTGGAAGTCCCGGTTTTCTAAAGAACATCTTGTCAAGATACTCTGGGTCCGGCTTGATATATCCAGCTTCTGTCATAGAACCATATCCCTTCCAGAAATCATTCCAATTAATAAAGAAATCCTTATATTCTGACTGTTCACCATGTTTGACCAGATCTGTAAACTGCAAAGACTGAGCTGATGCATGATTTAATATGAAATCAAGCTTCAAATCAATACCTAATGACTTGAGCTTATCCAAATCCTTCCAATCTGCAAGTTCTTCATTAATATTATAGTCAATTACAGAAAAACCTCTATCCAGATCAGAATGATAAATGCTTGGTAAAATATAAAATGAGGCAAACACATCCTTCATATCTTCTGTGCTTAAAATTTCAACAATATCCGATAGCCTTCCTCCCATACTGTCGGGATAAGCATTAAGCATAGGTTTATTGTTCATAAATACCTCCATCCCTGCCTACAAATATTTTTGCTTTTTTTGCCTGGTTGAGTAGCTTATTCTGCTCAATCTCAAGAACCGTCTTTATCAATTCGCTGGCTGCATTTTTGTCTCTGTTTCTCTTTAGTCTTTTCTCTAATGTTCCTTCCGGCGTACTGTCGATGTAAATTGGCAGATCCACTCCTGATAAGAACTCACTTCCACCATGTGTCCACTCGATTAGAAGTATCTGAATATTGTGAAAGTCTGTATCCTCATAACTGATTTCTCCTTCTTCGCGTCCCATCTTTTTTAGGGATATGGAAGTCTCACCAGATTTAAACTCGGCAATCACTTGATTAACTGCATCAAATTCAATCTCATTAGGTGTTCCCAGATATTCAACAAGTCCTCCACTGCCTTTTTCATCGTAAATTCTCTGTCTTTCTTCATCGTTATGCTTTGGAATTCTTCTTGGATAATGGTCCCCGGAGAGCACATAACAACCTGTTCCATCATTTGAAAAAAACTGACTGATAATAGAGGATAGTGTTGTTTTTCCACACCCTGAACCACCGTAAATACTGATAACAGTCCTATTATCCTGCGTATTAATGTGCTTTTTTATTTCCTCATATAATTCCTCAGCCAATCCAACTTCAGCTAGTGAAATCTGATATGCTTCGTATTCTATCTTTGGGAAAGGAAGTGGAATTCCAGCTTCCATTAGAGCAACACCGCTATATACTTTTCCTGTTGCATCATCAATATACATTGCTTCCCTTTTTAGACCTTTTAGCCTGATATAGGTTGCTGCCATATTTCCCTGTACATCAAGTCTGACTACATTCACAAGTGCCTGCTTTTTATCCTCTGATACAAACATCCATGCAGAATATTCATCAGAAAATGGATTTGAAAGCCTATAGTAATCACTCTGGCATATCAATGCTTCATACTTCTTATATGTCTTAATCTGCTCTCTGATAACCGCCTTGTCCTCCTGACTCAAAAGTGCAGGATTCAGCTCATACCCGAAGGTACCTGCCATCGCTGTAATTCCTCTGGTATTGAGGCTTGTAATTCTTCCTGTCTGATGATTTGGAACGGCAGACACATGTGAGCCGACTACAGAAACAGGATAGAAGAATGAGCTACCATATTGGATTTTGGTTCTGTTTATCGCATCTGTGTTATCACTGCACCAGATTTGTGGTGTATAATACATCATTCCAGCATCAAATCTTCCACCGCCGCCACTGCATCCTTCAATTAGGATATCTGGATATCTTGATGTCAGTCTTTCAAGGAAATCATATACGCCAAGTACATAATCATAGGTAACATTTCCCGCATATACATCTGCCATACTTCTGTTCATGTCCCATTTAATATATTCAATATTTCCTTGATCCATTATTGCACAAATTTGCTCGAATATATAATCCCTTACTTCTTTACGAGAAAAATCAAGGAGTAATTGGTTACGAGATCTAATCGGATTTCTATTTTCTATTTTTATTGCCCACTCAGGATGATTTCTATAAAGGTCACTATCCTCATTGACCATCTCGGGTTCAATCCAGATTCCAAACTTAACGCCCAAACTATTTATTTTGTTAATCAATTCTGCCAGAGTGCATCCGAGCTTGTCTTCGTTTACATACCAGTCTCCCAGAGATGAATTATCATCATTTCGATTTCCGAACCATCCATCATCCATGACTACCATGTCAATTCCAAGCTCTGCTGCTTCCTTTGCAAGATTGACAATGGTTTCACCATTAAAGTCAAAATAAGCTGCCTCCCAACTATTAATCAGTACCGGTCTGGCTGCATTCACATATTTGCCCCTGCACACATGATTACGAATGCATGAATGATATCTGTGAGACAACTCTGAAAAACCATCACTGGAATATGTCATAATTACTTCAGGTACAGTAAATTCTTCATTTGCGTCCAATGGGTAAGCAAACAGATCATCATTTAGTCCCATCAATACTCTGGTCTGGTTCACCTGATCTTTTTCCACTTCGCACAAAAAATTTCCACTATATGCAAACAGCATTCCGTAACAGCTTCCATAATCCTCTGTTGCATTCCTGTCTGCCAGGATTACGCCTGGGTTGTACTGATGACTTGAAGTCCCTCTTCTGCTTCCAAAGGAGAGCATTCCATGTTCAACATGGGTCCGCTCCATATTTCGCTCCATGGCATGTTTTCCATAGAATTTAACCACATCAAACTCACCCGAAACAAAGTCCAGACATGCACCTGCTGCCTTTTTGATAGTCACTTTATTTTTACCGACATTTCTGATGATTACACTTCTTGTAATGATATTATCCGCTTCTAAAACACCATATAGAAGAGTCACTTCCATATTGCTGACCTGGTCTTTCAGCACAATCTCTAAAGTATCTGCTTCAGTCTCGCCTGCCCATACACAAGGAAGACCCTTCAGCCTATACTTGCCCTTCTTGATTTCGTAATGGGCAAATTTCAAATCACAGCACTGTGAACCATCACTGTTTTCAATATTAAGAGCATAACTTCTGAAATCACCAGTTCCAAGAGTCGGATATTCCTGTGGAAGCGTATCCAATGAATAAGTTCTGTCATTCCCTGCCACAGATGGATTTCCTGAAAATCCTCTGTCTGCATACACCAACATATAATCCATGAAACCACAGTTTTTAGCTCCATAATATAAGTGCAACAGATAACCGTATTTATCTACCATCATCTGATAAGTTGTATCTTTTGTGTGCAGACTAAATATTTTACTATTTGGATTATAACTGATTGACATATTATATCTCCTCTATCCTTTTACTGCTCCATTTGCAACACCGTTCAAAATCTGCTTCTGACAGATTATGTAGAAAATCAGAATTGGAATTAATGCCAGAATATATGATGCAAATGCGAGATTATAATTAGTACCAAACTGTGTCTGGAAATTCAACTGTGCTAATGGCAGTGTATTTTGTCCTGTTCCTGACATAATAACTAATGGTGTCATAACATCATTCCATGTGCCAAGTGCTGTAAGAATTGCAACTGTGGCATGCATTGGCATCATCATTGGAAATACGATTTTCCAATAAGTTTTCCATGTGCTGGCTCCATCTATATCAGCTGCTTCTTCCAGTGCAACCGGAATATTCTTTAAATATCCTGTATAAAGTAGCACGTTCATCGGCATATAAAATACCAGGTACAGCAATATGACACCAAAATGATTACCAAGTCTCATCTGAGCCGTCTGTTTTACCAGCGGCATCATCAGAATAGAAAATGGAACAAACATACCGCTGACAATATATAGGTAAATGAACCTAAAGCCCTTTTTATTAGCCATTCCTCTTCCAATAACATATCCTGCAATCGAATGGATTAAAATAGCCAGCACAATGGTTGTCAATGTTATAAAAAGGCTGTTTCCCAACGAATGCCAGAAGTCTGTAACTTCCATAGCCTGTCTGAAATTATCCAAACTCCATTTTTCTGGAAAAGCAAGTGCTCCTGCCACATCATTTGTCATCTCACTTGGCTGTTTGAAAGCAATTATAAATGCCATATATAACGGAAAGAATACTGTTACAGTTCCCAAAATCAGTACGATTGTAAGTACCCAGTTTGTTTTTTTCTTCTCTTTCATCATAACTGTTCCTCCTTCTTATTCATAATGCCCATCTGGAAAATGGAAATTGCTACAATTACAATAAAGAAAATTACTGCGTTGGCACTCTGGAAGCCAAACTGTCCGCCATCCATTCCGTTTTTGTATATGAGGTAAGAAATTGATTCTGTACTCTGTGCAGGACCACCCTTTGTTAATGACATGATCTGATCAAATACCATCAGGAAATTTTTGGTGCTAAGTACAAGATTGATTGTCACAAAAGGCATAACCAGTGGAAGTGTCACCTTCCAGAACTCTTTCCACTTACTTGCACCATCCAGCATGCTTGCTTCATACACGTCCTGTGGTACTGTCTGAAGACCTGAAATATATATGATGGTATTCATTGCAACCGCCTGCCATACACCAACAATCAAAACTCCAATCCATGCAAACTTTTCGCTTGCAAGAATACTGTTTTGCAAAAACCCAATGTTGAATACATTTCCAACTACAGGAAGAATATATGTGAATATGAAACTGAAAATATAACCGATTACCAATCCACCCAAAATATTTGGTACGAAATATATACCTCTGAGAGCACTCTTAAAACGAATGCAGCTGTTTAATCCTAATGCCATAATCAGACTCAGAACATTGACCAATATTGTGCCTGCCACTGCATATTTAAAGGTAAACATATAACTTTTTCCAACTCTGCCATCTGTAAAAAGGTCGAGGTAATTACGAAAGCCAACATAATCATACGAACCATATCCTCTGTAATTTGTGAAGCTGTATATAACACCTTTTATCATTGGTAATGTATTAAAGGTAAAAAATAAAATTACTACCGGAATTACTACTGCCCAAAATGTCTTTTCACGATTTGTCATTTTCTTTTTCATTCTTGCCCCTCCTTTTCCTTCTGGTATTGCTGCACCTTGCGGATTAAATCCCTGTTATAACGTTTCCAGTCAGTATCAAAGCGTTCCAGGAAACTATCTGCTGCCGTCTTGCTGTCATCCAGCAAATATGTCTGAATCATTGCATCAACACTCATTTCGCTTGGATAATGATGATCATGAAAATCTGCCATTCTGTCATTCTCAATATAAGATCTCATTCCTTCTAATTCTACTGGGATTTCAAAATCTCCCTCTTTACAGGCAACTCCACCCTGATTGTCGAGGTATATCTGAATAGTCTCATCTTCATACATAAAACGAAGAACCTCATACACAGCTTCCTTGTTTTCACAGTTTTTCATAACGCAGAACTGCAGGTCAATTCCAGAATTCAAAACATTGTCTTTTTCTGCATCATTTGCTGGAAATGTAAAGGAATCAATATTCATTGTTGGATTTACAGACTTAATCTGTGGTATTGCGTAGCTTCCAATCGGATACATTGCTGACTCTCCCCTAGCAAAAGCTGTGCACGCATCATTATATCCATATGCGTATGGATTTGGCTCAGCATAGTCAAGCAGCGCCTTAGTCTTTTCGGCGACCTCACGATACTCCTTTGCAAAAGTTGTATTTCCCATATTTACCTGGTTACAGGTATCCGGGTCGGACAGACCAACTGCCAGCGCATTCCAGGGTGCTAGACATGTCCATGTATCTTTATATCCTAAATACAAAGGTTGGATTCCATCAGCTTTAATTTCATCACATAACGCAATAAATTCATTCCATGTTTCCGGAATTTTCCACCCATGCTCATCAAACATATCCTTGTTGTACAGAATTCCTGCTGCATTAGCCACATATGGCAAAGCATATGTTCCATCCTGTGGCACAAGCTCTAGTCCTTTATCTATATCCAGATAGGATTGCTTTACCGTTTCGATTGCCTCCAGATCAGATATATCCATGAATAAATCCGCATCAAGGAAATTAGAATAATTAATGTCTCCTCCAATTCCCACAATATCAGGATAATCCTCTCTTATAAATCTTGTCTTTAATATCGTCATTGCTTCATTCGGTGAATCAATTGTAAGGTGGATATCGTCATGTGTTGCATTAAATCGTTCTGCGATTTTCTCAAATGTCTCTACCGCTTCCGGTTTGTAATTAACAAGTTCAACTTCCAATTTCCCGCTCTGTGAACTCTGTCCGCATCCAGTAAGACTTGCCATGACCATCATAATTCCTATAGCCACCGACATCCCTTTCTTTCTTTTCATTTTTGACATATTTTCTCTCCTTCCGTCTAAATTTTTTCTCCCGCTTCTTGATAAAAATATGATAACATACCAATATGCTACTAATAAATGGCGATATTCATTATTTTTTATACCCAAATGCTTTATTATGTGGTATAATGACACATGATGACGCATTTGGGTATATATCAGCATAAGGAGAAAGTAATGAACAACCTTTTTTTTAATATTTTTCCAAACGAGAATTTCATTGATTTGTGCATGTATCAATATGGTTTTGAGAAGTGTGAACCTGGTCATTCCTTTGGGCCTGCTAAGCGAAATCACTATTTATTTCACTATATTATTTCAGGTACTGGTACGCTCATGGCAGACAACGCCAAAGGAGAAACTCAAACCTATTCTATAAAAAGTGGACAGGGTTTCTTGATTTTCCCAGAACAGATTACTACATATTATGCAGATCAGAATTTACCCTGGGAATATATTTGGATTGAATTCGATGGACTTAGAGTAAAACAGGCTCTTGACTTAACAGAGCTTTCTATCAATGCGCCTGTATATCACCCTCACTCCAAAGATTTGCGTGAACAAATGATGAATGAAATGCTGTATATTGTCCATCATGCAAAGGAATCGCCTTTTCATCTAATTGGACATCTCTATCTCTTTTTTGATTATCTTACCCAGTCTGTCAAGTCGACGAAGCTGGTACAGAGTAGCAAAATGAGTGATTACTATATCAAAGAAGCTCTCAACTATATTGAACAGAATTTTCAGAATGAAATCACTATAGAAGATATAGCTGGTGTCTGTGGAATCAACCGAAGCTATTTTGGCAAAATATTTCACAATTCCATCGGATGTTCCCCACAGGAATTTCTAATGAAGTATCGTATGGCCAAAGCCACTGAATTATTAAAGCTGACCTCCCTATCCATTGCAGAAATCGGTTCTGCTGTCGGATACGAAAATCAGCTTCATTTTTCACGTGCATTTAAAAAAATTAATGGAGTATCGCCAAGAGAATGGCGAAATCAACATAAATGATTTTGGCAGAATCTATTGAATTCCATAAACTCAGCTCTGGTTAGGCCAAATGAAACTGCATCCACATACTGACCATGATAATACTCATTCTCACGCATCACTCCTTCAACCCTACAGCCTACTTTTCTCATAACTGCGGCTGAACCGGCATTGCCACTATTTACGCAGCAAATCATCTTATTCATTCTCAGTTCATTGAAACAGTACCACAAAATTATTCTTAATGCTTTAGTGGCATAGGAATTCCCACGATGTTCTTTCCTTACATAGACGCTATAAGAAAACTTTCCGTTTTTCTTATCAAGACCACATACATTAATATTTCCAACATACTCTCCTTCACTGTTTAATATTGCAAACTCTATTCTGTCGTCTTCGCATCCAAAATTCAAATGTGCTTTCTCAAAATCTGTTAGTTCTTTTCCAAGTGTTGGCAGCTTCACATCACTGTCAAAATATACGCAGGCCTCTGAATCATAAATCATCTGACGATTTATCATATTATATTCTTCAGTCATTTCACGAAGCTCAATACCATCATATCTCCAAAAATATGGTCTTTCCTCCCCTGGATTTTCCGGTTTATGTACAAGTACTCCATCTATAACGATATCTTCAGAGAATTCCCCAAGCTCTGAATATGGCAGTTCATAGCTGTCACGGCTTTTGATTCCATTATCATACTCTTCTCTCAAAATACTGTAATAGAACTCACCAATGTATTTTCCATATGTGAAAAACATCTCATCACGATAGGCGTCTAATGCCATCCCAAGACTTCTTGCAAATGCATTCCCTGCCTCATTTCCTTCTAAGACACAGCATCCAACTTTATGAAATCTTCTTTCGTGGAAAAGGTATTTAAGGATAATTTCTGATGTTGCTCTTGCATAGTGATTTCTTTTATATTCTTCAAAAATATAAACACAATACTGTACATTTCCCTGTCTTTCATCCATCCAGTCGATTACGGCAAAACCAACCATCTGGTCCTGATGGTTCATAATGGCAAACCACAGTTCTTCTCCCTCATCACAGCCTTCCTGGGCATTCTCAATCATTGAAATTGCGTCCTGGGTCGTGGCTGGTAATCCCACTCCCTTTTCAGGCTGTATTCTTGATTTAGTATCCTGTGACATACTCTCACCACTTAAATCTAAGATTTTGAAGTGGGAGCTTCCTACTCAATGCTTCTAACGAAGCAGGTATCAATAGGCTATCCTCGCGTGCCCCGCGATTCTATTGCCCAGTTATGGGCAGTTTTTGTCCAGTTATGGACTTTTTCACTACTATGCGATTAGTATTCTTCTCGCTTCTTCTCTTATATTTATTGCTGCGTTTTTATCTCGATCCATTTTATTTCCGCAATTACAAATATATATTCTTTCTGATAGTTGTAATTCTTTTTTGACGTTTCCGCATTTACAGCATCTTTTACTTGAAGGAAAAAATCTATCTGTCTTTACCAATTTCTTTCCCTGATGGTCAAGCTTGTATGTCAGGATATCTCGAAACATTCCATAACTGTTATCCATAACACTTTTTCCAAAGTTTAGACTCTG